>JBEENS010000004.1:0-126818 GCA_041192105.1 Pseudomonadota bacterium | reverse complement strand
CGCTGGTCCGCGATGGTGACGCTCGTGCTGGGCATCATTCTGGCGCAGCGCAACGGCTATCTGCTGGAAGCCTATACGCTGGATCTCATCGATGGCTTGGAAGGCTGGCCGGTCGTGCCGAAATATCTCGGCATCGGCATCGGCATGTGGCTGGGCACGATCATGTGGTTCAACGTCTGGTTCGTGATCTGGCCCAACCAGCAAAAGGCGCTGAATATCGGCGGCAAGTATTCCGACCTGGCCCCGGCCGACAAGGCCGCCGCCGGCAAGACCGCCATGATCTTCAGCCGCGTCAACACGCTTTTGTCGGTGCCGATGCTGTTCAGCATGGTCGCGGCGGGGCACCTCTACTGATTGATAGGCACAGGAAAATACGGAACCGCCCGCGCAAGCGGGCGGTTTCATTTTAGATGGATGCTGCGCTTCACATGGATGCTGCCCTGGCCAACCGCCTGGCCGTGTCGGTGCGCGCCGCCGATCCTGATCGCTATTTTTCAACCCTGTTCGCGCCGGCGCCGCAGCGCCCGTTTCTGTTCGCCCTCTATGCCTTCAATGCCGAAGTGGCGCGGGTCTCGGAGACGGTGCGCGAGCCGATGCTGGGGGCGATCCGGCTGGAATGGTGGCGCGAAACCGCCGAAGGCGCGTCCAGGGCAAAGCCCCGCAATCATGACGTGGCAAAGGGCCTGGCGGCGCTTTTCGTGGCAAAGCCCGTGGTGCTGGCCGATCTGGAAAGCCTGATCGCCGCCCGCGCCTTTGATTCATCCGCTGAGCGCCTGGCCGATTTCGCCGCGCTGGAAACCTATATCGACGCGACCAGCGGGGCGGTGATGCGGCTGGCGGCGCAGATCCTGGGCGGCAATCCCGCGCTGGTGCGCGAGGCGGCGCGAGCCTATGGCCTGACGGGGCTGCTGCGCTCGCTGGCGTTTCACAATGGCCGGCACAAATTGTATCTGCCGCTCGACCTTCTGGCGGCACTGCATGTCACGCCGGAGGAATTCTTCCATCTGGAAAATACCGATCCGCGTTTCGCCGCCGCCATACGGCAGGTGGGCCTGAAGGCGCGCGATTACTTCTTCGCCGCGCGCGCGATGCCCAAGCCCGGCGCGGCGCTGGCCGCAATCCTGCCCGCCGCGCTGGTGCCGGTCTATCTGCGCAGGCTTCGGGTGGGCCGCGATGTCCCAATTCATCGGCGGCAAATGGCATTGCTGAGTGCAGCCATGAAGCGGCGTCTTTGATCCGCCGCCGATGATTTAACTTTGTCGCGCAATCCACGCCCAGTCACCGCGAACCGATTTCGGACATCGCGGATTGCGTGATTGCGCTCCGGGGGCCGGCAAATGGCGTTGCTGAGCGCAGCGATGAAAAGGCGGCTCTAGACGATATCCAGTTCGCTGGGGCCAGCCGACTTGTGTTTCACATCGCCATGGCTGATGCGGCGATGGTCCTTGAGCTGCTTCTGGGCGACCAGGAATGCGCTATCCAGAACGGCATAGGCATCGGTGGCTGCCTTCTTGTGTCCGCCATGCGCCAGTTCGCGGCTGACCACGATTTCCTTGCCCGGCACACGGATCACGATATGGACATCCGGCGGATTGCCGCTGGCCTTCTGGCTTCTGTGCGGCAGCTCCAGCACGACCCGGCAGCCAATAATGTGGTCGTGGAACTGTTCCAGCTTGTTGACGTGTTCGCGCACCGCCGCCTTCAGGGCGTCGGAAGACGCCATGTTGTGGAAGGAAAGTTCGAGGGGGATATCCATGATGAAATCCGTTTTGTTGCTGTTTTGACAACGAACGGAACAGTACCCGGTTTCGCGGAATTATTCAGCCGCCTGTTTATCGCCCAGCCAGCCTGACAAATCTTCCAGCGCGCGGGCGCTCATGGCCTGTTTGCGGTTCTTGCCCCGGATTTTCGCGGTTTTGGGGAATGGCGGAAACAGCCCGAAATTGACATTCATGGGCTGAAACGTGCGGGCATCGGCGCCGCCGGTAATGTGTTCCAGAAGTGCGCCGAAGGCGGTTGTGGCTGGCGGCGGGGTCGCGGCCCGGCCCAGGATTTCCGCGGCGGCAAAGCGCCCGGCCAGCAGCCCGATGGCGGCGCTTTCGACATAGCCTTCCACGCCGGTGACTTGCCCGGCGAAGCGCAGATGCGGCCGCGACTTGAGGCGCAGCTGCGCATCCAGCAGGCGCGGCGAATTGATGAAAGTGTTGCGATGCAGCCCGCCCAGCCGCGCGAACTGCGCATTTTCCAGCCCCGGAATGGTGCGGAAGATGCGGACCTGCTCGGCGTGCTTCAGCTTGGTCTGGAAGCCCACCATGTTCCACAAGGTGCCCAGTTTGTTGTCCTGGCGCAGTTGCACCACCGCATGGTGACGTTCTGCCTTGCGCGAGTCCTGCAGGCCCACAGGCTTCATCGGCCCGAAAGACAGGGTCTGTTCGCCGCGTGACGCCATCACTTCGATGGGCAGGCAGGCCTCGAAATAGGGCGTGGATTTTTCCCATTCCTTGAAGTCGGTCTTTTCGCCGTCCAGCAGCGCGGCGACGAAGGCTTTGTACTGCGCCTCGTCCATCGGCAGGTTGATATAGTCCGCTACGCCGCCGCCGGGGCCTTCCTTGTCATAGCGCGACTGAAACCAGGCGATGTCGAAGTTGACCGATTCGCGGTGCACGATGGGCGCGATGGCGTCGAAGAAGGCGAGCTGGTCCTGGCCCGTCGCTTCGCCGATCGCCGCCCCCAGGGCGGCGGAAGTCAGCGGCCCGGTCGCGACAATGGCGCTGCCCCATTCGGGGGGCGGCAGGGCGGTGACTTCCTCGCGCGCGATGGTGACCTTGGGATGGTTTTCCAGGGCCTGGGTGACGGCGGCGGAAAAGCCATGCCGGTCCACCGCCAGGGCTCCCCCCGCCGGCAGCTTGTGGGCGTCGGCGGCGCGCATCACCAGCGACCCGGCGCGCCGCATCTCTTCATGCAGCAGGCCCACGGCATTGTTCTGGGCATCGTCGGAGCGAAACGAGTTGGAGCAGACCAGTTCGGCCAGGGAATCAGTCTGATGGGCATCGGTGCCGCGCAGGGGGCGCATTTCATGGAGAATCACCTCGACGCCTGCTTCGGCGGCCTGCCAGGTGGCTTCCGAACCAGCCAATCCGCCGCCGACAATGTGTAGTTTTGTGCTCATGGGCAGGCCTTAGCAGGTCGGGAAAGCCCCAGGCAAAGGACTACTGTCCTAAAAATCCGCCAATTTTGGACTTTTGACGGGGTCAACAGCCCCGAAATGTATCCAAACCGACGTCCATTTTACCCCTGAGCGATGCGGTAAAGCCTTTTGGCAACAGTCAAAAAGGAATTATGAAAGTCCGGTTGACTTGGGCTGAACCTTCGAGGAAGTATGCGCCCAACATAAAGGGGAAAGCCTATGTTTTCTTATAAGAGTTTTGTTGGTGCGTTTTCGGCGGCTGTGCTTCTTGGTTCCTCGGCTTTCGCCGCGACGACCGACGGTGCTCTCGCCCCCGGCAAGCCGGCGGGCGTGAATTCGGCTCAGACGGAACGCGGTGCGATCATCCTGGGTGCGGCCGGCCTCGGCCTGCTGGCTGGTGTTGCGATCATCGTTGCCGACCAGAGCGGCAACAAGTCGGGTCAGCCGAGTAATTTCGCGTCTTCGACTACCACGGGCGCTGGCGGCGGTAATACCGCGCCGTAATAGTCGAATCGTTTAGCGTTCCAGTCACGACGAAATAGATAAAGGCCTGTTGTCCAAAAGATAGCAGGCCTTTTGTTTTGTCCGGCTGGTAGGTTTGGGGCGGGTCTGCGCCGGCATACGCCTTAATTTGGCGCTGATTTTAACGATTTTCTGGTGATTGAAGTGCCATGATGCGCCGGTACGCGTCCTTCGGGACGCAACGGTGAATTGAAGCGGGCGCCGGACTTGATGAGGGCAGCCCAGCTGCCCCATATACAGTTTGCAAAAGAACAGGCGGGACGATAATGGCCGAAGGCAAAGGTACCAACTACGCAAAGCTGGCGCTGGGCGCCGGCCTGCTCGCGGCTGCCGCCATCGGCGTCGCCGCTTTTGTGCCGCGCCGCAAGCTGGCCTTTGTGACCGAGCCGCTGGTCGGCCTGGCCAAGCTTCCTGTCGCCGCCGCCCTGACCGCCTGGGCCATGGGCCTGTGGCATGACGCGACAGCGCCCCAGGCGCCGGTGTTTGACGATCTGCGCCCGTTTGATGAATTTTAAGGCCGCGTGATGACGCGTGTCCCGGTCGTCGCGACGATCCGCGATGCCTATGTTTTCACCGCCACCCATCTGGGCGGGATCATCGGGCTGATCTGGGTTCCGATGGTGCTAGTCACCATACTCGGGTTCTTCAGCTCCCAGAACCTCTTCAACCAAAGCATCGAGGCAATGGCGAGCGGCAATGCCGCGCATCTGGGACCTGCCTTGTTGTTGTGGCTGGGCTATCTGCTGTCGGCTTTGTTACTGATGGCGATAATGTATGTCGCGGTGGTGCAGCTGGCTCTGGGCCAGCGCAACGCCCCCAGCTGGGCGCATTTCGCCTTTGGTGCGGCGGAGTGGCGAATGCTCCGCGCCCTACTTTCCTTTGTCGGACTGGTGATCCCGGTCTTCTTTCTGGGCAGCATTCTGGCGAACGGAGTCGCGATGCGCTCTCTACAGGCCGCCCCCTTAGCTTCGCTACTGGTTTATGTCGTGATGCTGATTTTCGCTGCCAGGTTCTTCCTTCTGTTGCCGGCGATTTCGGCAATGGAAACTGAGCCGGTGTTGCGGCGCGCTTGGCAACTGTCCTCCGGAAATTTCTGGCCGCTGTTCGCCGTCCTGATGGGCTTCGTGGTTCCGCTTTTCTTGCTGTTCATCTTGCTGATGGTGCCGATGGCGAGCCAGATTCCGCCCCCACCGGCCACCAGCGCGAACCTGCAGACACAGCAGCTGGCGATGTTCGTCTGGCTGCGCCAAGCGCTGCCATTTCTCTGGGGCCTGCTGTTCTTTGTCTGGCCTCTTGTGATCGGCCTGTTTTCCAGCGCCAGTGTTTCGGCCTGGCGGACGCTGAAGGACAAACCTTCGGTCGATATCGAGTCCTGACGCCTATTCGGCAGCCCTGAGCCGCTTGGCCGGGGTCGCGTTTTTCAGCAATGCCTTGAGATACTGGCCGGTATAGGAGCGGGCATTCTTCGCCACATCCTCCGGCGTGCCGCTGGCGATGATTTCGCCGCCGCCATCGCCGCCTTCCGGCCCCAGATCCACGATCCAGTCGGCGGTCTTGATGACTTCCAGATTGTGCTCGATCACCACCACCGTATTGCCCTGGTCCACCAGCTCCTGCAGCACTTGCAGCAGCTTCTTGACGTCGTGGAAATGCAGTCCGGTGGTCGGCTCGTCCAGGATATAGAGCGTGCGGCCCGTCGCGCGGCGCGACAATTCCTTGGACAGCTTGACCCTCTGGGCCTCGCCGCCGGACAGGGTGGTGGCCTGCTGGCCGATGGCGATATAGCCCAGCCCGACCCGCTTCAGCGTTTCCAGCTTTTCCGCGATGGACGGCACCGCCCTGAACAGTTCGGCGCCGGCCTCGATGGTCATGTCCAGCACATCGCTGATCGAGCGGTCGCGGAATTTCACTTCCAGGGTTTCGCGGTTATAGCGTTTGCCCTGGCAGACATCGCACTGCACATAAACGTCCGGCAGGAAGTGCATTTCGATCTGGATGACGCCGTCGCCCTGACAGGCTTCGCAGCGCCCGCCCTTGACGTTGAAGCTGAAGCGCCCGGGGGCGTAACCGCGCGCCTTGGCTTCGGGCAGTTCGGTGAACCAGTCGCGGATGGGGGTGAAGGCGCCGGTATAGGTGGCGGGATTGGAGCGCGGTGTGCGGCCAATCGGGCTCTGGTCGATATCGATCACCTTGTCGAGGAATTCCAGCCCCTCGATGCGGTCATGCGGGGCGGGGTGCTCGCGCGACTGTGACAGCTTGCGCGACGCGGCCCGGAACAATGTCTCGATGGTGAGGGTGGACTTGCCGCCGCCCGACACGCCGGTGATGCAGGTCAGCGTACCCAGTGGAATCTGGGCGGTGACATTCTTCAAATTGTTGCCCCGCGCGCCCACCACTTTCAGCCAGCGGTCATGGACCGCTTTGCGGCGCTTGGCCGGAATGGCGATGCTTTCCGCGCCGCTGAGGTATTTTCCGGTCAGGCTTTTCTTGTTGGCGATGACTTCGGCCGGGGTGCCTTCGGCGATGATATGGCCGCCATGCACGCCGGCGCCGGGCCCCATGTCGATCACATGGTCGGCGGTGCGGATGGCTTCTTCGTCATGTTCCACCACCAGCACGGTGTTGCCCATGTCACGCAGGCCGCGCAGCGATTCCAGTAGCTTGGCATTGTCGCGCTGGTGCAGGCCGATGCTGGGTTCGTCCAGCACATACAATACGCCCGTCAGGCCCGAGCCGATCTGCGAGGCCAGCCGGATGCGCTGGCTTTCGCCGCCCGACAGGGTGCCGGAATTGCGCGCCATGGTGAGGTAATCAAGGCCGACATTGTTGAGGAATTTCAGCCGGGCGCGGATTTCCTTCAGGATGCGCATCGCAATCTCGCGGTGCTGCGGCGTCAATTTCTTGTCGATGTCGCGAAACCAGCCATCGGCGTCGCGAATGGACTGCTCGCAGACCTGGCCGATATGCAGCCCGCCGATCTTCACCGACAGGGCCTCCGGCTTCAGGCGATAGCCGCTGCAGACTTCACAAGGGGCTTCGGCCTGGAAGCGTTCCAGGTCTTCCTGCACCCAGGCGCTGTCGGTTTCCCCGTAGCGCCGGTCCATGTTGGGAATGACGCCTTCGAATTCCTTCTTGGTGTCGTAACGGCGCATGCCGTCGTCATAGGTGAACTTGATCACCTCTTCGCCCGAGCCGTGCAGGATGACGGTCTGCGCCTTTTTGGGCAGGTCTTCCCAGGGTTCGTTCATCGAGAATTTGTAGTGCCGCGCCAGGGCGTCCAGGGTCTGGAGGTAATAGGGCGAGGAAGACTTGGCCCAGGGCGCGACAGCGCCTTTCTTCAGGCTCAGGCTTTCGTCCGGCACCACCAGGGCCTCGTCGAAATAATTCTGTACCCCCAAGCCATCGCATTCCGGGCAGGCGCCATGGGGATTGTTGAAGCTGAACAGCCGGGGTTCGATTTCCGAAATGGTGAAGCCGGAAACCGGGCAGGCGAATTTGGAGGACAACAGCATCTGGCGCTGCTGATCCTTGCGGGGGCCGCCCTTTTCCTTTTCGTCGGCGAATTCCACCACCAGAAGTCCGTCGGCCAGTTTCAGCGCGGTCTCGATGGAATCGGGCAGGCGGTTGCCGATATCGGGCTTGACCACGATGCGGTCCACCACGATCTCGATATCGTGCTTGAGCTTCTTGTCCAGCGCGGGCGTGGTGCCGATATCGTAAAACTTCCCGTCCACCTTGGCGCGCAGGAAGCCTTTCTTCTGAAGTTCGGCCAGTTCCTTGCGGTACTCGCCCTTGCGGCCGCGCACGATCGGCGCCAGCAGGAAGAGCCGTGTGCCTTCCGGCAGCGCCAGAATCCGGTCGGCCATCTGGCTGACGGTCTGGCTTTCGATCGGCAGGCCGGTGGCCGGCGAATAGGGCACCCCGACGCGGGCGAACAGCAGGCGCAGATAGTCGTAGATCTCGGTGACGGTTCCGACCGTGGAGCGCGGATTCTTCGAGGTGGTTTTCTGCTCGATGGCAATCGCCGGCGACAGGCCTTCGATATGGTCCACATCCGGCTTCTGCATCAATTCCAGAAATTGCCTTGCATAGGCCGACAGGCTTTCGACATAGCGGCGCTGGCCTTCCGCATAGATGGTGTCGAACGCCAGGCTGGACTTGCCCGAACCCGACAGGCCGGTCAGCACTGTCAATGTGTCACGCGGAATCTCGACGTCGATATTCTTGAGGTTGTGCTCGCGGGCGCCGCGGATGGAGATATTTTTCAGCATCAGTTGGCTTTTCTCGGGGCAAGGCTGGAGAGATAACGTTCGGCGGTGTTGGCCGGCACCACGCCCAGCTGGGTGAGCATGTTGATGGCCCGCGCGGCCAGGTCCACCGAGCCGTAGCAATGATGGGCGATCAGGGCGAGATGCTTCCACTGCTCGGGGCTCATATTTTCGGCCCGGGTAAAGTCGCGCACATAGACCAGATCGGCTTCCAAAAGCTGGCGCAGGCCCTTGTTGGGCTGGCCCGACACGATGGTGGGCGCCAGGGGCCATACTTTCAGTTCCGCGAAACAATGCGGCAGAAAGCCGAGTTCCCGCATCATCACATCCATCTCGCCCAGGGTCGGTTGACCTTCATACAGGGTGATGAAGGAGACCTCGGTCTGGATCGCGACGGCATCGGCCAGCTTGGCCTTGCCATGGGTCAGCACATCGCGCTCGGAACCCTGGATATCCATTTTGAGGAAATCCAGCTGCGCGATTTCAGAAATGTCATCGAGGCGCCTGGTGGAAACAGGGATGGTGTTTTTCACTTCCCCCCATATAGGAAACAAATTGAAAAGCGCCAGCCGGGCTGGGTCGGGAACCAGCAGGCTGGTCATGCCTTCCAGGTCGCAGACATGCAGGGTGCGTGAAGTTCCATCGCCCAGCGCATGGGGGAGGTAACGTTCGCGCGGGCCGGCCATCTTCTGCAGTCGCGCCAGCGCCTCGGCCTGCGGCTCGAACCCGACCACCTCGCACAGCCCCGCCGCCAGCATCGCCTTGTAGGGTGGATCGCCGTCGATCGGGTTGGCGCCGACATCCACCACGGCCGTGAGGCGGTCAGGCGCGAGAATCTGTGTCAGAAATTCCATGGGCTACTCATAACCGTTTCGGGCCCTGAAAACAAAAAGAGAACAACTACAACAAAGTCATCATTGTTCATTTGCAAATTATCCGGGATGCGGCCTAATAACCTCAAGCGGTGGGCTTGCTGAATTGGTCAACCGGAACAACCAATTATCGCCGCCAAAGGCGCGTATTTGCAGAAGGGGACCCATAATGAATTTCCGGAAAATGATAATCACAGCCGTTGCTACCGCCATGATGGGATCGCAAGCCCTGGCAGCGGAGGTTTCGGCCCTGTCTCCCGGAAAACCGGCTGGAATCCAGGAGGCTCAGCGTGGCAACCCCAATCTTCTGATCGTCCTGGGCGTCGCTGTGGTCGTTGGTGGCGCTATCGCCATCGCCTTGGCCATGGATGACAGCAAGAGCGGTTGCGGCTCGTCCTGTACCGTGCCGACCCCCAGCACGACTCCCTAGCGCAGTCGCGGCAAGCCCACGCCCATTTTCTCCAGTAGCCACAGGCCGGCTGGGGGGCGGAAATGCACCAGATCGACATAGCTGGCGCTGCGGCCGTCCCGCAGCGCCTCTGTCGTCAGCGTGTTGGGGCCGAGGAAATCGAACAGCACCACCTTTGACGCGCAGCGGGCGTTGTGGCGTGCCACGGCGCCCTGCACCGTCTGTTTGAAAGCGTCCAGCGCCGCGTCGTCGCCCTCACGATATCGCGCCTGTATCGCCATATGGTCGGGCGGGAAGAACAGAATCAGGCGCGCATTGGCCTCACAGGCGCTGGCTAGCAGGGTTGAGAATTCCCGCGCCGGCCCAAGGCCCATCGTCAGGGTCCGCGTCCGGCGATAGGCGAGATCGCGCTGCATCACGGCCCCGGTCATGTGGCTATAGGCATTGAAAATGTCGGGCCGGTCGGCAGCCGTCTCATGCGTCTTCAGCCGGGCCAGGGCATAAACGCTCAGCGCGTTCATCCCCAGCGCGCCGCCGCTCAGGAAGCGGGTAGTGAAAAGCCAAAGCGCGCGGCGCTGCGTCGGCGCACCGTCCGGCGTTACCGCCAGACGCGTTTCATCGAAGCTGGGCAGGGCTTCGCCCGGTCCGCCGTTTCCGGTGAAGGCATCCAGCGACACCACGACCTGTTTGACGGACGGTTGCGCCAGCGCATCCTGCGCAAAGCGGCGCGCCTCATAGGGCGTCATGCTGGACGCGCCATAATTGAAGCTTTTCACCTTCAGCGCCGGATCAATCAGGATAGGATCGAAGCCGTCGCGCACCCGACTGGAACCGACAAAGACCAGTTCGGGACGAATCTGCGCCAGCCAGACAGGTTTGAGGGCGCGTTCGAAACCGGAGAGCGTCTGGACGCTGGCACCGGCGGAATGGTGCAGGATGTAGGCGCCCGCGGCCCAGTTGAATCCCATCAGCGCAGCGATGCCCAAGGCCACCGTGCCCAGAAACCAAAAAGCGTAGCGGTTTTTTTCCATGGGTTCAGAACTGGAAATAGATGAAGGGCTTGAGATTGGACAAGGCCAGGATTGCGACGATGCAAAGCAGGCCATAGGCGCAGGCCTGCAGCCGCGTTGGCTGCCAGGCCAGGCGCGACGCGGGCGTGACCGGATCGCTGGCGTAAGGCGAGGGTAGGGCGGGATTGTGCCGCCACATGATCTGCATGCTGTTGGGCATCCACCACACGATCACAAACAGCAGCGCCAGTGTCACCGCCGCCAGGGGCGAAAAACTGACGATGGCGGAATCACCCAGGCCCAGCAGCCCGCCTGCCACATTGCGGGCGCTGGCCAGGTCCTGGGCGCGGAACACGATCCAGGCCAGGCTGGTGGCCGCGAAGGTCAGCAGCACCGAAAGAACATGCAGCGGCAGGCGCCAGATGGCGGGCGGCGTCACACCTTTGGTGACATGGCGGAAGGCGTGGTTGATGGCCACATACAGGCCATGCAGTCCGCCCCACAGCATGAAGGTCCAGCTGGCGCCATGCCAGAGACCGCCCAGCAGCATGGTGATGAAGAGGTTGAGGTAACGCCACGCCCTGCTGCTGCGGTTTCCGCCCAGCGGAATATAGAGATAGTCGCGCAGGAAGGCCGACAGCGAGATATGCCAGCGCCGCCAGAATTCGATGATGCTGGCCGACTTGTAGGGCGAGTGGAAGTTCACCGGCAGCCGGATGCCCAGCATCACCGCCGAACCCAGCGCCATGTCGGAATAGGCCGAGAAATCAAAATAGATCTGGAAGCTGAAGAACAGCGTGCCCAGCCAGCTGTCGGTCAGGCCGAGCGCCGTGCCGCGCCCTGCGGCATTGAAAATCGTGTCGGCAAAGGGCGCGAGATTGTCGGCGATCAGGGTTTTCTTGGCCAGGCCGATGGTGAACAGGGTGATGCCGGCGGCCAGGTCATTGGCGCGGGCGGTGCGCTTGGCGACAAATTGCGGGATCAGGTCATTGTGCCGCACGATCGGTCCGGCGATCAGGTGCGGGAAGTAGGCGACGAAGAGGGCGTAATCCAGCAGCGAATAATTGCGCGTCTTGCAGGTGTCCGCATCCACCAGATAGCTGATCTGCTCGAAGGTGAAGAAGGAGATCGCCAGCGGCAGAAAGAAATCCGACACCGGCAGGCCGATGCTCAGCAGGTCATTCGCCGTGGTGACGAAAAGCGTCTGGTATTTGAACAGGGCGATTAGGCCCAGATTGAATATCAGCCCGCCGATCAAGAATATCCGGCGATCCGCCTGGCGCGCCCGGCGCAGCTCGATCTCGCGGCCGATCATGTAGTTGACCAGGGTCGAGCCGATCAGCAACAGCAGGAAGTCCGCCCGCCACCAAGCATAGAAGGCATAGGAGGCCAGCAGCAGGAACACCCGCCGTCCCGTCAGGGTGCGGTTTTCCAGCAGCCAATAGCCCAGCACGGCCGCCGCCAGGAAGATGAAATAAGGATAAGAATTGAAGGGCATGAACCCGCTCGCCAGCGCCGCGTGTTTATCGCCGGAAAGGGAGGCAAAGCGCTATTGGAACAAAAAAAGAACAATGTTATTACTAGGCCTGTCCACAGGCAGCAACAGCCGGGTTGATGGCGCAGGCAGGCGCGGACGCCTAACGTCCCGGCAACGTAACGGAGACGAACATGGCGGGTAGCGTCAACAAGGTGATTTTGGTCGGCAACTTGGGCAAGGACCCGGAGGTGCGCCGCATGACGTCCGGCGAGCCGGTGGTCAATCTTTCGGTCGCCACGTCGGAAAGCTGGAAAGACAAGGCCAGCGGCGAGAAGAAGGAAAAGACCGAGTGGCACCGCGTGGTGATCTTCAATGAAAATTTGGCCAAGGTCGCCGAGCAGTATCTGAAGAAGGGCGCCAAGGTTTATCTGGAAGGCGCGCTGCAGACCCGCAAATGGACCGACAAGGACGGCGCCGAAAAATATTCCACCGAGATCGTGTTGAACCGCTTCAACGGCACCATGGTGATGCTGGATGGTCGCAGCGGTGGCGGCGGCGGTGAGGGCGGCTTTGGCGGCGGCGGACGCGGCACCAATGAAGCCCCGGCCAGCTTCCAGCGCGACGAGATGGATGACGAGATCCCCTTCTAGTTTTGCGTTTCTTCCGCTTCTTCTGATTGCCGCTGCCTGCGCCTCTTCGGGGGTGCCGGTGGCGCGAATCGCGGAACCGCGAATCGCCCAAGCCTATCTGCCGCTGCAGGCGCGCGTCCATCTGGGCATCGATTCCGCCAATGGGGCGGCGGTGGTGGTAGCAAACGGCATCGCCGTCACCAATGCGCACAATGCTAACCTGGTCGATCCCAAGAGCGTGATCGGCGTGCGGCGCGATTACGACCTGATGTTCTTTCGCACGTCGCGCGGCCAGCCGCCCGATACCGCACCCGTCGCAGTCGGCGGTGCGGTGATTGCCTATGGCCAGGGTGGCGGCGGCGACTTGCGTGTCGCGCACGGCGTGGTGCGCGAGATTTTGCGATGCCAGGATTGCACCGCAGCGAACTATTTCATCTTTTCCAATGACCGGCGGCGCGCGGATGTTGCGGGACCGGGCTTTTCCGGCGGGCCGGTGCTGGACAGCGCCGGACGGCTGGTCGGCATCACCTTCGGCTACAGGGATTCGGGCAAGGAGAGGCTGATTTACGCCTATGACATGGAGCGGGTCCGCGCCGAGCTTTCAGCCCTGCAAAAACCGGCAAATTAGTCAATCCAATCAGCTGTTTGTTTGGGGTTAATTTGCTGGTTTCGCCCCTGCTGAAATGCTAGGAATCACCTCTGTTTTTTGCAGGTCCTGAACCTGCGCCCGAGGACGCATTTTGAGCGACGATTCCGACACCAAATTGCCTCCCGAAAGCGGCAATCCCATAGCCACCATCGCCGTCGAAGACGAGCTGAAACGCTCTTATCTCGACTATGCGATGAGCGTCATCGTCCAGCGCGCGCTGCCCGATGCGCGCGACGGGCTCAAGCCCGTGCATCGCCGCATTCTCTTTTCGATGCACGAAAACGGCTATGACTGGAACAAGGCCTATCGCAAATCCGCCCGCGTGGTCGGCGATGTCATCGGCAAGTATCACCCGCATGGCGACCAGTCGATTTACGACGCGCTGGTGCGCATGGCGCAGGAATTTTCCATGCGCGCCCCGCTTATCGACGGGCAGGGCAACTTCGGTTCGGTAGACGGCGATCCGCCGGCCGCCATGCGTTACACCGAAGTGCGCCGGGCCAAGATCGCCCATGCCCTGACCGAGGATATCGACAAGGGAACCGTCGAGTTCCGCGACAATTACGACGGCACCGAGCGCGAGCCAGTGGTTCTGCCGTCGCGCTTTCCCAATCTGCTGGTCAACGGCTCGTCGGGCATCGCGGTCGGCATGGCCACCAACATCCCGCCCCACAATCTGGGCGAAGTGATCGACGCGTGCCTGGCCTATATTAATGACCCGTCCATCAACCTGGAAGCCCTGACCGAGATCGTGCCGGGGCCGGACTTTCCCACCGGCGCGCTTTTGATCGGCAAGCAGAATGCCCGCGCCGCGCTGGCGCGGGGCCGCGGCTCGATCCTGATGCGCGCGCGCTGCGCCGTGGAGGAAATCCGCAAGGACCGCGAAGCCATTATCGTCACCGAGCTGCCCTATCAGGTGAACAAGGCGGTGCTGACCGAACGCATCGCCGAACTGGTGCGCGACAAGCGCGTCGAGGGCATTTCGGACATTCGCGACGAAAGCGACCGCTCCGGCATGCGGCTGGTGATCGAGCTCAAGCGCGACGCCTCCAGTGAAGTGGTGCTGAACCAGCTTTATCGCTTCTCGAACCTGCAGCAGAGCTTCGGCGTCAACATGCTGGCGCTGAATGACGGCCGCCCGATTCAGATGAATCTGAAGGATCTGCTGGTTGCCTTTGTGAGCTTCCGCGAGGAAGTCGTCACCCGCCGTACCAAGTTCGATCTCTCCAAGGCGCGCGACCGGGGCCATATTTTGGTGGGCCTGGCCGTCGCCGTCGCCAATATCGACGATGTCATCAAGCTGATCCGCGGCACGGCTGATGCATCTGCCGCGCGCCAGCAGTTGATGGCGCGTGCCTGGCCCGCCAAGGATGTCGGACCGCTTGTGGCGCTGATCGCCGACCCCCGCCACAAGGTGGCTGAGGGCAATACCGTCCGCCTGTCGGAAGAGCAGGCCAAGGCGATCCTGGAGCTGCGCCTTCAGCGCCTCACCGCGCTGGGCCGCGACGAAATCAATGACGAGGTCCAGAAGCTGGGCCTGGCCATTGCCGATTATCTCGACATCCTGTCGTCGCGCGAGCGGGTGCTGACCATCATCCGTGACGAGTTGGCCGCGATCCGTGACGAGTTCGCCACCCCGCGCAAGACTGAACTGATCGACGCCGAAATCGAGATGGAAGACGAAGCGCTGATCGAGCGCGAGGAGGTCGCCGTCACCGTGACCCATGCCGGCTATATCAAGCGCACGCCCCTGGCCGAATACCGGGTGCAGGGACGCGGCGGCAAGGGCCGTTCCGGCATGGCGACGCGCGACGAGGATTTTGTCACCAGCCTGTTCGTCGCCTCCACCCATGCCTGGCTGCTGTTCTTCTCGTCCACCGGCATGGCCTACAAGCTCAAGGTCTGGCGGCTGCCGGAGGCCCGCATCGCCGGCAAGGGCAAGGCGATGGTCAACCTGCTGCCGCTGGCGGAAGGCGAGCGCATAACCACCATCCTGGCGCTGCCGGAAAACGACACGGAGTGGGACAAGCTGAACGTGGTGTTCGCCACTAAGTCCGGCGGTGTGCGGCGCAACCAGCTGTCCGACTTCGCCCAGGTCAACAAGAACGGCAAGATCGCCATGAAGCTGGCGGAGGGCGATGGCATCATCGGCGTTGCCACCTGTACCGATGCGGATGATTTCCTGCTCACCAGCCGCGGCGGCAAGGCCATTCGCTTCCCGGTCGGCGATGTGCGCGTCTTCAAGGGCCGCGACTCCACCGGCGTGCGCGGCATCAAGCTGGCCAACGGCGATGAGGTTGTCAGCCTGTCGCTGCTCTATCATTCCGACGCCACTTCGGCCGAAGCCCGCGCCTATCTGAAACAGGCCAGCGCCGCGCGCCGCGCCGAAAGCGGCGAGGCGGAAGCGCCTGTTGAAGTTGAAGACGATGCCGACGACGGCGTCGAGGAGGCCACGCTGACTTCCGAACGCTATGCGACGCTGGGCGCGCGCGAGCAGTTCGTGCTGACTTTATCACAGACCGGCTTTGGCAAGCGCAGCTCGTCCTACGAATATCGCGTCACCGGGCGCGGCGGCTCGGGCATTGTCGCCATCGGCATGGGCAAGAAGAACAGCGCCGTGATCGCTTCCTTCCCGGTCGAGGAATCCGACGACCTGATGATGATTTCCGATGGCGGCCAGACCATTCGCGTGGCGGTGTCGGGCATCTCGATCCAGGGCCGCGCCGCGCAGGGCGTCACCGTATTCCGGGTGGACGAGGGCGAGCGGGTGGTGTCGGTGGAGCGTATTGCCGATGTCGGCGAGGACGAATGAGCGGTCCCTCATCCAAGGGTAAGCAGCTCACCGGCCTTTACCCCGGCACCTTCGACCCGGTGACCCTGGGTCATCTCGATATCATCAAGCGCGCGGTCAAGCTGGTCGATCACCTGGTGATCGGCGTCGCGACCAATGCCTCCAAGCAGCCGATTTTCACCCTGGACGAGCGGGTGGCGATGGTGCGCTCGGAAGCCGAGCGGCTGGCCGCCGGCCATGCCACCATCGCGGTGGTTCCGTTCGACACGCTGCTGGTGAAATTCGCCGCCCAGGTCGGCGCCTCGGTGATTATCCGCGGCCTTCGCGCGGTGTCCGACTTCGAATATGAATTCCAGATGGTGGCGATGAACCAGCGTCTCAATACGGAAATCGAAACCGTCTTTCTGATGGCCGATCCGCGTCATCAGGCGATATCGTCGCGGCTGGTGAAGGAAATCGCCCTGCTGGACGGCGACATCACGCCCTTCACCACCGCTGCTGTTGCGGAAGCTCTCGTCAAACGCTGTAAGGAAATACATAAATGACCGACTATCTCGTTCTCGATCTCAAGGACGGCCCCGTAAAAATCAAGCTGCGCGAAGACTTGGCGCCCAACCATGTCGAGCGCATCAAGACGCTGACGGGTCAGGGCTTCTATGACGGCGTGGTGTTTCACCGCGTCATTCCCGGCTTCATGGCGCAGACCGGCGATCCCACCGGCACCGGCAGCGGCGGCTCGGACCTGCCCAATGTGAAGGCCGAATTTTCCAGCGAAAAGCATGGGCGCGGCACGGTCTCGGCGGCGCGCACCGCTAATCCCGACAGCGCCAACAGCCAGTTCTATATCTGTTTCGACGACGCGCCCTGGCTAGACCGCCAGTATTCCGTCTGGGGGCAGGTGGTCGAAGGCATGGACAATGTCGACAAGATCAAGAAGGGCGGCGAGCATAATAACGGCACCATCAGCGGCGAGCCCGACAAGATCCTGAAGGCGCGGATCGAAACCGAAAGCTGAACCCTCCGCATGGCCAAATCCCCGCTGAACATCTCACTCGAGCTGGCCTTGTCGGGCGCGGGGGCGCCGTCGCCCACCCGCTACAGTACGGCATTGGGGGCAACGGTCGCGGCGCTGGAATGGCTGCGTCAGCAGCACAAGGGCAAGACGCTTGAGCTGCTGGGCATTCCGTCGCGCGCCGACGATCTGCGCGCGGCCACACGCCATGCCGCCACGCTGAAGGGATTTGCCACGGTCGCGGTGCTGGGCATCGGTGGCTCCAGCCTGGGCGGGCAGGCACTGACCGCGCTGCGCAAGACCGGCAAGCCCTTCGTCGAATTTCACGACAATCCCGACCCCTTCAGCTGGGCCAAGGCACTGGGGCGCTTTGATCTGAAGAAGACGCATTTTGTCGCCATCTCCAAGTCGGGCGGCACGGCCGAAACCCTGATGCAGGTGCTGACGGCAGCCGACGCACTGGAGAAGGCGGGCGTCAAAGCGCTCAAGAAGCATTTCACCATCATCACCGAACCGCACCAAAGCGCGCTGGCCGATTTCGCTGATTCCATCGGCGCGGTGAAGCTGGATCATCCGCTGGGGGTTGGTGGCCGCTATTCGGTGCTCACCATGGTGGGCCTGCTGCCGGCCTTGCTGATGGGCCTGAACGTGAAACAGCTTCGCGCCGGCGCGCAGGCCACGCTCGATGAGGTGCTGGCCGCCGGTTCGCCCGGCGATGCGCCCGCCGCGGTGGGCGCGGCGCTGCACCAGGCTTTGAGCGAAGAAGGCAAGCTCGCCACCACGGTATTGTGGCCCTACGCCGACGATCTGGCGGTGTTCGGCGGCTGGTGGCGGCAGCTCTGGGCGGAAAGCCTGGGCAAGGATGGCAAGGGCTCGACGCCGGTTTCCGTGCTGGGGCCGGTCGATCAGCACAGCCAGCTGCAGATGTTTCGCGATGGACCGGCCACCGCCCTGTTCACGCTGGTGACGGTGGATACCAAGGGCAAGGGTCCGGCCGCGCCGCGCGCCCGCGCCAATGCGCTGGGGCTGGGTTATCTCGCCGGCAAGAAACTGGGCGACCTGGTGGACGCTGAAGCCCGCGCCACGGCGCAGACCCTGTTCAAGAACGGCCGCCCCGTGCGGCAAATCCATTTGCCCAAAGTCGATGAATTCCACATCGGTGCGCTGATGATGCACTTCATGCTGGAGACCATCATCATGGGGCGGCTCATGGGGGTAGATCCCTTCGACCAACCCGGTGTTGAGGAAGCAAAGATTTTGGCCCGCGAGTATCTGGCGCAGAAGTTCTAACCAGTTGTATTTTCAAGTAAAACTCCCACGCTGGCGCCCGGTTTGTCGCTCAACTTGTTTTGCCGGTTTGTTTGACGCAATTTCCGGTGCGTTCACGGAACACTGCGTATGACCTCAAGCGAATCCATAACGCCTGTCATCCTGTCGGGTGGTTCGGGCTCCCGGCTGTGGCCGCTGTCGCGCAAGGCGATGCCCAAGCAATTCCTGTCGCTTGCCGGCGCCGGCTCCATGATTCAGGAGACTGCGGCGCGGGCCCAGGGTGACGGCTTTGCCCCGCCGATCGTGATTTCCAACCAGGATCACCGCTTCCTGATCGCCGAACAGCTGCGTGCCGCCGGCATCAAGGGCGCCAAGATCGTGCTGGAGCCTGCGGGGCGCAACACCGCGCCGGCCGCCGCCATCGCGGCGCTCCAGATCGTGCAGGACGATCCGGACGGATTGATGCTCATCATGCCATCCGATCACGCGGTGCTGGATGTCGGCGCCTTCCATCAGGCGGTCGCGCTCGCGCGCAAGGCGGCGCAGGGCGGGGCGCTGGTGACCTTTGGCATCAAGCCCACCGGACCGGAAACCGGCTATGGCTATATCAAGAGCGCGGCCGCGCTGACCGGGGCGCCCGGCGCCTTCGCGGTCGAACGCTTTGTGGAAAAGCCCGACCGGGCCACCGCGCAATCCTATCTCAAAGCCGGCGGTTATTACTGGAACAGCGGGATGTTCCTGTTCCAGGCCAAAAGCTTTCTGGCAGAGATGGAGCGGCTTCAGCCGCGCATGCTGGCCTGTTGCCGTGACGCGCTGGCGCATGGCCATCACGATCTGGATTTCATCCGCCTGGGCGAGCCGGCGTTCCTCGCCTGTCCGTCGGACTCCATCGACTATGCCGTGATGGAAAAAGCCGCCAGCGCGGCGGTGGTGCCGGTCGAGATGGGCTGGAGCGATGTCGGCTCCTGGCATTCGCTGTGGGACATCGCCGAGCGCGGCGCCGACGGCAACGCCCTGCAGGGCGACGTGCTGATGGAAAATGTGCGCAATTCCTATATCCGCAGCGAAGGTCCGCTGGTGGCCGCGCTCGGCATAGAAAATCTGGTGGTGGTGGCGACCAAGGATGCGGTGCTGGTCAGCCATCGTGACGCCTGCCAGGACGTCAAGAAGATTGTCGAGCAGCTGGAGAGTCAGGGCCGCGAACAGCATATCCACCATGCGGTGGTGCACCGGCCCTGGGGCACCTATGAAAGCATCGATTCCGGGCCGCGCTTCCAGGTCAAGCGCATCGTGGTCAATCCGGGCGCCAAGCTGTCCTTGCAGATGCATCATCACCGCGCCGAGCACTGGATCGTGGTGCAGGGCACAGCAATCGTCACCTGCGACGAGCGCCAGTTCGCGCTGCACAGCAATGAATCCACCTATATTCCGCTGGGCGCCAAGCACAGGCTGGAAAATCCAGGGCCCGAGCCGTTGCACCTGATTGAAGTGCAGTCGGGCGCCTATCTGGGCGAAGACGACATCGTCCGTTTCGAAGACACCTATGGCCGCGCGCCGGTCGAGAGCAAGCCGGCCTGATGTTTTTTGGGGATTTATTTTGCAACAATTCTTGTGTCGGAGGCGCGCGTGCCGCGACCTAAAAACCTCGTGATTTTCCAAAACGGACCTGCGTGAGCCAGCCCATCGCTTTCATTGACCTGCAAGCCCAGCGCCGTCGTCTTGGCGGGCCGCTCGACGCTGCCATCAAGGTGGCGGTGGAGGGTGGTCAGTGGATTCTGGGGCCACAGGTGACGCAATTCGAAAAAGACATCGCCGCATGGACCGGGGTGAAACATGCCATCGCCTGCGCCAACGGCACCGATGCCCTGCTGCTGGTGCTGCGGGCCTGGGGCGTTGGCCCGGGAGATGCCGTGTTCGTGCCGGCCTTCACCTTTGCCGCGACGGCCGAAGTGGTGGCGCTGGCCGGCGCATCGCCGGTTTTCGTCGATGTGCTGCAAGGCAGCTTCAATATGGACCCGGCCAGCCTGGAAACAGCCATCGCGCTGGTGAAACGTGTCGGCAAGCTGACACCCAAGGTGGTGATGCCGGTGGACCTGTTCGGTCAGCCCGCCGACTACCGCGCCCTGGCGCCCATCGCGTCGCGCGAGGGGCTGAAACTGTTCTGCGACACCGCCCAGGGATTTGGCGGCCTGCTGGACGGCAAGCGCGCGGGCGCCATTGGCGACGCGGCGGCGACCAGTTTTTTCCCGGCAAAGCCGCTGGGCTGTTACGGCGATGGCGGCGCCTGTTTCACCAATGATGACGGGCTGAAGGACCTGCTGCTGTCCCTGCGGATGCATGGTCAGGGCAGCCATCGCTATGAGCATGTTCATGTCGGGCTGAATTCGCGGCTCGATACCATCCAGGCCGCGATCCTGATCGAGAAACTGAAGATTTTTCCGGATGAGATCGACGCGCGCAATATCGTGGCCAGGCGCTACAACGAGGCCTTCGCCGCATCGAACCGCATCGTCACGCCCGAGGTGATCGCCGGCGCCACCTCGACCTGGGCGCAATACACGCTTCAGGTGGAAAACCGCACCAAATTCCAGGCGGACATGAAGGATGCCGGCGTGCCGACCATGGTCTATTACCCGATCCCGCTGTCGCGCCAGCCGGCCTATGCCCATTTTCCGAGCGTGCCGATACCGGTGAGCGAAACGCTTTGCGGCAAGGTCGTCAGCCTGCCCATGCACCCCTATCTGGACGAATCCACCCAGGACCGGGTGATTAAGGCTGTGCTGAAGAGTGCGGGCGGCGCGGGTTCATAGCCTGCGCTTTGGCTGCAACACGGCGAGCCGGGCCTGCGCCCAGTGGCTTCGGCCCCCAATCTATACTTTTAACATATTGAAAACGCTGTGTTAATTTCTAGAACACATGTCGTTGCATAATGTGTTGTAGGGTTTTGCGTTCGCAGCATTGGCCTGACCCATGCGATTGGGTATGAGTTCACCATGATGTCCCAACTTCTGGCGCTTGCCGCTTTTTTGACCGCCCTCCTAGTCTGCATGGGCGCGCGTCAGATCGGCGAACGCTTCGACGTGATGGCAGTGCCCGACAATCGCCTCAAGCGCCATGCCATTCCCACCCCGCAGGTCGGCGGACTGGCCATGCTGTCCGGCCTGGCTGTCTGGATGATCGGCAGCCTGCTGGTATCGTCCCCGCCCGTAAACCCGTTGATGCTTTCCATTCTGTTATCAGCGGCCGGCCTGGGCCTGGTCGGCTTTGTGGATGACCAGCGCGACCTGTCGCCGCCGTTGCGCATTCTGCTGCTGCTGACATTCATGGGGATCGCCTTCGCGCTCGATCCGAAACTGATTTCTTCCACGCTGAACTGGTACAGCTTCGCGCAGACGCCGATTTCGCCCTGGGTCTATGTGCCGCTGATGGGCCTCACCACCAATGGCATCGTCAATTCCGTCAATATGGCCGATGGCCAGAATAGCCTGGTGGGAAGCATGTTCGCCATCTGGTCGGCATGCCTGATCCTGGTATCGTCCGGCACCATGGCCGACATCGCGGCGATCCTGCTGGGCCTGTCGCTGATTTTCCTGTTTTTCAATCTCGGCGGCAAAATCTTCCTGGGCGATTGCGGGTCCTACGGTGTCACCTTCGCCCTCGGGCTGCTGGTGGCACGGGCGCATGCCGACCATCTGGTTTCCCTGGAAACCGTGATCGTGTGGTTCTTCATTCCCGTCATGGACTGCCTGAGGTTGATGATCGCCCGGCCGCTGCAAGGCCGGTCCATCTTCCAGGGCGGACGCGATCATCTCCATCACCGGCTGATCGATACGATGGGTACGCGCTGGAGCGCGGTGACCTATATCGCTGTTGTCGGCTCGTCCTCCCTGATCGCCACCCTGTATCCGCGCTTCGCTTTGTTATGCGTTTGCGCGCTTTGCGCCTTCTATTTCAGCTTCGCGCGCCTGCTGGAGGGCGAGGTCGATGCCGCTATGGACGACGCCACCAGCGATGATTCCACCGCCGATGCCGGCCAGCCCAAGACCGGACGCGTTGTTTCCCTTGGCGGACATCGCGAACGGCGTTAGCCGGAGCATGGTTGAGAGAATTCCATGACCGCTCTGACGCCCCGCCTCAACCTGTTTTTCCCCTTTCAGTTCGTCGGCAGGAACGCCGCGTCCATCGCACGGCGCATCGCGGCGCCCTGCCTGGCCGGCGCCTTGTCCATCTACGGATTTTTCTCCGTCTATATGTGGGAACTGCAGCACTATCTGTCCCAGCCCCAGGACAGCGTGGGCAGCCGCGTGCTGGGCATCGCGGCGCTGGCGTTGCTGGTGCTTGTCTTTTTGCATTCCCTTGTGGTGGCGCGCGTCACGCAGCTAGCCCTGGGAATGGGTTCGGCCAAAGGCGAATTCCTGGGCATCAGTCGGGCCGAGTGGCGCCTCTACACCGCCAATCTTCAATTCTGCATCGTGCTGTTGTTCTTTGTTCTGGGCTTTTACGGGCTTCACGCCGTGACAGAACGGCTGGGCTGGCCGCATGGCCCCTGGCCGCACATCCTGCAGGGTGTTTTTCTGTTCTGGCTGACCACAAGGCTGTGGTTCCTGCTGCCGCCGATCTGCGTGACCAATACCAGGGGCGAAGTGCTGCTGGCGGCCTGGCGGCGATCCAGCGGCCGGCTCTGGCGCATCGCGCTGCTGCTGACGGCAATCATCCTGGCCGCCTATCTCGTCCAGGCCGCCGTCGGCATGCTGTTGCATGTCGTGGGGCTTATCGCACCGCTGCCGACCTCCGCGGCCTTGGCCGGTTATGTTTCCTCCTATCGGGAAAACCTGCTACCGATGGTCGTGATGACCAATATTGCCTACATCGTTTTTGTGGTGCTGACGGCGGCGGCCAGTGCGCAGGTCTATGCCGAAGGGCCGGCGGATGTTTCGCCGGCATGAAGGTTGACGCCTTCGATTTTCATCTGCCCGAGCAGTTGATCGCCATGCGGCCTGCCAGCCCGCGCGATTCCGCCCGGATGCTGGTGGTTCGCCCGGACGGGTTCGAGCATCGTCTTGTGTCCGATCTTCCGTCTTTCCTGTCGGCAGGCGACGCCCTGGTCACCAATGACACGCGGGTGATTGCGGCGCGGCTGCATGGGGTGCGCCTGCGCGAAACCGGGCCGGCCAAGATCGAAATTCTTCTGCATCGCCGCCTGTCGCCAACGCGGTATTCCGCGCTGGCCCGCCCGGCGCGCAAACTGGCAGTGGGTGACGCATTGGAATTCGGATCGCTCAAGGCAAGCGTTGTGGGCCGCGGCGAGGCCGGGGAGGCGGAAATCGCGTTCGCGCTGTCCGGCGCAGCGCTGGACCAGGCGATCGCGGCACAGGGTGAAATTCCGTTGCCGCCCTATATCGCGGGCAAGCGCGCTGTCGACGAACACGACAGCCAGGATTATCAGACCGTCTTTGCCCGGGAATGCGGTTCGGTCGCAGCGCCCACCGCGGGCCTGCATTTCACGCCAGAGCTGCTGGCGCGGCTGGCGGAAAAAGGCATCAGCCGCGAAGCCGTGACCCTGCATGTCGGGCTGGGGACGTTCCTGCCGGTGACGGCCGAGGAAACCGGCGCGCACCGGATGCATGCCGAGCGCGCGATCCTGACGCACTCGGCCGCGGCGCGCCTGAACGATGTCCACGCTGCGGGCGGGCGCATTGTCGCGGCCGGTACCACCAGCCTGCGCTCCCTGGAAAGCGCGGCGGATGCGGACGGGCGCCTTGCGGGCTATGACGGCGACACCGACATCTTCATCACGCCGGGCTACCGCTTCCGGGCGGTGGACGTGCTGCTGACCAATTTCCATTTGCCGCGCTCGACCCTGTTCATGCTGGTTTCGGCCTTTATGGGGCTGGAGGTGATGAAAGCGGCCTATGCCGAGGCCATGCGGGAAAATTACCGTTTCTATTCCTATGGCGATGCCTGCCTGCTAATCAGGCCGTCATGAGCGATTTCCGCTTTGAATTGCAGGCGACCAATGGCGCCGCACGCACCGGCGTCATCCAAACGCCGCGCGGCGACATCCGCACGCCCGCTTTCATGCCGGTGGGGACCGCCGCCACCGTCAAGGCGATGCTGCCGCAGAGCGTGCGGGAAACCGGCGCCGACATCCTTCTGGGCAATACCTATCACCTGATGCTGCGGCCCGGCGCGGAGCGCGTTGCCCGGCTGGGCGGGCTGCACAAGTTCATGGACTGGCCGCGGCCGATCCTCACTGACAGCGGCGGTTTTCAGGTGATGTCGCTGGCGTCCTTGCGCAAGATCACCGAAGAGGGTGTGCGCTTTCAGTCGCATATCGACGGCCACGCGGAATTCCTCTCGCCCGAGCGCGCCATGGAGATCCAGCGCCTGCTGGGCTCCGACATCCAGATGGTGCTGGACGAATGCCCGGCTTTGCCGGCGGAAAAACCAGTCATCGAAAAATCACTGGCGCTGTCCATGCGCTGGGCGAAGCGTTCGAAGGACGCGTTTGGCCAGCAGATGGACGAGGAGCGGGCCGGCCGGGCCTGTTTTGGCATCGTGCAGGGCGGCACCTATCCCGACCTGCGGGTGCGTTCTGCCCAGGACCTGATGGCCATCGGCTTTGACGGCTATGCCGTGGGCGGACTTGCGGTGGGCGAGGGGCAGCAGGCGATGTTCGAAACCCTGGACGCCACCGTGGGGCACCTGCCCGCCGACCGGCCGCGCTATCTGATGGGCGTGGGCAAGCCCGACGACATTGTCGGCGCGGTGCTGCGCGGGATCGACATGTTCGATTGCGTGCTGCCGACCCGCTCGGGGCGCAATGGCCAGGCCTTCACGCCGCACGGCGCCTTGAACCTCAAGAATGCTCGCTTCGCGGAGGACCCGGCGCCGCTGGATTCGGCCTGCGCCTGTCCGGCCTGCCGCCAGTTCAGCCGCGCCTATCTGCATCACACCGTCAAGTCGGGCGAGATCATCGCGGCGATGCTGCTGACCTGGCACAACTTGGCTTATTACCAGGCCCTGATGGCGGGCCTTCGCAGCTCCATCGCGCAGGCACGGCTGGAATCCTTCGTGGCGGACTTTCGCAGCGCCTATGCGCCGGCGGAAGCCGCGCTATGACATTGTAAAAACTGAATAAATTGGCAGTTCGGGCCATTGGGCCGTGTTGGAAACGGGTCCAAAACCTGTTATGCACCGCCCGACCATCCCGCGTATTTTTCGAAAAATTCCAGGAGCTTGTCTGTCATGTCGAACAAGGTCGCGCTCATCACCGGCGTTACCGGCCAGGACGGCGCCTACCTCGCGGAGTTCCTGCTCAAGAAGGGTTACGTCGTTCACGGGATCAAGCGGCGCGCATCGCTGTTCAACACCGACCGCATCGACCATCTCTACCAGGACCCGCATGTCTCCAAGCGCAATTTCATCCTGCACTATGGCGACCTGAGCGACACGTCCAACCTCATCCGCATCGTGCAGCAGGTGCAGCCGGACGAAATCTACAATCTGGGCGCGCAGAGCCATGTCGCGGTCAGCTTCGAAAGCCCGGAATATACCGCCAATGTCGACGGGCTTGGCGCGCTGCGGCTGCTGGAAGCGATTCGCATCCTGGGGCTGGAAAAGAAAACCCGCTTCTACCAGGCTTCCACCTCCGAACTGTTCGGCAAGGTGCAGGAGATCCCGCAGAAGGAAACCACGCCCTTCTATCCCCGCAGTCCCTACGCGGTGGCGAAGATGTATTCCTACTGGATCACGGTGAATTACCGCGAGGCCTATGGCCTCTATGCCTGCAACGGCATCCTGTTCAACCATGAAAGCCCGCTGCGCGGCGAAACCTTCGTCACCCGCAAGATCACGCGCGCCCTGTCGCGCATCAAGCTGGGACTGCAGGACTGCCTGTATCTGGGCAACCTGGATGCGTTGCGCGACTGGGGCCATGCTCGCGACTATGTCGAGATGCAGTGGCTGATGCTGCAGCAGAAGGAAGCGGAGGATTTCGTCATCGCCACCGGCAAGCAGCACAGCGTGGCCGAGTTCGTCGAACGGGCCGCGGCCGAGCTGGAGCTGAAGATCAGCTGGCGCGGCGAGGGTGAGAAGAAGGTCGCGGTGAACGACAAGGGCCAGGAGATCGTGCGCGTCGATCCGCGTTATTTCCGCCCCACCGAGGTCGAAACCCTGCTCGGCGATGCCACCAAGGCCCGCGAAAAGCTGGGCTGGGTGCCGAAGGTGGATTTCCAGTCGCTGGTGGCCGAAATGGTGCGCGAGGACCTCAAGGGTGCGGAGCGCGACGAACTGGTCAAGCGCCACGGCTTCTCGGCCTACGACTATCATGAATAAGGACGACATCATCTATGTCGCCGGCCATCGCGGTTTGGTCGGTTCGGCCATCATGCGCGCGCTGGCCGCGGCGGGGCACAGCCATATTGTCACCCGCAGCCATGCCGAATGTGACCTGACCGATGCCGGCGCGGTGGCGGCGCTGTTCGAAAAGGAACGCCCGGCTTATGTCTTTCTCGCCGCGGCCAGGGTCGGCGGCATTCATGCCAACAACACCTTCCCCGGCGAGTTCATTCGCGACAATCTGGCGATCCAGACCAACGTCATCCATCAGGCCTGGAAAAGCGGCGCCGAGCGGCTGATGTTCCTGGGCAGTTCCTGCATATATCCCAGGGAGGCGCCGCAGCCGCTGAAGGAAGAGTATCTCCTGACCGGCCCGCTGGAAGCGACCAACCGGCCCTATGCGCTTGCCAAGATCGCGGGCATCGAGACGTGCTGGAGCTATAACCGGCAATACGGCACGAAATTCCTCGCCGCGATGCCGACCAACCTGTACGGCCCGGGCGACAATTATCATCCCGAGAATTCCCACGTCATTCCGGCCCTGATCCGCAAATTCCATCAGGCCAAGAGGGCGGGCGCCAGGGACGTGACGGTCTGGGGCACCGGAACTCCCCGCCGGGAATTTCTCTACAGCGACGACATGGCGGCGGCCTGCCTGTTCCTGATGAATCTGCCGGCGGTGCGTTTCGATCCTCTTCTGGGCAGCCATGGCAGCGATGCCTTCGCCCCCCCGCTGATCAATATCGGGGTGGGCGAAGACCTCACCATTCGTGAACTTGCCGAGATCATCGGCCAGGTCATCGGGTTTGACGGCACGATTGCCTTCGATGCCTCCAGGCCCGACGGCACCATGCGCAAGCTGATGGATGTCTCCCGCCTGAACGGCCTGGGCTGGCGCGCCGCCAAGGGGTTCCGGGACGGGCTGGCGGATGCCTACACCGCGTTTCTGGCGCAAGAGCAGGCCCGCACTTGAAACCAGCAACGTGCGCGAGAAAATTCGTCGGGGTTCTGGCCTATTTGCTGTTTCTGTTTGCGGTCGTCGAAATAGCATTGCAGGTTTTCTATTACGTCACGGCTGGCGATTTCCTGTTCCGGCGCGTCGCGCTTCCCCTCTATCAGAGCGAGCAGTTTGCCGGTTTCAAGAACCGGCCCAACCTGTCCTTCGACCATCACACCAACGAGTTTCGTGCGCGCTATTATACCAACAGTGCCGGCTTTCGCGTGCCCAGGCCTGGCATCGAATATTCCGTCGCCAAGCCGCCCGATACCTATCGCATCATGCTGCTGGGTCCTTCCTTCGCCTATGGCTGGGGCGTGGAGTATGAGAAGAGTTTCGCGGCGCTATTGCCGCGATTCCTGGCGGAGCGCGGCTTTGCCAAGGGCCGCAAGATCGAACTGATCGATGCGGGCGTGCCGGCGATGTATGCTGCGCCGCAGCGCATCTGGTACGAGCATGTTGGCAAGAAGTACCAGCCCGATCTTGTGATGCAGTTTGTCTATGGCTCAATGGCGGTTTCGAGCAGCACCGCGCCGAAATTCGTGGTGGATGGGAGCGGCCATCTCACCGAAAAGGCGCTGTCGGCAGCCCAGCGCTGGCGCGAGCGGGTCAAGCAGCTGGCCACGGTGTTCTATGGCTGGATGGTCTGGACAGAGCTGGACACCAAGCTCAACGCCGGCACCCATGCCAACAGCAATTCCGTGATCGGCGCCGGGCGCGAACTTCACCAGACGTCCAGGTTCGACCCCGGCGGACCGGAGGAACGTGACGCCAGAAAATTCTACGAGCTTCTGACAAAGACGGTGCGGGCCTCCGGCGCGCAACTTGAGATTGTCTATTTCCCGCTGAGCTACGGCGTCCACCCGCAGGACGAAAGCCGCTGGCGCCACCTGGGTCTCAAGGACGTCCAGGCGCACAAAGCCTATGACGCGGCTTTCATGGGCTATCTGAACAAGCGGGACATTCCGGGCATCGACATCTCGGACGCGCTGCGCCACGCAGCCGCCAGAGATGGCCGGCGTCTCTACTATTGGCTCGACATTCACTGGACGCCGGAGGGAAATGCGGCGGCTGCAAGTGCCGTGGCGGCGGCCCTGACCAAGCCCTAACCGTGCGGGAAAAAATAACGTATGAATCTGTGTAGATAGTCCCAAAGCCCGTCTGTCATGGCCGCAGTATCCGCATGTTTGTGACCGGTCTGGCGGCCGTCTTTTCGCTTGTATTGCCGGGGCGACTGTCGCAGAAGGACAACGTACGCCCGACATTTCGCGCAGATTTAAAAACAAATCGCGCAGGTTGGGTGACGGGATCAACGTAACGTCTGCGATCCCAGTGTGAGCCCATAGCTCAGTGGTAGAGCATCTGACTTTTAATCAGAGGGTCGATGGTTCGAAACCATCTGGGCTCACCAACATCCTCATACAAGGGCGCGAAGAGCGAAGCTGTTGCTGACGGCTCAGTTGGCTTTTCCCTGCAAGGTTTGCAGCAAGCCGACGAACGGCGGACCGAGGCGGGAAGATCCCCAGAAGGCCAAATGGGTGCGGTCGCGGAACAGGGGATGCCCGTTTCGGAACTGTGAGCACACCGGTCCCGGACAAACCAGATCGAATGGCCGGAAGATCGAAACGCCCGGCTGCTTCGCAAGGCCATCGAGATAGACCGAGACCTTGCTGGTCCGTGCACGTTCGTCGCTCCGGCCGGCCTTGCAGCGCGAATAGTCGAAGCGGAACCATTCCGCCGTGCAAAGATAAGCAGGCCGCTGAAACACGGGCAGGGGGCCTTTGATCACCACCTGTATTCCCAGGCTGCGCGCCAGGACCATGAGCGGCTCCAGAACCGGGCGGGTGGCCGATGGATCGGCATAGGCGTTCCAGTCTGTCGAGATGTAGATGATATCGTCGGCCTTGAGCTCGCTTCGGACATAGTCAGGAATTTTGCGCCAGTACAACTTGCATTCATCATCGGACTTGATCCCCGGGCCCGGCAATGCGCAGCCGTCCTTGGAGAAGGTCGACCAGCCGTACCCTTGCTGAGACGTGTAGACTAACATGCCCCAGTCGGCGTTGGCCTGGCTGTCCCCCAGAGAGAGGATGCGCGGCATGGTCTGCGCTCCCGGACCGTGACAGATCGGCGGAATCCGGTCGGGCGGAAAGCCCTTCGACCATTCTTTTGGCGGGGTGCGGCAACTACGCTCTCCGCACCAATGGCAAGTCGCGGCATTCACCCGCCCATCGCTCAGAAAAGCTTGGTTGAAATCGGGCATCCATTCCTGGGTTCTGGGACGCGGTGTTCCGGACCAGACGAGGTTGGGATGTTTGTAAAACGTCACCAGAACGGTGACGACAAGCACAAATCCGGCGCCAACCGCGGCCAGCAGCTTTCCATTGCCAAAGTTGCGTGGATTGCGCAGCGGCGATTCGAAATAGCGGAAGCTGATGGCGCTGAGCGCAAAGGAAAGCAGGAGCGCCATGACCACGCCCAGCGGTGTGTTTTTGCCGACCGTCAGGTCCAGCGCAAAAAGCAAGATCCAGTGCCAGAGATAGAGACCATAGGAAATGCGCCCGGTATATAGGGCTGGGGCGGCGAGCAAAGGTTCAAGCCGCGGAGCGGCGCCGGATAAAATTGCGATCAGCGCAATGCTGGCAATGATTCCCGCCAATACCGGGCCGGGATGAAAGACCTCACCGGCAACAGGAAACAGGGCGGCCGCGAGGATCACGCTCAACGCCGCCAAGCGCAGCGCCGAGCGTAGCCGCGCGTCCTGGATCAGCACCACTTTGGCGGTGCCCACGCCGGCGATTGCAAGCAGACTCCCGATGCCAATCTCCCACACTTGAGTAAAAGGCAGATAGAAACGTTGCAGTGACGTGAGATCTGCGGCGAAGGCATAGGCCGCCGATGCCGCCACGATCAACCCGAGCAAGACGATACGGTAGCCGTGAATCCTTTCGGTGAGCTTGGCTGGTACCGCGAGAATGACGATTGCGAACAAAATATAATACTGCTCCTCAATCCCCAGCGACCAGGTGTGCAGGAAGGGATTTTGCTGGGCGGTATCGAGCAGGAAGTAATCGGTTGCCGCCCGGAGCAGGAAAAGATTGCTGAGCCCGACCAATGAGGCCGCGCCAGTGCCGAAAATCCGCTGGTGGCTTATTGGAAGAAAGGGGGATACAGAATTGCGACGATCAGCGCGCCCACTAGCACCACCAGAAGCAGCAGGGGCAGGATGCGGCGGATCCGCCGTATCCAGAAGAAAAACATATCAACCAGCGGCTTCCCGGAAAGCTGGCCCAGTGATGACTGCGCGACGACATAGCCGCTGATGACGAAAAAGATATCGACCCCGATATAGCCGGAAATCACCGTGCCCGGCCAAAGGTGGTAGGCGATCACCAGGAGAACGGCTACCGCACGCAATCCATCGATGTCCGCGCGATACCTTTTCGCCTTCACGTCGTCCCCAATCCCGAATCGGCCCAAGCTATCGGAAACTGCTACAGCGGCCCGGCTTCGGATATAGCAGAATGGCCGCCTGCTATGCTAATTTCCGCATGCAGGCGGGGGTTGATATGAGTTCGATAAAAAAAATCTTTGAAGTTCTGTTCATCTCGGTGGCGACCTTGGTACTGCTTGAGCTCGGGCTGCGCGGACTGGAAGCGCTGCAATATCGTGCCGTGCAGTTTGACCAGTTCAAGGCCATTTATTCGGACGAAAGCGACAAGCCTCACCTCTTTGGCCTAAAGCCGAATATCAAGGTGAGACTTGAGAAGGGGTTTTGAAATTACACCATCGTCACCAACGCGGCCGGCCTGCGAGATGTGCGCAACCATACAGAGATCGATAAGAGCGTCATCTTCATTGGGGACTCCGTCGTCGAGGGTGCCTCCGTGAACAATGACGAAACGATGAGCGAGGTCTTCATGAAGAAGACTGGCGTCACGACTTTGAATTTCGGGGTCGGCGGCGGCAATACGGTGCAGGAGTATTTCTTCCTGCGGGAGAAGTACAAAAAATCTTACAATCCCAAACTGATCGTTCTGGTTTTTTTTCTGAACGATCTCGATGGGAACCGGTACAGAAGATACTTTGACCCGCAGACGGGCAACTGGCACCTGCACGATTATCTCAAGCCCGATGGCAGCATATCGGGTGTGTAACTTCCTGAAGAGACACGTGTGCCCATCACAAATAAGAAGGTGTACTTGAGGGGGGCGATCGGCTTCGTGAAGAACATCATGAAGGAGTTCAAGATATTTTTCGTGCCCTACGAAGCCTTCAGGTCCATCCAAACAAGGCGCAGGAGTGATAACCGCGATCCCCTGGTGAGCGGGGATGATGTCGAGTTGACCAGAATCTACCTGGAGAAGATGCGGAATTTTTCAAAGGAAAATGGCGCGGAGTTCATTGTCGTTATTTTTCCTAAGGAATCGCAGCTCCAGCGGACCTACATCAAGGGCGGAAGGGTGCAGGATCAGCTGATCGGGATTTTGCACAGCCTGAAGATCCCGTATGTCGACCTGTATGACCCTGTCAAGAACGCCATCAAGCGCGCGCCCAAAGAGCACTGGTATTATGACGAACTTCATCTCTATAAGATCGGGCACAAGTTCATCGGCGAGTATCTGGCCAACGATTTTTCCAAGCGATATCCGGAAATCTTGGCGCATTAGCTTTTTCATCGCGCGCAGCCGGTGATATAGAGGCGGCCGTCTCCCCAGGGGGCGGGCGCGTAACAGGGTAAGAGGCGGTATGAAAGAGGTCTTTCTGGATGGCAGGCAGGCTGGTCTGGCCGAAATCCTGCAGACGTTGGAACTCTACGGCGTTGCCGTGGTCAGCAACTATGTCGCGGCCGCCGATCTGCCGCCCGCACGGGACGAGTTTTTTCGGCTCATGGCGACGCAGGAAGCGGCGGATCTGTTCTTAAAGAAGAACAAAAGCCGCATAGCGCGCTTGTGGAACAGGTTGCCCGGTGAATACAAAACGCTGGACGCGACGCTTTACTCGGAGCGAACCAGACAGATCGCGGACAGTTTCTACGGCCCCCACAAATATCTGCTCAACGAGCATGTCTATCTGACCCATGACGTGGACAAGATGGACTTCAATGCTGGATGGCATCCGGACCAGTCCAGAAGCCTGAAATTCATGCTGTATCTGAACGATGTCAGCGAGGAAAACGGGGCCATGAAGTATATCCCCGGTTCCAATTATCATGGGATTTACCGCATTCACTATTATCGGTTCCGCGGTGACGACGACTTTCCCACCTACCTGCCCGAAAACGAAGTGCCGGCGGGAGGGATTAGCCTGAACGGAAAAGCGGGGACCATGGTCATATTTGATGCGGCCGGTTTCCACATGGCGGGTTCTCTGAAGCCTGACGCAGAAAGGCTCATTATCCGTGGTCATTGCCTCATCGAGAGCACCTTTCGCACGCGGTTGGCTGACCGCATCCGGAAATCCGTGATCAATGTTCTTAAACATATTCAGACGGAAGATGAATGCGTGGACGACAGGTTCAAGTCCAAGGCGTCACACGATATCGGTGGCCGGAAAATGGTCTGACGGAAGTGCGCTAGCTTAATGCGTCTCGCTGGCAAGCTTTGCAACCAAGTCCTTGAAGCTCGCCTTCGCCTTCTGTCCGATATCGGGCCCCAATATCCCTGGAAGTGAAAACCCCGGGAGAAAACCCGCTCCCTCATACCCGCCTTCGATGCTCTGCTCCGTTGTCGGAAGATAGCCATATGTCCCATCCAGGCACCCGATCGGGAAGACATCTCCTGACGTGGGCACCAGGGCATCCAGTACCCCAATATACTCCACGCTGGGCTCGGCGGTGACACCCAGAAAATACAGGTCGTTACCCAGGCGAACCCCGTGAAATCCAATCACCCTCTCCGGCGGCGCGGATGAAACAAAGTCCGCCAAAGGCCGCTCTATCCGCACACTGACGGCGTCAGACAGCGTCCTGCCGCCGCGGGAGACTGCGCCAACAACTTCTCGCGCAATCGCCGAGGACCAGTCCTGCCACTCCGCCTCGCTCCAGGGGACAAAGATCTTCTTGCGTTGCAATCGGCTTCGGCCGATCGCTGGTGGGCGGATATTTCCGGCAAATCCCTGAAAAAACAGGATCGGCAGGTCAGTCCCCCAAACCTCCCGGGCCTTTGCGCGCACGACACCGGGATATTCGGACGAAACTTCGGTTCTTCGTGGAAAGCAGACCGGGTGGCACGACCAGCCCCAGATGATGGCCAGAGGCTTTCCATCCTTGGCGGCGCAGAACGTCACAACGCGTCCCCTGGGATCGACTTCACCCTCCGGGTTCGGCCGGAAGAGAATTTCGCTGCGTATCCGAAGCCCCGACAACCGCCGCGCGGGTTGGCGCCGGTTGGCGGATCGAAGCGGTTCCGTGAGGCGGAAATCCATGTTCACCAGTTCGCCATCCTCACGCAGCAGCCGTTTGATCAGATCGCTGATCCTGGTCGCGCACATCGCGATATATTGCTCTTCCGCCTTGCCGAGCAGGGGCTGCTCATCCGACGTGGCCGGGGCGAAATGGGTATGGCTGGCGCCCAGTATGAGCGACTGCGACCCCACTTCCGGGCATTGCGCCAGGATTTCACGGCGCATGCGCGAACCGCAATACAGCAGATCCAGGCTGACCAGAATCACGAACGACTGATCTGTCCGCAGCAACACGGCATTTGCTTCAAGCGAGTCATGGATCGCCGTCCAGTTTCCAACGCGATCCGGATAGCCGGCGAGCTGGCTGGGCGTCGGAGGGTCAATTGTTACATGGCCGGTCGCCAGCTTGACGGTCATCTTGCAAACACGCCCAAATTAAATCGCGACCTGGCGCTGTACTTGATCCAGGCTTTCACAGCCAGGAAATGATATGCCATCGGTTTTTCTCACGCAACTTGGCGCCTAATTTCGATAACCTTTTGCGGAAACAAACAGGTCGCGCACTGTGTCCCGCAAATTCGATCGATGAGGCCGGCGCTGGACACGTCCGTGTCCCTGTTCCAGGGCCGTGAGATGTTCAATCAGGGCCTGCTTGTCGGTGATGATGTCGGCCCTGTTGGTTTTGAAAATGGCGGAGAACTGCATGCGGGCGTCTTGCGTGAGGAAGATGGGGCGGTGGCCAAAGAACGCCGCTTCGACAGCGGTGCTCGACATGAGCGAAAGCACGGCGTCGACATTCCGTAACAAGGCAGGCATCGGCAACGTACCGGCTTCCTCGATGATAATGTTTGGCCGCTTTAGTGCGATGAGGTTCTTGATGCCGACGCCACGGTTGTACGCGGCCCAGGGATGGCGCCGCAGCCACCAGCGCCAGGTTGGGGGTGAAGACATGACGGTCTCGGCCAGACGATCCCATACGCCACCGTATCCGTCGAGATCCTGCAACGCGACCAGGATGTCGAATGTGCCGTTGCCGCGCTGCCTGATGCTGGCGATCCTGGCATCAAATTCGAGGGTTTCCAGGTGATTTTCGTCCAGCCATGCGGCGAATTGGGGATGCCCGCCCCATACCGCGCGATGCCAGGGGGCCGTCAGGTTCTGGGCCCAGGAGTTAATGCCGTTCGCATCCTCCTCCGTCCAGGTCCAGAAAATGGAAGGCAGGATCGAATATCCCACCGCCGGCATTGCGGCCCAGAAATTGTAAGCCTCGTGGCGTCCGTCCTGTGAGCCATGTTGAATATCGACCGTCAGGATGCTGCGTCGCCGGCATGCCAGATCGAAGGCGAAGCCTACGTCCCAATAGTAGCCCACGACGAACCCGATTTGCGGCTTGGTGCGGTCCAGAACGGGGCCGAACATTCGCGCCATGGCGGCGACTTTTACGCCCCAACGCCTCAGCACCGGCAAATCAAGAACCCTGAGGTCAAACCCTTTGGATTGAAAAACCGCTTTCACATTATCGTAATCAGGCAGGTTGACCTGGGAAGCCGGCTTGAGGCGGCTCAGCAAATGTCCCCAGGCCGCAATCCACTGCACCGAATAGGTATCGCGTTCTCTGGGAAGCCGCTGGGTGCGGGGCTGCATCAGAAGGGCTGTACCGCCATTGGCTTCCAAGGCTGCAATCAGGGGCGCGCAGTAGCGGTCGCGCCAGGCGCCTTTGATGCAATCGTGCGAGACGCCGTCGCCAAGGAAAAGCGCGTCCACGGGTTTCAGGAGCAGCTCTTCATGCTTCCAGTCCATGAAATTTCTCAGCACATCAAGAAGCGGGGCTGCGGCGAAGCGGGCCAGATTGAGAATGCGCGATGCCAATGGCCTGTGACGATTTTTGCTTGCCGTATCCCGGGCCAGCTCCTGGCGGCCTTCGATGCGAACAAATGGCCAGGCGGGCACGCCGTCGATGCTCCAGCGGGAGACCGGATAGCGCCGCTCACATTCCTCAATTGCAGAAAAAAAGTCGGTTAGATTTCCGGCCATCAGGAATTGTTTCCGCCTGGATGTTCAGCGCTGCTCAAGGCCGGGGCGGTACGATAGAAGAAGGACGCCCATGGCATCGGCATGCAGTAGTTCGAAACGATGAATACGGCCGCAAATTCATACACCGCGGTGAAGAAATTGGTGGCCGCGACGCCAACCACACCGAAGAAGTGGGTCAAGATGAAGTTCAGGACAAGATTTACCGCAAGCGTCACGGCGCTGATATAGAAGAAATACTTGTTACGCTCGACGTAAGCGATATAGGGCTGCATGAAATAATATGCGCCCTGCAATACAGCAGCGCCGGTCAGCCACCAGATGAACTTCGTGCTGCCTTCAAAGCGCGGGCCCAGCAACAGGCCGAACGCAAAGGGTGCAATAAGGGCAAAGGCGAAGCCAAGTAAAATGAAGGCCACAAAAATGGCGTAGGTCACTTTGACAATTCTGGCGCGATCGACGGCTTCCGTGCCCAGATGCGCATAGAGCCACGGAATCCAGGCCTGCATCGCGGCACTACCAAGGATGCTGAAAATCGAGGTCAGCGCTATCGCCGCCGAGAAAAGGCCGACTTCGTGCAGATCCGTGATCTGGCTGAGGAAAACGCGATCCGTGGTATTGCGGATCATGTATGTGAACATGTGGGGCAGAAGTGGCAGTGAAAAGAGAATTGCGTGGAAGGTAAGGTCGCGCCGGATTCTTCCGGCAAGTAATCCGCGGCGCCAAAGATATATCATGCAGGCCGCCGCCGTGAGAGCCACTCCCAGAAAGGCTCCAGCAACGCGCCCCTGCCAGTTCCAGCCGAAGCCCACGACAAGCGCCACGCCTATCGCCGCGCTCAACAATGCATTGCCGCTTGTAAGTAATGCGTAAATCCCCGCCCGGGTCTCGGCGTTCAGGTAAGACAGGGTGGCGTTATACAAAAATGTCGCCAGGGCTGCCGCCGGCACCAGAAATATCCATATCGCGGAGGTTGGCAGCAGGTATTCCGCTATAAGCGGGTATGCCAGACTATAGGCTAGGAATATGGCCAGCGAAGTGGCGATCAGTATCGGAAGAATGCTGGCTATATAATCCTGCATGTCGATGTTATGCTGCTGCGGGGACGAGCTCTCGCGGAAAAAGCGGCGGTTGATGGCCGCATGCGTAGACAGACCAACGATCGGCAGTGTGAAGCTGAGCAGTGCCTGCCACATGGCAGAAACGCCGTAATCAGAAGGAGAAAGAAAACGGGTCAGGACAGGCGTCATCAGCAGCGGCAGCGCGCTGGTAAGCCAAAAGCTGAAAATGTAGATCGAGCCAGTCTTCCACAGACCGCTAAGCGTCGGTAGCGATTTGGTCATATGTCCTGTCTGGCAGTGCTGGCTTAGTGACCCAGCCGGCCCGGAACGGCTGAATTTCTCGCTCCGATCAATAGGGCAGGAGGGGTGAAATTGCCAGCCCGAAATGGCTGTCCCGCAGCACCGGTGCGCAGGAAAAGCGATTTCGCTTGGCAATGTTTCGGCAAGCGGATATCCCGGATTCACGAAAAGAAAGCCGTTGCTGAAATGGACAACACGCGCGCGATTGTTTGCCCCATTTGTGCAGGCACGGCATTTTCCTGCGTGCGCACCTACAAGCACGATTGGCATCAGTGTGACCGTTGCGGCACGGTTCAGCGCGAACGCAGGCCGCATTATCCACTGGATGTCGCGCCTGTACGCTGGCTCGTCAAGAACACTATCCTCGACAGAATTTTCGGTTCTACGATTCTGCGCGAGCATGAAGTGGTCGCGGAGGAAAAAACCGCTTACGACCTCTACGACAGGGTCGTTGCCGACGGAACAAAAGGAACCAAGTGGGAGCCGCTTCCCGCAATGCGGCTGGCCGATTTCGTAAAGCAAGGCATAGACATAAGCGGCAAATCGGTCTTGGAGATATCCGGTGGGCCGGGCTTCCTTGCGCGCGAGGTACAAAAAACTGCAAAGCGTGTGGTGGTAACGGAGTTCAGTGACTCGTCCGCTGAAAGCATGCTCAGGCATCTTGGTGTCCAAGCCATCAGGTATGATTACAACAGCGATAATATTTCTGACAGCGTGAGCGGCCTGTTCGACATTGTCGTGATCATCTATTCAATCGGCTACTGCAAGGATTTGCGAAGTTTCCTGCGCTCTCTCAAGAACGTGATGCACGAAAATTCGGTGATTTATGTTTGCCATTCTCCCGGCACCCTTGGTCTGATGCTGCGCTGGCAGTTTGACGAATACACTCTTATCCGGTGCTGGAACGAAGATGTGCTTGCGGCGTGTTTCGCGGAAATCGGCTATCCGGAACGGGCGAGGGAAAGCGAGGGAGACATTTCTTACGATTTCCAATGGTATGACGACGCCGGTACGCGGGTTGGCGCGTTTCTGAAGAGGCTGCACCACGTAGTTGCCCGGTACTACCGCGTGCGCGCGCTTCGCGCGCCTGGCCGCTACAACCGTGAGCTTGTTCAAAAGCACTTCAAGCAGGTCTTCGGTAAGGGCTGATAGCCGCTAATTGCCTTTCCGAGCCGTCATCAGGGCTTCGGCCATGATAAGATCCGCCATCGTGTCGATATCCACGGACCGTTCCGGCGGCATGACAAATCCCACCGTCTCGGGCGCATAGAAATCGCGATTCCGTTTGAGCCACTCCAGCTCCGCAATATAGATCGCGCCATTGGGCTGGTAGAGTTCCGTCAAATCCTGGCGGCGCGTTGCAATCCCGGGTGGCAGCACCAGCTGTCCAGTCGGCTTCATCGTCAGCGCCCAGAGCATTTTGGGCTCCGGAACAATGCTGACGCAGGCAGGGGCATTGAGCTTGCCGCAATGCGTCAGGGCTTCGTCGATATCGGAGCCGAGCCGCAGCGGCGAGGTCGCTTGCAGCATCACAACATACCGGTACTGTTCGGCGATGCTGTCCGTGGCGTGAAGGATGGTATCGATGATGGGCGCTTCGTCGTCCGCCAGTTCCGCCGGTCGCAGGAAAGGCACATCGCCGCCATGCGCCCGTGCCACAGCGGCAATCTCGGCATCGTCGGTGGACACGATTGTGCGATCCAGAAATCGGGACTTTGACGCCGCTTCGATGCTCCAGGCGATCAGGGGCTTTCCCGCCAGCGCCCGCACATTCTTGCGCGGCAAGCCCTTGGACCCGCCACGGCCGACGATGATCGCCAATACGCGGCTATCATGGATCACAGCATGCCTCGCATTTCCCTGAGCGGATGCCCGGCGCAATCTGACGCCTGGCCGCGCAAGCGTCAATCGTTTCCCATTGATAATATTGGAAAAATATGGTTCTTCGGGTTTCGCCGCCCCGCGCCATTTCCCGGAAGGAAGGCGGCTGGCCTATAGTATCAGGCGCCTTCCATCGCAGTGCCATCGGGGTTTCAGTTGTCTGCCTACGGCGTCATGTTTCATCATTTTTTTGACGAAGCCCATCCTAGGGGGCAGGGCGCGATTTCAGCGAATGAGCTTGAAGCCGTTCTTGATGAACTCGGCCGGGATAACATTCTGCCGCCCGATGAATGGCAGCGCCGCGCCCTGTCCGGAACGCTTGGCCAAACCGACCTGTGCCTAACCTTCGATGACGCGCTCAGGTGCCAGTATGATGTTGCCTTGCCGGTGCTGAAGGCGATGGGTTTGAAGGCCTTCTGGTTCGTTTACTCGGGCGTGTTTCAGGGGCGGCCGGAGGTGCTGGAGATTTACCGCCATTTCCGCATGACGGCCTTTGAAGACCTGGGCGCCTTTTACGCCGAATTCGACGGTGCCGCCCGGGCGCGGTTTCCAGATGCACATGCATCTGGCCTGGGCGGTTTCGACCCAAAAACCTACCTGGCGGCATATCCCTTCTATAGCGACGGCGATCGCCAGTTTCGCTATCTGCGCGACGATGTCCTCGGGCCCCAGCGCTATCAGGAGGTTATGACGTCACTTATGGAAAAGAAGGGCTTTGATCCCAGTGCCATCGCCGCACAGCTTTGGATGAGCAACGAGGAGATCCGCACCCTTGACCGGGAAGGCCATGTCATCGGTCTTCATTCCTTTAGTCATCCGACCAGGCTGGCCGAACTCAGCCCGGACGCGCAGCGGGCCGAGTACCAGAAGAATTTCGACCATCTGGCCGCCACGCTGGGCAAGGCGCCAACCGCCATGTCGCACCCGTGCAATTCCTATTCGCGTGACACCATTTCCGTTTTGCAGGAGATGGGAATCAAGCTGGGATTTCGCTCCAACAGGACGGTGATCGAGGGGGCCTCCATGTTTGAATTCCCGCGGGAAGACCAGGCTAATCTGATGCGCGCCATCAGGGTAAAGAATGCTCGTTTTTAAAGGGAAATCAGCGGCTTCTCCGCAGTGCAGAAAATTATTGAAGTTTGGCCGCATTACAGAGCATAAGGTGGCCGCTGAGAGCGGCAGGGGAAGACATTGAAGACCACGCATTGCGATTTTTATGCCCAGGAAACCGATGTGCCGGTCAAGGATTCTTTCAAGAATATCGGCAATTACCTTGAGGATTTGAAAGACAAGAATCTGACACTTGGTGATATCGGCTGCGCCATTGGCGAATTTCCCAATTACCTGGCGCGACGTTTTCCCAATTTTGACGTGCGCGGCCATGAATACAGCCAGATCCTGATCGATGAAGGGCGCAAGCGTTTCAAGGGGCTGACGATTGAAAAATTTGATGCCTCGGATTCCAAAAGCATGGCACCCGAATCGCTCGACATCATCACGATGCTCGGCACCCTGGGCATCTTTGATGATTACGAAGCAGTGCTGAAAAACTGCCTGGACTGGCTAAAGCCCGGTGGGCGTCTTGCGGTCCACAATATGTTCAATGATTACGACCTGGATGTATTCGTGAAGTACAAGCGCTCGCATGAACCTAAGGGGTCTCCGCTGGAACATGGCTGGAATATCCCGTCCGTGACATCCGTCGGGAATTTCCTCAAAGCCTATGGGGTGGCGGACTATACGTTCCATCACTTTGAAATCTCCGTCGACATTGCAAAAAAGCCGGAAGACGCCGTCCGAAGCTGGACGGAACGGACGGAGACGGGTGGAAGGCGCATCATGAATGGCCTGTGTCTTCAGCAGCCGCATAAATTTCTTGTCGTGAACAAGAAATAATCCAGGCCGCAGGGAAGCGTTCGCCTAGTGTGCAAGTCTCACGCTGCTGGGGAGGCAGACCACCCGGTCAGCCAGCCATTGGGCGTTTTCCAGCGGGCCGCTATGCGCGCCCGTAAAAGCAGGCAGTTGCGGCATCAAGGTCCAGGCGGGCCGCGCCAAAACGCCTGCACCATGGCTATACGCCAGAAACGCATCTCGTTCTTCGCGTGACGCTGTCAGGACGGCGTTCAGCCAGAAATTGGCGGTTGTGCCGTCGCGTTCGCCCGGAAACGCGATGCGGGCAGCGCCGCAATACTGCGCATAGCGGCCCGCCGTCTGCCGCTTGTTTGCCAGGAATGCCGGCAGTTGTTCCAGCTGGGCGCAGGCCAGCGCGGCGTTCAGATTGGGCAAGCGGTAGTTATAACCGACCTGGTCATGGTGAAAATCCCAGGCGTGCGCCGTCTTGGCGGTTGTCGTGAGATGCTTGGCCAGGGCCGCAAGTTTGGGATCATCGGTCACGATGCATCCGCCGCCGCCACTGGTAACCGTCTTGTTGCCATTGAAGCTGAAAGTGCCCAGACCGCCGAACCTACCGGTGTGCTTTTCCCCGATGTACGAGCCAAGAGATTCGGCGGCATCCTCGATCAGGGTGATGCCCCATTCTGCGCAAATATCGCGAATGGAATCGACCCGGCCCGGCAGGCCGAAGGTATGCATGGGAACGACGGCTCTGATCCGTCGGCCAGTTTTACGATTGAAACAGTCGGCGCCCCGGTGTTCCGCATTTTCATCCAGAAATGCGCGCAGGGCATGCGGCGACAGTGACAGCGTATCGCGCTCGATATCGACGAACACGGGATGGGCCCGCTGATAGGCGATGGCGTTGCAGGTCGCGACGAAGGAAAGCGGCTGGGTGATTACTTCGTCCCCGTCTCGGACGTCGGCCAGTATCAGGGCCATGTGCAGCGCCGCGGTACCGTTAACGGTGGCGATGGCGGCCTGGGCGCCCGTGATGTCCCGCATCATGTCTTCAAAGCGGGTGACATAGGGACCGACGGACGACACGAAGGTGGAATCGATGCAGTCTGCCAGATAGCGTTTTTCATTGCCCAGAAACCGCGGCTCATGCAGCGGAATGGCGCCCGTGCCGTAAAGCTCGCGCACGAGGGCGATCAAGCCCCGATACTTTTCCGCGATCTCAGACATTGTAGATGTCGTGCTTGTATTTCGCGAGATTGGCCGGCTGCAGGAACCATTTCACGGTTTCGCGCAGCCCGTCTTCCAGTGAGTATTCGGGTTTGTAGCCTGTCATGCCGTGAATCAGCGTGTTGTCGCACCAAAGCCGCTGCACTTCCGATTTTTTCGGGCGAAGGCGCTGCGGGTCGCTGTCGATCTCGACATCACGGCCCATCAGCCGGCGTATCAGTTCCAGCGTATCGCCGATCGAGACCTCGAAATTCGAGCCGATATTCACTGTCTTGCCGACAGCGTCCGCACATTCCGACAGTTTCAGGAATCCGCGGCAGGTATCCTTCACAAAGCTGAAGTCGCGCGTCGGGCTGAGGTCGCCCAGCGCGATTTTTGTCTTTCCGGCGGCGATCTGGGAAATGATGGAGGGGATGACAGCCCGGGCGCTCTGGCGGGGCCCATAGGTGTTGAACGGGCGAACAATGGTCACCGGCAAGTTGAAGGCATTGTAAAAGCTCATCGCCATGGCATCCGCGCCGATCTTGCTGGCGCTGTATGGCGATTGCGGTTGCAGCGGGTGGGCCTCGTTAATTGGCACATACTGGGCCGTACCATAAACTTCCGACGTTGAGGTATGCAGGACGTGCTCGACGCCATTGGCTCGGGCCGCCTGGCAGATGTTGAGTGTTCCGCGCACATTGACCTCCACATAGCTGTCGGGCGCGGCGTAGGAATAAGGGATGGCGATCAAGGCGGCTAGGTGAAATACCGCATCCTGGTCCCTGGTGATCTGCCTGCAGAAATGCGGGTCGCGGATGTCGCCATTCACCACCTGGACCTGTTTCAGACAGTCAATGTCTTCCAGCCAGCCCCAATGATTGAACGAATTGTATTGCGCCAGCGCCGTCACCTGGTCGCCGCGTGCAACCAGCGCTTCCACCAAATGAGAACCTATAAAGCCATCGGCGCCTGTCACTAGCGAACGCCTGCGTTTTTTCGTCATTTTAGCAATCGCCGTAGGTTTTCGAGGTGGCAGGTTTCAGAGCGTAAACATTTTTCAATGCGTTTTTCTCGCGGTTGCATTGTCTTCGCGGCGCGCAATCTCCAGGTCCTTGGGATGACCCACATCAAGCCAGGGTTCGTGCATGTGAAACACGATGGTCTTGCATGCGCGTTCGCGCAGGCGGTTGAACAGGGTGGGCATGTCGCAATGTTCATTTGCGCCAACGGCGTCAAGCGCGGCGGGGCCAAGGACGTAGATGCCGGCGTTTATCTGGCTGCGCGAGATCGGCTTTTCGTCAAAGCCGATGATGTCCGCGCCGTCCGTCTGCACCACGCCGAACGGGTTCTGCCATTCGTGCGTGCGCACCGCCATGGTCGCATCCGCGCCGTTGTCGGTGTGGAAATCAATGAGTTCGGAATAGCGCAGGTCTGTGACCAGATCGCCATTGGTTACGATGACCGGATCGGAAGGAATGGGGCGCAGCAGGCCAAGGGCGCCGGCCGTCCCCAGTGGCTCGGATTCGCGGATATAGGAAATGTCGACCTGCCACCCCCTGCCATCCTTGAAATAGTCTTCCACCTGGTGGCCGAGATAGTTGATCGCAAAGACAAAGTGGGTGAATCCTTCGCGCCTGGCGCGGTCGACAATATGTTCCAGCATCGGCTTGCCGCGCACCGGCAGCATGGGCTTGGGGCAGTTTACCGTGTGGGGCCGCAGCCGGGTGCCTTTGCCGCCGGCCAGCACCACAACTAAGTTGGGGCGCGCGGGAATGGAAAGAAGTGTGTCCCACAGATGCAGCCCGACGATACTGCGATTTTCGTCCACGACGGGCAGCTGATGTATCCTGTGGACGCTCATCAAGTTCAACACGTCGTCGCGGCTCATTTGCGCCGATACCGTCAGCGGCTCGCGATGCAGGATGGCTTCGAGGGGGCTTGCCAGGGCCAGACCGCGCAAGAGGCCGCGGCGGATATCACCATCCGTCAACGTCCCGGCCAGCTTGCCGTCCGGCCCGACCACCATGACGATCTGCAAGCCGCTCGCGTCAAGGCTGCCGATGGCTTGCTGAATGCTGGAATCCAACGCGAGCAGCGTGGTCTTCCAGTCATCCTGCGGGGCGGGTTTGCTCATCGGGGGCGGTTTTCCGGAAAAATGCTCGCAGGCAAGTCGTAAAAGAACTTTTTCAGCAGATTTTCAAGGCGCTGGGTCCGCAAGACGTCGACAATCCTCGCGGTGGCGCCTCCATCCCCGTAAGGGTTATCGATACCATGCGCCAGAGCCTGGCGGAACTGTGGTGAATAGAGCCGGCGCAGGGCCGCGGCAATGTCCGCGCGCTCCGGGGCGCAGTCCATGACGCTTTGCGCCTTCAGGCGTCCGCGTTGACGGTCGCCGATATTGATGGTGGCGGTGCCCAGGCTGGGCGCTTCCATGAGTCCGCTGGAGGAATTTCCCACCACCCCATCAACCTGCGCCATGCAGGACAGATACCGTCTGGCACCCAGCGAGGCGTAGGCGCGGGCATTGGCGTGTGACGCCACGAAATGCTCAATCTGCCTGGCAATGCCCCGCGAGCCGGTGTCGGCGTTCGGCATGGTGAAAACCAGTTGCGTATCGGCCAATGCCCCCAGCGCAGCCAGCAGTTCTTTCATCTGGTCGGCGGGATCGGCGCTGTCGAGCGTCGCAGGGTGGAAGGTGACAAGCAGGCTTTTCACGCCAAGGGAAAAGCCCAGTTCCGCTTCGATCGCCGCACGGTCCAGCAGTGGGGTCTGCCTGATCAGGTCAACGCCCAATCCGCCCACCAGGAATGTGCGGTCGGGATGTTCTCCCAGCTGGATGACGCGGCGGCGATAGGCTTCGGCCGCCACGAAATGCAGCGAAGCCATCTTGGTCACGGCGTGCCGGATGGCTTCATCGAATGCGCCCTCCGTGGTTTCACCACCATGGATATGGGCGATCGGAATGCCAAGGATAAGCGCTGCCGAGGCGGCGGCCAGGATTTCAAAACGGTCCCCCAGCAGCACGACGATGTCCGGGCTCAGGCTTTCCAGCGCATCGGTGATCCCGATCATGCCATGGCCGACAGATGTGGCCACGCCGGCCGCGCTGTTGTCGGCCAGCGGCATCTCGACCTTCCGGTCGATCTGGAACCCATCCTGTTCGATCTCCCGATACGTCATGCCAAACTGGGGGGACAGATGCGTGCCGGTCACGAGAAGTTGAAGCTGCAGGGCGGCATCGTCGCGGATGCCCAGCATCAGCAGACGCAGCAAGCCATACTCCGCCCTGGTGCCGGTGATGACGCAGACCTTGCGGGTCATAATTCGATCAACTCGTCTGGCGCGAAGTCGCGCGGGGCGGCCTTGCCCATCACCTCGTTCCAGCGCATGGGCGACAGACCCGTGCCGGGACGCTTGACGGCGATGTTCTCCGGGCTGAAGGCTTCACCGGCGCGGATCGGCCTGGCCGCAATCAGCGATTTTCGGGCGACCGTCTTGTTCTTTTCTTCGCTGGCGGAAGACTGCTTGATGCCGTTGCCCATCGCGCGTTCTGCATCGCGCACAGCCGCCACCAGCGCCGCCAGCTCGCCAGGCTCCAGGCTTGCCTTGTGGTCGGGGCCGGGAAGAGTGCGGTCCAATGTGAAATGCTTTTCCAAGACCTTCGCGCCGAGCGCCACGGCGGCAACGGCGACCGTGTGGCCCAATGTGTGATCCGAATAACCATGCGCCGTACCGCAGGCGGCCCCAATGCTGGGCATGGCCCGCAGGTTCACATCCTGCATGGGCGTGGGATATTCGGTGTTGCAATGAAGGATGCAGATACGGTCCAGGTTCGCGCCGTGGCTGGTCAGAACTTCGACGGCTTGCTGTATCTCCGAAGTGGTGGACATGCCGGTGGAAAGCAGGATCGGCTTTCCCATGTTGGCGACGCGCACCAGGAAAGGATAGTTGGTGATCTCGCCGGACGGAATTTTCCAGATCGGGATATCCAGACCCTGCAGGAAATCCACGCTGGCCGGATCGAAGGCGGTTGAGAAAAACGCGATACCCTTGTCACGGGCATGATCCTTCAGCGCGCGATGCGCCGCATAGGGCAGTTCCAGGCGCCTGAGCATGTCCAGCTGGCATTCTTCGGCGCCATTGGCTTTCTGATAGGCCGCCGTCCTGGCCTGGGGCGAGGCGAGGGCCTCGGCGCGGAAGGTCTGAAACTTGACCGCATCGCAGCCGGCGGCCGCCGCGGCATCGATTAGCACACGCGCCATTTGCAGGTCGCCATTATGATTGACGCCTGCTTCTGCCACGATAAATACCTTGTCCCGCCAGGGGGTCATTTTGCTGTCCTTGCAGGCCGGCCGCTGTGTGCCTTCCTGTGCCCCAATGTTAGTTCAGGCGGGCATGTTGCGCCACAGCCGGGATTGCCTCTCGAATGCCGTCGGAAGCGGTCCGCTCAAGCGTATTTCCGGACCAGGACGTCTTCCATCATCAGATAGTCCAGGCCGGAATTGAAGAAGGTCGAAATCGCATCGTCGGGCGACAGCACCACCGGCTCCGCATTGATATTGAAAGAGGTGTTCAGGACGACCGCAACGCCGGTGATCTTCTCAAACTCCGAAATGACCGCGTAGAAATAAGGATTGTGGTCTCGCTGGACGGTCTGCAACCGGCCTGAACCGTCAAAATGCGTCACCGCCGGAATGTTCTTCCGATAGGCTTCGCGGACCTTGACCACCTTTTCCATGTAATTGCATTCGTACTTTGCATCGACATCGAAGATGTCGTGCACCCGTTCGAATATGGTGGCGGGGGCGAAGGGGCGATAACCTTCGCGGTACTTGATCATGGTGTTGATCTTGTCCTTCATGGACGCATTCCGGGGATCGCCCAGGATGGAACGGTTGCCCAGTGCGCGATCGCCGAACTCCATGCGGCCCTGGAACAGGCCCACGACATTGCCTTCGCTGAGAAGCTGCGCAACGCGTTGCGGGGCGTTGGCAACGATCTCGAATTTTATCTTCCGGCGCTTCAGGGCATCGGTGATCTGCTCCTGGCTGAACTGGGGTCCGATTGAGCTGGAGCGATAGGCGATGCTCCGCGGACGGTCCAGGATGCAATGGTTGACATAAAGTGCCGCGCCGATGCCATTGCCGGCATCATCCGGCGCATAGGAGATGTAGACATTCTCGAACGGCGTGCGGGCGGTGATTTTTCCGTTGAGCACGGAATTCATGAAGAAGCCGCCGGCCAGGACGAGATTTTTCTCTTTTGTTTTCTGATGCAGGTCGTTCAGAACATGGACCGCGATGTCCTCCGATGCCAGCTGCATCGCCTTGGCGACTTTTATGACCCAGTCCTCCCGATCCGCGCCGGTATGCCTGTCACCTTCCAGCAGGCGGTAGAGCTTGTCGGTGTAGAGCCTTGGCTTTTCCAGGATCGTGCCCTGGTAATAGGACGTATCCAGTTCAAAGCCGCCATCTTCCAGCAGCGTGACCGTGGACAGGATGCGCTTGCGATAGTCTTCGCAATCCACCGGATAGGCCGACAGGGCCATGACTTTCCATTCGTCATTATCGGGCTGATAGCCAACCATCTCGGTGAATGTCGCATAGAACATGCCCAGTGAGTTGGGAACTTCCTGGGTGTCCAGAACGGTGATCTTGTTTCCCTTGGCAAAGCCCTTGGACAGGCTTTCGATCTCGCCGCGCCAGTCGGCGGTCAGGAAGGCCGCCTCTTCAAAGGGCGACAGGAAAAATGCATTGGCGATATGGCATCGATGATGCTGCACGAAATAGATCGGGGGCAGGGCGCCGCCGAATTCCATCTTTACCCATTCGTTCGGCTGGCGATGCGTGAAGTTAAAAAGATGATCGGGAATGGAGTAGAAATAATCCTCCCGCCGGACGCGGTTGGAGGAAATCATCGGATTGTACTTGATCCAGGTTGCGCCGGGATTCCAGGCCTGGGCAATGAAATCGATATCCTTCAGGGTCAGACCCTGATCCTGCAGCACATAGTTCAGGGCGTTTTTCGGAAAGACCTTTGTCTTCTTGATGCGGTTGAACCGCTCTTCGGGCGCGCCGCAGATCACATTGCCGTCCACGATCAGCGCGGCCGAAGAATTGATCTCGCCATCGTTAAGGCCGATCGCCTTCATCGTGCCGGAAAGCTTCGCTGTGTCTTTGGACATCGGCAGTCTCGCTTCTTACCAGAGTGTGGCGGCCAGAAGAGGCCGGCCAGTATCGGATCGGGTCATGCTTTGCGCCAGCCCAGTTGCAGCAGTTTACGCATGGGCTTGGTGAACAGGGCGGTATCCAGTGGCGGTGCGCCCAGATGGCGGCGGCGCGAGCGCAGGCATTCCAGGTTGCCGCGGATGACGGCGCCCAGTCCGCGCGTGCTCATGCCGCCCACCATGAAATGCACCAGCACATGTGGTATGTGGCGCACACGCGGGTGATGCAATTCCATTGCGCGCAGCATGAAGTCGTAATCGGCCGAGATCTTGTAGCTAAGATCGAATTGTCCCGTGCGCGCCGCCAGCTCGCGCCGAACGTAGAATGTGGGGTGCGGCGGCATCCAGCCGGAGCGGAAGGCATCCGGCTTGAATTCACTCGCTTTCCATTCCCGGACGACATTGCCGGTCACGTGATCGGAGATCATCAACAGGTCGCCATACACCGCATCCGCGCGCGTCAACGCCTCCGAGATGCGCGCCAATACGGAAGGGTCGCTGTAGGCGTCATCGGAATTCAGAAAACCGATGGCGTCGCCGGAAAAATTCGCCAGCCCCTTGTTCATGGCATCGTAGATGCCGCGATCCGGTTCGGAGATGATTCGGATCGCATCGTTTTGGAAGCTGTTGACGATCTCCATCGTCTTGTCCGTTGATCCGCCGTCTATCACCAGCAGCTCCTTGTCGGGATGCGTCTGGCGCAGGAAGGACGCAACCGTCTGCGCGATGGTGGCCTGCGAGTTGCGGCAGACGGTGACGGTGCTGATTTTCATCGGTAATTCATCGGGATAGCGCAGCACTTAGAGCCAATTCAGGACGTCGAATCAAGGGCGCCACAGCTTGCTTGAGGCGCTGAATATCCTCTTTTCCGCGGCTTTTGGCAGCCTTGGGCAGGGCGGGGCGCAATGGCAGTGGCAAGCCTGTCATTTTACGGTTACAGGCTGCCGCAGGGCGCATCAGGCGGTGGCTATGGGTTGGACCAGGAAAGAGGTTGGGATCGTTTTCTGCCTGTCCCTGATCCTGCTGCTGGCGGCCTGGCTGGTGGCGGAAGTGGGCCTGGCAATCCTGCGTCCCGCGCCCGTTCAGCGTGATGCATTGCTGGGCTGGACGCTGAAGCCAAACTACCATCGCGATTTCACGCAGAAAACGCTGGGCGCAAAGGACTACCTGGTATCCTTTGCCACCAACGATCAGGGGCTGCGGGTTTTTGGAAGCGCCGGGGCGCCCATCAAAATCCTGGTGCTGGGCGATTCCTTCACGGCGGACCCTTACGCCTCGAATGACCGCATGTGGTACGTTGCAATGGCCAAGCGCCTTGCCCAACGCCTGCACCGGCCGGCAAGCGATTTTTATGTGATGGGCGGCGGCGCCGGGGGCTGGGGCACCTATCAGAATCTTCTTCTGTCGCAGCAGTTGTCCCCGCGCATCAAGCCGGACCTTTTCGTTCTGCAGTTCTGCGGCAATGACTTTCATAATAATTTCTATGACTGGGAAAGCAAAGGCGTGGTACGCGGGCAGTTCATGCGCCGGCCCTTTATCGATGCGCAGTCCGGCCTGCCCAAATACGCGCCGGGGTTGATGGCGAAAGTATACCGTTCCCTTGCCGGTGAATCGCGGCTGTTCAATCGCATCGACGGCGTCATCGGCAACATGCAGTTCCAGCGCTATGGCGGATATACCGGGCCGCTATCGCCGCAAGCCACCGCCAGCTATGAACGCGATTCCATCGCCCTTACGCAAAAGCTGCTGACAATGCTGCGCGGTGTCTATCGCGACGTTCCGGCCGTGATGGTCAATTGCGATGGCAGCGAAACAGGCGCGAACAAGTCCTGGAAAGCGCTGGCGCGTGACGCCGGCTTTCTGCCGCTCGACGGACCGTCCGATTTTCTGCTTTCGCTTCCGCCCGCGCGGCGCGGCGCCATCTTCCATGCGGATGGCATCCATCTTTCCGATGAAGGCAATCAGCTTTATGGGGCGATTGCCGGCGACGAGCTTGCGTCTGTGGGATTGGTTTTACCGGCCAGGCACTGAGGCCGACGGCGTCAGGCAGGACTCGATAAAGGCGTCGAAGGCCTTCACATAGTCCTCGACATTGCTGCGATAGTTCCGGGCGGTGACTTTCCTGCCCGAACAGGCCGCGAAGCTTTTCGCCAGCGCGTCTTTGCTGCCGGGCGCATAAAATGTGATCGCGTCCGGAAATCGGTCGGCTTCAAATATCAGGCCGAATTCAGGCGGTCCCGGCATGAGGATGCGACTGCCGGAATAAAGACCTTCATAGATCGTGCGGCCGACACAGGGCCTGGGATCACCCCGAACAACATAGTCTGTTGAGGCGTACACGCTTTTCACGTCCTGCTCTTCGCCCCAGAAAATGATGCGCGGATCGTTTCCGGCAAGCGTCCGGCAGCGCGCCGTGTAACTTTCCGATCCCGCCCCCACCACAAGCAGGACATCTTGCGCGCCCGCGCCCTGCCGGAATGCTTCAATGACCAGCGCAACACCCTTCAGTTCCGACACGCGTCCGATCATGCTGAATACTGTCGTGGCCGGCGTCAGGCGCGGATGATGCAACGCCTTGGCCCCCGCGACCGCGCGCATGTCGATGGGATTGTTCAGCGTGATGGCCTGCATGCTGCCTTCGCGGCGCGCAAAAGGCTGCCGTGTCGCGGCGTCGATGAATATGATCCCATGCCCGTCGGCCAACTTGTCGATCACGGGCGAACCAGGATCGATGATGATGTCGCGCATATGCGTAACGGCCGGCATTCCGGGCAGTATCATCTGGTGCAGCACCGGCGAATTGAAATGCACGACATCGTAATTGCCATCCCGCAGGATCTGCCGATAGATCGCGCGGTCGCGTTGCCAGCCCAGCCAGTGTGCCGCGCCATGCGCCCTGTCGGCCAGGCCGCGCCGAATTCCCAGCAGGCTTAGGTCGACCGGCATGGATATCTCATAGGCGAGGCGAAGGGGCGCAAACTGCGCCACCGCCGCTGCCAGGTCGCGCGGATGACGGAAAGATCGCGGCAGCAGCAAGTCTGCTTCCACGCCGGAATAATTTTCCAGCAACAGACGCAGGCTGGTTGCCGCGCCATAAACACCTTCCCAGGCGTGAGTAACGAACAGAAGCTTTTTCGGGGCGACCTGGATCACGATGAGGGCGTCAGGCGCGTACGGATCATGGCTGCGCGCATTTTAGGAACAGGTCGCAAATCCGGTCGACGTCTTCGGCGGCCAGCTCCGCATAGATCGGCAGGCTGATGACGCGGGCGGCGGCTCTTTCCGTGACAGGGAGGAGCCGAAACGGGCCTCGTTCCAGCAATGCCGGCTGTTTGTGCAGGGGAATGGGATAATGCACGCCCGTGGCGATACCTTCGCGCGCCAGCGCGTCGGCGACCGCTGCGCGATTGGATGTTTCCACGACATACAGATGATAGACCGCTTCGCTATGCGGCCATGGTGCAATGGTTTTGAAACCCGCTGGGCCCAGCCGCGCATCGTAATGCGCCGCGATTTTCCGGCGTGCGGCGATCCATGTCTCGATCTTGCGCAATTTCACGGACAGCATGGCGGCTTGCAGCGCATCCATGCGCTGGTTGTACCCGATAACATCATGCTCATACTTGCTGATGCGGCCATGGTCCCGCAGCTTGCGCAGCAGTGACGCGACTTTATCATCATTGGTCGAAATCAACCCAGCATCGCCATAGGCGCCCAGGTTTTTCCCGGGATAGAAGCTGAAGCTGCCGCAATCGCCCAGGCCCCCGACGCAACGTCCGCGATAGGTCGCAAAATGCGCCTGGGCAGCGTCCTCGATCACCTTCAGGCCATACTTGCGGGCGATGGCAAGGATCGGGTCCATGTCACAGGGCGCGCCGTACAGATGCACGGGGATGATCGCGCGGGTGCGCGGCGTGATGGCGGCCTCCAGCAGGGCCGGGTCCATGCCATAGGCGGCAGGCTCTATGTCCACGAAAACAGGCTTCGCGCCGACATGGCAGATCGCTTCGGCCGTGGCGATGAAGGTGTGTGCGACGGTAATGACTTCGTCGCCTTTGCCAATGCCCAAAGCCTCCAGCGCCAGGGACAGGGATGCGGTGCCGTTGGCGCATCCGATGGCATGCGCGGCATCCATCTTGCCGGCAAATGCACGCTCGAATGCTTCTACGGCCGGGCCCTGAATGTAAGTGCCGGCGCTGAAAACACCCTCTATCGCGGCGTGAATTTCCGGCTTCAGCGATTCATATTGCGCGGCGAGATCGACGAATGGAATTCGTTTCATCAGCCGACCGCTTGGAGATGATCGGGATCGACAAGTCGGTATTTCGTGCCGTCCATGGGGCAGACCAGGTCTTCGCCCAGGCGCCCGCCCAGCTTGCTGACCCAGCCGATGCGCTTGCCTGGATTGCCGGCGACGAGCGCAAAATTCGGAACATCGCTCGTGATCACGGCGCCCGCACCGATGAAGCAGTACATCCCCAGCGTGTGGCCGCAAACAATCGTGGCATTGGCGCCGATGGTTGCTCCTCGTCCCACCCGCGTGGGGCGGAATTCATCCTTGCGTTCGATTTCCGCGCGGGGATTTATCACATTGGTGAACACGCAGGACGGGCCGCAAAACACCCCGTCTTCGAGCGTCACGCCAGAATAGATGCTGACGTTATTCTGAATCTTGCAGCGGTTGCCGACCATAACACCTGCGCCGATCATGACATTCTGGCCGATCACGCAATTCGTGCCGATCCGCGCCCCTGGCAGTATATGACTGAAATGCCAGATGCTGGTGCCGCCGCCAATCTCGACGCCATCATCGATATAGGCACTTTCGTGAATGCTGACGGCCGGAAAGCGCTGTTTGAAGGCGGCCTGACGATCCACTGTTATCCCCGGTGTTAGCGACCCTGTCATGGCCAAGATGTCATGCCGCTTTGCTGCCAGCAAGCGGACCGCAAGGGGCAACGAAACGGTTGGTTTATGCGCGGGAAAATTGGACTTCCGAGCCTGTTCGGATCGATTCGTAAATGGCGCAGATCAGCTCCAGAGATTTTTTTCCCTCGAACCCGTCCACCAGCGAAGTCTTGCCGTCACGGATCACATCGACAACATGGTTGAGATAGGCGATGTGGCCGAAGCCGTATACGTCTGGCGGGTCCTCGGAGAAATTGGCGACAACGTCGTCGTCTTCCGGCCGTGCTTGCGAGAAATTCCAGGTCCGCATCTTGTTCACGGCGAATCCGGCAATCTCCACCAGGCCTTTTTCCCCCAATATGGACAGCGACCCTTCGGTGTCCTTGGGGCGCGCCGCGGTGGTGGCCTCGATCACGCCGATGGCGCCGTTCTCAAAGGTAACGATCGCCGCGCCTGTATCCTCGGCTTCAATGTCGACGAGTGCGGTTCGCGCCTTGGCAATCACGGAGACTGGTTTTCCCAGGAACCATTGCAGGAGATCGATGTGATGCGAGGCCTGGTTGGCGAATACCCCGCCATCAAGCGCGTGGGTGCCGCGCCAGGCGGCCTGGTCGTAATAAGCTTGTGTACGGCACCAGCGAACGCGCACCGTGCCCATTACCAGCTTGCCGAAACGCGCCTGCTGGTGAGCTTCCATCACCTTCTGGACCGGCAGGTTGTAGCGGTTCTGCTTTACGACGAAGAGTTTTACCCCCGCGGCCTGGCAGGCGCTGATCATGGAATCGGCGTCGGCGACGGTAAGCGCCATCGGCTTCTCCACCACAATGTGCTTGCGGTATGGCGCCAGCGCACGGCAATGCGCGGCGTGATGGCCGCTCTCGGTCAGTATGCTTACGACATCGATTTTGCTGCCGGTCTCACGCATCATCTCGTGCATGTCGGTGAACCACGGCACCTGGAATTTTTCACCGGTTTCGCGCGCAACGCGTGGCAGAATGTCGCATACGGCGACAAGCTTTGCGTCTCTTACATGTCCTTCGGTTAGAAGCCTGAGGTGCTTCTGGGCGATGCGGCCGCAGCCGAGCAAAGCAAATCCTGACATCACGTCCAGCCGGTTCTGTCCTGGCGCAATTCACGCGCTTCGGCGCCGGTATAGTCGCTAATAGCCGGTCGTGATAGGGAAAAAAGGAATTTCTCTGCTATATGGCGCATGCCTTCTCACCCTCTGAAGTACCAGATCTGCCGCCTTTGCGTGATGGATACGTCAGACACCTTGATCGAGTTCGACGCGACCGGGGAGTGCAATCACTGTCGTGCCTATCGGGACACGGTTTTCCAGCTGCCGCGATTTCAGCCCCGGGCCGATGAGAAGCTGGCGGGAATCGTAGCCAAAATCCGCGACCGAGAAACAGGCAAATACGATTGCGTTATCGGCGTCAGCGGCGGTGTCGACAGCACCTATCTCGCCTACTACGTCAAGCGCGTGCTGGGGCTTAATCCGCTCGCGGTCGATCTGGACAATGGCTGGAATTCCGAGCTTGCGGTCGCGAACATCGAGCGGATGCTGGCCGCGCTCAGCATAGACCTGCATACCGAAGTCCTGGACTGGCGTGAATTTTCAGCGCTGCAACTGGCTTTCCTGAAGGCTTCCACGCCCGATTCCGAAATTCCCACCGATCACGCCATTCTGTCGGTGCTCTACCAGGTCGCCAACAGCAAGAAGATTTCGACCATTTTTCTGGGCGTCAACCTGGTAACGGAATCCGTCCATGCGCGCATGTGGTCTTATGGCCATCAAGACTGGATTTACATCAAGGCCCTGCAGAAGCGGTTCGGCACGGTTCGCCTGCGCTACTTTCCGCACACGTCAATGTGGAAGTATTTTTATCTCTTCCAGATCAGGAAACTGCAGGTTGTCCGTCTCTACGATTACATCGCTTTCGACAGAGCGGGTGTGGAAGCGCTGATTGCCCGGGAGCTGGGCTGGATGCCTTACGGCGGCAAACATTATGAATCCGTCTATACCCGGTTTTTCCAAGGCTATCTCCTGCCGCGCAAGTTCGGCTTCGACAAGCGCCGGGCGCATCTTTCAAGTCTGGTGTGCGCCGGCCAGATGACGCGCGATGAGGCCATGCGCGCCTTGCAACAGCCATCGCTGGACCCGGCAGAGGAACCGCCGCTGCTGGATTACGTCGCCAAAAAATTGCGCATCGCACGGTCTGAACTCGACGCCATTTGCCAGGCGCCGCCCAAGACCTACAAGGATTATCCCTCGTCGGAGAACAGCTGGCTCGTCAAGCTGGTCAAGCGAGTCTATAAGGCGATCGGTGGGCGCGTGATCCGCGACGGCGTCCGGCTGTGATGCGGTGCGATTTGCGTGCAACGGGGTCCGGTCATGCATGGTCCGCTTCGAGGTTCTGAGGGATGAAGAAGCGGCTCAGCCATATTTCTGACGCGGATTTCAGCCGCTTTCTGCATTTTGCAGCCATGCGGCCGGATCTTGTGACGCACGATCATCTGTTGCAGAAATTGACGATCTTCAATTTTGTCGCGCCGATCGTTGAACGGTATGCCCCCAAAACCATCCTGGAGATTGGCTGCGGCCTGGGCTTTCATTCCGCCCTGCTGACGAATTATGGGCATGTCACCGCCACGGAATTGCAGGTGCCGGGCAGCTTCGTGGCCCGCGATGCCGATGTTGCAAATGCCCGCACGATTGTTTTTGAAAAACTGGCCAAGCGCGAAGTGCCTTTTCTGGTCAATGATGGGCAAAAGCTGCCGTTCGCCGATCAATCGTTCGACCTGATCTTTCACAATTCCGTGATCGAGCATGTTCCGGATGCTGTGGACTTTAACCGCGAGACGGCGCGGATCCTGAAGCCGAACGGCATCGTGATCTGTATTACAGGTACGCCGGCGCTTTGTCGGTTCAGATTGGTTCGCGATTACGTTCTGAAATTGCCGCTGATACTGGCTACGTCCATCGTCAGGGAAGCCGTGACGGGGTCCCGGCGAAGGGTGTCCGACAGGTTGCGGGCACTCGTTCCACAGGGCGCGCAGGGTCCTCTGCACGCGCCTGCCGTCCCGGGATGGTACGCCCGGCTCAAGCACTATGTTTACAGCCCGGCGTATAATTTCCTTGTCCTGGACGAACTGGCAAAGAGCGCCGGAATTGGAAAGGATGCGGCGCTGGTCGCCGCCTATGAGCATTTCCGCGGTTCAGTCTGGAATCGTCTGCGGTATTATTTCACGCCGCAAACGCATGGTCAGCATTATCGCGATGTCTGGCACGAAATGGCGGAATGGAAATTGGATCGCTGGCGCACCAGTTTCACATCGGCGGACTTTGATGTGTTGGAGATCATCCCGTTTCGCTTCCACCAAATTTTGGAAGCCACGTGGAGCGATAAAATAAACGCGGCGCTTTACCATCTTGCGGCTCCGCTGATAGAGCGGCTGCAATTCCGGGTGCCCCCCCGTTTCGCGTCTGAATTCATTCTGACAGCGCGCAAGAAGTAGCAGGCGCCGCTTCTGGATCTGGCTTGTTCGTGCTGCACCAGGATCTCCCGGATATCGAGTGTATCGTAGTGAATCTCGGTTCGACCGACGGTAAGCCGTGGGATTAGCGAGCGGTATTTGGGAGCGTAGTTCCCAAATCATAATGGATCCCGGCAGAGGCGCAGCTCACGCACAACTTACAAGCGCGTCTTTGGCACATCCCTCGTGTGAAAAACGGGCTCGGATCGAGGAATAGAAATCTGGTTGCAAAACAAGGAGATACATGCGAAATTTTCAGCCCATCCTTTCGCACGTTTTTTCTGAAAGGCGCCGAGAAGCCCAATGCGCTACGACGACAAAAGAACACAGGACATGAGTACCGCATTGGTCCAAGCGGGAAACAAGCAGTGGTGGACGGCTATTACCATGTCTTATGACGACTGGGGAAAACAGTCTCCGTATGAAAAGTTTACCCCTGCTTGGTTCGACGACATAGACAAGCGGTTTTTACACAGTGACCGGCTGTTCTCTGACCAACCCAACCCATTCGAAGCCTTGATGGCCGGAGTAAAGGGAAAGCGGGTGCTGGAGATCGGCTGCGGAATGGGATTTCACGCTGAGCTCCTGACGCGCGCCGGCGCCGATCTTACGACCGTTGATTTGTCTCCAACGTCGGTGATGGCCACAAAGAAGCGGCTGGAATTGAAGGGGCTGAAGGCTGATGTACGTGAGATGGATGCGGAATCTCTCGCACTTCCTGACGGTCACTTCGATATTGTTTGGTCATGGGGGGTCATTCTGGCTTCGGCGCGGACGGGACGGATTGTGCGCGAAATAGACCGCGTCCTGAAGCCGGGCGGGGAAGCCCGAATTATGGTGTACAATCTCGAAGGGATGCCAGCGTACAAGGAAATGCTCACCCGGTACATGATAGGGTTCTGGTTCGGCAAATCCTTGGACGAAATTCTCTGGAAGTCAACGGACGGGTTCTCAGCCCGCTTTTATACGAAGGATATGGTTGCGGACCTGCTGGCGACCTTTTTCGAGCAGATTGCTGTGACTCCCTTTGGCGAAGAAGCCAACGCGGTTCCGCTTCCGCGATTTTTGCGGCGACCTTTGTTGAAGTTGATTTCCCCCTCGCGTCAGCGCGCTTTGGCCCGCAAGCATGCATCCTATTTGTATGCTGTAGCAAGAAAGGCTTAGCTAGCTGCTTAGCGGACAAGGGTAAACGGCGCGTTCGATTGGATGAATGCCGGCTTGATCTGGATGCACAATATGGCGTTTCGTCACCACAATCATGTTGCTAGAGATCGTGACGGCCCAACAGTGTTTCTACGCGCAGATTCAGTTCCAGCTCGGTGCTGAGCGTGACTTGCTATTTCCCGACCCATTATGATCTTCCACAATTTGGAGATAGGCAGTATATTACCCGGGCAGCTCTATCGGCCGAGTGATCTTGGCGCGAGATACCGCCGAGTTTTTCGTGGGATTTATATTGTTGACGAGAAAACGTTGACTGGGCCGGAATGAAGTTCTCTATCGTCACAATTTCCTATAATCAGGCGCCATTCCTGGAGCGCGCCATCCTTTCGATTTTGGGGCAGGATTTCCCCGATATTGAGTATATCGTGGTTGATCCGGGCTCGACCGACGGAAGCCGTGAGATCATCGAACGCTATCGGCACCGTATTTCCAAGATCATACTTGATCCTGACAAGGGACCCGCAGACGGTTTGAACAAGGGGTTTGCGCAAGCCAGCGGCGAGATATTCGGCTTCCTGAATTCCGACGACGAGTTGCTTCCTGATGCACTCCGCCGTGTTGCGGACCACTTCGCCGCGCGCCCGCAAACCGACATCCTGATGGGGCATACTATTATCGTGAATGAGGAGGGGGTGCCACGACGCCGCGCCTATACCGATAAGTTTCATTCCCAACAGTTCGCTTACAGTGCGGGCATTATCTGCCAGCACAGCACGTTTTTCCGGGGATCCCTTTTTCGCGAAGTCGGCGGATTCAACATCAACAACTCCATCACCTGGGACGGTGAGCTTTTCCTTGAACTTTTGCTTAAGGCCAAGGCCCCCCTATACGTGGAGGACTTTCTGGCAAATTTCCGGATTCATGGTGAGTCCATCACCGGGGCCAACAAGATGCGGGAAAAATTCCGGGCTTATGAGCGGGAGCGGTTTGTTCACATCATGGGGCGGTCATGGCGGGCGACAGACTGGGTATTCTGGCTGCTTTATCGGGTGCGCAAGCATTTGACCAACCGGCGCGGCTTGATGGAACGGCTGCGGCACGGGGGTATTGGGAAAATATAGGGGCTGAAGTTATTTCCGGACCATGCGCGCCACCAGGAATGATCCCATGGCGAGATTGTGGGTCATGAAACGGGCAATGGCGTCAGGCAGCAGCGCCAGCAGCAGTTCTTTGGCGCGGCTGTGCGGCAGTGGAATGAGTTCGATGCTCATGCCATGCACAGCTGTCGTGGTGGCGAACATCGGGCTGGTCAGCCTTTCCCATTCGGCGCGCGTGTAGTAGCGCGCGATCGCACCATCGGTGGCCTGCTGCCGAACCTGGTCGATCAGGAGCCAGGTCGGCCACTTGCCCTTGAGGGCCAGTTTCAGGATCGCAAACAGGTAGTAGCTCCACCATGACCGGTAATAGACCATGATGACGGCCTGGCCGCCCGGGCGCAGCACGCGATGCATTTCCTTGAGTATGAGCGTCGTGTCGGCGGAGTGGTGAATCACCCCCCACGACCAGATGAAGTCGAAGCTCCCATCCGGGAATGCCATCGACTCCGCGTCCATCTGCAAAACCTTGCCGGACCGGCCGAGCAGGGCGAAGCGCCGCGTCGTCATGTCGGTGGCTTCCTGGGTCAGGTCGATGCCGGTGTAGGAGCGGGCATGCAAGGCGAGAAGCTGGCCGACGGAGCCATGCCCCACGCCGATTTCCAGCACGTCCTTGTCGCCCAGCTTTTCGAAAGGGATCAGCGCATCGAACGGCGTGGTGCGGCAGGGAAGGAATTTCTGGACCGAGAACAGAAACCGCCGGTCGATTTCCCCGAAGAAATCCGCGGTTGCCTTGTCTGAGGCAAGCCCGTCGCGCCAGTCGTAGCGCATCGGCTTTCCTTCCCACCAGGCACGGTTGGCTTCCTGCCAGGCCCGGCGCTCCGCTTCACTTTGCGGCAACTGGGTGGGATCGGCAAAGCCCGGTGCCTTGTCGCCGAACTCGCCATCCGGAACGGTACCGGTCATTGCGAGATTCCCAGGGATGCGCGGCCGCGATTATCAGGCTTTGACATGATGATCGCCGCTCAGACCGTTCTTCGCCAAGACGTTGCGGGTGTCCACCACCAGCTTGGAATGCTTGGATACCAGTGCGTAGTCCACCGCATCATGGTCGGTGGAAATCAGGACCGCGTCATACGTTGCCAGGCTCCTGGCATCCAGCGCCACGGATTTTCGGCCGGTATAATCGGCATGCTCGCGGGTGGGGGGAATCTCGGTCACATGGGGATCGTGGTAATCCACCGCGGCGCCGCGCTGCTCCAGCAGCTCCATCAGCTTGAAGGTCGGGCTTTCGCGGATATCGGGAATGTTCTTCTTGTAGGAAAGGCCCAGCACAAGCACGCGCGAGCCGGTCAGTGCTTTCTTGTGGCGGCTGTCCAGCGCCAGGGCCAGCTTCTCCACGACATAGCGCGGCATCGCGACATTGATTTCTCCGGCCAGTTCAATGAAGCGGGTCGGCAGATCGAATTCGCGTGACTTCCAGGTCAGGTAAAAGGGATCGATCGGAATGCAATGTCCGCCAAGGCCGGGGCCGGGATAGAAAGGCATGAAACCGAAAGGCTTGGTCTTGGCCGCGTCGATCACTTCCCAGACATCGATGCCCATGGCGCTGAAGATGACCTTCAGCTCATTGACCAGCGCGATGTTGACGGCGCGAAAGACGTTTTCGGTAATCTTCACCGCTTCGGCTACATCCGGCGAGGACACCGGCACCACATGTTTCACCGCGCCGGCATAGAAGGTCAGTGCCAGCTTGCTGGCTTCCGGTCCCAGCCCGGCCACCACCTTGGGGATCGTGACGGTTTCGAACGAGGCATTGCCCGGGTCTTCGCGCTCGGGTGAGAAGCCGAGGAAAAAATCCGTGCCGCAAACCAGGCCGCTCTCTTCCAGGATCGGCTTCAGGATTTCGCGGGTTGTGCCGGGATAGGTGGTGGATTCCAGCACCACCAGCTGGCCCGGCCGCAGCGTTTGCGCGATCCGCCGGCCCGATGCCTCAATGTAGGAAAGATCCGGCTCGCGGTGGCGGTCCAGCGGCGTCGGCACGCAGATGATGATGACATCGCAGTCGCGCAGCAGCGAGAAATCGTTGGTCGCCTCGAACTTCTTGGCGCCGACATGCTTGGCCAGCTCACTGTCGGCCACGGCGCCGATATAGGATTTCCCGGCATTCAGCAGCGCCGGCTTGGTGTCGTCCACATCGAAGCCGGTGACGCGAAATCCGCCGCGCGCCACCGCCATGGCCAAAGGCAGGCCGACATAGCCAAGCCCGATGATGGCGGCGTGGGCAGTACGGTCGTCAAGGAGACGCTGGAGCTGGGAGGCAGGGGAATCGCTGGTCATGGCCTGTATCGGAGAAAGCGAGACGCTCTGTATTGGAACCGGGCGGGGAGCGCCAGAGTCTGGCGAGGCTGGTATTTGGTCAAATCTCCTGCCTGCCGGAGGGGCGCCGGAAGGGAGCTTTTGTCTCTAAATTTCTGATCTATATATAGTGTTGTAATTTATCGTCTATACAATATGTAGCCGTCGCGGGCGCCAGAAATTCGCCGCTCCGGGTCTATCCACCGATTTTGCAGGTGCAGCATAGATTTTTGAGTTTTTGGGGCGGGCTTTTGCTAAAGCACTAGGCCTTCTGGGACAAAAGGCGCTTTCCGATCAGGCCGTTGAGCAAAATGCAGACACGTCAAAATGATCCGGCGGTCCCCTCGTCCGCGCGGTGGTACGCGGTCAAATGCCAGCCCAATCGCGAGGCAGTGGCCGCCGCACATCTGGGCAACCAGGATTTCCGTGTTTTCCTGCCGCGCGGCCAGCGTGTGCGCCGCCATGCCCGCAAGATCGATCTGGTTCTGGCGCCGTTCTTTCCCGGCTATATCTTTGTCCGCCTTGACCTAACGCGTGACCGTTGGCGGTGCGTCAACAGCACCCACGGGGTTTCCAATCTGGTGATGCAGGGCGCGGCGCCTGCCGCGGTGCCGCCGGGCATCATCGAGCAGTTGCAGGCACGTTGTGACGCGCGCGGCGTGCTCGACATGGATGCCGAGCTCAAGCCGGGTCAGCCGGTCCGCATCCTGACGGGCGCGCTGGCCGATTTCGTCGGTGAACTGGAGCGCCAGGAGGCGGGTGACCGCGTCCATGTGCTTTTGACTATTCTGGGGAAGCCGACATCCATCGCGCTGCCTCGCAACAGCGTCGTGCTCGAAAGCCTTTCGGCCTAGGCACGGCCATTTTTCACACGCCAGCGGGTGACAGGCTTGTCACCCGGATGGCGGTAGCTTGCCGGGGGCCAAGGAAATGCATCTTCAAAGACGTGTACTGATCACGGGCGGCGCGGGATTTCTCGGCTCGTTCCTGTGCGAAGCGTTGCTTGCGAAGGGCCAGGAAGTGTTGTGCGCCGACAATTTTTACACCGGCACGCGGCGCAACGTGGAGCACCTGATCGGCCATCCCCGCTTCGAGCTGATGCGCCATGACGTGACATTCCCGCTCTATGTCGAGGTGGACGATATCTACAATCTCGCCTGTCCGGCGTCCCCGGTGCATTACCAGCGCGATCCGGTGCAGACCACCAAGACGTCGGTTCATGGCGCCATCAACATGCTGGGCTTGGCCAAGCGACTGAATGCCAGGATTTTCCAGGCCTCGACCAGCGAGATCTACGGCGATCCGGACATGCATCCCCAGAAGGAAGAATATTGGGGCAATGTGAACACGATTGGTCCGCGCGCCTGTTACGACGAAGGCAAGCGCTGCGCCGAAACGCTGTTCTTCGATTACCACCGCCTGCACAATCTGCAGATCAAGGTTGCGCGCATTTTCAACACCTATGGCCCGCGCATGCATCCCAGCGACGGCCGTGTGGTGTCCAATTTCATCATGCAGGCCCTGCGCGGCGACGCCATCACGCTCTATGGCGATGGCGGCCAGACGCGGTCCTTCTGCTATGTCGACGACCTGATCGATGGCTTCATCCGGTTGATGGAAACGCCTGACGAGGTGACGGGTCCGATCAATCTGGGCAATCCGGTCGAATTCACCATCCGCCAGCTGGCCGAGCAGGTGATTGCGCTGACCGGCTCCAAGTCGAAGATCGAATTCAAGCCGCTGCCTGCAGATGATCCCAAGCAGCGCCAGCCCGACATCAGCCGCGCCCGCAAGACCTTGGGCTGGGAGCCCAAGATCGCGCTTGAGGAAGGTCTGAAAAAGACCATCGCCTATTTCGACGACCTGCATTCCAAGGGCCTTGCCGGCTGATGCCCGACGGCAAGACCATTCTGGTCACGGGCGGCGCCGGTTACATCGGCGCCCATGCCTGCAAGGCGCTGGTGGCGGCGGGCTATACGCCCGTCACCTATGACAGCCTGGTGTATGGCCACGAACGCGCCGTCAAATGGGGTCCGTTCGAAAAGGGCGATATCCTGGATGGCGCGCGCCTCGCCGAGGTGATGACGCGCCACAAGCCTTCCGCCGTCATGCACTTCGCGGCCTTCGCCTATGTCGGCGAATCCGTCACCGATCCGGCCAAATATTATCGCAACAATGTGGTCGGCACCCTGTCGCTGCTCGACACCATGCGCGCGCACGAGATCGGCCGCATCGTTTTTTCCAGCACCTGTGCCACCTATGGCATTCCCGAGACGGTGCCGATCTGTGAAGACACGCCGCAGAAGCCGATCAATCCTTATGGCGCTTCCAAGCTGATGATCGAGCGTGTTCTGTCCGACTATGGCGATGCCTATGGGCTGAACAGCGTGGCGCTGCGCTATTTCAACGCCGCCGGCGCGGACGCCAATGGCGAGATCGGGGAAAGCCACGATCCGGAAACCCACCTGATCCCGCTGGTGCTGGGTGCCGCCAGCGGCGTGCGGCCGCACATCACGATCCTGGGCGATGATTATCCCACACCGGACGGAACCTGTATCCGCGACTATGTCCATGTCACCGACATTGCCGAGGCGCATGTGCGCGCCCTCGACAATCTGGCTGGCGGCAAGCTGCGCCGCGCCTACAATCTTGGCACCGGCAGCGGGTTCTCGGTGGCGCAGGTGATTGCGGCGGCGGAGCGGGTCACGGGCTGCAAGATTCCGGTCGTGCATGGCGCGCGCCGTCCCGGCGATCCGGCGCAGCTTCTCGCCGATGCCAGCCTCTTGGCGCGCGAACTGGATTGGAAAGCGCGTCATTCGTCGCTGGACCATATTCTTGAAACCGCCTGGCGCTGGCATCAGCGCAACTCTGTCTGATCCAGGCCATGTGCGGCATCAACGGCATTTTCGCCTTTCATCCCTCTGCCGCCGCGCCGTCGCGGGACGAAGCGGTGCGTATCCGCGATTCCATGCAGGTGCGCGGGCCCGACGGATTTGGCCTCTGGTCAAATCCCGGCGGCCGATGCGTGCTGGCGCATCGCCGCCTGTCCTTTCTCGATCTGTCCGAGCGCGCAGCGCAGCCCATGCTGAGCACGGATGGCAAGCTCGCCGTGACCTACAATGGCGAGATCTACAATTTCCCGGGGCTGCGCGCCGAGCTTGAGGCGCAGGGCGTGGTGTTCCGCACCACCTCCGACACCGAGGCGCTGCTGCATCTCTATGCGCGCGACGGCCAGGCGATGGTGAAAAAGCTGCGCGGCATGTTCACCTTCGCCATCTGGGACGAGGCGCGTCAGGGGCTTTTCCTGGCGCGCGATCCCTACGGCATCAAGCCGCTCTACATCGCCAATGACGGCTGGACGCTCCGCTTCGCCTCCCAGGTGCGGGCCTTGCTGGCCGGCGGCGCCGTGTCGCGCGATCCGGAAGCCGCGGGCGTGGTCGGTTTCCATCTCTGGGGCAGCGTGCCCGAGCCCTTCACCCTCTATCGCGATATCCGCGCGCTGCCGGCCGGGCACACCCAATGGATCGACCAAGCCGGGCCGCGCGCGCCGCAGCCTTACATTCATCTCGCCTCCATCCTGGCGGATGGCGCGCGGGCGCCGCTGCCCGTCGCGCAGATTGCGCCGCTGGTTCGCGACGCGGTGCGCGAGAGCGTCGCCGCCCATCTGCTGGCCGATGTCGAGGTTGGCGTCTTCCTGTCGGCGGGCGTGGATTCCGGCGCCATGCTGGCGCTGATGCGCGACGCCGGTTGCAGCAATGCCACCGCCATCACCCTGAGCTTCGCGGAGTTTCGCGGCACATCCGAAGACGAAGCGCCGCTGGCCGCCCTGGTGGCGCAGAAATACGGTGCGAAACATATCGTGCGTACGGTGGGTGAGGCGGAATTTCGCGCCGACCTGCCCGCCATCCTGGCGGCGATGGATCAGCCTTCGATGGACGGCGTGAACACCTGGTTTGTCGCCAAGGCGGCGCGCGAGGCCGGATTGAAGGCCGCGATTTCGGGCCTGGGTGGTGACGAATTGCTGGCGGGCTATGCCAGCTTCCGCGACATGCCGCGCTGGCGCCGCCGCTTCGGCGCCTTGGCCGCCGTGCCGGGCCTGGGGGCGCTGACGCGCACAATGATGAACGCCGCACTGCCCGGCTTCGTCCGCGCCAATCCCAAGGCGCTGGGCATGCTGGAATATGCCGGGAGCTGGGAAGGCGCATATCTTCTGCGCCGCGGCCTGTTCCTGCCGCATGAACTGCCGGCCCTGATGGACAGAGATTTCGTTGCCGAGGGTATGCGCCGCCTGCGGCCCCTGACGCAGCTGTCCGGCACCCTGTCGCCCGATCCGCACAGCAACAATGGCCGCATCTGCGTGCTGGAATCCGAACATTACATGCGCAACCAGTTGCTGCGCGACGCCGACTGGGCGGGCATGGCGCACAGCCTCGAGATTCGCACGCCGCTGGTGGACATCGCGCTGCTGCGCCGGCTGGCGCCCGCCATTGCGGCGTTGAAACCGGGCATGGGCAAGGCCGCATTGGCCGCCGCGCCGTCGATTGCCTTGCCGGCCGAAATCGTGTCACGCGCCAAAACCGGTTTCGGTGTTCCGACCCGCGCCTGGATGGCGGCGGCGGCGCGCAGCAACCGCGAAGACCTGGCCGAGACCAAAGGGCTCACCTCGCGCCGCTGGTCGCGCAAGGTACTCGAGACGTTTGTTCCCCATGTTGGCACGCCCCAAGCCGGCGCGCCGGCGCTGTGACGGTCATGCTCGCCCTGGTACCTGACGCATTCGGCGGGCGCGGTGGCATCGCGCAGTATAACCGCGATTTTCTCACCGCCGCTTCGACCGCGCCGGGCATCGAGCAGGTCGAAATCCTGCCGCGCCATGCGCCGGACGCCTTCACGCTGCCCCCCGGCTTGCGCCAGGTCGCGCCGGGAGAAGGCCGCATCGGCTATATCCTGCGGGCGCTGTCGATGGCGCTGTCGGGCAAGATCGGCATCATTTTTTGCGGCCATATCAACCTGGTGCCGCTGGCGGCGCTGGCGGCGCGCCTCAGCCGGTCCAAGCTTGTCGTGCAGACCCATGGCATCGAAGCCTGGGGTGATCCGGGCAAGCCCTATCGCGGCGCTCTGGAAGCGGCCGACCTGGTGCTATGCGTGTCGCGTTACACGCGCGCGCAAGTCCTGTCCTGGGCTGCCATCGATCCCGAACGGGTTGTGGTGGTGCCCAACACGGTCGGTCCCATGTTCACGCCCGGCGATGCTTCGGCGTTGCGGGCTGAGTGGGGCCTTACCGGCAAGCGCGTCCTGCTGACGGTGGCGCGGATGGATGCGCGCGAACGCTACAAGGGGCATGAGCGGGTGATCGCATCGCTGCCGTCGCTTCCCGGCGACGTGGTCTATGTCGTGCTGGGCGAAGGCAATGACATGCAGCGCATCGAGGCCTTCGCGCGGGACACCGGGGTCGCCGACCGCGTCCTGTTCAAGGGCGGCGTCAGCCGCGATATTCTGATCGCCGCCTATCGCATGGCCGATCTCTATGTAATGCCGTCCACCGGCGAGGGGTTCGGCATTGCGTTCCTCGAAGCGATGGCGAGCGGCACACCCGCCTTGGGCCTGGCCGTGGCCGGTGCGACCGATGCCTTGTGCGATGGCGCGCTGGGTATCGCGGCGACCGAGGAAGACTTTGCCGCGGCGCTGGCGCGTCAGCTGGCGGCCGGCAAGCCCGATCCCAAAGCCCTGTCGGCAGCCGTGGCAACCCGATTCGGCAACGAAACATTCACCGCCTGCACGCGCAGCACCCTCAAGCGGCTGTTGCAGGGCTAGGACACGATATGGAAGACGATCACATCGACCCCAGAGGTCGCAATGAAGTGTTCGACACCGCTTCGCTGTCCGCCTTTTTTGGCGGCTATTGCGACCGGTTAAGCCAGTCGCTGGCGCTGATCGATCACGAGGCACTGGCCCGCGCCGTCAAGGCGGTGGAAGAAACCGGCGCGCGGGGCGGCCATGTCTATGCCATCGGCAATGGCGGTTCGGCGGCCATCGCCGATCATTTGTGCTGCGACTGGACCAAGGGCACCGACGCGCACGGGCACAAGCCGATTGCCAGTCATTCGCTGTCGTCCAACGCCGCGCTCTATTCGGCCATCGCCAACGACTTCGGGTTTGCAGAGGTCTTCTCCCAGCAGCTGGACTATTTCGGCAAGCAGGGCGATCTGCTTCTAGCGATTTCCTCCTCAGGCAACAGCGACAATATCGTGGGGGCCGTGGCGAAGGCGAAAAGCCTGGGCATGACCAGCATTGGCCTGACCGGTTTTTCCGGCGGGCGTCTGAAAGACGTCGCCGATATCGCGGTGCATGTTCCGGCCGACAATTACGGTGTGGTCGAGGATGCCCACCAGATCATCATGCACATCATCGCGCAGTTCATCACTGCCCGCCGCCTGAAGCGCTGATGCATCATTTCATTACCGGCGTGGCGGGCTTCATCGGAAGCCATCTCGCCGACAACCTGCTGGCCGACGGCCACCGCGTCAGCGGCATGGACGATTTTTCGCTGGGTCAGCGCGAATTTCTCGATGGCGCCCGCGCCAGCGGCAATTTCCATCTGGTGGACGGCGATTGCAGCAGCCTGGACAATGTACGCGATGCCCTCTCGGTCGTGAGCGCCTGGGGCGGCGTGCCGGACATGATCTGGCACATGGCTGCCAACAGCGACATCGCGGCCGGGAGCATGGATGCGTCGATCGATTTCAACCGCACCCTGCAGACAACCTTCGCTGTCATTGAGGCGGCGCGCGCCGCCAGCGTACAGGCCATGGCATTCGCGTCCTCCTCGGCGGTCTATGGCGAGCGCGACGATCTGCTGACCGAGGACACCGGCCCGCTGCTGCCGATTTCCAACTATGGCGCCGCCAAGCTGGCGGGCGAGGGGCTTGTGAGCGCGGCGGCGGAGTCCTTTCTGAAGACCGCCTGGATATTCCGCTTTCCCAACGTGGTCGGGCCGCGTCCCACCCATGGCGTGATCTTCAACTTCTCCCGCCGGCTGGCGAAAGATCCGTCGCGGCTGGATGTGCTGGGCGACGGCAAGCAGGAAAAGGCCTATCTGCATGTCTCCGAACTGGTGAGCGCCCTGCGTTTTATTTGCGAACGGGCGACGGACAAGCGCAACGTCTTCAACATCGGCCCGCAAGGGGGCGGCACACGTGTCTCCTTCATTGCGGAAAACACGGTGGCCGCGATGGCGCCCAAGGCCCAGATTGCTTACGGCAGCGCCGATCGCGGCTGGATCGGCGACGTTCCGCGCTTTCGTTATTCCGCCGAGAAGTTGGCGCAGCTGGGCTGGCGGCCGACACTGTCTTCGGACGCTGCCGTGCTGCGCGCCATCACCGAAATCGCCGCGGCGGTTCGCCCATGATCGATCATCTGGTGATTGTGGCGGGCGGCAAAGGCACGCGCCTGTCCGCCCTGTTCGGCAATATCCCAAAGGCGCTGGTGCCGGTCGGTGGTAAGCCGGTTCTGCAGCATCAGCTGGAACTGGCCGCGAAGGCTGGCGTGCGTTCGGCAACGATTTTCGCCGGTTTTCTGGCGGATCAGATAGAGGCGTTTGTTGGCGATAGTTCGCGCTTTGGCATGAAGGTCGCGGTCCGGGTCGAGGATGCGCCGCTGGGTAATGCCGGCGCGGTGCTGCAATCCCTGGACAGCTTGCCGGAGCGCTTTTTCGTGATGTATGGCGATGTGATGATGGCGGTCGATCTGGAACGCATGGCGCGCTTCCACCTGGATCACGTCGCCGCTTTCACCGCCTTTGTGCATCCCAACGATCATCCGTTCGATTCCGACCTGATAGAGGCCGACGCGGAGGGCCGGGTCACGGCGCTGCACAACGCTCCGCACGCGCCGGACCGGGTTTATGACAATCTCGTCAATGCCGCCTTGTATGTCGTCGAACGGGACGCGCTGAAGCCCGCGTCCGGCAAGCAGGATTTCACCAAGGATGTGATGCCCGGCCTGATCGCATCGGGGGCCAAGGTGCTGGCCTATCGATCGGCGGACTATATCAAGGATATGGGCACGCCAGAACGTCTTGCGCGGGTTGAGGCGGATCTCAAAAGCGGCAAGCTCGATCTCGCCCATTCCGGCAAGCCGCGCGCGGCTGTGTTCCTGGACCGGGATGGCACGCTGAATGTCGAAAAAGGCTTTCTCGCCTCGCAGGACGGGATGGAGCTTCTCCCCGGCGTAGGTGCGGCGCTGAAGACGTTGCGCCAGGCGGGATACAGCCTGGTGGTGGTCACCAACCAGCCCGTGATCGCGCGCGGGGAGGCCAGCGAAGATGATGTCGCGGCCATCCACCGCCGCCTGGAATGGGAGCTGGGCAAGGAGGGCGCTTATCTCGATGCGATCTATTTGTGCCCCCACCATCCCGACAAGGGATTTGCCGGCGAGCGGCCGGAGTTGAAGATCGCCTGCCAGTGCCGTAAGCCCGGAACCGCGATGGTGGAACAGGCTTGCCGCGAACTGAACCTGAATGCGAAAGCCTCCTGGATGATCGGCGACCAGACGAGGGATATTGAGATGGCGCACCGCGCCGGGCTGCGCGCGATACTGGTGCGCACCGGCACGGCGGGCCGCGACGGCAATTTTTCGGCAACACCCAATTTCGTCGCCGACGACTTGCCCGCGGCGGCGGACATGATCCTGGAACAGAAAAAAGCTGCGGCATGATCATCTCACGCACACCCTTGCGCGTCAGCTTCTTCGGTGGCGGCTCCGACCTGCCATCCTATTACCGGCGCCATGGCGGCGCGGTGCTGTCGGCCGCCATCGACAAGTCGGTCTATGTCACCGTCAGCCGCAAGTTCGACGATGCGGTGCGCGTCAGCTATTCGCGCACCGAGGAAGTGGCCCATGCCAGCAAGGTCGAGCATCCCCTGGTGCGCGAAGCCCTCACCCTGCTCGGCATCGAAGGCGGCGTCGAGATCACCTCGGTTGCCGACATTCCCGCCAGCGGCACCGGGCTTGGCTCGTCCAGTTCCTTCACCGTGGGTCTGCTGAATGCGCTGCATGCATTCCGCGGAAAACTGGTCAGTGCCTCCACGCTGGCGCGCGAAAGCTGCCATATCGAGATCGACCGCTGCGGCGAACCGATCGGCAAGCAGGACCAGTATGCCGCGGCCCATGGCGGCCTGAATTTCCTGCGCTTCCATCCCGATGAATCGGTGGAAGTGAGAAAGGCGGTCTGCGCCCCCGGCACGCTCGCCGCGCTGCAATCGCATCTGCTGTTTTTCTATACCGGCGTGACCCGTTCCGCCTCGGCGCTGCTGCGCAACCAGTCGTCCAATGTGGCGCAGGCTGGAGCCAAGTCCGATGGCACCGGCGCCTTGGTGAAGCTGGCGGAGACCGCTTTCGACAATCTCTGTGCCGGCGATATCGGAGATTTTGGCGCCCTGATGCACGAGGCCTGGCAAATCAAGCGCAGCCTGGCCGAAGGCATCAGCAACAGCCAGATCGATGACGCGTATGCGGCGGCCCGCAAGGCCGGCGCGCTGGGCGGCAAGGTGCTGGGCGCGGGCGGCGGCGGGTTCCTGATGTTCTTTGCGCCACCCGAAAATCACGCCGCGATCCGCAAGGCGCTGGCGCCCCTGCGCGAGACCCCCTTTGCCTTCGCCTCCGAAGGCAGCAGCATCATCTTCGTGCACGAATGAGCATCGAGTCGCACGAAATCGTCCTGGAAGCGGGCCGCGCCGAACGCAATTACTGGCGCGACCTGTGGCGCTACCGCGAATTATTCCAGGTTCTGGCGGGCCGCGACGTTGCGGTGCGTTACAAGCAGACCGTAATCGGCATCGTCTGGGCCGTGATGCGGCCGTTCCTGACCATGCTCATTTTCACCATCATTTTCTCGCGCATCGCCAAGCTGCCCAGCGAAGGCGCTGCCCCCTATGCCCTGATGGTGCTGGCCGGCCTGTTGCCCTGGACCTTCTTTTCCACGGCGCTGGGCGATGCCTCGCTAAGTCTGGTGACCAATTCCAACCTGATCAGCAAGGTCTATTTCCCGCGCTTGATCATTCCGACCGCGACCATCGTGGTGTCCTTCGTCGATCTTTTGATCAGCTTCGTCATTCTTGTCGGGATGATGGTCTGGTACCGCTTCGCACCGACCGTCAATATCCTGGCGCTGCCCCTGTTCGTGGTTTTGGCCTTCCTCACCTCGCTGGGGCCGGGCCTGTGGATCACTTCGCTTAACGTGAAGTATCGCGACTTCCGCTACATCATTCCGTTCATGCTGCAGTTCGGTCTCTATGTCTCGCCGGTGGGCTTCAGCTCCACCGCGGTGCCGGAACAGTGGCGGCTGCTCTATTCGCTCAATCCGATGGTCGGTGTGATTGACGGTTTTCGCTGGTGTATCCTGGGCGGCAACAGTCACATCTACTGGCCGAGCCTGGTGTCCACCGGTGTTATCACCGTCTTCTTCCTCTGGCTCGGTATCCGCCAGTTCCGGAAGATGGAAAAAACTTTCGCAGACCTGATCTGACATGAGCGATACCGTCATCAGCGTCGAAGGCCTGTCCAAGCGCTATCTCGTCGGCCATCAGGCCGCGCGCGGCGAACGCTACGAAACCTTGCGCGAAACAGTGACCCGCGGCGTTCGCCGGTTCGGCCGCACCGCACTGGACATGGCGCGGGGTCGCCAGATCATCCAGGGTGACACGGTCGAGGAATTTTGGGCGCTCAAGGACCTGTCCTTTGAGATCAAGCGCGGCGAAGTCGTCGGCGTGATCGGCCGCAACGGCGCCGGAAAATCCACCCTTCTGAAAATCCTGTCGCGCATCACCGAACCCACCAAGGGCCGGGTGACCATCCGCGGCCGCGTCGCCAGCCTTCTTGAGGTCGGCACCGGTTTTCATCCCGAGCTCACGGGGCGCGAGAACATCTATCTCAATGGCGCCATTCTCGGCATGACCCGCCGGGAGATCAAAGCCAAATTCGACGAAATCGTGGATTTCGCGGAAGTGGAGAAATTCCTCGATACGCCGGTCAAGCGTTACAGTTCGGGCATGTACGTGCGGCTTGCTTTCGCGGTGGCCGCCCATCTGGAACCGGAAATTCTGGTGGTGGACGAGGTTCTTTCCGTCGGGGACGCCGAATTCCAGCGCAAGTGTCTGGGGAAGATGAAGGATGTTTCCGCAGGGCAGGGCCGCACCGTCCTGTTTGTCAGCCACAATATGCCGTCGGTGCAGCAGCTCTGCACCTCCGGATTGATGCTGTCACACGGCACCGCGCTGTATCGCGGCTCCATAGACGGCACTATCGCGCAATATATGAGTTCGCTGGACCAGATCTCGCGCCAGGAGCTGCGTTCACGCAAGGATCGTGAAGGCGACGGGCGCCTGCGGGTCGTGGACGTCAGCTTCCATGACGAAAAGGGTGATCATGTCGAGGCCGCGACCTGCGGCCTGCCATTGCGTGTGCGCATCCACTATGAATCGCAGTTCGGGGGTGGTGAACACTTGGTTGATGTTGGATGCACACTTCGCAGCAATGCCGGGGTGGTGTTGACCTGTTTGGCCAACGTTCAGACCGGTGCGAGCCGTTTTCGTATTGCTTCATCCGGATTCTTTGAATGTTGGCTTCCGCGCGTTAATTTACGCGGTGGCAATTACGATCTGTCGATTGGCATTGCCATCGACGGTGAGGCTTGTGATTGGATACAAAATGCCGTCGCCATTCCGGTTGAGGACGGCAATTTTTTCGGCAGTGGCAATCTGGTGCCACGAGATCACGGCGATTTGGTTCTGGATCAAGTCTGGACTGCTAAGTAGTGATCACCATTATCGACTACGGCCTGGGCAATTTGGGTTCCATCAAGAACATGCTAGTTCGCTCCGGCATCAAATGCACCGTGTCGGGCGATCCTGACGTCATTCGCGGCGCGTCACGCCTGATCCTGCCGGGCGTCGGCCATTTCAAATTCGCCATGGACACGCTGCATGAGCGGGGTCTGGTGACCGTGATCCAGCAGCGGGTGCGCGAAGCCAACATCCCTTTGCTGGGCATTTGCCTGGGCGGCCAGCTGATAGGCCGGCACAGCGAGGAGGGTGATGTCGCCGGGCTGGGTCTGGTGCCGATGGACGTGGTGGCGTTCGACCGCGCACGGCTGACCCAGTGCGAGAAGGTGCCGCATATGGGCTGGACTGTGACGCCCCATGCGGATATCCCGCTGTTCGCGTCGGTGCAGCAGCCGGCGCGCTACTATTACGTGCATTCCTTCCACTTCCGCTGCGACGACCCGGCGGCGGAAATCGCCTGGGCTGAGCATGGCTACCGCTTTGCCTCCGGCGTGCGGCACGGCAATGTGATCGGGGTGCAGTTCCACCCCGAAAAAAGCCATGTCTATGGCCAGCAGCTGCTGCGCAATTTCGCGGCGATGGAGTTCGGCGCGTGAAGCGCATCCGCGTCATTCCCATTCTGCTGCTGGCGCAGAGCGGCATGGTCAAGACGGAACGGTTCGCCAAGCCACGCTACCTGGGTGACCCCATTAACGCGGTCAAGATATTCAATGAAAAGCGCGCCGACGAACTGGTGCTGCTGGATATCGAGGCGACGGCAAAAGGCCGCATCGAGTTCGACTGGATTTCCGACATCGTCAGCGAGGCGTTCATGCCCATCGGCTATGGCGGGGGCATCGCTTCGGTCGAGCAGGCGGCGGAACTTTTCAAGCGCGGCGTGGAAAAGATCGTGGTAAACACCGCCGCCGTGGAAAACCCGAATCTAATCAGTGAGATCGCCGCCCGTTACGGCAACCAGGCAGTGGTGGCCTCGATCGACGTGAAGAAGAATTTCTGGAAGAAAAACCGGGTCTATACCCGGGGCGGCCGCAAGGAAGCCGCCCCTGATCCCGTGACGCTGGCGCGCGCCTGCCGGGATGCTGGCGCCGGGGAAATCATCCTGACCTCGATTGACCGCGAAGGTACTTTTGGCGGATACGACACCGCGCTGCTGGAAACGGTGGCGAGTGCGGTGGATATCCCGGTGGTAGCCAATGGCGGCGCCGGGTCGGTTGACGATTTCAAGCGCGCCGTGACGGATGGAAAGTGCAGCGCCGTGGCGGCCAGCAGCATGTTCGTCTTCGCCAAGAAGGGCGAGGGCATGCTGATCAGCTACCCGTCAGAAAGTGAATTGCAGGAGCAGTTTTGGTTGCGTCTCTGACACAGAATTCCGGCGTTTCCGCTTCCCATCGTGGCCTGTTTACGCCCAACGCGCTGCGCGTCTGTGCGCGCACGGTGATGGACAATTCCGACCCCGACATCAGCTTCGACGAGAATGGCGTCAGCAACTGGTATCACGAGTTTCACCGCCAGAAGGCGCTGCGCCCCGATGGCGCCGAGCGCGATCGCCTGCTGGCGGAGTCCATCGCCAAGATCAAGGCGGCCGGGCAGGGCAACAAGTATGACTGCCTGCTGGGTCTCAGCGGCGGCGTCGACTCTTCTTATATGGCCTGGCTGGCGAAACAGTGGGGCCTGCGCCCGCTGGTACTGCATTTCGACAATGGCTGGAACGATGAGTTGGCGGTCGCCAACATCGAGACCATCGTCAAGAAGCTGGATTTCCGGCTTGAAACCTTCGTGATGAACTGGCCGGAATTCCGCGACCTGCAGCGCGCCTTCTTCAAGGCCTCGGTGCTGGACCTGGATATTCCCACCGATCACATGATTTTCGGCGCCCTACACAAGATCGCGGACCAGCACAACATCCGTTACATCCTGTCGGGCAACAATTTCGCCACCGAATGGCTTTTGCCGCCGGCTTGGTATGCCTCCAAGTTCGACCTGACCAATCTCGAAGCCATTCATGCCAAGTTTGGCGAACTGCCGCTCAAGCATCTGCCCAAGCTGGGTGTGTGGCAGCAGCTTTACTATCGCCGCGTCAAGGCGATCGAGGACGTCAAGATCCTCGATCTGGTGCCCTATTCCAAGACCGAAGCCAAACAGTTCCTGATCGACGAACTGGGCTGGCGCGATTATGGCGGCAAGCATTACGAGCAGGTCTTCACCCGTTTCTATCAGGGCTATATCCTGCCGCTGCGCTACGGCATCGACAAGCGCAAGGCGCATCTGTCCAACCTGATCCTGAATGGCGAAATCACCCGCGAGCAGGCCCTGGCCGAATTACAGCAGCCGACCGACGATCCGGACCGCCAGCAGCAGGACAAGCATTATGTCGCCAAGAAGCTGGGCTGGACGGATGCGGAGTTCGAAGCGATTCTCGCCCAGCCGCCGGTGCCGCATGAAGCCTTTGGCAGCGATGCCGCCCAGCGCAAACTCGCCGACCTGACCATCCGCCTGCTACAGCCTTTCGCCAAGATCGGCCGCCGCCTGATGGGCATTGGGAAATAGTAACGAACATGTTTGGAAGCCTGAAAAAGAGCATCAGCCGCATGACCGCGCCCAAGATCGGGCCGGAAGAGTTGCGCCGCGCCCTGAGCGAGGCGACGGGCGGCGGCGTCGACACCATGCTGGTGCATTCGGCCCTGTCAGGCTGCGGCCAGTTCACCGCCGGTGTTGGCGACATTGTGGCGGCGCTGCGCGAAAATGCCGGCACCTTGTGCCTGCCGACGCACACCTATTCGTATCCGGCGGCGTTCGGCCAGGCAGGCCCGGTATTCGATCCGCTCAGCACGCCGTCCAGGAATGGCGTCCTCACCGAAACCTTCCGCCTCCAGCCCGGCGTGGTGCGCTCGATCAATGCCACCCACTCGCTGGCCGCCAGCGGACCGCAGGAAACGGCGCTGACCGAAGGCCATGAACTGCTGGACGCGCCCTGCGGCAAGGATTCGCCCTGGGACCGGCTGGTGCAGCGCAATGCGGGTGTCCTGCTGTTCGGCGTCAGCTTCCGCGCCTATACGCCCTATCATACCGCGGAAGATGCCGCGGACAGTCCTTATACCTATGAACTGGGCACCATCGACCGGTTGCGCTATGTCGGCCCCGACCGCCAGGTGCATGAGCGCCGCTCTCGCCGCCAGTCCTGGACGCCGCGCCGTTTCGCGGAAGCCGGCGACCTCTTGGAGCGTCACGGCCTGGTCAAGCGCGTCGCGCTGGGCCGGGGGCATCTGCTGTTCGTGCGCGACAGCGCCAAGGTCCAGGATTTCCTGGTCGAGCGGCTGCGGAAGACGCCCAATTTCCTGTATCACGACTGCACGGCCCCGCTGCAGTAAGTCCCTCGGAGTAGAGTAATGATCAAGGTTGGCATTATCGGTACGGGTATCATCGCGCGCGAGCATGCCGCGGCGATCGCCATGATTCCGCAAGATGCGGTTCTGGTGGCCGCGGCGGATGTGTCCGCCGAGCGGCTCAAGGATTTTTCAGACACGTTCAAGGTCGCCCGCCGCTATGCCTCGGCCGCCGAACTGATCGCCGATCCGCAAGTGCAGCTGGTCGCGGTGGCCACGCCACCGTCCCTGCATGAAGAAGCTGTGGTCGCGGCGCTGGACGCCGGAAAATACGTGCTGTGCGAAAAGCCGCTGGCCCAGTCGCTGGAAAGCGCCGCCCGCATCGCCGCCGCCGAGGCGCGCCATCCGGGGAAGCTGTCGGTCAGCTATCAGCTGCGTTATGCGCTGCGTTATCAGCGCATGCTCTGGCTGATCAAGAATGGCTGGATCGGCGATGTGCAGAGCGCCACGGTCGAACGCCATGGCTATATCCCCCATTCGCTGGTGGGCAAGGGTGGCTGGTGGGGCGCCTGGAACGTTGCCGGCGGCGGCGTGCTGATGACCCAGATGATTCACGAACTGGACATCATGCTGCTGGCGATGGGCGAGCCGCGTTCGGTTACCGCCGACATGGACACCCGCTATACCCAGATCGAATCCGAAGACTGGATCCAGGCCAATGTCGATTTCGGCAACGGCCGCACGGCTTATTGCGCGGCGTCCGTCAATTCTGGACAGATGCGCGGCGGCCTTACTATCAAGGGCACGCTGGGGTCGATCACGCCGGCCGGCATTGCCTGCAACGAACCGGCCCGCACCGCCAAAGCCAATGCCGCGGCCGATGCCGCATTGCCCCATACCAAACAGGCTTCCATGGCCTTCGTGATGCGCGCCTTGCGCAAGGTGGGCCGCAAGCTGGGCCTGAAAGACAAAGCCGAACTGGTCCCGCATGCGCTTCTGTATGCGGACATCGCGCGCGCTGCCGCCAAGAACGCGCCACTGCCCATTCCGTCATCGGAAGCTTTCAAGTCGCTGCAGCTGTGCGCCGGGGCTTATGAATCGGCCATGTCCGGCGCCAAGGTCGATCTGCCCTTGTCGGCCCAGTCGCCCGCCTTCCCGGGCGTCAGCAAGGACCGCTATGCCGCCCGCGCGCCCAAGCCGGCCGCCGCGCCCCTGAACATCGCGCCGCTGCCGCCGTCCAAGGTGGTCCGTATCGGCCTGATTGGTTGCGACACCACCCATGCGCCGACCTTCGCCGAACTGCTGCACAACCCCTTCAATGGCGATCATGTGCCGGGCGCGCGCGTGGTCGCGGCTTATCCCGGTGGCTCGCCCGACATGGCGGCCAGCGGCGGCCGCGTCGCCGGCTTCACCGCCGAACTGCGCGACAAGTATGGCGTGCCGATCATGGCGACGCCGGAAGAGGTGGCCGATGCCTGCGATATCGTGTTCATCCTGTCGTGCGACGCGCGCACGCATCCCGGCCTGTTCCGCTCGGTCGCGGGACGCGGCAAGCCGGTCTTCATCGACAAGCCGATCGCGCTGTCCGTGGCCGACCTGGACCAGATCTATGAAATCGCGCGCCAGACCAATACCAAGATTTTCGCCAGCTCGGCCTTCCGTTATTCCGACGGGCTGGTGAATGCGATTAACACCATCCGCGCCAAGGGCGAAAAGATCACTGGCTGCCGCGTGAAATACTGGGGCCAGATCCAGCCCACCCAGGGCCGCTTCTTCTGGTACGGCATTCACGGCGCCGACATGCTGCTGGCGGTGATGGGCACCGGCATCAAGGCGGTCGAGGCCACCACCGTTGGCGACCGCGACGTGATCGAGGTCGAGCATAGCGATGGCCGCCGCTCCACCATGTTCGGCGCCCATAATGACGGCACCTTCCAGGTGAGCATCGATACCGACAAGGGCAGCTATGACATCGATGCGGGCGGCCCCATTGCGGCGCGCATCCTGGCCACGGCGCTGGACCTGCTGACGCCGGGCGGCTACCCCCGCCTGTGGCGCGCCTCTGATGCCGCATCGGTATCGGGCCGCGCCGGCCGGTCGGTCGATCCGGATGCCGCCGAAACGCACGATGTCATCGCGCTGCTCGATGCCGCGGAAAAAAGTTATATCTCCAAACAGAAGGTCGCGCTCTAAGCGCTGGATATGTCCATGCTCGGTAAAGTCAGAATGATGATCGGCCCCCTGATCAAGAAGGGGCTTGTCGCGGTCCATATCGATCCGGGTTATGTCCGGGCGCTGGTCAAGAAGCCGCCGATGATGCATGGCGGCCCGCAGGCGCGTCATTTTCCCTGGCCGCGCCGCCGCCATTTCGACGATCGCGAGAAGCAGGTGATGGTCGCGCTGATGGACCGCGAGATCAAGCATGGCGGCGCGCTGGTCTATAATGGGCCGGAAGAGAAGGCCTATTGCGAGGAGTTCTGCAAATTCCTCGGCGGCGGTTATGCCGATGCCGTCAATTCCGGCACCAACGCGCTGTATGTCGCGTTGCGGGCGCTGGACCTGGAACCGGGCAGCGAAGTCATCGTGCCGCCGATCACCGATCCGGGTGGCGCCATGCCCGTGCCGCTGCTGGGCTGCATTCCGATCCCGGCGGATTCCGCGCCCGGCTCGCTCAATGTCTCAGTTGACCAGATTCGCGCGGTGCTGACCGACCGCACCTCGGCGATCGTGCTGGCCCATATTTCCGGCCATCTCATCGACCTAGACCCGATCCTGGCCTTGGCGGCGGAGCGGGGCATTCCGGTGGTGGAAGACTGCGCCCAGGCGCACGGCGCCCTGTACAAGGGCAAGATGGCGGGTACGCTGGGCGATATCGCGGCCTTCTCGACCATGTTCGGTAAGCATCACGCTTCGGGCGCGCAGGGCGGCCTGGTTTTCACCCGCGACACACGGCTGTTCACCCGGGTGCGCCAGGTTGCCGATCGCGGCAAGCCTTACGGCGCGCTGGGTACGCCCGGCAATGTGGTGGCGTCGCTGAACTTCAACCAGGACGAGCTGAGCTGCGCCATCGGCCGCGTTCAGCTGGAGAAACTGCCCGGCGCGCTCAAGAACCGCCGGACCTTCGCCAATGCCGTCACCGCGGGCGTCAAGGACATTGCCGGGATGACCATTCTGGAAGCGCCGGAGGGCTGCGAAAGCGCCTGGTGGTTCCTGATGCTGCGTTTCGATCCCGCGAAGATCAACTGCAACAGCACCGAGTTCGCCAACGCGCTCAACCGCGAAGGCATTGAGGGCGTGACCGGCGGCTATCCCTTCTATCCCACAGACGGTGTCTGGCATCGCGATGGCAACGTGTATGGCTCCAGCGGCCTGCCCTGGTCGCTGCGCCAGACCAGGCCGCAGCATTATCCGCTGCCCAACGCCCATGAAGCCAACGCCACCATCGTGCGCGTGGATGTGCATGAGCAGCTGGGGCTGAACGAGGCGCGCGATCTTCTGACGGCCATCCGCAAGGTGGCCAAGCACTACGCCGCGCACGCATGAGTGTTCAGGGGTACCTGCCATGACGCGATATCCGGTAAACCGGCTGTGTCCGCTGACCGGCGTTGCGCATGACCGCGTGCTGGCGCATGTGCCGGTTTCCGCTGTCGCGCGGGATCCCTCCTACCAGAAAAACTTCATCGAACTGCTGGGCCTGAAGTCCGATGACGAATTTCCCATCGTGCAAAGCCCGGCGGGCTTCGTCTTTGCCGGCTTTGAACTGAGCGACGATTTTGTCGTGAAAAGCGAAAGCGAAGCCACCGACCATACCGTGTCCGCGATGGACACGATTCCCTGGCGGCGCGAGAATCTGCAATTCGCCAATGGCTTTCTCAGGACGGTCGAGCAGCATTACAAGGCAACGCCCCCGCTAAAGCTTCTGGATTTTGGCTGCGGCTATGGCGGCATGCTGCGGCTGCTGGGCAGCCGCGATGTCATTCCGCATGGCTTCGACATGAGCCCGGCACAGCGCAGAATTGCCGCCGCCAGTGGCGCGAAGATTTTTGGCAGCAAGGACCAGGTTGCGGCGGCAGGCCCGTTCGACCTCATCGTGTTCACCGAAGTGCTGGAGCATCTGGCCGACCCGCGCGCCACGCTGCGGTTCCTCAAAGCGGCGTGCAAGCCGGGCGGGCTGCTCGCCATCACGGTCCCCGATATTCCGCCGTCTTTCGTCGAAACCTCGATGGCGCAATTCGCTTCGACCGGCGAGATTCCCCTGGTGTTCAACCCGCTGGTGCATCTCAATCATTTCTCGCCCGCAACCTTGCGCCAGATGCTGCGCGAGGAGGGCTTTACCGTCCTGCACGACCATGGCCGCACCCAGGGCACGATGGACGCCAGCGCCGATTACGGCGATGTGCCGGGACCCAACCTGTTTTTGAATGCCGCGCGCATCGCCAAGCGCGTCTGGGCCGCGCCGCCATCGACCCGGCTGTTCTGCCGCCGTGATTGACACCGGATTCGCGGCCCCATGAGTGTGGCCGTCAGTATCGTGACGCCGACCAAGAACCGGCTGCAGCTTCTGCGCGGCAGCATGGCCTCCGTGGCGGCCCAGACTTTCACCGACTGGGAGCATGTCATTGTCGATGACGGTTCCGACGACGGCACTGGCGCCGAGATTGCCGCCATGGCGGCGCGCGATCCGCGCATCCGCTACATTCCGCGAACGGTTCCGCAAGGCGGCGCCAATGTCTGCCGCAATATCGCCATCCGGGAAAGCCGCGGCGAATTCGTCATCATGCTGGATTCCGACGACCTGCTGCGGCCCGATTGCCTGGAGCGCCGCGTACGCATCATGCGCGAGAACCGGGTCCTGGACATGGCCGTCTTCCGGGCCGGGGTTTTTTCCAAAGAGGTCGGCGACACGCAGCGGCTGTTCCACCCCCAGGATCAGGGCGACGACCTGTTGCGGTTCCTGTCCCATGATTGCGTGTGGGAAATCACCAGCCCGATCTGGCGCTGCGATTTCCTGCTGAAAGTTGGCGGCTTCGACGAGACGCTGCTCAGCATGCAGGACCTGGAGCTACATGTGCGCGCCATCGCTTCGGGCGCGAAATACGTCCTGTTTGACGATGTCGATCATGACATCAGCTGGCAATATGATTTCACGCGCACCAGCGTGCGCCATGTGTTCGACAAGGCCTATATCGAAGCCGCGGGACGGGTGCACGCAGCTCTGCGCCGCGCCGTCATGGCCAATGGCCTGATGACATGGTCGCGCGAGCGGGCGCTGGTGGGCCTCAGTTTCTCGACCGCCGAATCCTGGGTGCGCGCCAAACAGCTGGGCGCGGCGCTGCGGTTCTGGAATCGCAGCTGCCTTGTGTCGAAGGTGGCGGCGCGGTTGTGGCTTGGTGGATGGGTCATGCTATGCATCCGCCGTGCCGGCCCCATGGATTCGGGGCTTGCCTTCCGGATTGTGAACAAGTGGAAAGGCTGGGTGCGGTTCCGCCAGGAACCGGCCCTTCTGCAGAATGGGAAGCTAGCTTGACCTCCGACAGCGCACCGATACGGCCGGTGGATTGCATTTACATCGCGGCCTTTTCGCGCGATGCGCGGCTGACGCGCATCTGTGTCGCCAGCGTGCGCTATTTCTACCCGGACGTTCCCATTCGCGTCCTGGCCGGCAGTCCGTTGATGCCCGACCTGATCCGGGAGTTAAGGGACTATTGGAATACCTCTGTCGCGCGGTGGCAGGAAGGCGATTACGGCTCGGGTTTCGTGAAGCTGGAAACGCTGTTCGGTCCGCCCGGCGAACGCTTTCTGGTGATCGATGCCGACACCGTTATCGTGGGGCCGGTCCTGGACCTCTGGCGCGAAACCGATCCGCCGTTCCTGATGGACGAAGAAACGCTCCCGGACAGCGAGATGAAGCGGCTTTATTATGACTGGGACAATCTGAGCGCCAACGGGTTGCCGACACCCAGGCCGCTGCATGTCTACAACACCGGCCAGTGGTTCGGAACGGCCGGTATTGTCGAGCGGTCGGAATTTGACGATCTGATCGAATGGACGATGCCCCGCCGGCTGCACTTTCCGAAATTCTTCATCACGGGGGATCAGGGCACCCAGAACTACGTGTTCAACAGGATGGCCCATCGTGGCCGCCAGTTTTACGGACGGCGGACCATCATGCGCTGGCCCCCGCACGGCATGAGCGATGTGTCCCTGGACGCGGTTCGAAACCGGACCGCACCGCCGGTGGTCGTGCACTGGGCGGGCCTGAAGAAGCGCCGCATTGGTGATATGGTCAATCCGGAGCTGCTGGTTTTCTTTGAAAAATATTACTATTTGCGCATTCCGATGGGCGGCGTGCTGCGCCCGGTCCGTGCGGTACTGGACGTTTTCGCGCAATGGCTGCACAACAAGAAGGTCCGCATCCGGCAACGGTTGCGGCGTTGAAAGAAGCTGATGTCTTTCGGTAGTGTCCTCAAAAGCCTCTTCCGGCGCGCGGTGGAATCGCGCGGTTACTGGCTGCGGCACCAGTCTGTGCTGCCCTTCGGGATCGATTATCAGGCGGACATCGCCCGGCTGTCGAAGTTGCTGAATTTGCCGGTCCGGGTGTTTTTCGACATCGGTGCCCATACCGGCGAGACCGCGCTGACGGTCCTGCGCAATTTCGAAGGCGCGACGGTTTATTCCTTCGAGGCCCATCCCACGACATTCGCCGAACTGCAAAAAGCCGTAACGGACAGCCGCGTCAAGCTCTTCCCGCTGGCGGTGAGTGACCGGATCGGCAACGCCACCTTTTTCGATTATGGCCATCTTGCCACCTGCAACAGCCTGGTCGGGGAAAATCAGTTCGCCGTCCGCTCCGGCAATCCGGCGCGCACGCTCTCGGTGCCCTGCATCACGCTGGATCAGTTTTGCGAACAGGAGAACGTGCCCCATATCGATGTCCTCAAGATCGACACCGAAGGCCACGACCTTTCCGTGCTTCAAGGCGCGGTTGGCACACTGAAAAGCCGGGGCGTGTCGTTTGTGCATATCGAGTTCAATAGCATGACGCCCCGTCACGGCAGTGCCGGCGGCGCGCTCATGCCGATCGGCGCGATGCTGGAAGATGCCGGCTTCGAGTTTGTCGCCTCCTATCCCGAATGCATGCTGACCGAAGGCAAGTTCTTCTCGACCAGTAACGCATTGTTTGTCCGCCAGGCGCCGGGACGATCCGCGACATCGTCGTGACAGCGCTTTCCGTCATCATCTGTACCCACAACCCGCGTTCGGATTATTTTGGCCGTACGCTGGACGCGCTGCGCGCTCAGACCCTGCCGTTCGAAAGATGGGAAATGCTGGTGATCGACAATCACAGCAACCAGCCGGTGCAGGAGCGCTTTGATTTCAGCTGGCATCTGGGTGCCCGCGTGATGCGCGAAGACAAATTGGGCCTGACTCCGGCCCGGTTGCGCGGCATTGCCGAGGCCCATGGCGACCTTCTGGTTTTTGTTGATGATGACAATGTTCTGGATCCGGATTTTCTGGAAACGGCGCTGCGCATCGCCGCCGAACGGCCCTTCCTGGGGTCCTGGAGCGGCCAGTGCCGTCCGGGGTTCGAAGAACAACCGGCGGAATGGACGCGCCGCTATTGGGGCAACCTGGTGATCCGGCAATTCGAGACCGATACCTGGTCCAACTTGCCGCGCCTTGCGGACACCATGCCGTGCGGGGCGGGGCTGTGCATCCGCCGGGACGTGGCGCGCCATTACCTCGCCCTCAATCAGGCCGGCCAGCGCTCGGTTCAGCTGGACCGCACCGGAACGTCGCTTCTGTCGGGCGGGGATAATGACCTGGCGGCCTGCGCCTGCGATGTCGGGCTGGGCGTGGGCCTGGTGTCGGCCTTGAAACTGACCCATCTCATTCCGCCAGTGCGGCTGACCGAGGATTACCTGACTCGTCTGGCCGAGGGCATTGCCTATTCCTCGATATTGCTGGACCGGGAGCGTGGTATTACACATCCGCCGCGAGGCGCACTGGGACGTCTTGCGGACTATGTGCGCACATTGCTGCTGGCCGGACCCCATCGGCGGGTCCTGCGGGCGGCGTATCGCGGACGGGACCGGGCCATTCGCGGCCTGACGGCATCGTGACGTCGGCGCAAAGATTATGAGGATTGCATGCTAGGATCATTGCGGCACGATATCGCCAACAGCCTGAAGTCTTTGATCTATGCCAGGAGCGGCGAGCCCTACACGATCAATGGCCATACCTTGCGCTATATGCCCGGCACGCGCCCCGTCAGGCTGCACTATATCAACTCGACCAACCGCAACACGCGCTATGACGCCTTGCAGGTGAAGTGGCTCGCCGACAATCTCAAGCTGGGCGATACTGCGATCGATATCGGTGCCCATTACGGTGTCTACAGCATCCTGATGGCCGCGATGTGCGGGCCCACGGGAACCGTCATCGCCTTCGAGCCAGATCCCTATGCCCGCGAGATGCTGGCGCGCAACCTGGCGCTCAATCCCAATATCAAGAAACCCGTGGTCGAAAGCGTTGCCTGCTCCGATGCGGCGGGCCAGGCTACCCTGTTCAGCCGCGGCGGCAATGCGCAGTCCTCGCTGGTGCGCTCGGCGGTGGAATTCGCGCCCGAGCACAAATCCGAGCAGTTCACGGTTCCGCTGGTTACGCTGGATTCCTATATCGCCGACAACGGGCTCGCCGTGCCGCGCTGGGTGAAGATTGATCCGGAAGGCGCCGAAATCCGCATCCTGAAAGGCGCTCCCAAGCTGCTGGCCAGCGATGCCGGCATCCTGTGCGAACTGCATCCTTATGCCTGGCCGGAATTCGGCAACACTTTCGCCGAGTTGAAGGACATTGTCGCGGCGTCAGGCCGGCGTATCCGCTATATCGATGAAGACCATGAGGTCGGCGATACCGCGACCTACGGCACCGTGCTGCTGGAAAAGCGCAGCTGAGTGACCTTGCGCCACGCTAGCGGGGCGGCATGACCGCGCCGCGTGTCCTTCATATTGTCGAAAATCTCGATCGCGGCGCGGTGGAGAACTGGCTGGTGCGCATGTTGCGTCATGCGCGGGCGGCTGGGCAGGCACCGGATTGGACCTTCTATTGCGCCTTGGGTGTTCCGGGCGCCCTGGATGACGAGGCGCGGTCGCTCGGCGCCCGCATCCTCTATTCCCCCGTGCCGGTCAGCCGCAAGATCGCGTTTGCTCGGGCCTTGCGCGATGAAATCCGTAATGGCCGCTATGACGTGATCCATGCGCATCATGATCTCGTGTCCGGCCTGTACATGGCCGCCGCCGCCGGACTGCCTCCCGCGCTGCGCCTGATCCACACCCACAATGCCGACGAGATTGTGCTGACCCCCAACCCGCTCAAGCAGGCTCTGCTGCGCGGGCCACTGCGGCGCACGGGTCTGGCCATGGCCGACCGCGTCCTGAGCAATTCCAATCATACGCTGGACACATATCTGGCAGGGCGCCCGCGCCGGGCAGGGCGCGATGTTGTTCACTATTACGGCGTCGATCCGGCCCCCTTCCGCGATATCGCGGTGGACCGCACGGCATTTCGCCGCGCGCTGGGACTGGCAGACGATGCGCTGATCCTGCTGTTCGGTGGCCGCCTGGTGCCTGAAAAAAATCCGGTCTTCGCGGTGGATGTGCTTGCGGCGCTGCGCGCGCGCGAGCCGCGCGCGGTGCTGGTCTATGCCGGTGCGGGCTCGCAAGAGGCGGCCATCGTGCCGCGCGCTGCTGCGCTGGGCGTTGCCGACGCCGTTCGCCTGCTGGGCTGGCGCGGTGACCTGCCTTACGTGATGGCGCATGCCGACTGGTTCATCCTGCCGCGCCCGGAACACCCCATGGAGGGTTTCGGCCTGGCGGTGGTGGAGGCACAGCTGGCGGGCCTGCGGATGCTATTGTCGCGTGGCATCCCCGATGATCCGCTGTTGCCGACCGCCAGCTATCGTCGGCTTGGCCTGGCGGAAGATCCCAAAGCCTGGGCCGATGCCGCCATGGCACTGCTGCACGAGCCCGCTCCGTCCCGCGACGCGGCGCTGGCCGCGCTGGCCCGCTCGCCCTTCGACATGGACACGGCGCTGGCGCACCTGACGCGATTGCATACGGCCTGACGTCCGATGCAAAGCCCCCCAATCCGCGTTCTGCAGATTATCGACACCTTCAGCATGGGCGGCGCGGAAACCTGGCTGATCGAGGCGCTGCGCCACTGGGCGCGCAGTGGCGACATTCAGCCCGATTTCCTGATGACCAGCGGCAATCGCGGCATTTTCGATGACGAGGCCGCTGCCCTTGGCGCCAAACTGCATTACCTGCCGTACAACCGCCGCAACCTGCCGCGGTTTGTGCATGGTTTCCGCAGCATCCTGCGCGAGAACGCCTATGACGCGATCCACGATCATCAGGACTATACGGCGGGCTGGCATTTCCTCATGGGCGGGCGATATCTTCCGCCCAGGCGCATCGTCCACGTGCACAATCCCTCCTACACGATTCGACTGACATACGGCGTCACCGCCGCGCGCCGCGCCACCATTGCCGTGGGTAAGCGGCTGATTGCCCGTTCCGCCACCCACATAACCGGTACCTCACGGCAAATCGTGACGGAATTCGGTTTTGATGCGCCCATGTTCCAGAACATCCCAAAAGCGGCGCTGCACTGCGGTTTCGATACTCACCGGTTCCTGGGCGATACCCGCGCCGCAAAAACGGAATTGTGCCGGGAATTCGGCTGGCCGGATGGCGCGCCCATTATCCTGATGGCCGGCCGCATGGATGAATCGCCTGACCTGGGCCATGTGCGCAATCACAAGAATACCGGGTTCGCGCTGGATGTGGTGATGGCCGCGATGAAGCGCGCCCCCGATATCCGCGCGATTTTCGCAGGCAAGAAATCGCCGGCCTTGCCGGTGCTGGAAGCGCGCGTCGCCAAGGCCGGCCTGACAGACCGCATCGTTTTTGCGGGCGTGCGCACCGATATCGCCCATCTGATGCAAGGTGCCGACCTGAACCTGTTTCCGTCCCGCGGCGAGGGGCTGGGCATGGTGGCGGTGGAGGCCCAGTCGGCGGGTCTTTGCGTGCTGGCTTCCACCGCTGTGCCGCGCGAGTGCATGGTCATTCCCGGCCGGGTGGAATTTCGCGATATCGGCCAAGGGCTAGATATCTGGGCGAATGAGGCGCTGCGCCTGATACGTCTGCCGCGCGACCCGGACGAGGCCAACCGCCGCATTGCCGGGTCGCCTTTTGCCATCGAAAACTCGGCCGCCGCGCTTGCCAATCTGTATCGCAACGGCTTACTGCCATCCTAAGGTGACTTAGATGCTTTCAAAAATCCGCGCCGCGCTACGCGAGCCGATCCCGCTGCGTTTCCTGATCCTGCGCTGGCTCGACCGGCGCTTGGGTCTGTTCGCCTATCTGACCAAGCTCGAGCTGGGTTCGCTGGATTATGCCTGGTACGGCTATCCCATGCTGCACGCCGCCTGGCTGGCCAAGAAGCTGGGCCATACACGCATTGCCGCGATCGAATTCGGGGTTGCAGGCGGCAACGGCCTGGTGGCGATGGAGCGTCATGCCGAACGCGTACGCAAGGAAACCGGCGTTGAAATCCTAGTCTATGGCTTTGACACCGGCACCGGCATGCCCCAGCCCCTGGATGCGCGCGACATGCCCTATCTGTGGCAGGCCGGCTATTTCGCCATGGACGAAAAGAAGCTGCGGGCGCGCCTGACCACGGCAAAGCTCCATCTGGGCGAGGTCAAGGATACGGTGGGCCACTTCTTTGCCCGGGAGAACCCGCCCCCCATCGGGTTCATCTCCTTCGACCTGGATTATTATTCGTCCACCGTCGCGGCGCTGAAAATTCTGGACGCCGATCCGAAATATTATCTGCCGCGCATCGCCTGTTATTTCGACGATCTGGCGGGCGGCATGATGGACGCCTATAGCGAATTTTCCGGCGAACTGCTGGCCATCCGCGAGTTCAATGACGGCCATCCTGACGTCAAGATTTCCACGGTGCCGGGTCTGCGGCTGCATGGCTACAACCTGCCGGCGCAGTGGCAGGACAAGATGTATATCGCCCACCGCTTCGGACATCCGGACTATTCGCGCCCCATCGCCGACGTAAGGGACTTGCCGTTAGGCCCCGGTGAATAAGGGGCAAAACCAATTGCCGGACGATTACGCCAGGTTTTATCCCGAGGCGCGTGGATATCTGTCATTGCGCGATCGCCTTCGCGGCATCGCGCGGCACGGCGTGCTGTCAGTCATCGGCCCGCTGTCACGGCCATCGCCGACGCCCGCCCTGCGGCTTCTGTATTGCCACCATGTGTTCGACGACGAACGGGCCGGTTTTGCATCGGCCATCGACATGCTGATGGGGATCGGGGAGTTCATTTCCACCGCGGACGTGCTGGACGTGATCGCCGGCAGGCGGGCATTGACCCGCCATGCCTTCCACATTTCGTTCGATGACGGTTTCCGGAACATTCTGACCAACGCACTGCCGGTTTTGCGCGCGAGAAGGGTGCCCAGCCTGATGTTCGTCGCCACCCGCATTATCGACGATCCGTCCGCCTTTCCCCATCTGCAAAGGCTGTATCCGCCCGGGCGCAAGAAGGTCCGGCACGCCAGCTGGTCCGAACTGGAAGATGCCCACGGCCAGGGGCTGGAGATCGGTTCGCACGCCCGGTCGCATCCCTATCTTTCCCGGATATCGCCGTCCGACCGGGAGCTCGAGGATGAAATCATGGGCTCCCGGGAAGATCTCCAGCGCAAATTTGGCAGTTGTGAATACTTTTCCTGGCCGTATGGCGGGTTGGTGGACGTGGATCAGAAATCTCTGGCTGCGGTCGAACGGGCAGGTTACCGCGCCTGCTTCGGCGCCTTTCGCGGCCAGGTGATTCCCAGGGTGACCGATCGTTTCCGGATTCCCCGGCACCATTTTGAACCGAACTGGCCGCTCAGCCATGTGCGCTATTTTGCCCAGGGCGGAGGCGAAGCGTGAGCCGGATCGTCATCCTGACCTCGAGCCGGACCGGGATCGCTGCCGATTGCCTGCCCGCGCTTTGCGACAGTCCGAAATTGTCGGTTGCCGGGGTCATCGTCGCGGGCGCCCCCCGCCGGAGCTGGCGCAGGATCCGCCTCAAACTGCGCAAGCTGCTGCGCATCGGCGTTGGCGGCGCGCTTAACGGCATCCGCATGCGCCGCTGGTACAGCGGGGCGCCAACGCCGGACATTGCCAGTGTTTGCGCAAGATATGGCGTTCCCTGTTTTGAAGTGCCGCACATCAACAGTGACGAGACGGCGCAACTGCTGACGCGTTTGCAGCCCGACCTGGGGCTTTCGCTGGGCAACAGCTATATCTCGTCCAGGATTTTCAATTTGCCGAAGTCCGGCATGATCAACCTGCATGGCGAGCGCCTGCCGGAATACCAGAATGCCCAAAGCGTCATCTGGCCGATCTATCACAATGAAACCAGGACTGGCCTCAGCATTCACCAGATCGACAAAGGCATCGATACCGGCGCCATTCTCCACCGCGAGGATTTCGACATCGCGTTCGCCCCGCATATGAAAGACACGGTGCGCGGGACCATCGCGATCACCCAGGCGCGCACGCCGTCTGCGGTCCAGTTTGTGTGTGAAAACTATGCCGCCCTGGCGGCCAAGGCGGCCGCGCAAGCCCCGGGGCGCGTTTTTACCACCCCCAGCATCTTTCAATTTGCACGTATGGCCTGGAACAACCGGCGGCTCTATCGCGCGTCACGCGCATCGTCGGATGGAGCAGGCTCATGAAGCTGCTGTTCCTGGGCGAAATTGGCGTGGGGCAGACATCGCTGATGCGCATGCGCGCTTTCGCCCGCATGGGTCATGAGGTTCGCGGCGTCAACACCATCGCCCCGTGGAAGCAGGCGTCCTGGTTGCAGCGCCGCCTGCAGCGCAAGCTGCAGCGTGGCCCGGTGGTGGACGAGATCAATCGGTCCGTGCTGCAGGCGGCGCGCAACTTTCGCCCCGATATCATCTGGGGCGAGAAACAGGAATATCTGCGCGCCGATACCATCCGCGCCCTGCGGACACAGGGCGCGCGGCTGGTTCATTTCACGCCCGATCCCTATTTTTCGCTCTATTGGAAACGCACGCGGCTGATGGATGCGGCCATGGGCGAGTTCGATGTGCTGGTTTATTGCAAGCGCTATGAGCAGGCCGAGTACCAGGCGTTGGACAAGCCGCTGATCTATATGCCGCTCGGTTTCTGCGACGAGGTTCACCGGCCTTTGGCGTCCAGCGACCCGCGCTGGCATTGCGCCGCTGGTTTCCTCGGCGGGTGGGAGCCACGGCGCGAGCGGCTGCTGCATGCGGTGGCCGCCTCCGGCGCCGACCTGAAAATCTGGGGCGGCTATTGGGATTTCCTGCGCGACGGGAAATGGACGCTGCGGCGGCACATTATTTTGCGCCAGCTGGCCGGCGAAGACGATTGGCGCATTCACCGCGATGACGTGCTGGCGCGCGCCTGGCAAGGCAACGAAGTCTATGACGACGATTACGCCCACGCCCTGAGCGGGTCGCGCATCGGACTGGGCTTTTTGCGCAAGGTGGTCCCGGACCAGCATACCACCCGCACCTTCGAAATCCCGGCCTGCGGCAGCATGCTCCTGGCCGACCGCACCGACGAGCACCGGGAATTTTTCGAGGAGGGGCGGGAGGCCGAATTCTTTGCTTCCACAGAAGAATTGTTGGACAAACTGGCTTATTACACCGCCCACGAAGAGGCGCGCCGGACCATGGCCGAGGCCGGGCGCCGGCGCTGCATTGATGGCAGTTATGACTATCTCAGCCGCCTCAGGGGCGTGTTGGCGCAACTGGGACGGGCCGATTAAGTGACGTTTCTCGAGAATGCCCTGATCGCCTATGCCCGCCACTTTCCCCTGCGGCGTGGCAAGCTGCGGCTGGTCAATGCCCTGTGGCGCCGGGCGGCGGGTGAGGGCGGTTTCCAGCGCGAGGCCGTGCTGCGCCATGGCGGTTTCCGGCTGCCCTGCGATATCAGCGAAATGCTGCAGCGGCAGTTCTATTATTTCGGGACCTATTTTCTCGAGGACGAGATTTTGGCCTGCTGGGAAGACCAGGCCCGCACGGCGCGGACGGTTTTCGACATCGGCGCCAATGCCGGCATCTTCAGCCTGGCGGCGCTGGCGATCAATCCGGGCGTGAGGGTGCACGCCTTCGAACCGACTCCCGAGATAGCGGCCCGACTGCGCGCCACGGCCGCGATGAACGGCCTTTCCAACCTGACGGTCAATGAAGTCGCGGTGGGCGACCATGACGGCGACGCGACGTTGCGGCGCTGGCGCGGTGTCGGCAACAATAATGAAGGCATGAACTTCATCACCACCGACGGCAGCGACGGCGAGCCGGTCCGGCTTGCCAGCCTGGACCGCTACTGTGCCGACCGGAATATCGAGCGCATCGATCTGCTGAAGATCGATATCCAGGGCAATGAGCCCAAGGCCTTTGCCGGCGCGGCGCGGCTGCTGCATGAAAGGCGCATCGGCACCATTTTCGCGGAACTGAGCTGGGAGCCGGGCAGGGCCGACGAACCGGCGGCACAGCTGGTGGCGATCCTGGCCGAGGCGGGCTTTGTGTTTTCTCCGCCTGGCGCTACCCTGAACTGGCGCAAGGCGGGCGACTGGATGCGCGGCTATAGCGACATTGTCGCGAAGGCGTCCGCGTGACCTTCAACGACTATATCCTGATCTGCGAGATTTCGGCAGGCGTCTGCATGGCAGCGCTGTTCGTGCTGCTCTGGCTGCTGCGCCGCAACGGGCCTTCGCTGGCACTGCCTTTCGCTTATCTGTCATTGCTGGTGTTGAACCATGTTCCGGGCGTCCTCGCGCCGATCATGGACGAGGAATTCTATGTTCATTTGCCGGAAGTTACGGAGGGCATCAAGCTGACGGCAATCGGCATCGTCTGTTTCGTGGTGGGCGTCTGGTACGCCCGTTACCATACAAAAGAGCAGCGGCTTGCGCCGCAAGTGCCATCTCCCGTGGCTGTTTTCCGGGAAGACCGGCCTTTCTGGATGTTCTGCCTGGTGGGGGGGTGGGTTTTCGTTTTTTGCCTGATGACGCCGCTGCGCAACCTGCCCAGTATCGGTGCGGTAATTGGAAACGGTGGTGCAGTCTGGATGCTCGGCATCCTGCTGGGTCTGCGCTGGTCGGTGCGCAACAAAAAACGGCTTTGGACAACTTTCTGGATGATTTGCTTGCTGGTCTATCCGGTGATGATCTTGTTGCTGGTCGGTTTTCTCAGCTACGGCACGACGGCGTCTCTGATCGTGTTGTGCGTACTCGCGGTTTCGGCGCGGGGGTACTGGCGGGTCGTTGTTTCTATGGGGCTGATAGGTTATTTGGGTCTCAGCCTGTTCTCCAACTATTTCCAGGCGCGCGATAGAATTCGCGATGTCGTGTGGTCCGGTGCGACTATCGAGAGGCGCGTCGAGGCCGTCTCTGAAATCTTCACGGATTGGAAGTTCTTCGACAGCACCGACAAGCTTGTTCTGGCGGGCCTCGATCTTCGCCTCAACCAGAATTATTTCGTGGGGCTTGCTGCGCAAAATCTCGATAACGGCTCGGTCAATTATCTCCATGGCAGTTCGGTAACCGATGCCCTTCTGGCGCTGGTGCCCCGGGTGCTCTGGCCCGGCAAGACGGTGTTCGGCGGCAGTCCGGAGATCGTTGGCAAGATGACAGGGCTTACTCTGTCATCCTGGACGTCGTTCGGCGTCGGAAATGTCATGGAGTTTTACATCAATTTCGGCATGCCAGGGCTGATCCTGGGATTCCTTGTGCTGGGCTGGGCGCTGGGGCGCTTGGACCATCGTGCTGCGCTCGCCGAAACCCGTGGGGATTACGCTACCGTCATGCTGTTCTTTTTGCCCGGCACCGCGCTGATTCAACCCATCGGCTCTATGGTAGAGCTGGTCGGCAGCGCCTCGTCGGCATGGATTGCGGCCTATTTCTGGAAATGGGCATGGGACCGCTGGCGGGAGCGCAAGCAGGCGCTGCCCATGCCGGAAGCGGTCGCGCATTGAAGGTTTTTCTGTCGGCCACCAGCCTGGCGCCGCGTTATGGCGGACCGGCATATTCGATCTCACGCCTCGCCGTGGCGTTGGCGCAGGCCGGCGCACAGGTCGGACTATGGTCCGCCGATGGTTCAGTCGCTCATACACCAGTCTTGGCCGCCGATGCGCCGGTGACGCGCCTGAGCGGATCGGTTGATGAGGCACTGGCGCGGTTCCACCCTGACATTGTTCACGACAATGGCTTGTGGCTGGGACACAACCACCGGCTTGCGCAAAGTTGCCGGATCCTGCACGTGCCGCGGCTGGTCAGCACCAGGGGCATGCTGGAGCCATGGGCACGCCGTCACAAGAAATGGAAGAAGGACTTCGCCTGGTTCGCCTATCAGCGCCGCGATGTCGCCACAGCCAGCGCACTGCATGCCACCGCCGCGCAGGAAGCCGAAAACCTGGCGCAGCTGAAACTGGATGTTCCGGTACATGTGATTCCCAACGGGGTCGACATTCCTCCAGCCCGATCGCGGTCTGAGGGCGACAACATACGTACCGCCTTGTTCCTAGGGCGGCTGTATCCCGTCAAAGGGCTGCCGCTCCTGATCGAAGCCTGGAGCCGGGTACGCCCGCAGGGCTGGCGCCTGGTGCTGGCTGGCCCCGATGAAGCGGGTCACCGCGCCGAACTCGAGGCCCTGATCGCCGGACACGGTTTGGGGGATGTGATTCAATTCGCCGGGCCATTGCAGGGCGAGGCCAAGGAAAGAGCCCTGTTCGGCGCCGATCTTTTTGTGCTGCCGACTCATTCCGAAAGCTTCGGCATGGCCATCGCCGAGGCGCTGGCGCACGGCGTTCCGGTGTTGACCACCGTGGGAGCGCCCTGGCCCGCGTTGACGCAGCAGTCGATGGGCTGGCGCACACCCATCTCGGTCGATGGGCTGGCAGGCGGCCTTGCGCTGGCCACCGCAGGAGATGTTTCAGCCCTGCGCGCTAAGGGCGCAAAGGGACGCGCCTTCGTCACTGCCGGGTTCAGCTGGGAGCGCGTCGCAGGGCAATTTCTGGCGACATACGCCACGATAGTTGCTAAAAGCACCGCGCCTGGCGGTCAAACAGAGAAATTCCATTGATAATTCTAGGGCTTAACGCATTTCACGGCGACTCCTCGGCTGCTCTGGTGAAGGACGGTGTTCTGGTCGCCGCCGTCGAGGAAGAGCGCTTTCGCCGCATCAAGCATTGGGCCGGTTTTCCCTCACAATCCATCGCCTATTGCCTGAAGGAAGCGGGCCTGACCCTCGCCGATGTCGACCATATCGCCCTGAACCAGGACAGTTCGGCGCATTTCGGCCGCAAGCTCGCCTACCTGATCAAGAGCCGCCCGGATCCGCGCTTTGTGCTGCAGCGCCTGACCAATCGCAAGAAGCGTTCCGGCACGCGCGAATTCCTGGCCGAAACTTTCCCGGGCGAAACATTCCGCGGCACGCTGCACAATATTGAGCATCATCTTTGCCATCTCTATTCCGCCTATTATGTCTCGCCCTTCAACGAGGCGGTGACGCTGTCGGTGGATGGCTTCGGCGACTTTTCCAGCGCCGCCTGGGGCACTGGCACGGGCTCCAATATCAGCATCGACGGACGGGTTTTCTTTCCCCACTCGCTGGGCATTTTCTACCAGGCGCTGACCCAGTATCTGGGCTTTCCGCATTATGGGGATGAATACAAGGTCATGGGGCTGGCGCCATATGGCAAGCCAACCCAGATCGACAAGCTGCGCAAAATCGTGCGTCTGAAGGATGACGGCTCCTTCGAACTCGACCTGCGCTATTTCCGCCATCACAAGGAAGAGATTCCGCATCAATGGCTGAATGGTTCACCGGAGATCGGCGACCTGTTTTCGCCGGCGCTGGAAGATTTGCTGGGGCCGCGCCGCGCCAAGGCTGAACTGCTGACCGCGGAGCATCACAATCTCGCCCGCTCGGTGCAGGCGATGTATGAGGAAGCCTTCTTCCATCTGATCACGAAACTTCAGACCCGGACCGGACGCACCGACATCGCGCTATCGGGCGGCTGCGCCGCCAATTCCGTTGCCAATGGCAAGGTGCGGCGGCAGACCAATTTCAAGCGCGTCTATGTCCAGTCGGCGGCGGGTGATGCCGGCGGCGCCATCGGCGCCGCCTTTGCTGTCTGGCACAATCAGGGCGGGCCGCGGACCTTCGTGATGGATCACGCCTATTGGGGCCCGCATTACGAACCCAGTGAGATCGCTGCCCTGGTGGATGCGCGCAAGGCAGACATCGAGGCTGCCGGCTGCGATGTTGCCGTCGTGACCGACGAAACCGAACTGTGCCGCCGTACCGCCGAAATGGTCGCCGACGGAAAGGTGGTCGGCTGGTTTCAGGGTCGGCTGGAATGGGGTCCCCGGGCGCTGGGCAATCGCTCGATCGTCTGCGATCCGCGCCGTGCCGACATGAAGGAAATCCTCAACGCCAAGATCAAGCGGCGTGAATCGTTCCGTCCCTTTGCGCCCTCGGTGCTGGATAGCGCCGTACCGGAATGGTTCGAAGAGGACGATGCGGTACCCTTCATGATGCAGGTGTTCCAGATTCGCGAAGACAAGCGGGCACAGATACCGGCGGTGACCCATGTGGACGGCTCGGGCCGTCTGCAGACCGTCAACCGAGACACCAATCCGCGCTATTACAGCCTGATCGAGGCGTATCGCGACATCACTGGCGTGCCAATGGTGCTCAATACTTCGTTCAACGAAAATGAACCCGTCGTGTGCAAACCGCCCGAAGCGCTGGACTGTTTCCTCAGAACCAGGATGGATCTTCTGGTTCTGGGCGACACGATGATCACCCGCAGAAGCTGATCTTCAGGAGGTCAGGGGGCGCCGGATAAAACCAGGCAGCCGCTGGACCCAGGCCGACCGCTGCAGCTGGGCCCGGTAGCGGTGGCGCAGGAAGGCGAACGTCACGCCTGCAATGGCGCCCAATATCATCCAGAGTAGGAATGCCTGGCGCGGCGAGGGCGAGGCAGGAAGGTTGGACGCCCACGGGCTCTGAAAAACCTCCGCCGCGAAAGGCTTTCCCGAACTTGCGACCATTGCGTAGCGTTCCTGCTCACCCAGCGCCTGGGTGAGGGCGTCGCGATGCTCGGCGACCGTCACGGTGTGAAGCTTGGCGGTGAGATAGGTGATATAGGTGCGGGCGCGCTCCAACGCCTTCTGGCGCAGACGTTCGTCGGCGGTCTGGACCAGCAGATTCAGAAAGCGGATAGAGAAATCGCGGCTGTTGGAGGTGAGTGTCAGCGTGACCATGTAAGGCTTGCGCGGATCCTGCGTTAACCGGAGATTGTCCTTGAGAAAGCTCTGGATATTTTCGCCGTTGGGCGCATGCCAGGGCTGGGCGGGCGCCAGCCCCAACACGCCGCGCAGCCAAAATTTAGCCTTGGCGGCGGCCGAGATCGGCGGCTCGAACCAGGTCTGTGTGATCGGATCCCACTGGTTGCCATACAGCGCCACCATGATGTCGTGATTCCTGGCGATATCGTTTGCCAGGTCACGCGACATCAGGCTCTCCACGAACAGCTGAAACTGAATCTCGTTCTGGGTTGATGGCATGGAGATGTTGGCAAGGCTGGCAAGCCCGCTCAACTGGCTGAGGCTCCTGCCGCCGCCGGAGCCGCCGCTGGTGGATTGCACCGTGGTGGCCTGCATTTCAACCGGATAGGTATAGATCGCGCCCTGCAGGCTGAGGGCTGCGATCACAAAGCCGAATGCGGCGCAGCCCAGGATCAGCCGCCAGGATTGCTTGGCGACAGTTTCCAGTTCCTTGAGGATTGGCATCTTGGACACCGGCGTGTCCTGGTTCAAAGATAGGGACATAGAGCGCGGCCCTTCCTGCTTTTTCTGCGCCTCGGGCAAGGCGATCGGGCCCGCACAGGGGCGGTGCACTGCCCGCCCCCGCAAGGGGCTTACTAGCCCATATCGACAGGAAAAGTGAAGGCGGCGCAAGGCCCCGCCGGACCCCCAAAATGAACAATTTGAAACTGCTTCCCCCCGCTCGCGTGGCTGTGTTAAGCCTTTGCCCGCTAAGGGGTATGGTAGGTCGAATGCGCCGTTTTCTGTCGATTTTTGGCCGCCCGGGCCTGAACCACCGTGGGCTGACAGCCGGTGCCTTGTTCACTGCCGGCGCGGCGCTTGCCGTGTTCGGCGTCACGCCCATCGCGGCGCAAATCCTGCCCCCCCAGATGCAGCAAATGCTGGGCCCGCGCGTCGGCCAGACCGGCAACAGCGGATCGGCATCGCCCTTCGGGTCCCCCAGCGGCAATACCGACAACAATACGGTGATCATTCAGCCGGCGGGGCCGCTCGCCCGCCAGCCGCGTTCGATGCTGGAACAGATTCTCAGCAGCCGCGCCGGCGTTCAGCTCAACCAGTTCGGCTATAACGACTTGGGCGCGGGCCGCGCCGTGGCGCTGCCGCAGATGGGCGGCGTGCAGGAAGAATATATACTGGGCCCTGGCGACGAAATCGTCGTCACCCTGCGCGGCCAGGAAGCTGGCGAATACCGCACCTTCGTGGACCGCAGCGGGCGCGTCATTCTGCCCAAGCTCAATCCCATCAACGTTGCGGGCCGCAGCTTCGGCAGCTTCCGCGAAGACCTGGCGGCGGCGGTGCAGCGCGCCTATGTGGCCACGGAAGCCTTCGCGTCGCTGGGCAGCGTGCGCCAGATCCGCGTCACGGTGGGCGGCGAGGTCAACAATCCGGGCCTTCGCGTCATGACCGGCCTGGCGTCCGCGATGGATGCGATTCTGGTTTCCAGCGGCGTCAAGAAGACCGGTTCGCTGCGCAATATCCACATTCTGCGCGGCGGCAGGCGCATCAATGTCGATCTTTACGGCGTGCTGCGCGGCACCGGGGGGGCGCAATTGCCGTTGGTCACCGACGGCGACCGGATCATCGTCAATCCGCTGGGCGCCACCGTGGCGATCACGGGGCCGGTGCGCGTTCCGGCGATTTACGAACTTGCGCCGGGCCAGCCCGGCATGACGGCTGCCAGCCTGATCGCGATGGCCGGCGGCTATACGGTGCGCGGCCGCTATGACCTGACCCTGATCGGATTGGGGGCGGATGGCCGCACCAATATGTCCAATCTTTCCAGTGACCGGGCCCTGGTGCGCGACAGCGATGTGCTGATCGTGCGCAACACCGCCGATCAGACCGCCGACCGCGCCACCTTGCAGGCCGGCCCCAGCAACGGGTTCAGCGGCACCTATGCGGCGCCGTCGACGCGCTTGTCGTCCATGCTGCGGGCCCCCGGCGTGCTGGGCGATGATCCCTATCCCCTGTTCGCCGTGATTTCCCGGCGCGACCCGGTATCGCTGCTCCGGACCCTGGTTGCGGTGACGCCGTCCGCAGTCATGGCGGGACGGCAGGATTTCTCGCTTCAGTCGGATGACATTGTTCACACCTTCACCCGCACCGAGGCGGTGGACCTGATTCGCGCGATATCCTGGTTTGACGAACGCCGGCGCCGGCTCGTCGACGCTGTCCAGACCCCCGGATCCATTCCGTTGCTGGGCCGGCCGGAAGAATTGCCGCCGCGGCAAAACCGCCCGGACATGGGCGGCGATCCCAATCGCGACCCCCTGTCGGCCGAGGCCGATGGCAATGCCGATCCGCAGCGTAGCGGTCCCAACCGGTTTGCCGGCACCGATGATTCGAGCAACCGCGGCAATGCGTCCAACGATGGCGGGAATTTCAACGAGTACACCGCCTACAACAACACTGCGACTTACAACGACAATAGCGGCTATTACGACGGCTATGCCTATGATCCGGCGAGCCCGCTGAGCACGAACACCAACCGGCCCGAGACCGGCCAGGGTAACGCGGGTGACGAATCACTCACGGGCGGAGGTTCCGGCTTCGGGAGGGCCGATGGCGGCAACGCGGCCAGCACTGGTGGCGCTAATGATCCGCGCAATGCCCTCCGCCAGCCGAGGCCCGATCCCACCGCCCGTTATCGCCGCGAACTCAGCCGCGTGCAGCGGCTTGCCGATGCGCTGAAGGTCGAGCCGGCAATCGCGGCCAATTTCCTTCAGGAACATCTGGTGACGATTAACGGCGCGATTCGCGGGTCCGGCAATTATCTCGTCGGCCCGGATCTGCCGCTCAGCACGCTGCTGCAGGCCGCGGGCGGCACTGTGAACTGGTCGGACAAGACCGGTGTCGAGCGCGTTTCCACGGTCGTGGATGCCGTCACCGGCCGCGCCCGCACGACCACCCAGGTCCTGGACATCAACCAGCAGCAGTTTGCGACCACCATCGTGCGTCCCAAGGACAGCTACCGGTTCCCCGAGGCGGCGGTGCAGCTCCTGACCGGCGTGGTGACGCTTAAAGGCGAAGTGCGCCGTCCGGGTGTTTACAATGTCGTGCGCGGCGAACGCCTTTCCGATCTTCTGGTGCGGGCAGGCGGGCTGACGGAAGTGGCCTACCCCTATGGCGCGGTCTTCCTGCGCAAGTCCGTCGCGGCGCTTGAGCGTGAGGGCTTCCAGCAGGCCGCTCGCGATCTTGAACGGCAACTTACCGTGAGTTTGGCCCGATCAGGTAGCTCCATAGCTTCGGCCAACCCCGCCATCAATTATCCTGCCCTTCGCGCATTGGTGGATGATCTGCGCAATCAGAAAGGATTGGGACGAATCAGTGTTTTGGCGGATCCGGCGGTACTTGCAACACGTCCGCAGCTCGACCCTCTGATTGAAACCGGTGATATCCTCTATATCCCGCAGCGCTCATCGACAGTCACGGTGATGGGCGAAGTTATGAATAGCACCAGTGTTCTAGTTGAGGTCGGCATGACAGTGGCGGATTACATCGGTCGATCGGGAGGCTATGCGCGCTTTGCCGACGAATCGCGTACCTATTTGGTTCTTCCCGATGGCACTGTCCGTCAGATCGAAAAGTCATGGTTTTCCATGCGAAACGAAACTATCCCCCCAGGCAGCACTATTGTGGTGCCAAAGGAGGTGAACCCGTTCGATTTGATGACAATGATCACTCAAGGAACACAGATTTTTAGTCAGCTGGCGCTTTCCGTGGCGACGCTGGCAGTTATTAGTAGATGAAGCAGCAGTGACTAAACCGACCGCTACCCCATCTTTTTCGGCAGGTTAGAACTTTTCGGCCCTTTGTTCGTTAAGGGCAAAAGGCAATTAATGCGCAATACCAATGGGTTCACGAGTATTAGTTGACAACCTGCGTGTGTTTCTGTAGCGACTAGTACTTAGTCCTGAGGGGAAATTCATGTTACGTACATTTTGTGCGGCTATGTTTTTGGCCTCCACGGTTACCTCTTCGGTGGCCTTCGCGTCCGGCAATGAGCCCGCTCTGATTGCGGGCATGCCGGCTAGCGTCAAGGTTGCTCAAAGTGGCCCGGGCCTGACCCTCACGGTTATCGGAATTGCCGTTCTTGCAGGCGGCATTGCGCTGGTTGCGTCGGGTAGCGATGCAACCAAGCCGAGCGTCACGACCACCGGTACGTTGCCTTAAGAAGGCGGCCGTAAAGTCTCGACTTCGAGCGGGGCCATTTTCGGATGAATATGTTGGATTGACCTCCAGACCTGACCGGTCTGGGGATCAGTCCAATATGTGTTTTGGAATGACCAGTTCAATTGTGGCGCCACGCACCGGACGGTTGTTCTTCTGGTCGCGACCAAGTTCCCCAGAGTTCGAATCTGTACGTTAGCGGACAGAATCTCATCACATTGAATGGTCGCGGAATAAACCGCCAGGTCGGCAAAGTCCGCGGACCAGACCGAGCGCCGCCGCCCAGACGGCGCGGACAAGAAGGCGTCCTGCCTCCCCGCCGGCATCAGCCAGGAAAGATTGTGCGCAAGCCCCACGGTGCGCTGGATCTGGCCGCCCTTGGCTATGGCAATCATAACATCCTGCCCCGAGGCCCAAAGCCGTATCGCGCCATCGTCGGTCGCAAGTGTGGCAATGGCCTGTGCGCCGCCGCCGATGCGAACGCCGATGGTGGCATAGGGAATGGCGGCCGCCTGCTTGATGGTGACCCGCTGCGGCGGCGCGAATGCAAGACGGCCGATCGCAAGCAGGCTGCGAACGTCAGTGTTGCCGCCCGAACTGCAGCCCCCCAGCAACACGGCCACCCCGCACGCCGCCAGCAAGGTCCGGTACGCGGATGTGCGAAGGGCGCGCTTCATCTTATTGCTTCGGTTGCACGATATCATCGAGATGCCTTTCCATCTGGGGCCCGCTGCTGTCGAACAACCGCCTGTAGAGCGAGTTGTCGCCGGCAAGGCGGGCGCCGCCATCGCGGGTGATGGAGCGAATTTCGAGCGGGTAGGCGGAGCGGGTAAAGACGGGCAGGGCCCACTGGAACGGAATGTAGATGTAAATGCCCTTGTCGAAACTGCCTTCGCCGAACCTGGCGAAGGGCACGTTGGTGAAGGTGGCAAAGGCGCCGATTTCGACCCCGGTCGAGAATTTGCGGCGGATTTCAAACGTCGCGCCATAGTCTTTCGCCAGATAGCGGCCGGCATGGACCGCCACATTCAGGTCGTTCCATGGCAGCTGGTAATAGACCGAGGCATGGCCCGTGACGGTTTCGTATTTCTGCACGCCGAACAAGCGGTCGAAGTTGCGCTGCCATACCTGGTAGACATCGGCGCCAAACGCCCAGCGGCCATTGCCCGGACGCCAGAGAACCTGCCCGCCGGCGCCCGCAAACATGTCCTCCAGGAGACCGACCTTGATCTGGGTGTAAAAATCCTGCGCCAGCCGGGTGGTGTAGTTGGCCGTCAGCGAATTGATGCCGTTCGCGCCTTCCTTGAAATACTGCTGCAGATCGGTGCGCACATGCGGCAGGAGCGAATTGGAAGGCACCCCGGTATTGAAATTGTTGATGATGTCGGCTTCGAGGGCGGCATCGATGCTGAAGGAGGGCGTCAGCTGCAGGTTCGCAAAGGCAAGCAGGTAGAGCTGGCCCTGTAGGGGCACTTCGGGATCGAAGAAAACAGACCGGAAGGTTGGCCCGAAGCTCCAGTTCAGCTTGGGCGAGACATTGCGCAAGCTGGCCTGCAGCGGGCGGATGTCCTGCGGCGCCGGCGCAACCGTAAGGGCCGGTCCCATTTCGTCCGCGCCGCCATGGGCGGGGATGGTGCGCTCCAGCGCGCTTCTCGCGGTCTTGACCTCCACCAGGGGCATACTGTCGTCCAGCAGCACGAAGCGGAAAATTTCCACGTTGGGCGGCGCATTGGCCATCAATATCCGCGCCATGCGGCCGATGGCTTCGTCCTGCGACAGGAAGCGGTAATTGCGGTAATAGACGGTCAGGGTTGAGCCCCTGAGGTCGATCGCCGCCAGCTCGAGGGTTTGCTTGCGCAGTTCGCGCCGCAGCCTGGCCAGCAGGACATTGCGCGACAGAACGGGAATGGCCTTTTCGCTCCCGGCGGGCACCGGGCTTTGGGGGACGGTGCAGAATTTTACGCGCCCCGTCGATTGATCCAGATCGGTCACCGCCACGGACACAATGTCCCCGCGCAGCGCGGCCGCCCGGGCATACAAATCACAGCGCAGGGCCGCGCCGGCGAAGTCGCCGCTGTTGATCATCAAGGTGCGGTTGACGATTTCGTATTCGCGGAAATTGCCCACGGTGTAGAGGGCTTCATCCAGGTCGAAATTCGCCCGTCGCGCCAGTTCGGGCCGCCGCACAACCCGGCCAGGGCCTGGACGGTTTTCCGCCAGCAGGTTGATCAGCGCCTCCTGCTGTTCCTGCTCGGTGCGGTAGGCCGGCTCGGGCATGTCCGGTCCGATGCGCTTGGGCTGGGCGTCCTGGGTCGGGTCCATGCTGAAGCTGACCGACAGGCCGTAGGTGCTGCCGTAGAACCATCCCAGATTGAGATTCACCGTATCGTAGAGGCGGTAGCCCAGTCCGACATTGACCGGCGAGCGGACCTTGAAGCCACTGCCACCCTCGGCGCGGTATTTGTCACTGCTATATTCCAGCAGCACGTGCAGATTGGGAATCGGCGTGTTCCAGTCCACGCCGCCGAACACGCCCACCTTGCTGCCCCGGAAGAACTGGCCGAAATTGACGGTGCCGCCGGTATCCTCGCGTCCGCCGCGAACGCAAAGGCGCGACGACACCTTGCAGAACGGGTTGGGCAGAGCATTGCTGTCCGCCAGCCGGCCCCAGCCGGTGCCGAGCGTGAGGTCGAAATCCCCGATGCGCTTGGACGCGACCATGTACTCCGCGCCATAAACGCCGGTGCCCAGCAGGTCGCGCACGCCCACCGAGAATTCCGGCAGGACATCATTTTCCTGCAGCAGCCGGACCTTGATGCCCAGGCTGCGGTCGAACAATGAAAAGCCGGGCGCCTGGGCAGGAGACGGAAAGTTGGAAATATGGCTGTAGCGGAAAGAGCCCTCGAACCAGGGAAAGGCCTGAAAGCTGAAATTGTAACGCTGCGAACCCTGGAGCGAGCCGACCGTCACCGCGACTTCGCCATCCGGCGCCATGCGGGCGCTGGGCATGTCCAGCAGGCCGATATCGCCATAGGTCGTGCGGGGCACGAACGGGACAACTGTCTCGGCCCGGGCTACCGGCGTCAGGCCGCAGCACAGCGCGATGACGGCACCGCATCCCGCGGACCGGCGCGCGGCGCGCACCGATATCCGCAAAAACACGGCCCTTCCCACGGGTCTGTAACGCCGCTTTCCGATTGTCCTAGTTCCCGCCCTGTGATCCCTGATCGGCGGTGGTTGCCCAGATATCCAGCCGCTTGAGAATGGGGATGAGCGCTGACGAAATGTCGGGCCTCGACAAAGCGACGGCGATATTGGCGTGCAGGAAACCGACCTTGTCGCCACAGTCATAGCGGGCGCAGTCGGTCTTGACGGCATGGAACGGCACCTTGCCGATCATCTTGGCCATGGCGTCGGTCAGCTGGATCTCGTTGCCCGCGCCGCGCTCCTGCTTGTCGAGAATTCCGAAAATCTCCGGCTGCAGGATATAGCGCCCGATGACGCACAAATTGGAGGGCGCCTTGGCAGGATCGGGCTTTTCAACCATGCCTTTAACTTCGGTGGCATTGCCTTTCACGGCGCCCGGATCGACGACGCCATAACGCCTGGTTTCCTCGCGCGACTTTTCCTCGGCCGCCACGATGATGCCGCCGCCGACATTGTTGTAAGCCGCAATCATCTGGGACAGCGCGCCGGGCTTGCCCACCATCAGATCGTCGGGCAGCAGCACGGCGAAGGGCTCATCACCCACAAAGTGGCGGGCGCACCACACGGCATGGCCCAGCCCCAGCGGCTGCTGCTGGCGGATCATGCCGACCGAGCCGGTCTTGGGCAGGGACTCCAGCAGGCTGTTCAGTTCCGCGGTCTTTTCGCGCTGTGTGAGCAGGGCCTCCAGCTCATAGGCATGGTCGAAATGGTCGGCGATGACATGCTTGCCGCGCCCGGTGATGAACACGAACTGCTCGATCCCGGCCTCGCGCGCTTCCTCCACCGCATACTGGATGACCGGCTTGTCCACCACCGGCAGCATCTCCTTGGGGATCGCCTTGGTGGCCGGCAGGAAGCGGGTGCCCATGCCGGCGACGGGAAATACGGCTTTGCGGACGGGTTTTGGCGGGGACATGGCGTTTTCCGGGGATGCTTCAAAACAAGGCTGTTTCATCGCACGCGGCCGCCGTTATTGTCCAGTTTCCAAAGGCTTTTTGGCGGATTGGTATGAGAAAAGCGGACTGTCTCGGGCTAATCTTTTTGGCAGCGTTATCAAGCGTTACGCGCGCGGCGCCTGCGACAGATGCGCAGCTGTCGGGTGCGCAGGCTGCGCTGGACGTCGGTGATGCCGCGCAGGCCAGGCGCCTTGTCGATACGGCGCTGGGCGAAGGCCCGGTTACGCCGTTGCAACGTAGCCGGTTGCTGCACAATCGCGGCATCGCACACGAGCTTCTGGGCAGCCATCAAGAGGCGCTGGCCGATTATACGGCCGCGCTTCAAACCCGGGCCTTGCCGGCGGAGGAGCGCGCGCAGGCACTGCTGCAGCGCGGATTCCTGCAAGACAGCCTGGGACGCCTGGACGAGGCGACAAGGGATTATTCGGCTGCCGTCGCCCTGAAAACGACCTCTGCCGCGACCGCGCTGAACAACCGCGCCAACATCTATCGCCGTCAAAACCGCCTGGTGGAAGCGCGGCGTGACTATCTGGCGGCGCTGGGCATGGGCAATGCCAGGCCGCAATTCAGCTATTACGGGCTTGGCCAGATCGCGGAGGCCCGGCACGAGAAGGAGGCAGCGCGGGGCTTCTATGCCAGGGCGGTGGGCGCCGATCCCGGTTACCGCCTGGCGGCGGAGCGGCTGGCCGAGTTGGGGGGCGCGCCTGACGCCGCCATCGCGGACCCGGGGGTGCTGAAATTGCGCCCTCCGCCATCGCGGCCGCCGGTTCTGAAGCCGCCCGCAACGGGCCAGATCGTGCTGCGTCCGCCGTCCAGAAAAGCTGTACCCCGCAAGGGCTCTCCTGGCCCCGGGTTACGGCCGGCCCTCGATGCCGCGGCAAGGACTGCCGGACGGGAGGTTCAGCTTGGGTCCTGGCGTAGCGAGGCAGAGGCGCGGGTGGGCTGGAGCCGGGCTGTCAGCCGCAGCGGCGCGCTGGACGGGCTCACCCCCCGTATCGTGCCGGCGGACCTGCCAGGGCGTGGCCGCTACTACAGGTTGCGCACTGCAACAGACGATCCCGCAGGGCTTTGCGAAAGGCTGCGGACGGCCGGGCAGGACTGTCTGCGGGCACGTGATTGACACTGGGTCGCAACCAGGGTTGTTCGCATCTGCGAAAGGCTCTTATGGTAGGGAACCTGCGGGAATCGCGTTGGAGCAGCATGATATTTCGTCATTTTTTGCAGGCTGCGGCATTCGCGCTGGCCGGCATTGCCTCATTTCCCGTCTCCGCCGCAGCCTCCCCCTGGGCTGAAGTCGGCGACAACCAGCTTCGCTCCGATATCCAGCTTCTGGCGGCGGCGGGTGTCGTGGACGATGTCACCACCCATTAGCCGCTGCCGTGGCGCTCCGTCTTCGCCAGTCTGAGCCGGGCGTCGCTGAACGATCGGCCGATGCCTGTACGGCTGGCGGCGGAGCGGGTTTTGGCGCGTGCGCGCGCCGAAACCGCGCGGGGTGCTTCCGGCGCGCTGTATCTGGATGTCACCAACCGGACGGCGCTGGTCCGCGGTTTTGACGGCCTGGGCCGCGGCGAGGCCCAGGCGCAACTGTCGCTCGGCTACAATTTTTCCAACATCTCCGCCAGCATCTCCGTGGGCGCGCTCGCACAGGACCTGGAGCGCAAACATTACAAGCTGATGTTCGAAGGCAGCTATCTCTCCGCCGATATCGGCGGCGCCCGGATCTATGCCGGCTATCTCGATCACTGGTGGGGTCCGGGACAGATATCGGCGCTGTCGCTGTCGAACAATGCCCGTCCCATGCCGCAGATCGGCATCCAGCGATCCAGCACCACCGCCTCCAGCTGGCCGGTGCTGCGCTGGCTGGGCCCATGGCAGGTGGAATTCCTGCTGGGGTATCTCGACGGCCCACGCATTGAACGCGACACCTATTACAACGCGCTGCGCCTGACGGTGAATCCGGCGCCGGGGCTGGAGATCGGCCTGGCCCGGACCCAGGGGCATCCCTGCGAGCCGCTGCGCGATTATTTCGCGTTCGGCAACAATGCGCGCAAGGTCAACAATACCAACGACCAAGGGCTGTTCGACATCAAGTACAGCCGCACTATCGGCAACATTCCCATGCAGGTCTACATGCAGGTGATGAACGAGGATTCCTCGCCCATCGTGCAATCGGGCTCCAGCCACCTGTTCGGCGCGTCGGTGTTTCTGCCCACCGGCGAAAACCCGGTGCGCCTCACCGCCGAGTATACCGACTCCGTTCCCACCCACAGCATCTTCAGTTTTGGCGATGCGCGGCACGGCATTGCTTACAACAATGGCGATTATCCCGATGGCATGCGCTACCGCGGACGCAGCCTCGGTTTCAGCCTGGACAGCGACTCCCGGCTGTTCTCATTGCAGGGCGGCTGGACCGACCGGGGCGGACGGTTTTACCAGCTGAGCTACCATCGCGCCGATGTGTCCCACCCGCTGAACACGCTGGGCAATGCCGTCACGGCGGCGCCGGTAAAGGTGAATCTGGGCGAGGCGCGGTTTACGCTGCCGTTCCGGAGCATGAAATTCGAACTTGCCGGACGCTATCAGAATGACCAGCCGCGTCCGCGGCGGGGGGCTGTGGTCTCCGTCCAGGCGGCATTGCGGCTGGACCTGTAGCGCCTAGTCGAGTTCGTAGCTCGCCTTGTAGTCGGCCGCCAGGCTTTGGGACTGGTCGGCCTTGCGCAGCAGGGCATTGCCCACCACCAGCACATCCAGTTCCGTTCCTATGAAGCAGCGGAAGGCGTCTTCTGGCGTCGACACGATGGGCTCGCCGCGGACATTGAAGGATGTATTCACCAGCACGGGGCAGCCGGTGATCTCCTTGAAGCGTTTGATCAGGCGGTAATAGCGCGGATTGGTGTCTTCATGCACCGTCTGCACACGCGCGGAATAATCCACATGGGTGACCGCAGGAATGGCCGAGCGCGGAACATTGAGCTTCTCGATGCCGAAGAGGGTGCTTTCTTCCGCTGTCATTTGCCGGCGCTTGTCAGGAACAACGTCGGCGACCAGCAGCATGTAGGGGCTGTCGGTATCCATCTCGAACCACTCAGCCACGTCTTCGCGCAGCACGCTGGGGGCGAAGGGGCGGAAAGATTCGCGGTATTTGACCTTGAGATTGAGCAGCTTCTGCATGTCCGGCGAACGCGGATCGGCCAGGATGCTGCGGCCGCCCAGGGCGCGCGGGCCGAATTCCATGCGCCCGCTGTGCCACCCGACGGCCTTGCCGTCCGCCAGCGCCCGGGCCGTCAGTTCAATCACGTCATCTTCGCTGTGGGTGGTGAACACGGCGCCACAACCCGTCAGGCGCTTGGCGACATCCTCCTGGCTGTATTGGGGGCCCAGGTAAGAACCCTTCATGCCGTCCGATCCCTGGACGGGTCTGCGCGGCTGTCCCAGCATGATGTGATAGGCGCCCAGCGCGGCGCCCAGCGCGCCGCCGGCATCGCCCGCCGCTGGCTGTATCCAGATGCGCTCGAAGATGTTCTCGCGTTGCAGCTTTCCATTGGCGACACAGTTGAGCACCACGCCGCCCGCCAGGCAAAGATTCTTCTGGCCGGCGTTGCGAGCGACCCCGCGCGCCAGCTTGATGACCACCTCTTCCGTCACCGCCTGGATCGAAGCCGCCAGGTCCATTTCCCGCTGGGTCAGTTCGGATTCCGACTTGCGCGGCGGGCCGCCGAACAGCGCGTCGAATTTCGTGTTGGTCATGGTCAGGCCGGTGCAATAATTGAAATAGCCCATGTCCAGCGCGAAGGAGCCGTCATCCTTGATGTCGATCAGATGGTCCTTGATCTGCTTGGCGTATCTGGGCTCGCCATACGGCGCCAGGCCCATGACCTTGTACTCGCCGGAATTGACCTTGAAGCCGGTATAATAGGTGAAAGCCGAATAGAGCAGGCCCAGCGAATGCGGGAAGTGAATCTCCTTTTGCACCGACAGACTGTTGCCGCTTCCCACCGCCAGCGAGGTCGTGGTCCACTCGCCCACGCCGTCCATGGTCAGCACCGCGGCTTCCTCGAAGGGCGAGGGGAAGAAGGCGCTGGCCGCATGGCTAAAATGATGCTCGGAGAAGAGCAACCGTTTTCCCCAGTCCACATCATCGCTCCATAGCGCCGTCAGCGCCTTGGCGATCATGGATTTCTGGAACAGCTTGTCCTTCAGCCATACCGGGAGCGACGTGGCGAAACTGCGAAAGCCGCGCGGCGCGAAGGCGAGATAGGTCTCGAACAGCCGCTCGAATTTCAGGAATGGCTTGTCATAGAAGACGACATGGTCGACTTGCTCTGGCGTGATCCCCGCTTCCGCCAGGCAATAGGTGATGGCGTGCACGGGAAAAGCGGGGTCGTGCTTCTTGCGGGTGAAGCGCTCTTCCTGCGCCGCGGCCACGATCTCGCCATCCCGGACCAGGCACGCGGCCGCGTCGTGATAATAGGCGGATATGCCCAGGATGTTCATGCGGCGCGTGGCTTAGAACAGGGTGTAGATGAAGGGCGCCATCACCGAGCCCTGCGCCAGTACCAGCAGGCCGCCGATGATCACGGTCACGATAATGATCGGCATCAGCCAGAGCTTCTTGCGGGACCGCAGAAAGGCCCAAAGTTCTGTCAGGAAATCCATGGCAGGTCCTAAAACTGGCGTTGAAAGGAGGCTGGCTCGGGACCCGCCGGATCGCGTTCTATCCAATATGATGCCGCGCTGCTTTTTTTCATCCGCAGGGCGTCACGGCCGAAAAGCCGGGTGGCTAGGGCGACCGGCGTTATCAGAACCATGAAAATGATCCCCAGCACAATCGGACTGATAAATTTTCCCAGCAGCAGCCCGAAAGCCATCCAGAGGCGGTTCAGCGGCGCCAGCACCGCAGGCGCGACCAGGGCGGTCAGCGCGAATAGGCCGGACAATATCGCCAGTATTGCCGCGCGCGTGGTGTGGTCTTTCCACAAGGCGTAGAGGGCCAGGAGGGCGAAGACGCTGGCGAAGAATCCCCCGAATTTGCGGTCGGAGGGCAGCGGTGGCGGGGCAGAATGGGAGGTTTCCAGCATCCGGCCACTCTATAGCCAAAGCGGGCCGCAAAACAGATTGGCCTTTGGACGCGGGTTGGCTGCGATGACATACGCGTCATCTTGCCACCAAACGGGCCGGGCCCCCGCCATTATTTCACCCGGCACGGTTGTTATCGCAGGGGCAGGGCACCATAAAACCTCGCCATGCGGGCATTGGACAGCATTATTTCCGGGGCGAAACGGCGCGAGCGGCATCTGTCCGCCTTGTCGCTGGCGGGCGGCTTTGCCTTTGACAGCTGGGCGTTCGGCCGCATCGACCGGCCCGAGACCCAGGCGGTGTTCATCGTCTACCTGCTGGTGGCGGGCCTCACCATCGCCATCCTGCACACGCTGGAATCGCGCCCCGAAGGCCGCAAGCCCTCCGAACGGACCCGCTTCATCCTGATTTTCATCACCCAGTTCGCATTGGGCGCGCTGCTGTCGGGTTTTTGCGTCTTCTATATCCGCAGCGCCTCGCTCACATCGTCCTGGCCGTTCCTGCTGGCGATGGCTGCGATCTTCATCGGCAACGAGTTTCTGCGCCACTATCACACACGGCTGGTGTTTGCGGCGCTGCTGCTGTTTTTCTCGATCTATTCCTACGCCATCCTGCTGGTGCCGCTGCTGATCGGGCAGATCGGCACCGTTCCCTTCCTGCTCAGCGGCATGGTGGCGGTGGGGATTTTCTTCGTTTACATGCGGGCGCTGGCGCGATTGGGCCATGAACGCTATCGCGGCGCGCGCATGCAGGTGGCGGCCGGCATGGTGCTGATCACCATCGCGCTCAACGGCGCCTACTTCCTGCGAATCCTGCCGCCCCTGCCGCTGGTGCTGACCGATGCCGGCATCTATCACGGCGCCAAGCGGGTCAACGGCGATTTCCAGGTGGCCGAAGAGGACGAGCCGCCGGAATGGCGGGCGCTGTTCGGCAGCTACCCCATCCTGCACATCCAGCCGGGCGCCAAGCTTTATCTCTATAATGCGGTGTTCGCCCCGCGCGGTCTGAACACCCGCATCGTGCACGAGTGGCAGCGGATGGACCCGAAGCGGGGCTGGGTGACGCAGCAGCGCATAGCGGTGCCCATTGTGGGAGGCCGCGAGGAGGGCTTTCGTTATTACACGATCAAGACCGACCCCAGGCCCGGTGAATGGCTGGTGCGGATCAATACCGCCGACGGCCGGGCCATCGGGCGGGTGCGCTTTGCCGTCAAGGAACAGGCCGTCCCGCCCGCCACCACCACCAAAATCCTGAAATAGCGGGGCGCGTCAGTGGCCATTGCATCGGGCGCGGGTTAGGACTATTTCACAGCCCGGATTTGGGATACCCAGAATTGTCCACCAGTAAAACTGTTATATCGCATCTTCGGCGCCTGGAAGCCGAGAGCATCCATATCATGCGCGAGGTGGCGGCCGAGTTCGCCAACCCGGTGATGCTCTATTCGGTGGGCAAGGATTCCGCCGTCATGCTGCACCTGGCGATGAAGGCCTTCTATCCCTCCAAGCCGCCATTCCCCCTGATGCACGTCAATACGACGTGGAAGTTCAAGGAAATGATCCAGTTCCGCGACGAAACCGTCAAAAGGCTGGGGCTGGATTTCATCGAATACATCAACCAGGACGGCGTGGACCGCGGCATCAACCCGTTCGATTCCGGCTCGTCGCTGCACACGCAGGTGATGAAGACCGAGGCGTTAAAGCAGGCGCTCGGCAAATACGGCTTTGACGCCGCCTTCGGTGGCGCGCGCCGTGACGAGGAAAAGAGCCGCGCCAAGGAGCGCATCTTTTCCTTCCGCACCGCCACGCATGCCTGGGACCCCAAGAGCCAGCGGCCCGAGCTCTGGCGCGTCTACAATACGCGCATCAATAAGGGTGAGAGCATCCGCGTTTTTCCGCTGTCTAACTGGACCGAGCTGGATATCTGGCAATACATCTTGGCCGAGAGTATCCCCATCGTGCCGCTCTATTTTGCCAAAAAACGCCCGGTGGTGGAGCGCGCCGGCACGCTGATCATGCGCGATGACGAGCGCATGAAACTGAAGCCGGGCGAAAAGGTCGAAGACCGCCTGGTGCGGTTTCGGACATTGGGCTGCTATCCGCTGACCGGCGCCATCGAAAGCAATGCCGACAGCCTGGAAGACATCGTCACCGAGATGTTCACCGCTCGCACCAGCGAGCGCCAGGGCCGCCTGATCGACAGCGACGAAAAGGCCTCGATGGAGAAGAAGAAGAAGGAGGGGTACTTCTAGTGAACGCTCCTACTGATCTTCAGAAGTTTCTCGCCGCGCAGGAAAAGAAATCCCTGCTGCGCTTTCTCACCTGCGGGAGTGTCGATGACGGCAAGTCCACGCTCATTGGACGCTTGTTGTACGACACGAAATTGCTGTTTGAGGATACGCTCGCCAGCCTGGAAAAGGATTCCAAGAAGTTCGGCACCACCGGCGAGGATATTGACTTCGCCCTGCTGGTGGACGGACTGGAAGCAGAACGGGAGCAGGGCATCACCATCGATGTCGCCTATCGCTTCTTTGCCACCGACAAACGTAAATTCATCGTCGCCGACACGCCCGGCCATGAACAATATACCCGCAACATGGCGACGGGCGCGTCAAACAGTGATCTGGCCGTCATCCTGATCGATGCGCGCAAGGGCGTTCTGATCCAGACCCGCCGCCACGCCTATATCGCCTCGCTGCTGGGCATCCGGGACATCGTGCTGGCAGTGAACAAGATCGACCTGATGGATTATTCCCAAAAGGTGTTCGATGAGATCGTGGCCGACTTCCAGGTCTTCGCCGCCGGTCTCAATTTCTCCACCCAGGTTGCCATTCCGATCTCAGCGCGCTTTGGCGTCAATGTGACTGAGAAAAGCGCGGAAACCCCCTGGTACAAGGGCCCGGCGCTGCTCGCCCATCTGGAAACGGTGGATGTGGATACGGCGCTGGCCGACACGCCTTTTCGACTGCCGGTGCAATGGGTCAACCGTCCCGACCTGGATTTTCGCGGCTTCTCCGGCACCATCGCCGGCGGTCGCGTCAAGCCGGGCGACACGGTTGCTGTCGCTAAGTCCGGCAAGACCAGCACGGTTTCGCGCATCGTCACCATGGACGGCGACCGCGACGAAGCGGTGGCCGGCGACGCCATTACTTTGACCCTGGCCGATGAAGTCGACATCTCGCGCGGCGACGTGCTGGCAGACCCGCAGGCGCGGCCGGCGGTATCTGACCAGTTCGCGGCGCATCTGCTCTGGATGGCGGACGAGGAATTGCTGCCCGGCCGGCAGTATCTTTTGAAACTGGGAACCGCCACCGTTCCGGTGCAGATGTCCTCCCTGAAGCACAAGATCGACGTCAACAGCCTGGATCACCTGGCGGGTAAGACGCTCGCCCTGAATGAAGTCGGCTATGGCAATTTCGCGCTGGCCCAGCCGCTGGCTTTCGATCCCTATCGCGACAGCCGCGACACCGGCGGTTTCATCCTGATCGACCGCTTCACCAACGCCACGGTCGGCGCGGGCATGATAGATTTTTCGCTGATGCGCGCCACCAATGTTCACTGGCAGGCGCTGGACGTGAACAAGCAGGCCCGGGCCGCGATGAAGGGCCAGAAGCCCGTCATCCTGTGGTTCACTGGATTGTCTGGCTCTGGAAAATCCACCATCGCTAATCTCGTGGAAAAGCAGCTCACCTCAGAGGGCAAGCACACCTATTTGCTGGATGGTGACAATGTCCGCCACGGCCTGAACAAAGACTTAGGCTTCACCAATGCTGACCGAGTAGAAAATATCCGCCGCGTGGGCGAGGCGGCAAAATTGTTTGTAGATGCCGGACTGATTGTCCTGACTGCCTTCATCTCACCCTTCCGCTCCGAGCGCCGCATGGCGCGAGAGCTGGTTGGCAGTGATGAGTTCATAGAGGTATTTATCGATACCCCCATTGAAATCTGTATGCAGCGCGACCCCAAGGGCCTCTACGAAAAGGCCCGCGCGGGTTCGATCAAGAACTTCACCGGTGTGGATAGTCCCTACGAGGCTCCGGAGGAACCGGATCTGGTTATTAAGGCGGCGGAGGCCACCCCGGAACTTCATGCCCAAGCAATCGTGGCGTATCTGCGCGCGCATGGATATCTGGGCTGAGAACGGGCTTTCCTTCCAGAGCTTGGGGATTTTGGGTTGTGGCCTTGTAGGGTGGATGGCTTTATATTGTCATCTCTGACAACGCCGCTGGAACACATCCTATGAAGACTATCGACAATTTTGACCGCATCGGCGAGGAAAATGCCTTTGCCGTTTTGGCCCGCGCCAATGCATTGGCAGCCCAGGGCAGGGATATCATTAATCTGGGAATTGGCCAGCCTGATTTTCGCACGCCCGAGCATATCTCTGAGGCCGCGATCCAGGCGATCAAGGACGGCCACCATGGCTATACAGCGGCCAACGGCATTCTGGTTCTGCGTGAGGCGGTCAGCGCCGACTTGCACAAACGATACGGCGTGGAAGTCTCCCCTGAAACTGTGATGATCATGCCGGGCGGTAAGCCCACCATGTTCATGTCGATCCTGATGTTCGGACAGCCGGGCGTTGAGATCATGTATCCAGATCCTGGCTTTCCCATCTACCGCTCCATGATCGAATATACCGGCGCCACGCCCGTTCCGATCCCGATCCGCGAAGAAAATGGCTTTGCCTTCTCTGCGCAGGAAACTTTAGGCCTGATCAGCGATAAGACCCGCTTGATCATCATTAACTCGCCAGCCAATCCAACTGGCGGCGTCACGCCAAAGGGTGAAGTCGACAAGTTCGTCGCTGGCATGGACAAGTGGCCCGAGGTCGCGATCATGTCGGATGAGATATACGATCAGCTGATCTATGACGGGCAGGAGCATGTCACGCTGCTGAAGTACCCCTCGATCCGCGATCGCCTGATCCTGCTGAATGGCTGGTCCAAGACCTATGCGATGACCGGCTGGCGGCTTGGCTACGCGGTGTGGCCGGGTAAGCTCTACAATTATGCCCGTAAGCTGTCGGTGAACCTGCACTCCTGCGTCAACGCGCCGACCCAATATGCCGGCCTCGCCGCACTCACTGGCCCGCAAGATGCAGTCGCCCACATGCGCACTGAGTTCGACAAGCGCCGCAAGGTGGTCGTTGAGGAATTGAACAAACTGCCTGGGGTTTCTTGCATAATTCCGGCGGGCGCCTTCTATGCATTTACAAACGTGAAGAACACGGGCTGGACTGCCAAGCCGCTGGCCAATGCCCTTTTGGACGAGACCGGTGTGGCGCTGATCGGTGGCCCAGACTTTGGCATTATGGGTGAAGGCTATATCCGCCTCTCCTACGCCAACTCGACCGAAAATATTCTCAAGGCGCTTGGCCGCATGGGTGACTTCTTGGCATCTCGCAAGGCGTGCTAGGAGCCTAGGCGAGCGCCGGAGAGACTAAAATGAAAACGATCAATGCCGTCCTGTTTGATTGCGACGGCGTCCTGGTCGACAGCGAAATGATTTCTCTAGAGGTTGAGATAGCCATGCTGGGCGAGCTTGGCCTTGTCTTTGAGCGTGATGACTATCTCACTCGCTTTATGGGACTTTCCACCGACGCCTATCACGCGGCCATAGACGCAGAAGGACGAAAAAAGCTTGGCCGGCCCGTGTCTGCTGTCATCCGCCAGTCCGATAGACTGCGCCAGGAGATGGCCGCGCGTCTGACCCAGGTGCCTGGAACTACCCAGGCCGTTGCGGCGGTCACGCTGCCTAAAGCTATAGCCAGCTCCGGCTCACTGGAGGGACTGCGGCGTAAATTGACCCGCACTGGTCTGTGGGACCTATTCGCGCCGCACATTTATTCCGCCGACCATGTGCGGGAGGCCAAGCCCGCACCTGATATTTTCTTGTATGCGGCGAAGGCACTGCGTGTGGATCCAGAAGATTGCTTGGTAATTGAGGACAGTATTCACGGTGTCGCCGCAGCACTGGCCGCGGGCATGACGGTGTGGGGATTTTTGGGCGGAGGCCACGCCGACGAGGCTATAGGCGTCCGGCTCATGTCGGCGGGTGCTGCGCGCGTGGTGCGCGATTGGCCCCAGGCCTCAATTCTTCTGGCAGACCTTAACCGGTAAGTTGAAAGTCAACTGATCTGTGGATGCCGTTTAGGCCCCATTTTCTTACTGAGTTACGCCCAGTAGGTGCCTTCAGCAGTAGTACTGCCTAAACCAGTCCACAAATTTTGGGATGCCCACGCTAATCGGTGTCTTGGGATCAAAGCCTAGGTCGCGTGTGGCGGCGGCGATGTCGGCGTAGGTCGTGGTCACATCGCCGGGCTGCATCGGCGCCATCTCAAGCACGGCCTTCTTATTAAGGGCCTTTTCAATTTCAGCGATGAAGGTGGTGAGTTTTTCGGATTTATGGTTTCCCAGATTATAAATCGCATGCGGGGGTCTTCCGGCTACTGGTCTATCCAGTGCGCGCAGAACGCCGTCCACGATGTCGTCGATAAAAGTGAAGTCGCGCCACATCTCGCCGTGATTGAAGACTTGAATTGGTTTGCCTGCTGATATTGCTTTGGCAAACAAGATGGGCGCCATGTCGGGTCGGCCCCAGGGGCCGTAAACTGTAAAAAATCTCAGGCCTGTGGATGGGACGCCATAAAGGTGTGCGTAGCTATAACTGAATAGTTCATCGGCCCGCTTGGTCGCGGCGTAGAGCGAGTTTGGATGATCCACCGCATCGCCCACCGTAAAGGGTGTCTTTGTGTTGGCACCATAGACTGATGATGAACTGGCATAGACAAAATGCTTTAGCGTACTCAGTGTCCGCGCCAGCTCCAGCATGACTACCTGGCCCATGACGTTGGCAGTGACATAGGCGTACGGATTTTCGAGGCTGTAACGCACACCAGGCTGTGCTGCTAAATGCACGATGCCATCGATGCCGGGGACGTCCGACCCCAGTTTTAGCATCTCATTGCGGTCAGAAATGTCGATCTGGTGGAAATGAAAATTGGATTGTGGTGTCAGTTGAGCCAGGCGGCCCTGCTTCATCGCGACATCATAATAGTTTGACAGATTGTCCACGCCGATAACGGTGTCGCCACGCGCCAAGAGGGCGTGGGCGACAGCGGCGCCAATAAAGCCAGCCGAACCGGTTACCAAGATTAAGCCCATGAAAACGTCTCAAATACTTCAGAGCGAAGATCACTTGGGGTAATGTTGGGGTCAACTACTGATTTTATGCAGGCCGAAGGCTGAACTTGGGTAGCAAAGGTGTTGCTAAAGAAGCGTCAGGCGCCCCGCACATTGTTGATATTGTCTAGATACCAGCGATAAGTGTCCGAAATTCCTTCCCTGAGGCCAATCTTGGATTGCCAGCCCAAGCTTATCAGTTTTTCGTTCGACATGAGCCTGGCTGGCGTGCCGTCAGGCTTGGAGGTTTCGTTGCGGATGGCACCCTTAAAGCCAACCGTCTCGCAAACCATACGGGTCAGATCCAGGATTGTGATGTCTTCGCCGACGCCGACATTAATATGGTCTTCGCCAGAATAGTTCTTCATCAGGTAGACAAGCGCATCGGCGCAGTCATCTACGTGTAGGAATTCTCGGCGTGGCTTTCCACTGCCCCAGATACCTATTTCTTGGGCGCCGGCTGTCTTGGCCTCATACGCTTTTCGTAGGAGTGCTGGCAGTACATGGCCTCCCGCGAGATTGAAATTGTCGCCGGGGCCATAAAGGTTTGCGGGCATTGCAGATATAAAATCGCATCCATATTCGCGGCGATAGGCCTGAGCCATTTTTAGCCCTGCGATCTTTGCGACCGCATACCACTGGTTTGTTGGCTCCAGGAAACCGCTGAGTAGTGCTTCTTCTTTTACAGGTTGCGGTGCCAACTTGGGGTAGATGCATACCGAGCCAAGAAACTGAACTTTTGATACGCCAAACTTGCGTGCCGCCTCGATGATATTGACTTCAATCGATAGATTGTCGTGGATAAATTCTGCCGGGTAGGATTCGTTTGCAAAAATTCCACCAACTTTTGCAGCCGCCAGAAAAATTGCGTCTGGCCTGTTGGCTGACAGCCATTCTTCCACTGGTTCTTGACGGCGCAGATCTAATTCCGTGCGGCTGATTGTAAGTATTTCACAGTTTTCGGATTGCAGCCGTCGTACTAGCGCGCTTCCGACCATGCCGCGATGACCAGCCACCCAGACCCGTTTTCCGGAAAGTGAGAAAATGGGGCCGCTCATTACCGCCCAACGCTCACATAGTGAAATCCAGTCTCTGCCATTTGCGTGGGCTTGTAGATATTGCGCAAATCTACCATCACGGGGAATTTTAGGGCCGCCTTTACTCGTGGAAGATCCAGTGCACGAAACTCGTTCCATTCCGTCAGAAGGACAACTCCATCAGCGCCTGTAAGCGCCTCATAGGTATTGCTGCAGTAGGTGAGGGTTAGGTGCTTGGCCGCCTCCTTGTGTCCCTCAGGGTCAAAGGCGCGGATCGTGGCGCCGGCTTCTTGCAGGTAGGGCAGGATGACCAGGCTGGGGGCATCGCGCATGTCGTCAGTGTTTGGTTTAAAAGTCAGGCCCAGAACTGCAATGGTCTTGCCTTTTACCCCGCCAAATGCCGCCTCAATCTTTTTGGCCATGTCCAGTTTTCGTCTCTCATTGACGGCTACCACGGCTTCGACGATGCGGGACGGCGCGCCCAGCTCGCTGGCAGTCCTGATGAGTGCGAGTGTATCTTTGGGAAAGCAGCTGCCCCCGTATCCGGGGCCGGCATTAAGAAACTTCTTTCCGATGCGCCCATCCAGGCCGATGCCGCGCGCGACATCCTGCACGTCCCCGCCGACTTTCTCGCAGATATCTGCCATCTCATTGATGAAGGTAATCTTGGTGGCGAGGAAGGCATTGGCGGCGTACTTGATAAGCTCGCTGGTCTCGCGGCTCGTAAATAGGATCGGGGTCTCGTTAAGGAACAGCGGGCGGTAGACTTCACGCATAACGTCGCGGGCGCGCTCTGTATCGCAGCCGACGACTACTCGGTCCGGCCTACGGAAATCTTCGATCGCAGAGCCTTCGCGCAAAAACTCTGGATTGGAGGCCATGTCGAACTGGGCGCTTGGCCGTGTCGCCTTGATGATTTTTTCAATCGCGCGGCTGGTGCCAACTGGCACTGTCGACTTGGTTACTATGACGGTGTAGCCGGTCAGTGCCTTCGCGATTTCTTCGGCGGCCGCGTAGACGTAAGTGAGATCGGCGTGGCCATCCCCGCGGCGGCTGGGTGTGCCCACGCCGATGAAAATCACCTCAGCGTTTGAAACAGCCTCTTTCAGGTCTGTTGTGAAGGACAGTCTTCCAGACTTTACGTTGGCCGCGACAATCTCATCTAGGCCGGGTTCGTAGATCGGAATGCCGCCCTGCCTGAGGGTCGCGATCTTGGCGGGATCTTTGTCCACGCAAATGACCTCGTGACCAAATTCTGACAGGCAGGCCCCGGAAACAAGTCCGACATAGCCCGTCCCGATCATCGCAATCCGCATACAGTCCCCCAAAAAAATTGCTTTGTTCTGCCGTGAAAAGGGCACGAATTCAAGGTACGGTATTTACTGTAATCTTTCGTACGATAACAGAGGGTTATAAATCACCGCGGCGATAGAAATTTGTAGATTGGCTGGGTGTGTTGGGCGCGGGGTTGATTGGCTGAGCGCCGCTTAATCTTGGACCAGGCCTGTCACATATTCGCCCAGTGCAAGTGACGCGGTTAGGCCCGGCGATTCAATGCCAAATAAGTTTACCAATCCGGGCAGGCCGTGGACCGCGGGGCCATCAATACGAAAATCAGCATTGGGTTCAGATTTTCCGCAAAGCTTTGGTCGCACGCCGGCATAGTCCGTCGTGAGCATGTCTTGGCGTATGCCTGGCCACCAGCGTTCGATGAGGGGCGTAAATTTTGCAGTCACGCCGGGCGACACGGCGTAGTCGATTGCTGCGGGGTCGTTGCCCTCCAACCACTCCACATCCGGCCCAAACCGGGCCCGCCCACCCATGTCGAGCGTCACGTGCACGCCCAGTCCGCCGGGCTCGGGCACGGGGTAGACTAGATGATGGAATGGCGACTTCCCTGATAGGGCGGCATAATTTCCCTTGGCTAGGTGAAGGGTGGGGATATGTGTTAGTCCCTCGGTAAGTCCCGCCACACTCTGTGCCCACAGGCCCGCTGCATTGACCAGTAGGTTTGTTTCCAGCGCGATGTCTTCGCCGTCGCTAGTCACTGAGAGTGTCCAGCCATTGCCGACCCGCGCAATACGGCTCACGCCCGCGTTGCGCACTAGTGTCATGTCACCCAGCAGCGCCAGCATGTATTGATGACTGTCGATGATGCCAGTAGAGGGCGAGAAGAGCCCCTGGTTGGCCGTAATGGCCGGCTCTAGTTTTGTCATTTCACTAGACGACAGCGGCCGAAGGTCCGTGACGCCATTGTCGGCGGCGGCACGCATGATATCCGCCAGCTGATCTTCCTGGCCTGTATGCCCCACGATCAGCTTGCCAATCTTTTTGTGCGGCACGCCGTGGCTGGCACAAAAGTCGTAGAGTAGTTCTTTTCCGCGGATGCATAATTTTGCCTTCAGCGAACCTCGCGGGTAATAAATCCCGGCATGGATAACCTCGCTGTTGCGTGCGCTGGTCTCCATGCCCATATGTTTGTTTTTTTCTAAAATGACGACGTTGCGCCCCGTCAGTGTTAAGGCGCGCGACACCGCCAGGCCCACGGCGCCCGCGCCGATGACAACGGCATCTGTCGAAAATTCTTCGCTCATCCCGCCCTCATACATCGCACGGCGTCGTCGCGGCCAAACAGATAAAGAAGAGTGCGCAGCGCCTCGCCGCGTGAAGACTTCAGGCCTGGATCGCGCCTCAGGATAAGGCGCGCATCGTCATGTGCTATATCGAGAAATTCTGCGTGTATGGCCGGGTCCGCCATGCGAAATTCTAGCAATCCACTCTGTCGGCGGCCCAATACTTCGCCGGGCCCTCGCAGGCGAAGATCTTCTTCGGCGATGACAAACCCATCATCGGTTTCTCGCATAGTTTTCAGCCGCGCCCGGGCGGTTTGCCCAATAGGCTGGTGCCACAGCAAGATGCAAGACGATTTTTCTTTTCCCCGCCCCACTCGTCCGCGAAGTTGGTGTAGCTGGGCCAGGCCAAAGCGTTCAGCATGCTCCACTACCATGATGGTGGCCTCCGGTACGTCGACGCCTACTTCGATGACTGTGGTGGCCACAAGTAACTGGGTCTGTCCGGCCTTAAAGGCCCCCATGGCCGCGTCCCGCTCTGCCGCTTTCAGCTTGCCATGCACCAGACCGACATCGAGCCCCAATGCCTGACGCAGCATCACGGCGCGGTCCTGGGCGGCGGCTAGATCGATCTTCTCGGATTCTTCCACCAGCGGGCACACCCAATAGGCGCGGGCGCCGCGATCCAATGCAACGCGAAGATGGGCGATCAGGTCACCCATGCGGTCGGCGCCCATCACGCGGGTCTCCACCGGTTTGCGGCCGGGCGGGCGGCCGGTAATGCGCGACACATCCATGTCGCCATAGGCGGTCAGCGCCAGGGTGCGGGGAATGGGCGTCGCCGTCATCACCAGCACATCGGCCGGCTTACCCTTGGATTGCAGCTGCATGCGCTGGTGCACGCCAAAGCGGTGCTGCTCGTCCACCACGGCGAGACCCAGGTCCTTGAAGGTGACATCTTCGGAGAATAGGGCATGGGTGCCGATCAGGATGTCGATCTCCCCGGCGGCCAGCCGTGCTAGGGTCTCGGTGCGGCTCGCGCCTTTTTCTCGGCCGGTCAAACATGCCAGCCGCACCCCGGCCGCCGCCGCATAGGGTTCCAGCGAGGCCAAATGCTGGCGCACCAAAAGTTCGGTGGGCGCCATCAGCGCCGCCTGAAGGCCGTCTTCCACCGCCTTTAGCATGGCCAGCAGTGCCACGATGGTCTTGCCGGAGCCGACATCACCCTGCAGTAGCCGCAGCATGCGCTTTTCGCTGGCCATGTCCTGTTCGATTTCCGCCAGCGCCGCCAACTGTGGATCGGTCAAGGTGAAGGGCAGGGCGGCGATAGCCGCAGCCTTCAGCTTGCCGGTGCCGCTGGTGACGCGGCCCTTGCCGCCGCGCAGTTTGGCGCGGATCAGCAGCAGTGCCAGCTGGTTGGCCAGTAGTTCGTCATAGGCCAGCCGCTGGCGGGCCGGCGTTGTTGGTGACAGGTCGCTGTCATGGGCCGGGGCATGGGCTTTTTCCAGCGCTGTGCCAAACGCGTCCCATTTGCGCTGCTTGAGAAAAGCTGGGTCCTGCCATTCCGGCAGGGGCGGCACCTTGTCCACCGCGCCGCGCACCGCCTTGGCCATGGTGCGCGCTGTCAATCCTTCGGTCAGGCTGTAAATCGGCTCCTGCAACGGGAACGACGCGATGTCTTCCGGCGCCACGACATAATCGGGATGCGCCATCTGCAGACGGTCTTTGAATTTTTCGATGCGGCCCGACAGTACCCGCCTTGCGCCGACCGGCAGCAGCCCCGCGAGGTAATCGGCATGGGCACGAAAGAACACCAGGTCCATCATCGCGGTGTCGTCCGAGACGCGCACTTTGTAAGGTTGGCTTTTGACCCGTGGTGCAAAATGTTCCAGCACCGTCACATCCACGGTGGCGATGCGGCCCGGCTCGGCGGCGGCCAGCTTGGGACGGTAAGAACGGTCGACCACGCTGACCGGAAGGTCGAAGGCGAGGTCCGCCAGTTTCGTCCCGGCGACCTTGGCGATCAGTTTTTCCAGCTTGGGACCCACCCCCGAAAGGGTGCGGATGTCGGCAAACAGGGGGAACAGAATCACTGGCCGCATGGCAGGCACGATACCGGCCGGGATGCCACGCTTTCAACGTCTGCCTACTGCGGGCCGTTTCCGATCACCAGCTGGAACTGGGTCACTGTCAGCCCGAGTTGTGGGGCGCCATAGGGTTTAAGGCCTACCTTTTGCAGCATCACGATCATTTTCCGGGCGTCCCGGGAAACTTTATTGTTGGACCGCGCAGACGGCGATACCGCGATCAGGATGCCGGGCAGGCTGGCATTGATCCTGAAATCGTGGCGGCTTTGCACCGTCCAGCCATATTTGCGCAGGACGGCCAGGCATTCTCGGGAAAAGCGATGGAGTTCTCGTTTGACGGAATGCTACGCACGACAACCTCTAACCGCTCGGCCTGGAGCACCTGGTCGAGTCCCAGTCCGAATGCCTGACGCAGCGCGGCGGACAAATGCCAGGTGTGCGCCGGCAAGCGTTGCACAATGGCGTTGGCGATGGCGGGTGTGGTCTGGTTGATGCTGACACCCAGCCGGGACGCGATGCGCTGCAACTGGCCGCGCGCTTCATCCGGTTTGATCGCAATGTCGTGTTGGTCGGGACGGGCATTGGCAATCTCCATCCCGGTCCATGCCAGCATCAGCAACCCCGCCAGGGCGAAGCAGACAAAGGTCAGGCGCGCGCCGCGGCGCCCGATGCCCAGCGACGCAGTGTCGGCGGTCGTCCGCAGGCCGATCACGGCCAGCAGTACGATGGCGACCCCATAGGTGATGATCAGGTCAAACTCCGGTATGCCCCCCCCCCCGAAACCCAACGTAATCCCTCGACCATTGTTAACACGCCGGACCGGAGTTATATGCGGCCCATGGATGACGTGGAACAGGGTGGCTCTTCGGAGAACCGCCGGAAACGGCTTTTTTTTCGGGCCCAGCGGCGCGGCTTCAAGGAGGTCGATCTGATCTTTGGTGCCTATGCGGAAAGTCATTTGGCGGGTCTCAATGAGGCCGGTTTGGACCAGTTTGAGGCGCTGCTGACCGCGCCTGACCAGGATGTCTATGCCTGGTTGCGGGGCGCGCTGGCCGTGCCGTCCGAATATGACAATCCGGTGTTCGCGGGCCTTCGGAGTGTTTGCAAACAGAAGAATCCGCGCTGGACATCATAGATGGACCGGCTGGATTACATCGCCAAGCAGCAGGGGCGCCTGACGGTCACGGGCGCGCCGCAGGGCTATGACGCTTATGTCGTGGCGGAAGCAGCAAAGCGGCGCGGCGCACCTGTCCTGTTCGTGGCGCAGGATGATATCCAGGCGGACGTGATGGCGCGGGCGATCGCCTTTTTCGCGCCGACGGTGACGGTGCTCAACTTCCCGGCTTGGGATTGCCTGCCCTATGACCGGGTCTCACCCAAGTCCGATATCGAAAGCCGCCGCCTGGCAACCTTGGCGGCACTGGCGCGCGCCCCGGATCAGGCCTGCGTCATTGTCACCACCGTTAACGCGCTGTTGCAACGCGTGCCGCCCAAGGACGTCATCCAGGGTGCCAGCTTCGCGGCCAAAAATGGCGCGGAGGTGGACCGCGACGCTTTGGTCGCGTTCCTCTCCGGCAGTGGCTATGTGCGCGCCGGCACGGTGCGCGAGCCGGGCGACTTCGCCCTGCGCGGCGGCATTGTCGATTTGTGGCCGCCCGGCGAAGAGCAGCCACTGCGGCTGGATTTCTTCGGCTCCACCCTGGATGCGATCCGCCGGTTCGATACCGAAACCCAGCTGTCCGACAAGACGGTGGTGACCGAGGTGGCGCTGCTGCCGGCCAGCGAGGCGCCGCTGAATGCGCTGGCCATCAGTCGCTTCCGTACCGGTTATGTCGCGGCCTTCGGCGCGGCCGGTGACGATCCGCTTTACGAATCCGTCAGCGCCGGCCGCAAGACCCAGGGCATGGAGCACTGGCTGCCGCTGTTCTACGATCATCTCGACACGCTGTTCGATTACCTGCCGCGGTGCCTGGTGCTGCTGGGCCATCAGGTGGAGGAATCCAAGGTCGCGCGGCTGGAACTGATCCAGGATTACTATGAAACCCGCGAGCAGTTCCGCAACACCAAAAATGAGAAGAATGCGATCAAGGGGCCGCCCTACAAGCCGCTGAAGCCCGGTACGCTGTATCTGACGGATGCGGATTGGAAAGTGGCGCTGTCGCGGCACATCGTGCGCGATCTCACCCCCTTTCAGGCGCCGGAAAGTACCAGCAGCGTGGATGCCGGCGGCCGACAGGGCCGCGACTTCGCGCCGGAGCGCCAAGGTGGAAACCTGAACGTCTTCCAGGCCGCCGCCGATCATCTCAAGGCGCAGCAGGCAGCGGGCAAGCGCGTGCTGGTGGCAAGCTGGACCGACGGTTCCGCCGAACGTATGGGCGGAGTGATGTCCGATCACGGCGTCACGCCGATTCGCAAGGTCGAAAACTGGCCCGATGCTCTCAAGCTCGACGCCAGTGCTTTCGCTATCGCCTGTTTGGGCATCGAACGGGGCTTCGACGCCCCAGGCTTTGTCATCCTCAGCGAACAGGACGTGCTGGGCGACCGTATGGTGCGCGCCGCAAGCCGCGCCCGCCGGGCGCAGAATTTCATCGCCGAAGCTTCGTCGCTGACGCCGGGCGACCTGGTGACCCATATCGAGCATGGTGTGGGTCGCTATCTCGGCCTCAAGGCGATCGACGCGCTGGGCGCGCCGCATGACTGTCTCGAGCTGCAATATGACGGCGGTAAACTGTTCGTCCCCGTAGAGAATATCGAACTGCTGACCCGCTACGGTTCGGACGAGGCTGCGCAGCTCGACCGGTTGGGCGGCGCCGGCTGGCAGCTGCGCAAGGCCAAGATGAAGGAGCGGGTGCGCGCCATCGCCGCCGAGCTGATCAAGATCGCCGCCGCCCGCCAGCTGAAATCCGTGCCGCCGCTCGAGCCGCCCAGCGGGCTCTATGACGAATTTTCCGCACGTTTTCCTTATCAGGAAACCGAGGACCAGGAACGCGCCATCGGCGAAGTGGTGGCCGATCTGGCGGCGGGCCGCCCGATGGACCGGTTGGTCTGCGGCGATGTCGGCTTCGGCAAGACCGAGGTGGCGATGCGCGCCGCCTTTGTCGCCGCCATGGCGGGCGAGCAGGTAGCGGTGGTTGTTCCCACCACCTTGCTGGCGCGGCAGCATTTTCGCAGCTTCGCCGAACGCTTTGCCGGTTTTCCGCTGACGCTGCGCCAAATTTCCCGCTTTGTCACCGCCAAGGACGCGGCGGAAACTAAGGCGGCGCTGGCGGAAGGCACGGTAGACATTGTGGTCGGCACCCATGCGCTGTTTCAGGAAGGCGTTGAATTTAAGAACCTTGGGCTGGTGGTCATTGATGAGCAGCATCGCTTCGGCGTGCACCAGAGGCTTGCCCTGCAGGCGAAGGCTGGAAGCGCCACGGACCTTCTTGTCATGACGGCCACGCCCATTCCCCGCACGTTG
>JBEENS010000003.1:0-152671 GCA_041192105.1 Pseudomonadota bacterium | reverse complement strand
CGCGCCGCCTTCATCACCGTGGCGGAACTGGGCAAGACCGGCGGCGACAGGCTGACCCTGGACGACAAGAGCAGCGCCGGCATTGCGAGCCTGAAGGAGGGTTTCGAAAGCTGGTTCCCGAACTTTATGTCGGGCGAAGAAATCCCGGTTACGAATTGAGGCTCACATGGGCATGAAAGCCGCCGAAATCGAGAAGTTCATCCGCGACGCATTTCCCGATGCCGAGATCGAGATGAAGGACCTTGCGGGCGACGACAATCACTGGTCCGCCACAGTCACATCGTCTGCCTTCAAGGGCAAAAGCCGCGTCGCACAGCACCAGATGGTTTATGCCGCGCTCAAGGGCAATATGGGCGGCGTGCTGCATGCGCTGCAGCTGCAGACTGTGTCGAAAGACTAGAGCGGTACGCCTTCAGTAGAATCTCGTTGATTTTATTTGTCATTCCCGCAAAAGCGGGAATCCATTTCACCGCCAGCGTGTTGACAGACATGGATCCCCGCTTTGTCGGGGATGACAATCGGTAGTGAATTCAGCTTTAAAGCAAATCGCCCCAAGCGCGCTTCCTGACGCGGCGGTATTCGTCCTTGTCGCGCGCCGCGACAAAAGCCGCCCGCAATCCCGTTTCATCGCACAGCTTGAAGGTCAGCCCCGGTTTGGTTTCCAGCGGTGGCGCCAATATGCGCGCGCCCTTGGCAACACTTTCGCGCAGCACCGCGACATAGGCATAGCGTTCATCCTCGAACGGCACCGATGCGTCCTTCATCTGCATATGATCGCGCGAACGCGGCAGGCGCTGCGAGAAATGACACCAGTCCCCATCCACCATCGGGCAACCACTATCATGGGTGCAGGGGGCGGCGACATGCGCGCCCGCACCGATCAGCGCGGCACGGGCGGCGCGAATGCGGGCAAAACCCTGCGGTGTGCCCGGCTCGATCAGCACCAGCGCCTTGTCCGTCCAGCGCCACAACTCGGCCGCCACGGCGGCGGCGCGGTCTTCCGTCAGTTCGGCCAGCACATAACTGGCCACGATCATCTCGGCGTTTGCCTCCACCAGCCCGAGGTCACCGCCAAGCATCTCCGCAGTGGCCAGGGCCGGCGGCCCAGCCTCGGCCAAGCCGCGCGCGAGCGCCCGCAGCGCCGCATTGTGATCCAGCATGGTTAGCGACCCGATCTGCGGCCAGGCCGTCACCGCGGCCCAGCTTGCCGCGCCCGTGCCGGCGCCCACATCCAGCAGGCTGGCGGGCACCAGATCGGGCGCCACCTCCATCAACCGCGCGAACACCGCGCTGCAGGCGGCATAGGTGGCGGGCATGCGCGCCACGGCATAGGCGATGGCGTCCTGCGGGCTGACAATGACGCGGGAGGTTTGCCCCTGCCGGTAGCCGGCCGACATCTTCTGGGCGCTGGCCGCCAGCTCCTTGCGCGACACCCCTTCCAAGGCGCGGCCCAGGGCGGCGGCAAGAGCGGAGGGCAAGGCAGGGTTCATTTTAATCCAGTCAAATCGGTCACGCTCTAGGTTTGGTCGCTCCCGCTCGCGCGGACGCTCCTAGGGCTGTCTTGACCCTTCGCGCCCCCATGCTTAGATCATAGCTGAGTTTCCATGAGAGTTCCCACATGTCCGACGTTCAGGTCCGCATTGCCGACGATGTGAAGACAAACGATGTGCTGCTTTACATGAAGGGCACGCCAGCCTTTCCGCAGTGCGGCTTCTCGGCCGTGACGGTGCAGATTCTCAATCACATCGGCGTCAAGTTCAAAGCCGTCAATGTGCTGGAAGACGCAGAAGTGCGCGAAGGCATCAAGGCCTTCTCCAACTGGCCGACTATCCCGCAGCTCTACGTGAAGGGTGAATTCGTTGGTGGCGCCGACATCGTCAAGGAAATGTTCGAGCAGGAAGAGCTGGTGCCGTTCCTGGAACAGCACGGCGTTGCGCTGGAATCCGCGTAACGGCCCCAACACATTATCCAATAAAAAAAGCCCGCCAGAGATGACGGGCTTTTTGTTTGTCTGCAGAGCTTGATTAACGCGAGTAAAATTCGACGATCAGATGCGGTTCCATCTGCACGGCGTAGGGCACATCCGCCAGCTTGGGGGTGCGCAGCAACTTGGTGGACTTGCCTTCGGCCACTTCCAGATAGTCGGGCGTATCACGCTCGCCACTCTTGGAGGCTTCCAGCACCAGCGCCATTTCGCGGGCCTTGGCGCCCAGCTCGATCGTGTCGCTTTCCTTGACGTGATAGGAGGCGATGGTGACGCGGCGGCCGTTGACCTGCACATGGCCGTGGCTGACCAGCTGGCGGGCGGCGAACGGGGTCGGCACGAACTTGCTGCGATAGACCACGGTGTCGAGACGGGTTTCGAGCAGGCCGATCATGTTCTCGCCGGTGTCGCCGGGACGGCGGGCGGCATCGGTGTAATACTTACGGAACTGGCGCTCGGTGATGTTGCCGTAATAGCCCTTGAGCTTCTGCTTGGCCTGTAGCTGAGTGCCATAGTCGGAAAGCTTCTTGGCGCGGCGCTGGCCGTGCTGGCCCGGACCATAGGAGCGCTTGTTGACCGGGCTCTTGGGGCGGCCCCAGATATTCTCGCCCATGCGGCGGTCGATCTTGTACTTGGAATTTTGGCGCTTGCTCATTGGTCCTCAGGCTCGTTGGCACCGGCTTGGTGCCGGAAAGGTCGCGCACTATATGCAGCGACTTTGGTAAGTCAAACACCTGCAACCTGTGGTTTAGTATGCGATTCGTAACCCATATATTCCAATGGCTTATACTGTCACCCGTGCGCACTTTGGCACTGGTACAGTTTGCCGAAATCGAGAGATTGCAGGGCAATGCCGTCCACGTCATGCGGCTGGCGACGGACCGTCGGGCAGAGGCCGGGTCATCGACAGCCGGTTCTGGCGCTTCCTGCGCCACATGAAAAATCCCGTGACGAAGAACAGCAGCGGCACGAAACCGGTCACGAACGCCAGCAGCCAATAAAGCGGGCCAAGGCCATGGCCGATATGCAGCTTGACCATCTGCATGGACAGGCCATCGACCCGGCTGGGCGGCTGTGGATCCTCCACCAGGCTCGCGCGATAGGGATCGACAAAGACGGTCCTGCCTGTCCAGTCCCCCAGCTGCACCTTGATCGCCTGCCCGGCCCGCACCGGCAGTGTCACGCTTGTTGGATTTATGCGGGCCTGGCCCCCTTCCGCCAAGGCCAGCGCCTGCCAGCCACCGATCACCGGGCCGCCGGAAGCCACGGGCACATCGGGAATGAGATTGGGGTCGCGTTCGGGCGTGTTGGGTGAGCCGCTGGCGAGTGCCAAAGTTGCGCGCGCGCTTTGGTGAAACACCATGCCCACGCCCGTCAGCGTGATCGTCAGGAACAGCAGCAGCGACCAGACGCCCACCGCACCGTGTAGTTCGCGGTGCAGCCGCAGGCCCCGCGCCTTGCCGCTGACAGTGAAAGCCTGGCGCCAGGGGCCTTTCCTGGGCCACCACAGATAGAGACCGGAAAGCCCGAGGCCCAGCATCAGGACGCCCAGCCAACCGACCGCAATGCGGCCCGCGCGCGCCGCGAACAGATGACTGTGCAGGTCGCTGAGCACCGCCAGCGCCGGATGCATACGCTGCGGGTAGCGCGCCACCTCGCGCCCTGTCGCCGGATCGAGCAGCAGATTGGGATAAGGCGAATTCCAGCCGCCGAAATGCACCGTCGCGGGCTGGCCGGGGCCTACCGGCAATGTCACTTCCGCCGCCACGCCGGACGGCGCGCCGGCGGCCTGGCGCGCGCGGGCGACAAGCTCTTCCAGGGAAAGCGGCGTGGCCGCTTGCGGAACGCGGACCGCCGGCTTGCCGGTGTCCAGTCCCGTGACCGGCCCCAGCATCAGCAGCGAGCCGGACAGCGAAATCAGGACGAACAAAACACCCAGCACCAGCCCAATCCACAAATGCAGCTGGAACAGAAGCCTGTGCAGCCCCATTTCTCACTCCCCTTTTGCCGCAACAGTGCAGAATCACCGCCCCTGCCGCAATCGCGGCTTGCTGGCGCAGGGACGCCACAGGCAGGTATCATTTGCGCGAGGCGGCCGCACTCAGTAAGGGATCGGCCATCGGCCCCGTGGCGGAACTGGTAGACGCACCGGACTTAAAATCCGTTGATCCGAAAGGGTCGTGTCTGTTCGACTCAGACCGGGGCCACCACGCCTAGCTTTTGTTGGCGAGCGTGGCGAGCTTACAAAAGCTGGCGCCGCACCGAGCACGCGAAGCTGCGAGGGCGGACAGTCCATCACCCTCAAACTTAAGGCGCCAACACCGCCTCAATCAGGCGCGGACCCTTGCGCTGCATGGCGTCCGCGAACTGGGCGGCGAATTGCGCGGTCGTTTCGGCGCGGCTGGCTTCCACGCCCAGACCTTGCGCCATCGCAACAAAATCCAGCACAGGATTGTGCAGGTCCAGCATGGCCAAGGTCTTGGGGCCGGGATTGATCGCGCCCACCCGTCCCAGTTCGATGTTGAGGATGTTGTAGCTGCGGTTGGCGCAGATGATGGTCACGACATCCAGCTTTTCGCGCGCCATGGTCCACAGCGCGGGCAGCGAATACATCGCCGCGCCGTCGCCCGATACGGCGATCACCTTGCGGTCGGGGCAGGCCAGCGCCGCACCCATGGCCATGGGCTTGGCATCGCCGATGGCGCCGCCGGTGAGGAAGATCGCGTCATGCGCCGGGGCATGGGTGAGGTATTTCTGCAGGCCCGGCCCGGCGGTCAGCGAATCGTCGGACCAGATCGCGCCTTCGGGCATGAAGCGGGCGATGATCGCACCCATGGCGTCGCTGGTGAGCGTGCCGTTGGCCGGGACATCGGGCCGCACCAGCTTCACGGTATGGCCCGGCGCGCGCGCGCCCAGCGCGTCGGCCAGCGCGGTCAGTGCGGCAGTGCCGTCTTCCTCGGGCGTGGCCAGAGTCAAAAGTTCGCAGCCCCTGGGCGTCACCCAGCTGGGCTTGTCGGGATAGGCAAAGAAAGTCACCAGCGGCGGCGCGCCCACCAGCACGATCTGCTCCAGCCCGGTCAGGCATTCGACAATCTGTTCGGAGAAATAGGGAATGCGCTCGATGGCGGGAAGTCCCGCGCCACGGGTGATGCGCGGGGTGAAATAGTCATGGGCGATACGCGCGCCCGTGGCCGCCGCAATGCGTCCCGCCGCTTCCGTGCCGGTGCGTTCCAGGCAGCGGCCGCGCAGCAGCAACAGTGTGCGTTTGCCGCTGCGAAGCGCGGCGGCGATCTTGTCGATGGTGTCCAGCGCAACCACGCCGGGCGGAACTGCCGACAGGGGCGGTGCGGGCGCATCGGCTGCTTCCCAGGCGCAATTGGCGGGCAGCACCAGGGTGGCGATCTGGGCCCTGCGCGCCGCCTGCACCGCACGGGCGCCGTCGCACGCCACGTCGGCAGGCGATCTGCTCTGGTGCAACCAGTCCGACACCGAACCGCAGATCGCCATGATGTCCGAACTCAGCGGCGCCTGGGCATATTGGGAATGGCTGGTGGCGTGGTCGCCCACGATATTGACGATGCCCTGGCCTGCCTTGCGGGCATTGTGCAGGAAGGAAATAGCGTTGGCGAAGCCCGGCCCCAGATGCAGCAGAGTCGCGGCGGGCTTGCCTGCCATGCGGGCATAGCCATCGGCCGCGCCCGCGGCCACCGCCTCGAACAGGCAGAGCACGCCGCGCATCCGGGGCTCGCGGTCCAGCGCGGCCACGAAATGCATCTCGGAGGTGCCGGGATTACCGAAGCAGATCTCGATGCCGCTGTCGGCCAGGGTGTGAACCAGAGTTTCGGCGCCGTTCATCACGCCAGTAAACAAGCCCGTCTTGCAAAAACAAGCCCGAAACAAGCCCCTCTTCAAAAACAAGAAGGGCCGCCTCCCCGAAGGAAGACGGCCCCGCATTGTCGTACTGAGGTCCGTCGCTTACGCGGCGCTGTCCTTCGCGAGAAGAATCCAGTTCGCGGCCTTCGACGTCCGCAGATAGTGACAATGAGACACTGGATCACCTCCTTCTGATAAATTGTTGCAGTGCAAATATAGCGCACAGGCGGTGTTTTTCAATAGAGTCGGATGGGGAAAGGGGCTGATCCGGCATGGAGACGATTTCGACCAGTTGCGTCATTGCCGGCGGCGGGCCCGCCGGGATGATGTGCGGCTATCTGCTGGCCCGCGCCGGGATCGACGTGACGGTGCTGGAAAAGCATGCCGACTTCCTGCGCGACTTCCGCGGCGACACGGTGCATCCCTCCACCCAGCAGATCATGCATGAGCTGGGGCTGCTGGAGCGTTTCCTGCAACTGCCGCACGCCAGGATACGCCAGGTAACCCTGGATTTCGGCGACAAGCATTTCACCATCGCTGATTTCGCCCGCCTGCCCACGGTGAGCAAGTTCATCGCCCTGATGCCGCAATGGGATTTCCTGGATTTCATCGCCGACGAGGCCAGGAAGCTTCCCAACTTCCATCTGCTGATGCAGACTCAGGCTCGGGATTTGATCGCCCAGAAAGACAAGAATGGGGGCGACCGCATCGCCGGGGTGCTGGCGACGGGACCAAACGGCAATATGCAAATCCGCGCCGGGCTCACCATCGGCGCCGATGGCCGGCACTCCATCCTGCGCGACAAGTCGGGGCTGAAGGTCAAGGACCTGGGCGCACCCTTTGATGTGCTGTGGCTCAGTCTGCCGTTCAAGGGTGGTGACCCGGTGGACCTGGTGGGCCGCATCCAGGGCGGCGTGTTTTTCGTGATGATCTATCGCGGCGATTACTGGCAATGCGCCTATGGCATTCCCAAGGGCGGCTTCGACGCCATCAGGGCCGAAGGCATCACCGCCTTCCGCGCCAAGCTGCGCGCGGTCGCCGGTTTCGCGGCGGACCGCGTGGATACCATCACCGGCTTCGATCAGGTCAAACTGCTGACGGTGGCGGTGAACCGGCTGGAACAGTGGGCCCGTCCCGGCCTGTTGATGATCGGCGATGCGGCCCATGCCATGTCGCCCGCCGGCGGGGTGGGCATCAATCTGGCGATTCAGGACGCAGTGGCGACCGCCAATATCGTGGGACCGGTGCTGCTAAAGGGTGTACCCAAACTGTCGGACCTGAAGAAGGTGCAGAAGCGGCGTGAATTTCCCACGCGGATCATCCAGACGTTCCAGATATTCGCGCAGAACATCATGCTGGCCCCGACCCTGCGGGCCAAGGAAACACCCAAGGTGCCGTTTGTCGTCAGACTGCTGAATGCCTGGCCATGGGCGCGGCAATGGCCGGCGCGCTTTCTGGGCATTGGCCCCCGGCCGGAACATGTGAGATTGCAAAAACGCTAGAATTGCTGCGCTGCCACAACGAATGTCCATGCTCCGCGCCCGCAAAAAGGATTAGATTCGGTGCAAGGACCAATGCGGGAGCCGACCATGGCTGTGCTGGATCAGCATGACCGTCTTGATCACAAGACAAATCGCTGCGCCGCCATGTTCTGCCTGACATGGGTCGCATTCTTCGCCGCAATCGGATTGCTGACCTATCTTTTCAAGCTGCTGTAGAACGGGAAAACCATGATTCCCATCAGCCGCCTTCCCTGATAGGCACCTGGATCCCCTTCCCTCGCGGCTGAACGCCGCTCGCCGGGGATGACATCGCGCTTTGGCGCGATGTCACATCTGCATCGTCCAGCCCTCTACGCCCATGGCCGCCTGACGGACGGCTTCGGTGAGGGTGGGGTGCGAATGGCAGGTGCGGGCGATGTCTTCGGATGAGGCGCCGAATTCCATCGCCAGCACCACTTCGGCAATCAAATTGCCGGCTTCCGGTCCGATGATGGCGCAGCCCAGTATCTTGTCGGTCTTGGCATCGGCCAGGATTTTCACCAGCCCGTCGGTGGCCATGATGGTCTTGGCGCGCGCATTGGCGGTGAAGGGAAACTTGCCGACCTTGTACTGCACACCAGCGGCCTTCAGTTCCTCTTCCGATTTTCCAACGGTGGCGACTTCCGGGAAGGTGTAGACCACCGACGGGATGACGTCGTAATTCACATGGCTCGCCTTGCCGGCAATGAGTTCGGCGCAGGCCACCGCTTCGTCTTCGGCCTTGTGCGCCAGCATCGGGCCTTCGCGGCAGTCGCCGACGGCATAGATGCCCGCGACGTTGGTCTTGTAATGCTCGTCGGTGACAATGCGGCCGCGCTTGTCCATCGCCACACCTACTTCCAGAAGGCCGAGATTGGCGGTGTAGGCAATGCGGCCGATGGCGACCAGCATCACGTCGCAATCGATCACGCTCTTGTCGCCGCCCGCCGCCGGTTCGACCGTCACCTTGAGGCCGCCGCAGCCTTTTTTCTCGACACCGGTCACCTTGGTGGAAAGCTGGAAGGTGAAGCCCTGCTTGGTGAGAATGCGCTGGAACGCCTTGCCGACTTCGCCGTCGATGCCCGGCGTGACGCGGTCGAGGAATTCGACCACCGTCACTTCGGCGCCCAGGCGCTTCCACACCGAGCCCAGTTCCAGGCCGATCACGCCGGCGCCCACCACCAGCAGCTTGCGCGGCACAGAGGTCAGCGCCAGCGCACCCGTCGAAGACACGATCTGCTTTTCGTCAATGGTGACACCGGGCAGCGGCGCGACATCGGAGCCGGTGGCGATGATGATGTACTTGGCGATGAGGTTGCGGATATTGCCGTCCGCGCCTTTCACTTCCACTTTGCCCAGACTTGCATTTGAAGGAGCCGCGGTGATGCGCGCTTCGCCGACAATGGCTTCGGACTTGGCTTTCTTGAGCAGGAATTCCACGCCCTTGGTCAGCTCGCCGACCACCTTGGTCTTTTGCGCCATCATGGCGGGCAGATCGAGTTCGACCTTGGTCTTGATCCCGAGCTTGGCGAAATCTTCCTTGGCTTCTTGAAAGCGCTCGCTGGCATGCAGCAGGGCCTTGGAGGGGATGCAGCCGATGTTCAGGCAGGTGCCGCCGAAGCTGCCGCGCTTGTCGATGCAGGCCGAGGTCAGGCCCAACTGGCCCAGCCGGATCGCCGCATTGTAGCCGCCGGGGCCGCCCCCGATCACGATTGCGTCGAAATTGTCCGCCATGTCCTGCCCGCTGTTATTTTACCGAGGCGGAACATAACCATCCGGGGCTTACCGAAAACAGCCCCAAACGCATGACTGCACTGAATTTTGACTAAACCTGCAGGGCTTCGCCCGCCTTCAGGTCGGGATCGGGGAAGACCAGATCGACCACCGTACCGCGGCCCGGCTCGGAATGGACGCTGGAAACACCCCCCAGCTGCAGGCCGAAGGTCTTGATCAGGCGGCTGCCCACGCTTTTGCGGGTTTCGTCCATGGCAAAGCCCAGCCCGTTGTCGGCGATGGCCAGCTTCAGCTTGCCGTCCGGCAGCGTCTCCATGGTAACCCGGATCACGCCCTGCCGGCCATCCGGGAGGGCGTGTTTGAAGATGTTGGTCAGGACCTCGACCGTGAACAGGGCCAGCGCCACAGCGATGCTGCCCGACACCGCGCGGCTGGGCACATCGACCTCGACGCGCACCAAGTCATTGCTCATCCCGCCGGCGATCTGGTGGCAGAGTTCGTCGAGCAACTGACGGATGTCCAGGATGGACTGGTCTTCCAGCTCGTTGAGAATGCGGTGCACCAGCGCCAGGGCATTGATGCGGGTCTGGGCCTGGAGCAGGGCCTCGCGCGCGCCCACGTCCTGCACCTGATTGGCCTGGATGGACAGAAGACTCATCACGATCTGCAGATTGTTCTTCACCCGGTGATGGATTTCCATGATCAGGGTGGTCTTCATGTCCACCGCCTCGCGCAGGCGGCGGTCGCGGTCCTGAATGCCTTCCGCCATCTCACTCATGGCGTCGCCTAGGAGCTTAAACTCGACCGGGGCCTGGGCCAGGTCGGGGCGAATGACATAATGGCCGCTGCGATAGGCATGGGCGATGCGGCGCAGATAGCTGATCCATTGCGTCACCTGACGGTCGGTGGCCAGCCAGATCGCGACCCAGGCAAAGCCGATCATCAGTATGGGCAGCGCGAAATCCAAGCCGACATGCAGATAGGTGGGACCGAACAGCCGGCTCTCGCCCATCGCGAAAGCGACGAAGATGGTGTTGCCCATCAGCGCCGCATTGCCATAGCGCCAAGTATCGCCGCGCGAATCCACGGCGCTGGCAATCTCGCCCGGGGTGCGGTCTTTCAGCGCCGCCCTGGCGATCGCCTCACCCACATCCTTGTTGTTGGTCGCGATCATCTTGCCGGCGCGGTCAAACACCGCCGCCACGGCGCCCTGGGGCAGGTTGCTGGAACGCAGCATGTAATCGATCCAGTGCACATCAAGCGCGATTCCCACCGCACCGTCGAAACTGCCATCAAGCTTGTGCAGCGCCAGCATGCTGACAATCACCTTCTTGCCGGTGACGGTGCTTAAAACTTCGTTGGACACCACCATCTCCGCCGACTTGCGGGACGCATCGAAGGTCGGGGTATTCGCGATGTTCATGCCGCGCGCCAGTGCCATGGCCGAGCAGACGACGCGGCCCTGCTCGTCAACACGGGACAGGTTGGAGAAGTACCGCACTCCGATCAGCGTGTCGGCCAGCACGCCGTCGCAGTTGCCGCTCATGTTGCGCACTTCGGCCAGGCTGCCCACGGCCCGCAGTACCTGTTCGGCGGCGGCCAGCAGATTCTGGTCGCCCGCCGCCACCGTCCGGGCGGACTGGATAAGCCGGTCATGGACGTTTGCAATGTCCATCCGGGCGCGCGCCACGCCCTGGAAAATGCTGACCAGAATCACCGGGATCAGCGCTAGGGTAATGATAATCATAAGCCGCTGGCGCAAGGTCCAGCCAGGCTCGGCGCCCGGATTGTTCATCGGGGCATGGGGATTATTTTGTGCGCTTTTTTCCGGCGAGTTGCTCTGGGCGCCCGGGGCTGAGCTGGTCAAGCTGCGCCATAATTTCACGAGCGGCATCTCCCCCGGCAGGACGCGACACATCGCTCAATGTGTCACTGCCGTCCAGAATCTCTATCAAGGTCTTGCGCGCTCTCGCAACCCGGCTCTTGACCGTGCCCACGGCGCATTTGCAGATGGCAGCGGCATCTTCATACGAAAAGCCGCCCGCGCCCACCAGTATCAACGCTTCGCGCTGTTCATCGGAAAGATGCTTCAGCGCGCGCACCGTGTCGGACAGTTCGGCACTGTGGACCTGGTCCTCGCCGCCGCCCGGAATCCGCTCGGCCGCATCCTGGTCCCAGGGCGCCTGGCGCCAGGCGCGGCGGCGGTCGGAATAGAACTGGTTGCGCAGGATGGTGAACAGCCAGGCCTTCAGGTTAGTGCCGGGGATGAAGCTCGACCGGCTCTGCCAGCCCTTGACCAGCGTTTCCTGCGCCAGGTCGTCGGCGGCTTCCTGATTGCCCGTCAGCGAACGGGCGAAAGCGCGCAGGAACGGCACCAGGCCGAGCAGTTCGGTCTTGAAGTCCGGGTTTTCCGGCTTCTGGGCATGGGCGGACGCGGAGGAGGTGGGCATCACGATACCTTGCCCTTTCCTGTTTTATTGCCGGCTTCGTCGATCTGACGCAGCAGGTCCATGAAATCGTCCGGCACGGCCTCCTGGGCCACGTCGTCATACATGCGGCGCAGCTCGCGGCCGATGGCGCGCTGGCGCGCGCGGATCGCCCGCGCCTTTTCGGTGGGCTTTTCTTCGTTAGCCACGGTGGTATCCCATTGCTGCGTCATATCCGACCGAACCAGTCCCTGGTTGCCGCTGATGCCCGGAAATCGGGCGGTGCGGCGTGTATTTCCGTTCCTTCGACCCCATTGCAGTTCCCTTCCCAAGGTTCCAAACGAACGGCCTTCATGATGGTTCCGACAAACTAGGGAACTTTTTGGGCTGGCGTAAGTTCCCCTGTTGAGCTTTCTATCTAGGGCCGAAGGAGCCAATCCATGAGCATGTCGCAAACCCTTGCGCCGCATCTTCCCTATCTGCGCCGCTATGCCCGGGCCTTGACCGGGTCGCAGTCGAGCGGGGATGCCCATGTCCGTGCCGCCTTGACGGCACTTCTGGCGGGAGACCAAAGCCTTATGGAGGGGGTCCCACCCCGTGTGGGCCTCTACCGCCTGTTCCATGCCATCTGGCAGTCGGGCGCCGAGCATTTTGACGAAACCGCCCAGACCCCCGGGAAAACCCCGGAAGGCCGGCTGAAATCCCTGTCCGCCTCCAAGCGGGCGGCCCTGCTTTTGACCGCAGTCGAGGCCTTCAGCCTAGATGAAGCCGCGTTCATCATCGACGAAAGCCCCGAGGAGGTGGAAGCGGCCATCCTGGGCGCCCAGAAGACCATCGACACCCAGCTGGCCAGCAAGGTGCTGATCATCGAGGACGAGCCAATCATCGCCCTGGACCTGGAAAACCTGGTCACCGAACTGGGCCACAAGGTTGTCGGCATCGCCGCCACCCGCGACGATGCCGTGACCAAGGCGCTTTCCGAGCGCCCCGGCCTGGTACTGGCCGACATCAATCTGGGCGAAGGCGGCAGCGGCATCGACGCGGTCAGCGAGATCCTGGCCTCCTTCGACATTCCGGTGATTTTCATCACCGCCTATCCGGAAAAGCTCTTGACCGGCGAACGTCCGGAACCGACTTATCTGATCGCCAAGCCCTTCCTGCCCGAAACCGTGCAGGCGACCGTGGGCCAAGCGCTGTTTTTCCATCCGGTGGCGAAGGAAGCCGCTTAGGCCACTGGTGCGTTGTATCTTTTGCTGAATTGGAGATTTGAATCATGGCCGCCAAAAAGAAGCGCGTGGTGAATGGCAATATCGAAGCGCGCCTTGCAGCCCTGCGCGCCGACTTCGGCGTGTTGCAGGAAGACATGAAAGGCCTTTACGGCGACGTCAGCGAAGTGGCGTCGGAACGCGCCGCGCTGGCGATGAAGTCGGCCGAGGAAATCGCGGACCGCGCCGTGGCGCTGGCCGAGGAAGCTGCCAAGGAAGCCAAGTCCACCGCCCTGGAATACAAGGACGAGGCGGAAGAGTGGGCCGAGGAAAATGCCGAGGAGCTGCGTGGTTATGTCCGCGCCCAGCCCATCCAGTCCCTGCTGATCGCGGGCGGCATCGGCGCCTTTCTGGGCGCGATTTTCCTCAGGCGCTGAAGCGCCTTCGGTTTATTTAATTGCGGCGCGGCGCGCCGCAGGGCGTCGTTGATGCATCGGGGCATTTCCCTGTTAACCAGCGCTGTCGTATAAACGGGCAGCAGGACGGGGATTTGAAATGATCGCGCGACTCATCGCCAAGGCCATTCTAGTAGCCGTTGCCATCGCGATGGCGTTTTTCGGCGTTGGCCTTCTGGGCATGGCGTTGGCATCGACACTCGTCGCGACTTTGGGCGTAGCTGGCGCACATGCGGTGGCTGGCGCGATCCTGCTGGTGCCGCCCCTGCTTTGGGCAGCTGTCCTGCGCCTGTCGCGTCCGCGCAAGCCGCCGCCACCGCAAGCCAACAATGAACTGACACGCGCCCTTCTCGCCGCAGTTGCGAAGGAAACGCCGTGGCTGGCCATTGTCGGCGCGGGCGTTGCTGGTGCCGTCAACATGTTCCTCAATCGCAACAAGCCCGGCAAATAGCGGCACCCATCCCGCATCAGCCTGTGGATATGCGGGAACCCCAATCCTGATCAAAGCGTTTTTGGACCTACACTCTGGTTGCAGGAACGATCCGTCATGCTTGGTTGGGCGCTTGCTTTCCTCATTCTCGCGCTCGTCGCGGGCTATATGGGCTTTGTTGGACTGGCGGGAATTGCCGCCACCATCGCGAAGTTGTTGCTGGTGGTTTTTCTGATCCTTCTAATTGTCAGCGCCTTTTCCGGCGCGTTGCGTGGACGGCCGCCGGCCTAAATCTGGTTTTCAGTATCCGGTTTTCAGTTTTCGTGTCGAAGGGAGATTAACCCATGCGTATTCCCGCTTTTGTCACCGAACACCCTGTCGAGAGCCTGCTGGCCGGCGCGCTGCTGCTGGCCGTGCTGTTCGGCTCGGCCGACCGCCAGGCCGCGGAAGCCGCCAAACCGGCGGCACAGGTCGCAGCCGCGCAGAAGATTTAAAAAAACGCGTCGGGGCGGGAACGCTTTTTTTTCTCAGCCATTATCTAAGACGAGCGGACGTCTGATCCGGAACGCCCCCCAGCCCCTTCGACAGCCCGCTTCGGGTGTCCGCTCTCTTCTAAAAGCCCCGCCCTGCGGGGCTTTTTCTTGCTTTTTTGATTGTCGCGCCACGATGCCCTCCGCTGCGCTCCGGGTTCGTGGTCGCTCCTATGGTCGCCCCGAACTTAAGGCATACGACCGATCTGGGAACTTTTGGGGCGGGCCATCGGATAGAGCATGTAAAGCACGCCCCGCCCCTGAAGCTGGGTGGGATAGCCGACATAGCCAAAGGACTGCTGCACCAGCCTGTGCTGGTCGCGCCGCAGTTCCGCCAGGTACCACAACTTGCCTTGCAGCAGCCTGGCATCCGCCGCGGGCGCGGCCGGATAGCGGTGCGGTTCATTCACCTGGATCACTTTCACACCGGGCTGGGTGAAGCGCAGCCAGGCGGTGGTCTGATAGTCGGTGGTAAGGATGGCGTCGGCGACACGCGCCTTGCTCAGGGCGCCGATCACGTCGCCGATGGGCGCGAAATCGCGGCCCAGGATTCGCGCCAGCGGATCTTTCTTCAGTGGTATGGCGCGCCATTGCGCCGCCTGATTATAGGTCAGCAGCAACAACATAGCTGCGACGGGCGCGGCGGCGAAGGAAAGCCAGCGCCATTTGCCTTGCGTCCTGAATGCGTCCGCCGCCAGGATCGCCAGTGCCGGAAAGAGGAAACAGGGCCAGTTGCCCTGTATCCGGTCATGCAGCGCGTGCTGCAGGAAATAGGCGATACCGGTCCAGGCCAGCACCGCCAGAACCAGGCGATCGTCGCCGCGCCGTGTCGCGCGCCACAGGCCCATCACCATCAGGACAAAAATCAGCGGCGTGGCGAGACCGATTTGCGCGGCCAGGAATTCGCCCAGGTATCGCAGCGTGAAAGCACCGCCGCCGACCCGGCCGAACTGGAAGGCGAAGGTCATCCAGTGATGCTGCGCCTGCCAGAGCAGATGCGGCGTGACGATGAGCAGCGCCAGACCTGCGCCCAGATACGGCCAGGGCGAGACCAACCATTTGCGATTCCGTGCATCCACCACCAGCCAGATCAGCGTGCCGAAACCCAGAAAAAGCGCGGAATATTTCGACAGCAGGCCGAGGCCTCCGGCGATGCCAACCGCCAGCCACCAGCGGCCCTCACCGCTGGCCTGAACCCGCGCCAGGAAATAGACAAAGGCGGCGGCGGCCACAACCGATGGCATATCCGGCGTCGCCGCCAGCAATTCCACCGAGATCATCAAGGTGAGATTGAACAGCAGGGCCGCCAATGCGGCGCGGTTCGCGTCTTTCAGAATCAGCGCCGCGCCTTGCCAGACAAACCAGCTGGCCGGCAGTGACAGGACAATGCCTGCGAAACGCACGCCCAGCGGCGTGTCCCCGAACAGCATGGTTCCGGCGCGGATCAGCCAGGCGATCATCGGCGGATGGTCGTAATAGCCCGCCGCCAGATTCTTGGACCATAGCCAGTAATAGGCTTCGTCGGCCGACAGCGGCAGCAAACCGGCCATCACCGCGCGCAGCAAAATCAGTGCTGCAATCAGAGCCAGGCTGACGCGGGCGGGAATCATCTCGCGCGCCAGACAAACAAGGTGGACATGGCGTAGTTCCACAGCGCGCTCATGATCGCGCCCGCGGCGCCCGCCAGCAGCCAGCGCGAACGCTCCACATACAGCCAGGAGGCCAGATCGATATTGGCCAGCACGCCGACCGAACCGATCAGGCAGAACAGCATAAAGCCCCTGAACATGCCCCAGCCCTTCAGCCGGCGATCGCGATAGGTCAGCTCATTGTTGAGCAGAAAATTGCTGGTCATGGCGATGAAGGTGGCGATGAACTGCGCCGTGCGGAACAGATCGGGCAAGTCGTCTGGCAGCAGCCACAGCGACAGGCGCAAGGCCACCAGATGGACGAACAGGCCGATGGTGCCGACAATGGCGAAGAAAATGAACCGCGGGTCCACCACATCGCCGGTCATCTTGGCCAGCAGCAGCCCGAGAAATTCCACGCCGATCTGGGCGTTGAACTTGCTTTCTCCGTCAAACCGCTCGCCGAAACTGTAAGGCTGCTCGGCGATGCGCAAGCGCCCCGCCCCGGTGGCCGCGATATCGAGCAGTATCTTAAAACCCACCGGCGACAGGCGCGGCGCCAGTTCGTCCAGCCGGTCCCGCCGCAGCATGAAGAATCCCGACATGGGATCGCTGAGATTGGTGCCCACCAGCCGGTGGGTCAGCCTGGTGGCGAGGCGCGAGATGGTGCCACGCCCTCCCGAGAAACTGGCGGCGCTACCACCTTCGACATAGCGGGTGGCCGCCACCAGGTCAGCCTCGCCTGCCGTCAGTTTGGCCAGCATGGCGGGCAGCACTTTCTCGTCATGCTGCAGATCACCGTCCATCACCGCCACATAGGGCGCGGCGGAGGACAGCATGCCTTCGATGCAGGCCCCGGCCAGGCCGCGCCGGCCCACCCGGCGCAGGCAGCGGACCCGGGTGTCGACTGCCGCTATCTCTTTCGCCGCCGCCGCCGTGCCGTCCGGGGAATTGTCGTCGACGAAGATCACTTCCCAGGCAATACCGGACAGGGCCAGGTCCAGCCGCCGCACCAGCTCGGAGACGTTTCCGCGTTCCTTGAAAGTGGGAACGATCACAGAGAGTTGGGGAATGGACACCGGCACAAGGTCCTGAGCGAGTTGGTCGCCTTTGGTGACGGGACGGGGACGAACCGTCAAGCTTGGACCCGCAGGATAAGGAATTGGTAACCCTGTCAGCAGCTTAGGCAGGGCCTTGGGCGGCGCTCGAAACTTCCGCACCGGCCATGCGTTCAAAACCAATGGCCAATTGCACAACACCCCATCCATCGCTCCACCGGACCCCGGGTCTGCCCGCCAATCACTCACCCCTGCGCCTGATGGCGCCCCGGGTGCTGGTGGTGGAGGACGAAATGAGGGTGGCGATGCTGATCGAGGACATGGTCAGCGAGCTTGCCTATGAGGTCGCTGCCGTGGTGCCCAGGCTGGAAGATGCCATGCGCCTGCTCGACAGCGACAGTTTCGATCTGGCCATGCTGGATGCGCATCTGAACGGCAAGACGGTATTTCCCTTCGCCGCTGAACTGCAAGCGCGCGGGATTCCATTTTATTCGCCACCGCCTATGGCGCGCGCGGCCTGCCGGAAGAATTCCGCGGCTATCTGGTGCTGCAAAAGCCGTTCGGGCCGGTGGAATTGCGCCGCGCCCTGATCGAACTGTCCGGCCGTACCACCCACTGATCCTTAACCGAAGTAGATCGTGTAGAGCACAATGCCGGCGATCACCGACAGCGCCAGGCTGATGTGCAGCACATAGCGCATCACGCCCAATTCCTTGCCCCCGCGCGCTTCCTGGGCGCTGAGAACCACATGGCCTTCTTCGGTATGCATCTTCGTCTCCTTGGTATCGGTTATTCCGCGGCGTGATTGCTGGCAGTATAGAGGCGCCCTACCACTTCCGTGATCAGGGCGACGATCTCGGCGGCATCGTCCGCGTCATCCCTGCTGGTCCGCCAGGCCCGCAGAATTTCCAGACGGTCCGCATCGCCGAACCGGCGATCCCGCAGGACATCTGCCGGCGCGCGATAAATTCGCGCCGGGTTTTGCTTGATGTCTTCAAACAATTTCTTCTTGGTCATGCATGCCTCCCGGACATGCTTGGGTTAAATTCTTCCCAGCAGCGCCAGCACCAGCACGATCACCAGAACCAGGCCCAATGTGCCGGATGGGTAGTAGCCCCAGGCCTGGCTGTGCGGCCAGGATGGCCAGGCGCCAAGCAGCAGCAGAAGCAGAACGACAATCAGAATTGTTCCGAGCATTTTTAAATTCCTCCGGATATACGAGGAAGGAACACGTCCGAACCCCGGCGGTTCCCATTAAACTCGGTGTAAGTTCCTGCTGTTCCGACGAAATCGACCGGAACGCGCGGTTCACCGCCCCGCGCACAAGAACGAGATCACCCCCCAGGGCGCCATTCCGTCCAACGGCTAACGAGGTACCGCGGCAAATGCGGCCGAGGTTTTACCTTGCCAGTTTGATCGCTGCCAGCGCGGCCATGCTTGCCGTCAGGCCCGTCAGGAACGTGCCCCAGGCCATGTCGATCAACGACACTTTCAGCGACCACACTTTCAGTGTCGCCAGATTGGTGAGGTCGTAGGTGGCATAGGCGAAGAAGCCGAACAGCGCGCCGAATACCGCCGCCGTGCGCCAGTCGCCGCTGGCCAGCGCCGGGCGCACGGCAAATATCATGATGCCCACGATATAGATGAGATAGAAAGCGACAGCGGCGGTCATATTGGGATTTTCCGCCATAACCGCGCCCAGGGCACGATGATAGATCGGTCCGGAAGTGTTGCTGAGCCAGAGATAATCCAGTCCGCCCATCACCAGGGCAGCCGTGACATAGGCGATCACATAACTCATCGCACACTCCCTTGCTCGCCTGTATTTTACGCAACCCCTGCCCCACTGGATCATTGCGGATTTGGTGATCCGTACCGCAAAAGGTCCCGTACCTGTCACAATGGCAAAATTATCAGTAAAGCAGTGTCATGAGTAAGATCGCGATTGTCGGCACGGGCATTTCAGGACTGGGCAGCGCCTATCTGCTGAACCCGGACCATGAGGTGACGGTCTATGAGAAGGCCGGACGGGTCGGCGGCCATAGCCGCACCATAACCCTGGACTATGACGGCGCGCGTATTCCGGTCGATACCGGCTTCATCGTCTTCAACCGTCCCAACTATCCCAATCTGTGCGGATTGTTCGCGCATCTGGGCGTTCGCACCCATGCCAGCGACATGACCTTCGCCGCCTCCATCCGCGACGGCTGGCTGGAATGGGGCGCACGCGATCTAAATGCCGTGCTGGGACAGCGCCGCAATCTTCTGCGTCCGCAATTCGGCTTCCTGGTGCGCGACGTGATGAAATTCAACGCCGAGGCGCAGGATACCGTGGATCGCCATCCCGAACTCACCCTGGACGGCCTGATCGCCAAGCTGGGACTGGGCGACTGGTTTCGCCGCTATTACCTGCTCCCCATGTCCGGCGCAATCTGGAGCTGCCCGCCCTGCGAGATGATGAACTTCCCGGCCCGCACCCTGGTGCGTTTCTTCGCCAATCATCATCTCCTGTCCTATTCCGGCCAGCCGCAATGGCGCACCGTCACCGGCGGATCGCAGGAATATGTCAGCCGCCTCACCGCCCCCTTCGCGCACAGCATCCGCACCAATTGCGGCGCGGTGGCCGTGACCCGTCTCGCCGCCGGCAAAGACGCCGGCAAGGTCGAAATCCGCGATGCCCAGGGCGGCACCGAACTCTATGACCAGGTGGTGATGGCCTGTCATGGCGATGAGGCGCTGGCGCTTTTGCGCGATGCCGACGGGGCCGAGCGCGCCGCGCTGTCCTGCTTTCGCTATCAGAAGAACACCGCCGTCCTGCACCGTGACACAAGCATGATGCCGCGCCGCAAGCGCTGCTGGGCCAGCTGGGTTTACAGTTCGGACGGAGACTTCCTGCACCCCAAGCTCACCGTCACCTATTGGATGAACCTTCTGCAAGGCATCGATGAAAAATATCCCCTGTTCGTCAGTCTCAATCCCAAGCGGGCGATCTCGGAGGAACTGATCTTCGATATGTGCGAATTTGACCATCCGGTGTTCGACACCGCCGCCATCGCGGCCCAGCACAGGATCGCCGCACTACAGGGCCGCCGGGGCACATGGTTTGCCGGCGCCCATCTGGGCCATGGCTTTCACGAGGACGGGCTGGCCAGTGCGGTCCGGGTGGCGCGGGGGCTGGGCGCGGCCATTCCGTGGGAAGCAGGCACATCCGCCCCCACCGCCGATGCGGCGCAGCAAAAACCATGGGCCCTGCCCGGTTTTACGCCCGCCGGTCCCGTTCCGGCCGAATTGTTTTGAAACGCGGAGGCGCTTAATCTTGGCCTCGTCTTTTTACCCCGAGAAGCCGCAATGGCCCTGACACCCGCGTCCTACATCGAGAAAAGCTGGCGCAAGGCGATCGGCGCGCTGGAATATGGCAGCCTGGAATTCATCGCCCCCAATGGCGAGATAACGCACTGCCGGGGCGCGAATCCCGGCCCCGCGGCGCGCTTTCACATTCACGAATGGGATGTGCTGCGCCGGATCATGGCGCGCGGCGATATCGGCCTGGGCGAGGAATATATCGCCGGCAGCTGGGACACCGACAGCGTCGAAAATCTGGTGAGCCTGTTCCTGCTCAACCTGGATCATTTCGACAATTTTTCGGACGGCAATCTGATCAACCGGCTGGGCTTTGTGATCCATAATGCCCTGGTACGGCGCAATTCCATTTCCGGTTCGGCCCGCAACATCAAAGACCATTACGACGTCGGCAACGACTTCTACTCGCTGTGGCTGGACCAGAGCATGACCTATTCCTCGGCGCTCTATAACGGCACGGCGGACCTCTATCGCGCCCAGCAGAACAAATATGAGCGCATCCTGTCCAAGTTCGACAAGCCTAACTCCAGCGTGCTGGAGATCGGCTGCGGCTGGGGCGGCTTCGCCGAGCGCGCCGCCGCCGACAAGCACAATGTCACCGGCCTGACCATTTCACCGTCCCAGCACAGGTTCGCCACCGCGCGGCTGAACGGCGCCGCCGACATCAAGCTGGAGGATTATCGCCGCTCCACCGGCAGCTTCGACAACATTGTCTCCATCGAGATGTTCGAGGCGGTGGGCGAGCATTACTGGCCGGCCTATTTCGCCTGCGTCGCGCAGCGGCTGAAGCGCGGCGGCCGGGCCGTGATCCAGACCATCACAATCCAGGATGAATTGTTCGCCGGTTACCGCACCCGCAGCGACTTCATCCGCCACTATGTCTTTCCGGGGGGCATGTTGCCGTCCCTGGCGCGCTTCCGCGAGGAGGCCGAAAAGGCCGGGCTGAAATTCGCCGGCGCCTTCGGATTCGGCAAGGATTACGCCCGCACCCTGCGCGAATGGCTGGTCCGGATGCAGGGCGCGGAAAGCCAGATCCGGGCCCTGGGCCATGACCAGCAGTTCCTGCGGAACTGGGAATTCTATCTGGGCATCTGCGCCGCCACCTTCGAGGTGGCGCGGACCGATGTGGTCCAGGTCGAGCTGGTCAACGCCTGATCTTCAAATGCGGGTAGGGGCTGCGGCCAAAAATCGGCTGTTTTCACCGGCAAGATCGGATAAGGAAGCGGTACCAAGAAAAGGCTTCTTCTATGTTCCGGAAAAGTTTCATCGCGCTGGCGCTGCTGGCCGGAACGACCTTGGCCGCCCAGGCTGCGGGCGACCCCGTTAAGGGCAAGAATGTCTATAAACGCTGCGCCGTCTGCCATACCGACGACAAAGGCGGCGGCGATGCCCTGGGCCCCAATCTGTTCGGCATTGTCGGCCGCAAGGCGGCCATACGCCCCGGTTACGCCTATTCGCCCCCGCTCAAGGCCGCGAACCTGACCTGGACCGAAGCCAATCTGGCCAAATGGTCCGCCGGGCCGGCCCGGATGGTGCCTGGCACCAAAATGTTCTTCGCCGGCATCACCTCCAAGAACCAGCAGGCCGACCTGGTCGCCTATCTGGCGACACTGAAGTAGCCATCCTCCCCATGCGCAAAGCGCATAAATTGGGGAGGTGGCCGGTTCATAGCGGCAGCGTATGCACGCGCTTGCGATGCGCAGGCCGGAGGGGTGTGGCGGAATGACGCATAAAGGCCGATGCGATTAACCAGTCCTGTTGCAATTCAGCAAAGCCAAATCGATACCTCGTCCGATTTCGTTGACAGCCCTTTGGCTGCGGCAATAGTTTTTGCACCGCACAAGAGCAAGACGGCACCCGTTTCGGGACGGTCGGGAAAGCGCCGTCCATTGGGGATCAAAGAAACGCCATGAGGGTCTTGGTACCCGTCAAGCGGGTGATCGACTTCAATGTGAAGGTTCGCGTCAAGGCGGACCAGAGCGGCGTGGACTTGGCCAATGTCAAAATGTCCATGAACCCCTTCGACGAGATCGCGGTGGAAGAAGCGGTACGGCTGAAGGAAAAGGGCAAGGCCACGGAAGTGGTGGTCGTGTCCATCGGGCCGCAGCAAGCCAGCGAAACCATCCGCACCGCGCTGGCCATGGGCGCCGACCGCGGCATCCTGGTGAAAAGCGACACAATGGTGGAGCCCCTGGCGGTCGCCAAGATTCTCAAGGCCATCGTCGATGCCGAACAGCCTCAGCTGGTGATCACCGGCAAGCAGGCGATTGACGACGATGCCAACCAGGTCGGCCAGATGCTGGCCGCATTGCTGGGCTGGCCGCAGGGCACCTTCGCGCACGCTCTGGAGTTGGGCCCTGAAGAAGGCGAGAAGCGCACCGCCAAAATCACCCGCGAGATCGATGGCGGCTTGCAGACGGTGGAAGTGAAGCTGCCGGCGGTGATGACCACCGACCTGCGCCTCAACGAGCCGCGCTATGCCTCGCTGCCCAACATCATGAAGGCCAAGAAGAAGCCGATCGAGGAAAAGACTCCGGCCGACTTCGGCGTCGACGTCACGCCGCGCTTCAAGGTGCTGAAAGTGGCCGAGCCGCCCAAGCGTGCCGCGGGCGCCAAGGTCGCCAGCGTCTCCGAACTGCTCGACAAGCTCAAAGCCGACGGGGTCATCTGATGACGTCCCTGGTCATTGCCGAGCACGACAATGTTTCGCTCAAGGACGCCACCCACAAGACCGTGACGGCGGCTGCCGCCGTGTCGTCGCCTGTTCATATTCTGGTGGCGGGCGAGAATTGCGCCGCCGTGGCGGACGCAGCGGCGAAAATCGCGGGCGTGGAAAAAGTGCTGCTGGCCGATAGCGCGCTCTATGCCCGCATGCTGGCCGAGCCGATGGAAGTTCTGATCCTGTCGCTTGCGGGTAGCTATGACGCCATCCTGGCGCCGGCCACCACCACCGGCAAAAACATCCTGCCGCGTGTCGCCGCAAAACTGGACACGCCGCAAATTTCCGAAATCCTGAAAGTCGTTTCGCCCGACACCTTCGAGCGGCCGATCTATGCCGGCAACGCCATCGAGACCTTGCAGGCCCCGAGCAGCAAGAAAATCATCACCGTGCGCACCACTGCCTTCAAGGCCGCTGGCGATGGCGGCAGCGCACCGGTCGAAAAAATCGCCGTCGCAGCCGATCCCGGCACCTCCAAATTTTCCAGCGAAGCCCTTTCCAAATCCGAACGCCCCGAACTCACCTCCGCCAGGACTATCGTCTCGGGCGGGCGCGGCCTGGGCTCGGGCGAGAACTTCAAATTGCTGGATTCCATTGCCGACAAGCTGCATGCCGCCGTCGGCGCCAGCCGCGCCGCGGTGGATGCGGGCTATGTCCCCAACGACTATCAGGTGGGCCAGACCGGCAAGGTCGTGGCGCCCGAACTCTATATAGCCGTGGGCATTTCCGGGGCCATCCAGCATCTGGCGGGCATGAAGGATTCCCGGGTCATCGTGGCCATTAACAAGGACGAAGAGGCGCCGATCTTCCAGGTCGCCGATTACGGATTGGTAGCGGACCTGTTCAAGGCGCTGCCCGAGATAGACGAAGAGCTTGGCAAGCGTGGGTACAAGTAAAAGGTAAAGAGCGACATGACGGTTGAGAAAATTGGCGTAATCGGTGCGGGGCAGATGGGCACCGGCATTGCCCATGTGCTGGCACTGGCCGGCTATGACGTGGTGCTGGACGACATCAACAAGGACGCACTGTCCAAGGCGATCGAGCGTGTCGAAAAGAACATGCAGCGCCAGGCCCAGAAAGGCGTCATCAACGAAGACCAGATTGCGCCGGCGCTGGCGCGCATCCGCGTCACCCAGACCCTGGACGATTTTCGCGACCGCGACCTGGTGATCGAGGCGGCGACCGAAGACGAAGTCATCAAGAAGAAAATCTTCCAGGATCTCTGCACGCGCATTTCCGACAAGACGCTGATCGCCACCAACACATCTTCCATCTCGGTGACGCGTCTGGCCTCGGTCACCGACCGGCCGGAAAATTTCATCGGCCTGCATTTCATGAATCCGGTGCCGCTGATGCAGCTGGTGGAAGTGATCCGCGGCATCGCCACCAATGACTCCACGTTCCAGGCGGCGCTAGAGATCGTCAAGCGCGTCGGCAAGACCGCCGCCTATGCCGAGGATTTTCCCGCCTTCATCGTCAACCGCATCCTGCTGCCGATGATCAACGAGGCGGTCTATACGCTGTATGAAGGCGTCGGAAACGTGGACGCCATCGATACCGCGATGCGGCTGGGCGCCAATCATCCCATGGGTCCGCTGCAGCTGGCCGACTTTATCGGCCTGGATACCTGCCTGTCGGTGATGCAGGTCCTGTATGAAGGGCTGGCGGATTCAAAATACCGCCCCTGCCCGCTGCTGGTGAAATATGTCGAAGCCGGCTGGCTGGGCAGAAAAACCGGACGCGGCTTTTACGATTACCGTGGCGAGCATCCTGTTCCGACGCGCTAGTCAAATTCTCCATGGCCGGGCTTGGCCCGACCATTCAGCGATTGGGTAGGCATGGATGGGCGGCTCAAGGCCGCCCATGGTGAGGAGAAGATTAGCTCCCCGTCACGCGCTTGAAGTATTTGACGGCCTCCGGGCTGTCCCAGTCGGCGGGGCCTTCGGCGCGCGCCACGATCTTGCCTTGGGGGTCGATCAGCACCGTCAGCGGCAGGCCATAGGCCTTGAAGCTTTTCAGCATGGTCACATCGCTGTCGCGATAGGGTACCAGCGCCCGCGCGCCATTGGCCCGCAGGAAAGCGGCGGCATCGATCTGGCCGCGGTCGGTATTGATCGCCACCACCCGCAGGCCCGGCGCACGTGCCTGCAGCCGCACCAGCGCCGGCAATTCGGCGACGCAGGGCGCGCACCAGGTGGCCCACAGGTTGAGCAGCACATAGCGGCCCCGGAATGTCTCCAGCGCATAACGACGGCCTGCGGCGTCGGTAAAGCCCACGGTAGGTGCATTTTTGGGTGGATTTTCCAGCTTCAGGACAGAAAGGGACGCCGGCGGCTCCAGCCCATGATGGACAGAAAGCAGGCCTTTCCCATATAGAAACCCGAACGCCAGCGCGATAATCACGGCCAGGCTGATGATGATTTTCTTGGTCATGGCCTTTGGATGAAAAGATGAGCACCAACAAAATGTGGGGCGGACGGTTTGCATCCGGTCCCGCCGCCATCATGAGGGAGATTACCCCCTCAATCGATTTCGACAAGCGCCTGGCGGGTGAAGACCTGGCCGGAAGCCGCGCCCATTGCCGCATGCTGGCGACCGAGGGGATCATCTCCAAGGATGACGGCAAGGCGATCCTGGGCGGCCTGGATGCGATCGAGAAGGAAATCGCCGCCGGAACCTTCGTCTTCAAGCGCGAGCTGGAAGACATTCACCTCAATATCGAGGCGCGGCTGGCCGAACTGATCGGTTCCACGGCCGGACGGCTGCACACCGCGCGTTCGCGCAACGACCAGGTGGTGACCGATTTCCGCCTGTGGGTGCGCGCCGCCTGCGCCCGCGCCGACGAAGGCCTGATCGTGCTGCAAAAGGCGCTGCTGGCCCAGGCCGAACCACACCTGGACACCATCATGCCGGGCTTCACCCATATGCAGGTGGCCCAGCCGGTGACCTTCGCCCATCACCTGATGGCCTATGTCGAGATGTTCGGACGCGACCGTGGCCGGTTCGAAGACGCCAAGAAGAGGCTGAATGAATCGCCGCTGGGCGCCGCCGCTTTGGCGGGCACCTCGTTTCCTATCGACCGGGACGCCACCGCCAAGGCGCTGGGCTTCGCAAGGCCGATGCGCAATTCGATGGACGCGATTTCGGCGCGCGACTTCGCGCTGGAATATCTGGCGGCCTGCACCATAGCTGCGGTGAACCTGTCGCGGCTGGCGGGCGAGCTGGTGCAATGGTCCACGCCGGCTTTTGGCTTTGTGAAATTGTCGGACGCCTTCACCACCGGCTCGTCAATCATGCCGCAAAAAAGAAATCCCGACGCCGCCGAGCTGATCCGGGGCAAGAGCGGACGGGTGCTGGGCGATTTCGTGGCGCTGGCCGTGGTGGTCAAGGGCCTGGTTCTGACCTATGGCACCGACCTGCAGGAAGACAAGGAGCGGGTGTTCGACGCCGCCGACACGCTGGAAATTTCGCTGGCCGCGATGGCGGCGATGATCGCCGACCTCACCGCCAATCCGCAAAAGATGCTCAGCGCGGCGGAAGCGGGCTATCCCACCGCCACCGACCTGGCGGACTGGGTGGTGCGCGTCCTGAAGAAGCCGTTCCGCGAAGCCCATCATATCGCCGGCTCCATCGTGAAGGCCGCCGAGGACAAGGGCGTCACCCTCGACAAGCTGCCGCTGGCCGAGATGCAGGCGATCGAACCGGCCATCACCCAGGATGTCTTCCAGGTCCTGTCGCTGGAATCGTCGGTGAAATCGCGCATGAGCCTGGGCGGCACCGCCCCGGCGCGGGTGCGCGAACAGCTGGCGCATTGGAAGGTGGCCCTGCAATGAAAAATGCCCTGATCATCGTGGCGCTGGCGCTTCTGGTGACGGCCTGCGGCGTCAAAAACGATCTGGTAAAGCCCAGTGGACAAACCGCGCCCAAGGACGAATCCGATCCGTCACGGCCGCCCTTTCCTCTGGGCCGGTAGCAAGAGAATCGAGCCGAGCGTGAATTATTTCCATTACAAGAACGGTGTGCTGTGCGCGGAAGGCGTGCGGCTGGACATGCTGGCTGAAAAAGTCGGCACGCCTTTCTATTGCTACAGCGCCGCCACCTTGGAGCGACACTACAAGGTCTTTGCGGACGCGCTGCCCAAGGAATCGCTGATCGCCTTTTCGGTCAAGGCCAATGGCAATCTCGCGGTGCTGAAAACCCTGGCACGGCTGGGCGCTGGCGCCGATGTCGTGTCGGGCGGCGAACTGGCCAAGGCGCTGGCGGCGGGCATTCCCGGAAACAAGATCGTGTTCTCCGGCGTCGGCAAGACGCGGGACGAAATGCGCGCCGCGCTGGACGCCGGCATCCATCAGTTCAATGTCGAGAGCGAGCCGGAACTGATCGCCTTGAACGAAACCGCGCTATCTGTGGGCAAGCGCGCGCCTGTCACCTTGCGGGTCAATCCCGATGTCGATGCGAAAACGCATACCAAGATCACCACAGGCACCGCCGAAACCAAGTTCGGCATTCCTTTTGGCCATGCCCGCGCCGCCTATGCCCATGCCGCGACGCTGAAAGGCATCGAGATTGTCGGCGTGGATGTGCATATCGGCAGCCAGCTCACTGACCTGGAACCATTCGAAATCGCCTTCACGCGCGTGGGTGAACTCATCAAGGAATTGCGCGCCGACGGCCATGGCATCGCGCGTTTCGATCTGGGTGGCGGATTGGGCGTGCATTACGCGCACGACAATGACGCGCCGCCCGACCCCATAGCCTATGGCGCCATGGTGACACGGGTGACCAAGGATCTGGGCTGCCAGCTGGTGTTTGAACCGGGACGTTTGATCGCCGCCAATGCCGGCGTGCTGGTCAGCGAGGTGATTTACGTCAAGCGCGGCGACGCCAAGACCTTCCTGATCATCGATGCGGGCATGAACGATCTGATCCGCCCGGCCATGTATGACGCCTGGCACGAGATCGCCGCGGTGACGGAACCCGCGCCCGGTTCCCCGCGCCCGAAATACGATGTGGTCGGACCGGTGTGCGAAACCAGCGACCTGTTCGCCGCCGACCGGGCGTTGCCGGAACTCAAATCGGGCGATCTTGTGGCAATCCTGTCGGCCGGCGCCTATGGCGCGGTGATGGCCGGTGACTACAATGCCCGTCCGCGGCCGCCGGAAGTCTTGGTCGCGGGCGAGCAATGGGGCATCGTGCGCCCCAGAGAAAGCCATGCCGATCTCATTGCCAAAGACCGCATTCCCGACTGGCTGGCGGATTAATTCGCTGGCGCGCCTCTGGCGCGTTAGTACGTTGGCGCGCCTCTGGCGCGACGATCCCCTGGATCGGCGGCTGCATCTTGCGCGCGCCGTTCTGGCCATCGAACGATTGCTGCCGAGGCTGTGGCCTGCTGCGGGGTTCATAACTTTCTATCTTGCGCTGGCACTGACCGGCATCTTCGCCTTCATCTCCTGGCCGCTACAGGCCTTGTTGCTGGCCACAACTATCACCGCCAGCGCCCTGTCACTTTACGATGGCTTTGAAGATTTCATCTGGCCACGCGCGATTGACGCCGCCCGACGGCTGGAGCGCGACAGCGGCCTGGCGCATCGCCCGGTATCGGAACGCGACGATGTGCTGGTGGGCGCCGACCCGTTCGCACAAAGCCTTTGGGCGCTGCACCGCCAGCGCAGCCTTCCCAAAAAATTTCGTCTAGCCCTACCCCGCGCCGATATCGCGCAGCGCGACCCGCAAGGCTTGCGCTGGTATCTACTGATCGCGCTTGCGGCGGGACTAGTGATGGCGCGCGGCGATACCGGCGCGCGGTTGATCTCGGCCTTTGACAGCGGTGCGGGCGCCGCGGCGCGCATCGACGCCTGGATCGATCCGCCGCCCTATACCGGCCTGCCGCTGACATCCCTGCGTGTCGGCGATACTGGCATCATCACCGCGCCGCAGGGCTCGGTGCTGAACTTGCGGGTGCATGGCGCGCCCCGCACACCGGGCCTGACGGCGGGCGGCAATCGGGTGCCGCGCTTTGTCGGCGCGGACGGCGAATATTCCAGCAATGTGATCCTTTCCACCGATGCGCGGGTGCGGGTGCAGGTGGGCGGCCACGCCATCGGCAAATGGCATATCCGCGCCGCGCCCGACAGCGTGCCCAGCATCGCGCTGACCGCCACCCCGAGCCGCACCGAACAGCTGGCCACCAAATTCGCCTTCAAGGGCAGCGACAATTACGGCATCGCCACGGTTCATGCGGTGCTGGTTCCCAAGGGCCGCAAGAATGCCAAGCCCCTGGTGGCCGACCTGCCGCTGCCGACCGCGTCGGAAAAGTCGCTGACGCAGACCAGTTTTGTCGATCTCACCAGCCATCCCTATGCCGGGCTGATGGTGGACGGGCATCTGGAAGCGCGCGATGCCACCGGCCAGAAAGGCGTCAGCCGTACCGTCAGCTTCCGCCTGCCGGCGCGGATCTTCACCGATCCCCTGGCCCGCGCGCTGATTGAACAGCGGCAGTTGCTGGCAACATCGGACGCCAATGGACGGCGCATCGTGCTGCTGACCCTGGATGCGCTGGCCATCGATCCCGAGCGTTTCTATGAAGGCCAGCACGATATCTATCTCGCCATGCGCAACGCCTTTTACGGCGTGCGCAATGCCAAGAGCGAAGCCGACATCCAGCGGGTGCAGACCCTGTTGTGGGAAACCGCGCTGAAGCTGGAGCGCGGCGGGCTGCTGTCGGCGGCGGATGAATTGCGCAAGCTGCAACAGATGCTGACCGCCGCCATGGCGGCCGGTGCGCCGCAGGAAGTAATCGACGAACTTCTCAAACGCTACAATGAAGCGATGCAGCGCTACATGCAGGCCATGGCCGCCAATCCGCCGTCCGAAAATCAGGCGCCGATGTCGCCCGACACCAAGACGTTGGGCGAGAATGACATCCAGCAGCTTATGGAGATGATCCAGAAACTGTCACAGGCCGGCGACCGGCAGCAGGCTGCGCAACTTCTGGCGATGCTGCAATCCATGCTGGAAAACATGCGCATGACCCAAGGCGGCAGCGGCCAGGGTCAGGGCCAGAGCCAGCAGGACAAGGCGCTGAATGACAAGCTGCAAAAATTTGGCGGCCTGATGGGCAAGCAGCGCGAATTGCAGGACAAGACATTCCGCCAGCGCCAGGGTCAGGGCGATCCCAAGGACGGTGGTCCCCAAGGCCTGCAGAAGCAGCAGCAGACGCTGGAAAGACAATTGCAGGAATCCCTCAAGGGCATGGACGGCAAGTCGGCGCAGAAGCTGCGCGAGGCCGGCAAGGCGATGGGCGAGGCGCAAGGCGCGCTGGGCCGCCGTGATCTGGACAATGCCGGCAGTTCGCAGAACCAGGCGCTGGAAGCCCTGCGCCAAGGCGCCGAGCAGCTGGCACAACAGCAGCAACAGGGCGCCAAACAGCAGCAGGGCGGGCGCCAGGATCCGCTGGGCCGTGGCAACTCGCCGTTCGGCGAGTCCGGGGTGAAGATTCCCGGCGCCGCCGACCTGGCCCGCGCCCGCGTCATCCTGGAAGAACTGCGCCGCCGCTCCGCGCAGATGAACCGCCCGCAAGCCGAGCGTGACTATCTCGATAGGTTGCTCAAGGCGTTCTGATGTCCATGCTTCGACAGGCTCAGTATGAGCATTTGTATCACCTCCTTTGTGGCTGAAATTTCCGCCAGCAGGTGTTGATTCTGGATTTGGTTGAATTGGTGCGCTAATCACTGCTGTCATCCCCGGCGAGCGGCGATCAGCCGCGAGGGAAGGGGATCTAGGTCTTTAAACACCGCGCCGGCGTTGCCATACTGGTTTCCCTTCCCCTAGCATTGCTTTGCAATGCTAGGCCGGGAATGACAGGAGAGCTGAGTTCTAGATTTTCCCGATGTAAGGCAAGCCGCGATACTTGCCCGCATCGTCCATGCCATAGCCGATGACGAAATCATCGCCGACCGTGAAGCCGACATAGTCGGCCTTGGCCACCGCGTCGCGGCGCTGTTTATCCAGCATCACCGCCACCTGCACGCTGGCGGCGCCGGCCGCCTCGATCAGCGACACCGCCTTGGCGATGGTGCGCCCCGCATCCAGCACGCAGTCGATCACCAGCACATGGCGCCCGGTGATCTGTTCGGAAGGCCCCGCCACCATCGAAACGGCGCTGGCCACCCGCTTGTCGCCATAGGAGCGCAGCCAGATCATTTCCACGTCCAGCAGCACGCCCTCCCAGGCCAGCGCCCTGAGCAGATCAGCGGCGAAGACAAAGCCGCCGACCAGGACCGGCATGGCAATATCGGGGCGCAAGGGCGCGGACGCGATGGTGCGCGCCATCATCCCGACCCGCTCCTGAATCTGCTGCGCGGAAAACAGGGTGGCGGGCGAGTTCATGGACCGTCTTTGGCGAAGCGCACTTCCAGGTGGCGCGCCGCGGCAGGCGGACTGGAAAGCCGGGTGGTGAAGGGCACCGACTGGCCCGGCTTCAGGACCGTGGCGGTGGGTTTGAAATTCCAGTGATAGAGCTCGCGCTTGCTGGCATCGCTCAGCGTCACACGCACGGTTTGCGGCACCGGCAGTTCGCGCCCTCCGGCATTGACGATCATGCCCGTCACCGCCAGCACGATCTGGCCGTCTTCGCTTTCGCGCTTGTAATCCACCTGGCGAAAATCAATGCCGCTGGCATTCACGGGCAGCCCCAGGCTGGAATAGACGCCCGCCGATTGCGGCCAGATCACTGCGATATCCTGGCGATAGCGCACCGCCGACACCGCGATCAGCAGCACCACCGCGATCAGTCCCACCCAGCCCGCCACCACCGCCAGCTTGGGGCCCAGGGGGGCGCGCGGCGTCGGTATGCTGGGAAGCGGCGCATAGGCGCGGGTGGCCGAAGGGTTGACGGGAGGATCAGACGAAGCTGCGTCCGCCGGGGCGGCATGCGGCGCGGGATCGCCCTGCGACGGCAGCTCGACGAAATCGGGTGCGATCTCCGGTTCTGGCGTTTCCCCCGCCTGATGCCAGCTATGGCCGCATTTGGCGCAGCGCACGGTGCGGCCGGCGGCGGGAAACTTGGACCCATCCACCGAATAGCGCGTGTCGCACGAGGGACAGGTGAGAATCATGTCCGGCCTGTTGAAAAACATAAGGAAAATAGGGGTCGGGGGCCATGACCGCAAGGGCGCGCTATTTTCGCGCGCGGCCCGCGCAAAAGCGCGGGCGGTGGGCCTACTTTCCAAAATAAATAAGTTATGGTCCGGGCATGGTTCGTTTTGAAAATGTCGGGATGCGCTATGGCTCAGGGCCGGAAGTGCTGCGCGATGTCAGCTTCTCGCTGGAACCGGGCTCTTTCACCTTCCTGACCGGCCTGTCGGGCGCGGGCAAGACAACGCTGCTGAAGCTGATCTATGTCGCCGAGCCGCCCAGCCGCGGCCTGATCACCCTGTTCGGCACCGAGCTGGTGACGGCCCGGCGCCGCGACCTGCCGGCCATCCGCCGCCGCATCGGGGTGGTGTTCCAGGATTTCCGCCTGCTCGACCATCTCTCGGCCTTCGACAATGTGGCGCTGCCGCTGCGGCTGGCGGGCAAGAAGGTGAGCGATTTTTCCCATGACGTGCGCGAGCTTCTGTCCTGGGTGGGGCTGGGCGACCGCATGAATGCGCGCCCCGCCACCCTGTCGGGCGGCGAGCAGCAGCGAGTCGCCATCGCCCGCGCCGTGGTGGCGCGGCCCGATCTGCTGATCGCCGATGAGCCCACCGGCAATGTCGATCCCGAAATGGGCGCGCGGCTGATCCGCTTGATCGCCGAACTCAACCGCCTGGGCACCACCGTCCTGATCGCAACCCATGACCGCGCCCTGATCGAGGCGACGCGGGCGCGCGAGATGCGGCTGATCGAAGGCCGGCTGGTCGAATTGCGGAGCTCCATGGGTGCGGGCACATGAGCGAGCGCGCAACTTACATTCTTCCAAGAGATAAGGGCGCCGCGCCGCTGGATTTCGTCATCGCGGTGATGGCATTCCTGGCGGCATTGGCGCTGGGGGCGTCGCTGGTCGCCACCCGCGCCGCCCATGGCTGGCAGAGCGGGCTTTCCGACCGCATCACGGTGCAGATCATGCCGCCGGAACAAGGCAGCGATCCGCGCGCCGCACTCGAGACCGAAACCAAAATCGTGCTGCGTGTGCTGAACGCCACGCCCGGCATCGCCCATGCCACGCTTCTGTCGGACGCGGAGATCAACGCCCTGGTCGAACCCTGGATCGGCAAGGATGGCGTGGTGGCCGGCATCCCGATGCCGCGACTGATCGATGCCGCGGTGACGTCGGGCAGCGATGTGAATATCGCCAAACTCACCGCCGACCTGGGGCGCGCCGCGCCGCATGCCGCGGTGGACGATCACCGACGCTGGATCGCACGGCTGCGGGGCCTGGCCGATGCGGTGCGCTGGTCGGCCTATGGCATTCTGCTTTTGATCGCGGGCGCGACGGCGGCGGCGGTATCCTTCGCAACGCGCGCGGGCCTGGATGCGCATCATGAGATGGTGGCGCTGCTGCATCAGATGGGGGCGCTGCCCAGCTTCATCGCCCGCGCCGTGGAGTGGCACTATTTCGTTTCGGCCCTGTTTGCGGCCGCTTTGGGAACGGCCTTCGCGGCCCTGTTCTTCCTGGGCGCCGGCGGACTGGAAATATTCGGGCTGGAAGCCGTTCCCTTCCTGCCGCCCTTGTCACTGAAATGGACGGAAATCCCCTGGCTGGCGGCGGTGCCCGCCACCACGGCGCTGATTGCCTGGGCCACGGCGCGCTTTTCGGTGCTGTCGGTGGTCAGGGCGATCTATTAGTATCTTCGGCTTGGGAGCCTTGTTTTGCGCATTTTCCTGACCGTGATCTTTCTGGCGTTGCTGGGCTATGCGATCGGCTTCGTGCTGTTCGTGGGCAACCTGCCCGTCGCGCCCACCGCGATGCCCAGAGCTGACGGCATCGTGGCGCTGACCGGCGGCGATGATCGGCTGAATACCGCCGTGTCGATGCTGGAGCACGGCGTGGCCCAGCGCCTGCTGGTCAGCGGCGCGTCCCTGTCCATCACCAAGGAAACCGTGGGCAATATTTCCGGCGGTGGGCCGCGCTTCGAATGCTGCGCCGATATCGGCTATGCCGCCGAGGACACCCACGGCAATGCCGAGGAAGCCGCCACCTGGGCGCGGGAACATAAATTCTCCAGCCTGGTGATCGTCACCGGGCGACACCACATGCCTCGCACCTTGCGCGAATTTTCCACCGCGATGCCGGACATCACCCTGATCGCCTATCCGGTGGAACAGAGCCGCGTGGTTCTGAGCGGCTGGTGGCGGCATCCACGTACCGCCCAGCTGCTGCACCGCGAATATTTCAAGTATCTCGCCAGCCTGGTGACAACGCGGCTGGCAAACGGATGACCGCCTTGCGTTCGTTCGTGTTCCTGGTGTGGTTTTCCGCACTATCCATTGCGTTGTCGCTGCTGTTCTGGCCGGTGCTGCTTCTGCCGCGCGGCGCCGCCATCTGGCTGGCGCGGACATGGGCGCGCGCCACCTTCTGGGGCCTGAAGGTTTTCGCCGACATCGGTTTTGAAATCCGGGGCACCCCGCCGCGCGGCCCGGTGCTGGTCGCCGCCAAGCATATGAGCATGTGGGACACGCTGGCTTTGTCCTTGGTGCTGGACAGACCCGGCATCGTACTCAAGCGCGAGTTGCTGCTGGTTCCATTTTTCGGCTGGTTTTTGTGGAAGGCCGCCGCCATTCCGATTGATCGCGGCGCCGGGGCCAAAGCCTTGCGCCAGATGAGCGCGGCGGCGGGCGATGTGCTGGCGCAGGGCCGCCCCGTCCTGATTTTCCCGGAAGGTACCCGCAAGAAACCCGGCGCGCCGCCGGACTACAAGCCGGGCGTGGCGGGGCTTTACGGAATGCTGGAGGTCGCCTGCGTGCCGGTGGCGCTGAATTCGGGGGTCTATTGGACCGGCTTTCTCAAGCGCCCCGGCACCATCACCCTCGAATTCCTGGAGGCCATTCCGCCCGGGCTGAAGCGGGCCGACTTCATGGCCTTGCTGGAAAAGCGGATCGAAACCGCCACCGCCGCTCTTTTACCCTGATATTTCAAATCTTTGCCGCCCTTGAGCGTTAGGCAACCATGCCTATCTATAGCTGTGGCGAACCCCCGCCCGATATGGTTTTTACTGCCTCATGAGCGAGATTTCCCGCCAGATCTGGGACATGAAATACCGGCTGAAATCGCCGGACGGCACGCCCGTCGACCGCGATGTGGCGGACAGCTGGGCGCGCGTGGCGATGGCTTTGGCCCAAGCCGAAAGCCCGGCACAGCAGACACCGCGCGCACAGGAGTTCGCCCATGCGCTGGCTGGCCACAAATTCCTGCCGGCCGGACGCATCCTGGCGGGCGCCGGCACGGGGCGCGCCATCACGCTGTTCAACTGCTTTGTCATGGGCACCATCACCGATTCGATGGACAGCATCTTCGGCGCCTTGCGCGAAGCGGCGCTGACCCTGCAACAGGGTGGCGGCATCGGTTACGATTTTTCGACCCTGCGGCCCAAGGGCGCGCTGGTCAAAGGCGTCGGCGCGGATGCGTCAGGGCCGGTCTCGTTCATGGATGTGTGGGATTCCATGTGCCGCACCATCATGAGCGCGGGCTCGCGCCGCGGCGCCATGATGGCGACCCTGCGGGTGGATCATCCCGACATCGAGGATTTCATTTCCGCCAAGCGCACGCCAGGCCGCTTGTCCAATTTCAATCTCTCGGTGCTGGTGAGCGATACCTTCATGGCAGCGGTGAAGGCCGATGCCGACTGGGCGCTGCGCTTCGGCGGCAAGACCTATCGCACCGTGAAAGCAAAAGCGCTGTGGGATAGCATCATGCGCTCGACCTACGACTTTGCCGAACCGGGCGTGATCTTCATCGACCGCATCAACACTGCGAACAATCTTGCCTATTGCGAGACCATCGCCGCCACCAATCCCTGCGGCGAGCAGCCCCTGCCGCCCTATGGCGCCTGCCTGCTGGGTTCGATCAACCTGGCCAAGCTGGTCCAGCACCCCTTTAAGGAACATGCCGCGCTGGACATGGCGGAACTTGAAAGATTGACCGCCACCGCGATCCGGATGATGGACAATGCCATCGATGTGTCGCGCTTTCCGCTTCCCGAGCAGCAGGCCGAAGCCATCGCCAAGCGCCGCATCGGCCTGGGTGTCACCGGCCTGGCCGATGCATTGATCTTCTGCCGGACGCGCTATGGCTCGCCCGAAAGCCTGGCGCTGATAAAGACCTGGCTGGGCGCCATCAGCCACGCCGCCTATCGCGCCAGCACGGAGCTGGCGCGGGAGAAGGGCGCCTTCCCGCTGTTCGACGCGCAGGAATATCTCGCCCGCCCCCACATCGCCGCGCTGCCCGATGACATCCGCGACGGCATCGGGCGTTTTGGCATCCGCAATGCGCTGCTCACCTCCATTGCGCCCACCGGCACCATTTCGCTGTTCGCGGACAATGTCTCCAGCGGCATCGAGCCGGTCTTTGCCTTCAGCTATAATCGCAAGGTTATCCAACCGGATGGCAGCAAGCGCGAAGAGACGGTCAGCGATTACGCCGTGCGCGCCTTCCATGCCCGCTTCGGCGACGATGCCGCCCTGCCCGCCTATTTCGTCACCGCCCAGACCCTGAGCCCTTCGGACCATCTGGCGGTACAGGCCGCCGCCCAGCCCTATATCGACAGCGCCATTTCCAAAACTATCAATATGCCTGCCGCGATTTCCTTTGAGGATTTCGCGCACGTTTATCAGGAAGCCTATGAATCAGGCTGCAAGGGCTGCACCACCTATCGCCCCAATGACGTGACCGGGTCGGTCCTGTCGGTGGAGGAACCCAAGAGCGCAATCCCCGCCGAAACCGTGATGGCGCGCGATTCCGGCGAGCCGGAACTGCCGCTGCCCTTACCCGAACCTAGGGGGCCAGAACCGCGCGGTGGTGTTGTTTACATGACCCGCCCGCTGGACCGGCCCACCGAATTGCTGGGCCGCACCTACAAGATCAAATGGCTGGACAGCGATCACGCCTTCTACATCACCATCAACGACATCGAGAAAGACGGGCGACGGCGGCCCTTCGAGCTCTTCATCAATTCCAAGAACATGGAAGCCTATGCCTGGGCGCTGGCGCTGACCCGCATGATTTCGGCGGTGTTCCGGCGCGGCGGCGATGTCTCCTTTGTGGTGGACGAGATGAAGGCGATCTTCGATCCGCGCGGCGGCCAATGGATGAACGGGCGTTATGTGCCATCGCTGCTGGCGGCGTTCGGCGAGGTGATAGAGCGCCACCTGGTCGAGATCGGGTTTCTGGGCCAGCGCGGGCCTTCTGTCCTGCCGGACGCCCCGATTCCGGCGGAAGGCGTGCGCGCCCGTTTCTGCCCGCGCTGCGGCGATGCCAGCTTCGTGAAGCTGGAAGGCTGCGATTCCTGCCTCTCTTGCGGATATTCCAAATGCAGTTAGTTATTTGCTGGTCGCTCCGGCTCTCGCCGACGCTCCCTGGCTATTCGAAGTGTAGTTAGCCGCAGATGACCTATTCCAGCCGCCTCTGGTTATACGCGCCCTTCGTGCTTGTGCTGATCTTGGCCGCCTGGGTCATCAGCCAGTGGTGGCTGGCAGCGGGCGCGCTCGAGAAAGATCTGGCGGCGCTGAAAGGCCGCCCGGTGATGCCCGGCATCAGCATGGACTGGACATCGGTCGCGGTGGGCGGCTTTCCCTTTCGGGTGGATGCCAGTTTCAACGGCCTCCAGATTAAAGGCGAAGGCGCCCATGGCCCCTTTGCCTGGTCGAGCGAGAAGTTCGCCCTGCATGCCCTCATCTATGGCCGCAACAAGACGGTGTATGAAGCGGCGGGTCGGCAGCAGCTGTCCTGGACCGACCGGGCCGGCAAGCCCCAGGCAATTCAATTCCAGCATGGCAGCCTGCACGCCAGCAGCGTGACCGATGCCGCCGGCCTGGCGCGCTTCGACCTGGATATCGTGAATGTCGCCAGTGCGCGCGTCACCGCCGGGCGTTTCCAGTTTCACCTGCGGCGCGATGGCGATGACCTGAACCTGATGGTGCGGGCCGATTCCGTGAATGGCTTTGGCAAACCGCGCAAGCTGATCAAGGCCTATGCCGCTTTGAACAAAGGCTCCACCCTGGCGCCGCTGCTGCGCGGCGACATGCCCTGGCCGATGGCGGTGGTGGTATGGAAGGGCTTTGGCGGCCGCGCGGCCTTGTCGCAAACCGTCGAACCCGAACTGGCGACTCAGGTGCTGTCGCCGCTCTATTAGGGCTTCTTCTGGTCACGGCCGAAATTCGGCGCGGCGCTTTCCTGGCCGATATCGATGATGGCGCGGCGGATGGCGCGGGTGCGGCTGAAGGTTTCGAACAGCGCATCGCCATTGCCTTCGCGCACCGCCCGCTGCAACTGGCTGAGATCTTCGTTAAAACGGCCCAGCACTTCCAGCACCGCCTCGCGATTGTTGAGAAAGACGTCGCGCCACATGGTGGGATCGCTGGCGGCGATGCGGGTGAAATCGCGAAAGCCGCTGGCGGAATATTTGATCACTTCGCCTTCGGTCACCGCTTCCAGGTCATGCGCCGTGCCGACGATATTGTAGGCGATGAGATGGGGCAGGTGCGATGTGATGGCCAGCACCAGGTCGTGATGCCCCGGCTCCATTTCGTCCACCTGGCTTCCCAAGCCTTCCCAAAAGCCGCGCAGCCGCGCCACGGCTTGCGTATCAGCGCCCGGCAGCGGCGTCAGGATTGCCCAGCGCCCGTCAAACAAGGTGGCGAACCCGGCTTCTGGGCCGGAAAATTCGGTGCCGGCAATGGGATGGGCCGGAATGAAATGCACGCCCGCGGGCACGAAAGACCCGACATCGCGGACCACCGCGCCTTTGACCGAGCCGACATCCGACAGGATCGCGCCCTTGGCCAGATGCGGTGCGATTATCTCCGCAACGCTTTTGTAAGCGCCGACCGGCGTGCAGAGGATCACCAGCTGCGCGTCTTTCACCGCTGCGGCGATGTCGTCATAGACCTTGTCGCAAAAACCGATCTTTGTGGCACGCACCCGAACATCGGCGCTGGCGTCATAGCCCGCGATTTCGCCCGCCAGCTGGCCGCGCCGCGCCGCATGGGCGATGGACGAACCGATCAGGCCCAGGCCGATAATCGAGATCTTGTCGAAGGCTGCCATCTATGCCGCCATGAATTGCTGGATCAGAGACACCGCCAGCCGGTTCTCGTCCTCGGTGCCCACCGTCATGCGCAGGCAATCGGGCAAGCCGTAACTGGCCACCCCGCGCAAAATGACGCCGCCCTTGTTGAGAAAAGCCTCGGCATTGGCCGCGTTCTTCTCGTCTTGCGGAAAATGAATCAGCACGAAATTTGCCACGCTGTCATCCACGCGCAATCCGGTCTTGCGGATTTCCGCCGTGATCCAGGGCAGCCATGTGTTGTTGTGCTCCACCGCCTTCCAGAAATGGTCGCGGTCGCGCACCGCGGCGGCGCCTGCCAGCTGCTGCAGCAACGCGGTGTTGAACGGCCCGCGGATGCGGTTGATCGCGTCGCATATGGCGGCCGAGGCATACATCCAGCCGACCCGCAGACCCGCCAGCCCGTACAGCTTTGAGAAAGTGCGGGTCATCACCACATTGTCGAACTTCGACGCCAGCTCGATGCCGGCTTCGTAATCCTTGGCCGTGACATACTCGGCATAGGCGGCGTCGATCACCAGCAGCACGCCCTTGGGCAGGCCGGCATGCAGCCGCGCCATCTCATCCCGGTTCAGATACGAGCCGGTGGGATTGTTGGGATTGGCGACATAGACCATGCGTGTTTTGGGCGTCACCGCCGCCAGCATCGCGTCGATATCCAGCTTGATGGCATGATTGGTTTCCATCTCCGGGACCATCACCGGCACGGCGCTGTTGGCCCGGGTGGCGATCTCGTAAAGAAGAAACGCGTGGCGGCCGAACAGGCATTCATCGCCCGGCTGCAAGTAAGCACCCGCCAGTAAGGTGAGCAGCGCCCCGGAACCTTCTCCGGTGGTGATGATGCGCGCCGCGTCCAGCTTGTAGACGTCGGCGATGGCTTCGCGCAGGAGCAAAGCCGAACCTTCCGGATAGAGCGCCACGCTGGCCTTGGCCTGGTCCAGCGCCGCCAGCGCCGCAGGGCTTGGGCCGACCGGCGACTCGTTGGACGAAAGCTTGACCACCTTGGCGACGCCGGCCACGCCAGCGCGCCCGCCGACATAGGGCGAGATGTCGAGAATGCCGGGTTTCGGGGTCGGGCTCATCGGGAAAAAGGCGGCTCAAAAAGGGCCGTATTGATAGGGCGTGAATGCCCCAAAAGCAAAGCAGACCTGTCATTCGGCGCCCTTCGTTGACTTGCAGCCCCCCACATCTTAGCTACGCTTTCCCTGAGGATAGGCGATGACCGAGGCTCCCCGCTTTCTGCGTCCCGTAACGGGCACGGCCAATGTCGGCATGGCGGTCACCTTCGACACGCCCCTGGCGCTGGACTGTGGCCGAAGCCTCGCGCCCTTCACTGTCGCCTATATGACCTATGGCACGCTGAACGCCGGCAAAAGCAACGCGATCCTGATCTGCCATGCCCTGACCGGCGACCAGTTCGTCGCCAGCGAGCATCCCCTTACCGGCAAGCCCGGCTGGTGGACCACCATGGTGGGTCCCGGCAAGCCGATCGATACCGACCGCTTCTTCGTGATCTGCGCCAACGTGATCGGCGGCTGCATGGGTTCGACTGGCCCGGCCGAGATCGACCCTTCCACGCAGCAGCCCTATGGCTTGCATTTTCCGCTGGTCACCATCCGCGACATGGTGCGGGCGCAGAAGCGGCTGGTCGAGCATCTGGGAATTGAAAAACTGCTGGCGGTGGTCGGCGGCTCGATGGGCGGGATGCAGGCGCTGCAATGGGCGGCGTCTTATCCTGACTTTTTGCGCGCCGTGGTGCCGATCGCCTGCGCCGCGCGCCATTCGGCGCAGAACATCGCTTTCCATGAGGTCGGACGCCAGGCGATCATGGCCGATCCCGACTGGCGGGGCGGCGAGTATCAATTGCACGGTACCCGCCCTTCCAAGGGCCTGGCGGTGGCGCGCATGGCGGCGCACATCACCTATGTTTCGGAAATTGCGTTGCAGAACAAGTTCGGCCGCGCCTTGCAGAACCGCGAGGCGCTATCGTTCCAGTTCACGCCCGACTTCCAGATCGAATCCTATCTGCATCACCAGGGCGCCAGCTTCGTGGACCGCTTTGACGCCAATTCCTATCTCTACATCACCCGCGCCATGGATTATTTTGACCTGGCGGAGGAGCATGGCGGCTTGCTGTCCGAAGTCTTCCGCGTCAATGCCGCGCGCTTCTGCATTGTGTCGTTCAGCAGCGACTGGCTGTTCCCGCCGGTGGAAAACAAGCGCATCGCCCATGCCCTCAATGCCGTGGCGGCGCAGGTCAGCTTTGTCGAAATCCACAGCGACAAGGGCCATGACGCCTTCCTGCTGGACGAACCGGAAATGTTCGCCACCGTGCGCGGCTTCATCAATCACGCTGCGAGCGATTTGACATGAGCAGCTTGCGTCCCGATCTAGCCGCCATTGCCGACATGATCCGTCCCGGTTCGCGGGTGCTGGATGTCGGCTGCGGCGACGGCGCCTTGCTGGAACATCTGGTCCGCACCAAGAATGTCGACGGGCGCGGCATCGAGATTTCCCAGGCCAATGTGAATGCCTGCGTGGCGCGCGGGCTGGCCGTGGTGCAAGGCGACGCCGACAGCGACCTGGTGGATTATCCCGCCCAGGTGTTCGACGCGGTGATCCTGTCCCAGACCATCCAGGCCACGGAAAAACCCCGCGCCGTGCTGAACCATCTGCTGCGCATCGGGCGGCGCACCGCCGTGTCGCTGCCCAATTTCGGTTACTGGAAAGTGCGGCTGTCGCTTCTGACCGGCGGGCGGATGCCGCGCACATCGGCGCTGGATTATTCCTGGTCGGAAACACCCAACATCCATCTCTGCACCCTGGCCGATTTTGTCGACCTGACCCGCGAATGCGGCGCCACCACGGTCGAGGCCCTCGCCCTGAGCGACAAAGGCACGACCACACGGATCAATCCTGCCCGGCTGACCGACAATTACATGGGTCCGAACCTCACCGCCCAAGGCGCTATTTTTCTTTTGAAGAAAAACTGAAGTCAGAAGCGGCTTTCAGCTCGCCCTTGGCCGTCTGGGCAAGCCCGCCCGGCGTGGCGGCGGCATAGAGCGACTTGGTCGCCTCCACCACATGCACCCCGCCAATGCCGGGAAACAGTTTCGATCCCACTTTTTCCCAACCCGCGCCGGTGCGGGTGATGGAGGTGAGCGGTGGCGCATAAAGCGCGCGTTCCCAGCGCGAGGGGCGGAACAGAGCATCCTTCAGGATCGAATCCAGCTCTATCTTCGAAAAGGGGCGGCCATGGCCGAAGGGCGAGCGGTCGACCTGCGCCCACAGGCTGGCGCGGTTGGGCGCGACCAGCAGGATGCGCCCCTCCGGCGCCAGCACCCGCCACAGCTGGCGCAGCAGCGGGCGCAGGCTTTCGGCGCCTTCCAACCCATGCACGATCAGGATGCGGTCGAAAAAGACATCGGGAAAGGGCAGCGATCCTTCCTCGCACAACAGGGCGGCATTCTTGCCCTTGGGCCAGCCGATGACACCCAGATGGGCGGGCATGGCGGCAATGGCGCGTTCGGCGTCGCTGAAGGCGCGCAGGTAAGGAACCGCGAAGCCATAGCCGAGCAGGCGGCGGCCCGTCATGTCGGGCCAGAAACTTTTGATCCGGCGCAGGATGGTGCGCCGCGCCAGCTGGCCCAGCGGGGCATGGTAGAAATCGGCCAGTTCACGCACATCCTGCGGCATGGTGCGGATTAAACCCTACCCTCGCGGTTGTTCATAGACGCGTCTCTGATAGTCTTCGCGCCGCTCAAGGAGACGCCATGCCCGCCCCGGTCGAGATCGAGATTGTCCCCTGCCTGTCCGACAACTACTCCTATCTGGTGAAGACAGTCGACGTCTGCGCCGTGGTGGACCCGTCGGAGCCGGCGCCGGTGAAGGCGGCCTTGGCCCGGCGCGGCTGGACGCTGACCCATATCCTCAACACCCATCATCACCTGGATCACACCGGCGGCAATCTGGCGTTGAAAGGCGAGTTGGGCGCAACGGTCGTCGGCCCGGCCAAGGACGCGGCGCGCATTCCCGGCCTGGACAGCGGCGTGGAGGAAGGCTCGGACTGGGAATTGGGCGGCCATAAGGTGCAGGTGCTGGAAGTGCCGGCCCACACCAGTGGCGCCATCACCTTTGTGATCGACGGCAATGCCTTTACCGGCGACACGCTGTTCACCCTGGGATGCGGGCGGCTGTTCGAAGGTGATGCCGCGATGATGTGGGCCAGCCTCAGCAAGCTGATGCGCCTGCCCGACGAGACGAAGATCTGGTGCGGTCATGAATATACCCAGAGCAATGGCCGCTTCGCCCTGACCCTGGAACCCGGCAACCAGGCGCTGAAAAGCCGCATGGACGATGTGAATGCCCTGCGCGCGGGGGGTAAGCCCACCGTGCCGGCCACCTTGGGGCTGGAGAAACAGACCAATCCGTTCCTGCGGCCGGATTCAGCGGAAATCCGCAAAAGCCTGGGCATGGAAAAGGAAGACACCGTTACGGTGTTTCACGAAATCCGCGAGCGTAAGAATAACTTCTAGGGGGCCGCGCGGCCTCATGCTTCGATAGTCGCTAGCGCCAGCGTCGTGCGACCAGCATGAGGATTTTTTATTATGCTCACCCTGAGCCTGTCGAAGGGTAGGACCAGGATCAGTCTTTGTCAGACTTATCGCTGTCGTCGCTGTCGAATGGCGAGGTGACGATGTCACCGGCGACGCTGGCGGTGGTGCTGACGACACTGGAGCCGACGCTGACGACCGCGCTGGCGGCATTGTAGGCCATGCAGCCCGACAACAGGACGGCCATGGCGGCGAAGACCGCGGCTGTGACCGGAATGCGAATCTCGGAATCCATGAACTGCCCCACTTGCCTTGTTATTTGACACCAGCTTAGCGTGGATTGGTCAAATAACCCCTAACCGGGATCGCCATGTCCAAAACGCTTTTTGTCACCAGACTGCACCAAAGCCGTATCACCGTGGCACAGGACCTGGAAAAAACCTGCCTGGGCATCGCGGCCGAGGACCGCGCTGGCCAGCGCTGGGCGAAGGATCACGGCTATGGTGGCTATACCTCTTACGCTTCGCTGAACGACCTCACCACCCGCGCCAGCGTCTTCGCCACCCTGGAACGCGCCATCGCCAAACAGGTCGGCGTTTTCGCGCGCGAACTGCAGTTCGACCTGGGCGCGCGCAAGCTCCGGCTGGACAGTCTCTGGATCAATGTGATGAAGCCAGGGGCCATCCATGCGCCGCATATCCATCCCCATTCGGTGATCAGCGGCACCTATTATGTGACGGCACCACCCAAATCGGGCGCCATCCGCTTCGAGGACCCGCGCCTGGGCCTGCTGATGGCCGCGCCGCCGAAGAAGAAGACGGCGCGCCCGGAAAACCGCAGCTTCGTCGATGTGACGCCCAAACCCGGCATGCTGCTGCTATGGGAAAGCTGGCTGCGCCATGGCGTCGAGCCCATTAGCGCGAGGGGCCAACGCATTTCGGTGAGTTTCAACTATCGGATGGACTGATACCGAGGCGGCCGGTTTGCCGTTATGATCGCCGCACTATTCAGCCAGGGAGGACGTCATGAACATCTTCACCGTTTCGATTGAACTCCAGCTTCTGTTCTGGAGCGTGGTGCTGGGGCTGGTGCAGCTGGTCATCGCCACCACCTTGGCGACCAAGGACCAGGGGCTGGCCTACAACCTGTCGCCGCGCGACCTGCCGGCGCCGCCAGTCACGGTGCTGACCGCCCGCTTCCAGCGCGCCTTCGGAAATTTCCGCGAGACCTTTGTCTATTTCGCCGTCGCGGTGCTGCTGGTCACGGTGCTGGTCAAGGAAGGCGAGCTCAGCGCCTTGGGCGCGCACCTCTATTTCTGGGCGCGCCTTCTCTATGTGCCGGTCTATGCCGCCGCCATCCCGGTGGCGCGCACCCTAGTCTGGGCGGTGTCCATCCTGGGGCTGGTGCTGGTGCTGTTGTCGGTCGTTGCGACCTAGCTTTTCTTATTCGCAAAGCGAATTAGAAAAGCTGGCCCCGCTTCGAGCGAAGCGAGGGCGGCGCCTGGTTCAGCTCTGGCGGCGCTTGATGATGGCGTTCAGCTTGTCCGGCAGATGCGAGACCTGATACTCGCGGTCCCAGGCAAGCTTGGCTTCGGCCAGGATTTTTTCGCGGGCCTCGGGCGGCAGATGCGACCAGGCCGCCATCACGCCCGAACCCAGACGGCGCACCAGGCACTCGTCCTCGGACGGATATTTGAACTGTTTGTCTTGCACCAAAGCCATACGCCTGGTCCCTTCCTTCATTCGTTGATGAGACCGGGCGAAGCGGGAACTTCGACGCGACGGCATTCCGGGAGCAATAAGCTCAACCCGGTATAAAGCCTAGACCGGATTGCGGGTTGTTGTGAACGAAAAAACGCACCGCGGATAATTAAGGCCTAACGGCCTTTCTTTTTCTGGGCCTTGCGGGCGGCATAGCGCGCATCGCGCTTGGCCTTCTGCTCGGTTTCCAGGGCTTCCATCGCCGCGACACGCTCCTCATGCTCGCGTTCCGCCTGCGCCTTGGCTTCGATTTCGGCCTGCTTGCGGCGTTCTTCTTCTTCCTTGCGGCGCTTTTCCGTCTCGATGGCGGCCAGGCGCTTTTCCTCGGTGCGGCGGGCTGCGCGTTCATCGCGCGCGACGGCGATCGCCTTGCGCTCCTCGGTCTTGGATTCAAAATTGACCTTGGCGGCTTCCGCCCGGATCTTGGCCTTGGCCAGCATTTCCGCGCGCGCCTTGGCGGCGGTATCCATACGGTCGTTAAACTTGGTTTCTTTAAAGCCGGCCATACGTGAAGTTTTCTCTCAGGTTTCCATGATGCGGAGGTTGGGCGCCAGCGGGCGGTTGGCCGCGTCCACCAGCAGAACGCGCGGCTGCCAGACTTTGGCTTCGGCCTCTTCCATGCGGGCATAGGCGATGATGATGACCAGATCGTCCTTCTGGGCGAGACGGGCAGCGGCGCCATTAATGCCGATGGCGCCCGAGCCGGCGGGCGCGGGAATGGCATAGGTGGTGAACCGGTTGCCATTGTTGATGTTCAGCACATCGACCTGCTCGTGCGGCAGGATGCCGGCGCGTTCCAGCAGCGTAGTATCCACGCTGATGGAGCCTTCATAGTGAAGGTCGCACTGGGTCACCGTGGCGCGGTGGATTTTGCCTTTGAGCAGTGTCAGCAGCATTAGTTGTCCAGAAACGACCGCAGTTTGCGCGACCGCGACGGGTGCTTGAGCTTGCGCAGCGCCTTGGCTTCGATCTGGCGGATGCGCTCGCGGGTGACGCTGAACTGCTGGCCGACTTCTTCCAGCGTGTGATCGGTGTTCATGCCGATGCCGAAGCGCATGCGTAGCACGCGTTCCTCGCGCGGCGTCAGGGTCGCCAGCACGCGGGTGGTGGTTTCGCGCAGGTTGGCCTGGATGGCGGCGTCGATCGGCAGGACCACATTGGGGTCCTGGATGAAGTCGCCCAGATGGCTGTCTTCCTCGTCGCCGATGGGCGTCTCGAGGCTGATCGGTTCCTTGGCGATCTTGAGGACCTTGCGGACCTTTTCCAGCGGCATGGCCAGACGTTCGGCCAATTCTTCCGGGGTCGGCTCGCGGCCGATCTCGTGCAGCATCTGGCGGCTGGTGCGCACCAGCTTGTTGATGGTCTCGATCATGTGCACCGGAATACGGATAGTGCGCGCCTGATCGGCGATGGAGCGGGTGATCGCCTGGCGAATCCACCAGGTCGCGTAGGTCGAGAATTTGTAGCCGCGGCGATATTCGAACTTATCGACCGCCTTCATCAATCCGATATTGCCTTCCTGGATCAGGTCTAGGAACTGCAAACCGCGATTGGTGTATTTCTTGGCGATGGAGATCACGAGGCGCAAATTGGCCTCGATCATTTCCTTCTTGGCGACGCCGGATTCGCGTTCGCCCTTTTGCACTGTCTGGACGTTGCGGCGGAATTCCGACACCGACTGGCGGGTTTCCGAGGCCATCGCCTGGATGTCGTCGCGCAGGACTTTGATCTTGTCGCGTTCGTCGGTGACAAAATCGTGCCAGCCAAGACCCGACAGGCGGCCGACGCGGCGGGCCCAATTGGGGTCCAGCTCGTTGCCGAAATACTGCTTGAGGAATTCGCTGCGTTCCACGCCATGGCTTTCGGCCAGGCGCAGCAGCTTGCCTTCCAGCCCGACCAGACGGCGATTGATGCCGTACATCTGGTCGACCAGGGCTTCGATGCGGTTGTTGTTGAGCTTGAGCGACTTGACCAGGTCCATGGTCTCGTTGCGCAGCTTCTTGAAGCGGCGTTCCTGCCCCGTGGACAGCTCGTCGCTGGCCAGCGCGGCTTCGACGCTGGCGTCCTGCAGCTTGCCCAGCTTCTTGTAGAGATTGGCGATGGCATCCAGCAAGGCCAGAACCTGCGGCTTGAGCGCCGCTTCCATGGCCGACAGCGGCAGGTTGCCTTCATCGTCGAAATCATCGCCGTCATCGGCGGGCGGCGCTTCGCCGCCTTCGGTGGTTTCACTTTCGGCTTTCGGCTCGGCCGGCTTGGGTGCGGGCGGCGGAGGGGGCGGCACCGGCTTCTTGAATTCGGCGACCGGCGGCGGCGCGCCGTTCACCGGCGGAGTGCCCATGCCATTGTTCAGGGGCTGGCCATCGGGACCGACCGGCGGCGGCACATTGGCGGGCTGTCCATCGGGACCGGCGCCATACATGGCTTCCAGGTCGATGATGTCGCGCAGCAGCACCTTGCCTTCGTTGAGTTCGTCGCGCCACACGGTGAGCGCTTCAAAAGTCAGCGGGCTTTCGCACAGCGCGCCGATCATCAGCTCGCGGCCGGCCTCGATGCGCTTGGCGATGGCGATTTCGCCTTCGCGGCTGAGCAGCTCGACGCTGCCCATCTCGCGCAGATACATGCGCACCGGATCGTCGGTGCGGTCATACTGTTCACCAGCCTTGGCGGTGGTCGCCAGCGCCTTGCTGCCTTCGGCGGCGACGGGAAGCTGGTCGCCCTCGCTTTCCTCGGCTTCTTCGCTTTCGATGACATTGATGCCCATCTCGTTGAGCATCGCCATCGTGTCTTCGATCTGCTCGGACGAGGTCTTGTCCGACGGCAGCACCTTGTTCAGTTCGTCATAGGTGACATAGCCGCGGGTCTTCGCCTTGGCGATCATCTTGCGGACGCCGACATCCGACATGTCGAGCAGCGGCGAATCCGCGTCACCCGGGGTTTCGTTCTCGCCCGGCTTCTTGGGCGCGATCTTGTTGCTGGACTTGCCCGCCATGGCGAGCGTGGGCGCCGCGGCCTTGGGATCGATCTTGCCCTTGGCCTTCAGCAGCTTGGCGTCTTCCTTGGCCTTGGCGGCGAGTTGCGCCTTGGTCAGCTTTTCAATTTTCTCGGGCTTCTTGGGCGCCAGCTTGGCGGCAATTTTGGATTTGGCGTCGGGCTTCACAGCCTTCACGGGCTTGACGGCGGCCTTGACCGGCTTGGCGGATTTCTTCGCGGGCGAGGCCTTCGAAGCGGCAGCTTTCGCGGCCGGCTTCTTCAAAGGCTTTGCCGGTTTCTTGGAGGAGGCTTTCGTCACGCTTGAACTATCCTAAATGTTGCCGCGCCCATCGTTCGGCCGGTCTGAAAGCGCCTTGCGACGCTCCAGCAGGCGCCGCGCATCGGTCGGGTGCCCCGCCAGCTCGCGCAAATCCGAGACGGCGCGCTGGAAACTGGCATGGGGGTCTTCGACCGGATGGCCCGCAAAACGCGCGAGCAGTTCGGCCATTCCCTTACGCGTGAAATGGGTTTGAACCCCAGCTTTTTCAAGGCTGGAGCCGGAGGCGGCGAGGTTTAGAAGTTCGTGGCGCAGCCTGTCAAGCGAAGGGTCCTGCAGGTCCAGAACCGCCAGCGATTCAGCCTCCGCGAGTGCGATTTCGGGGGATTCAACCAGAAGTCGGCCAAGTTCCATCTCCTTGGCCGCCCGTACCCCCGCCTGCCCCCCTCGGACCAGGGCGCTGCCCTGGACGCTGGAGGAGACCGCTTCCGGGGAACCCGGCAGGGGACGGGGCGGCTTGAAGTCACCCCGGAACTTGCCCATCTGGCGGGCGGCCCCCCGGGACGGCGTTGGTGCGCGTCGCTTGAAATTCTCGAACACCAGCTGGTCGAACCCGCGCCGGTAGTAATCGGCGACCTTGGCGTCCGTAATCCGGTCCACGATCTCTTTGAGATTGTGTTCCAGCCCGGCGCGGCGCTCGGGCGTCGCCAGATCCTTGCCCTCGGTTTCGGTGCGCCACAACAGCTGCGACAGCGGCAGCGCGGTCTCCAGCTGCACCGACATGGCGCCCGCGCCGTTATGGGCGATGAAACTGTCGGGGTCTTCGCCGTCGGGAAGAAAAGCAAAGCGCAGGCTGTAGCCGGCCTTGAGATGCGGCAGCGCCAGATGGGCGGCGCGATGGGCGGCCTTCAATCCCGCCGCATCGCCGTCAAAGGCCAGGATGGGTTCGGGCGCGGTGCGCCACAGAAGGTGCAACTGGTCTTCGGTCAGGGCCGTGCCCAGCGGCGCGACGGCATGGGCAAAGCCTGCGCGCACCAGCGCGATCACATCCATATAGCCTTCGGCGACGATGATGGTGCCGGGTTTGATAGCGGCGGCGCGCGCCGTGGCGAAGTTGTAAAGCTGCGAACCCTTGGAAAACAGCGAGGTTTCGCCGGTATTGATGTATTTGGGCTTGGCGTCGGCTTCCAGCGCGCGGGCACCAAAAGCCACGATACGGCTGCGCCCGTCGCCGATGGGAAACATCACCCGGTTGTAGAAGAAATCGCGCATGGGGCGGCCATCATCGGCCAAGCGGGTTAGGCCGGCGGCGATGATGTCGTCCTGGGTGACGTTCTGCGCCGTGAGATGTTGGATCAGTGCGTTGTTGCCGGATGGGGCGTAGCCCAGGCGAAACTGTTTCGCCGCCGCGCCGTCCAGCCCGCGTCCTTTCAGATAGTCGCGGGCCTCGCGACCGCCCGGCTCGAACAATTGCGCTTCGTAAAACTTTGCCGCCAGTTCAACGATGTCGTAGAGCGATTTTTTCTTCTGCTCACGCTCTTCGTCTTCCGGCGACCATTTGGGCAGTTCGACGCCGACTTCCGCCGCCAGCTTTTCCACGGCTTCCGGAAAAGACAGGCCTTCGGTTTCGGTCAGCCACTTGAAGGCGTCGCCGCCCTTGCCGCAGCCGAAACATTTGTAGAGGCGGCGCTCATTCTCGACCTTGAAGCTGGGGGATTTCTCGGCATGGAAGGGGCAGCAGCCCCACATCACCCGGCCCTTGCGCACCAGCTTGACGCGGCGGCCCACCAGCGCGACCAGATCGGTCCGCCGCCGGATTTCTTCCAGCAATCCTTCGCCATAGCGCATGAGGCCACTCTAGGCGCAAAAGCCCGGGAAATGGGGCCGCAGCCCCATGATTCCTGTGAATCAGCCGTGCAGGAACCTGGATTCCGGCCTTTTCAGGCTTGGCGCGAGAGATTTTGTGGCCTGAGCAAGGTTGGCTAGCGACAGCGTAGCCAACGAGCCATGTGCTAGCACCGCCCTCGCCCGCTATGCGGGCTCGAAGCGGGGCCAGCTTTTCTAAGCTCACTGCGCTCGCCAAGAAAAGCTAGGCCAAAGATCCGCGCCTAGAGCTTTTTCATGAAGCGAAAGGAGACAATCGGCATCCCCATCCGGAAATAGAATTTGTGCGCCCCGGTGCGCTGGGTGCCGGAGTCCAGACGCAAGCAGGCACAACCTTCATCGTGCGCGACCTGCTCCATCCAGCCCAGAAGTTTTTCGCCGAAGCCCTTGGAGCGCTGATCTTCGCGGGTCACCAGATCGTCGACATACAGGGTTTTGTCGGTGGCCATACATTCCAGGACGCGAAAGCCGGACACCGCGACCACCTCGCCATTGTCTTCCAGATAGATCAGCCGCCAATTCTGCTCGGCCTGCTGGCGCTTGCTGCCGACCAGGAATTCTTCTTCACCGATGGCCGGGCGCAACTGCTGCATCACCGCTGCGCAGCGGCGAATATCGGCGTCGCTGACGGCGAGCCTGATATCGCTCATTTGCCGCTCAATGCATCCTTGGTGGTGGCGCTGGCCTTGGAGAAATCCATCTGGCCGGCGAAACGCTCTTTCAGCACTGCCATCACCTTGCCCATGTCCTTGACGGACGCCGCGCCGACCTCGGCAATCGTTTTCGTCACGGCATCCTTCAGCGCCGCATCGTCCATCTGGGCGGGCATGAAGGAGCGGATGACCTCGATCTCGCCGCGCTCATTGGCGGCCAGTTCGGGGCGGTTGCCGGCGTCGAAGGCGGTGGCGGATTCCTCGCGCTGCTTTATCATCTTGGCCAGCAGGGTGAGGATTTCATCCTCGCCGATCAGCTCCTTGCTGGTTTCGCTGCGGGCGGCGATGTCGCGGTCCTTCAGCGCCGCCAGCATCAGGCGCACCGTGGACAGGCGCTTGGCGTCCTTGGCCTTCATCGCTTCTTTCATGGCGTCGGTGAGCTGGACACGCAGGGACATGGATTTTTCTTTCTTTGGCGTGCGCGGAACCTAGCGGGAAACCGTGGATAATTCCAACCCGTTGATTTTGCATGATTAGTTTGTGTTGACGCGAAGGGCTGGCCTCCCTATTTTGCGCAAATTCGAGGCCTCCCATGACCGATACACCCAAACCCCACGCCGCCTCTGCGGCGGATGCGTTTTCGCGCGCCCCTGTCAGCAAAGGAGGCTTGATGCTGGCCGACGGCACCTTCTTCGAAGGCACCGGCTTTGGCGCGGTGGGCTCAGCGATCGGTGAAGTCTGCTTCAACACCGCCATGACCGGCTATCAGGAAATTCTCAGCGACCCGTCCTATGCCGGGCAGATCATCGCCTTCACCTTTCCCCATATCGGCATCGTCGGCACAAACGACGAAGACACTGAAACCGTGACGCCGGCGGTGCGCGGATTGATCGTGCGCGCCGACGCCAGCCATCCTTCCAACTATCGCAGCCTGCTGGCGCTGGATGGCTGGCTGAAGAAGCACAACATTCCGGCGGTGGCGGGCATCGACACCCGCGCCCTCACCAGCCTGATCCGCGAAAAAGGCATGCCGCATGGCGTGGTGGTCAATCTGGGCGACAAAGAACTCGACCGCGACGCGCTGGTGAAACAGGCCAAGTCCTTCGCCGGCCTGGAAGGGCTCGACCTGGCCAAGACCGTGTCATCCACCCAGACCTACAAGTGGGACGAGATGCCCTGGGCGTGGAATGAAGGCTATGCGAAGGAAACCAAGCCGAGCTTCCGCGTCACCGTGATCGATTATGGTGTCAAGCGGAACATCCTGCGCCTGCTGGCAGGCATGGGCGCTGACGTCACCGTGGTGCCGGCCAATTCCACCGCCGACGAAGTCCTCAAGCACAAGCCGCATGGCGTGCTGCTGTCCAATGGCCCGGGCGATCCGGCGGCAACCGGCGCGTATGCCATTCCCACCATCCAGGGCGTGATCAAGTCGGGCGTGCCGGTGTTCGGCATCTGCCTGGGCCATCAGATGCTGGGCCTGGCGCTGGGCGCCAAGACCCGGAAGATGGCGCAGGGCCATCATGGCGCCAATCATCCGGTCAAGGACCTTACCACCGGCAAGGTCGAGATTGTTTCGATGAATCACGGCTTCACGGTTGATCGCGAAAGCCTGCCCAAGGGCGTGACGGAGACGCATGTCTCGCTGTTCGACGACACCAATTGCGGCATTGCCGTCGATGGCAAGGACGTGTTCAGCGTCCAGTACCACCCCGAAGCATCACCGGGACCGATGGACTCACACTATCTGTTCGAGCGTTTCGCCGAAGCCGCGAAGAAGCGGGCCTAACCTCACTGTCATTCCCAGCCGAGCATTGCGAAGCAATGCGAGGGGAAGGGAATCCAGGTGGGAAATGTCGCGCGGTCTTTAGCAGCTGGTTCCCCTTCCCTCACAGCGGCTTCGCCGCTGTTCGCCGGGGATGACAACAGTGGCTACCGCACGAGTTCCACAACGTCGAGCAACGACTCCTGCACCGCCGGAATTTCCAGCCGCAGGTGATTGTTGCCGATACCGGTCAGCAGGCCGATCTGGTCATCCGGGGTCACGCTCGCGCCGATCGACGGCGTGCGGCCGGAATAATTGTGCCACGGCTCGCCGCGCACCGAAGACGCGCCCAGATACACCCAGGCGCCCTTTTCCGGATAGAGGAAGCCGGCCATGCGCTGGCTGCCATTCAGCTTCTCGAACACCAGTCCGCCATTGTGGGGACGAATGCGGCAGCTGAACCACTGGTCATAGACCATGTAGGAACTCATGCCGCCCAGCTTGATCTGGCGGCAGCGCCAGTTGCCGATCATGGCATTGGCGGGAACGGCGCGGCCCTCGGGCCGCATCACGCGCGGGATGGCGCGCCAGTCGCCGCGGCCTTCGCCATTTTTGCGCGTCAGCAAGCGCGCGGGCACGGGTCTGGGGCAATTGCACCAGGCGATCGATATCGGGATCAGAAGCCTGGCTCTGCCAATTGGCAAGCACAGGCGTTGCGGCGGCCAGCGTCAGCGCTGTCGCCAAAAATACGTCATGCATCCGCACGCCCATCGGGATGCTCCTGGCCATTTTCGGGCGGAGTCCATCCGTTCAGATCCGCGGTCGGCGGCATGCCGATCACGTTGAAGCCGGAGTCGACGAAATGAATTTCGCCGGTGACACCACCTGCCAGATCACTAAGCAAATACAGTGCCGCGCTGCCGACATGGTTAAGGTCCACGGTTCTCTTGAGGGGCGCATGCGCCTTGTTCCATTTGAACACGGTGCGGGCATCGCCCACCGCCGCGCCCGCCAGGGTACGCATCGGGCCGGCCGAGATGGCATTGACCCGGATATTGTCACGGCCCAGATCGGCGGCGAGATAGCGCACGCTGGCCTCCAGCGCGGCTTTTGCAATTCCCATGACATTGTAGTTGGGCATGACGCGCTGGGCGCCCAGATAGGTCAGCGTGACCAGCGCCCCACCCTTGGTCATTAACGATGCCGCGCGCCGGGCCACGGCGGTGAAGGAATAGCAGGAAATATCAAGGCTTCTGGCGAAATTGGCACGGCTTGTATCGACGTAGCGACCCTTCAATTCGTCGCGGTCCGAGAAGGCCAAGGAGTGGACCAGGAAGTCCAGGCCGCCCCATTCCTTTTTGATGGTGGCAAAGACGGTGTCGAGCTGCTCGTCGCTTTCGACATCGGCGGGCAGCACGATGGACGAGCCGATCGAGGCCGCCAGCGGCTTCAACCGTTTGGCCTGGGCGTCGCCCTGATAAGTAAAGGCGATCTCGGCCCCTTGGGACGACAGGGTCTGGGCGATGCCCCAGGCGATGGAATGGTCGTTCGCCACCCCCATGATCAGGCCGCGCTTGCCGGCCATCAATCCCGTTTTGGCCTCAGCCATAATGTGATCCCGTGGGGTTTTCTGTTCCATTCTGGGACATCACTTCTCAAAGCGCTGGAAGACCAGCGAGGCATTGGTGCCGCCGAAGCCGAAGCTGTTCGACAAGGCGACATTGATCTGGGCGTTGTCGATGCGCTGGCGCACGATATTGGCGCCTTCGACGGCGGGGTCGAGGGTCTGGATATTGGCGCTTTCGCAGATGAAATTGTTCTGCATCATCAGCAATGTGTAGATCGCCTCATGCACACCTGCCGCGCCCTGGCTATGGCCGGTGAGGGTTTTGGTGGCGCTGATCGGCGGCGTCGTGGCGCCGAACACGGTCCGAATCGCATTGATTTCGGGAATGTCGCCCACCGGAGTCGAGGTGGCGTGCGGATTGATGTAATCCACCGGCGCTTTCACATTCTCCAGCGCCAGCTGCATGCAGCGCACCGCGCCCTCGCCTGACGGGGCAACCATGTCGGCGCCATCGGCGGTGGCGCCATAGCCCACCAGTTCGGCATAGATCTTGGCGCCCCGCGCCTTGGCGTGTTCCATCTCTTCCAGGACCAGAATGCCGCCGCCGCCGGAAATCACAAAGCCATCGCGGTTGAGGTCATAGGCGCGCGAAGCGCTTTCGGGCGAGGCGTTATACTTGGACGACATGGCGCCCATCGCGTCGAACAATTCGCTGAGCGTCCAATCCAGTTCCTCGCCGCCACCCGCGAACATTACGTCCTGCTTGCCCCACTGGATCAGTTCATAGGCATTGCCGATGCAGTTGGCGGACGTCGAACAGGCGCTGGAGATGGAATAGTTATAGCCCTTGGTCTTGAACCAGGTGGACAGGTTGGCGCTGATGGTGGACGACATCGCCTTGGGCACCGCGAAAGGCCCGACCCGTTTGGGCGAATTGTTCTGGCGGGTGATATCGGCGGCCTGGACAATGGCCTTGGTGCTGGGGCCACCCGAACCGACGATCAGGCCGGTCTTCGGATGGGACACGACGCCTTCCGTCAACCCGGCATTAGCGATGGCCTCGTTCATCGCCACCCAGCAATAGCCGGCGCCGTCGCCCTGGAAGCGCCGGGCGCGGCGGTCGACCACTTCGTCGAGATTGATCTTCAGGCTGCCATGCACCTGCGAGCGAAAGCCCAGGCGGATGTAATCTTCCGCCGCGACGATCCCTGAACGGGCGTGACGCAGCGAGGCGGTGACTTCATCGGCATTGTTGCCGATCGAAGACACGATGCCGAGGCCGGTAACGACCACTCTTCTCATGGGTATCCTCTATCAGGCGTTCAGGCGGAGGCGGGCGCACCCTGCGCCAGGGCAGCTGTATCGGTAAACAGGCCGACCCGCAGGCCCTTGGCTTCATAGATGACTTTGCCATCCACCTTCATGACGCCGTCGGCGATGCCCAATACCAGCTTGCGCATGATCACGCGCTTTAGATTGATGACATAGGTGATCTTCTTGGCGGTGGGCAGCACCATGCCGGTGAACTTTACTTCCTCCACGCCCAGGGCGCGACCACGGCCCTGGCCACCCATCCAGCCCAGGAAAAAGCCAACCAGCTGCCACAGTGCGTCCAGCCCCAGGCAGCCCGGCATGACCGGATCGCCTTCGAAATGGCATTTGAAGAACCAGAGGTCAGGATTGATGTCGAACTCTGCGATGATCTCGCCCTTGCCGGCGTCGCCGCCATCCGCGGTGATGGAGGTGATGCGGTCGAACATCAGCATGGGGGGCATGGGCAGCTGGGCATTGCCGGGACCGAAAAGGTCACCACGGGCACAGGCCAGGAGGCCCTGAAGGTCAAAACTGGATTTCCGCAACGGCTGGTCCACTTTTCCTATTCCTTGAAAACTCAGGCGTTTCCGTTCGGGTTCCCTACCCGAAAAGCAGCAGATGGGCTACCGCGAAACGTCCCATGTTGCTTAGAAGCGTTCTAACATATATCTTCCGGTAGTTTAGCACGGGTGCCGACAACCGGACAGGTTGTGCGCACCCAAAAGGAACCCGCCCCATGGGCAAGACTTTGCGCGAAACGGGCAAGGGCACGGCCGCCACGGCCAAGCTGCGCCATGCCGGACTTCGTCCCACCCGCCAGCGGGTGGAACTGGCCAGCCTGCTGTTCAAGAGTTGCGACCGGCATGTCACGGCGGAAAACCTGCATGACGAAGTGACTGGCGCGGGCGTGAAAGTGTCCCTCGCCACCGTCTACAATACCCTGCACCAGTTCACCGAAGCCGGCCTGCTGCGCCAGGTGATCGTGGATGCGGCGCGCAGCTATTTCGACACCAATACCGGCGACCATCAGCATTTCTTCCTGGAGAGCGAAGGCATGCTGATCGACATTCCGGGAGAAACCATCGCGGTCGCGGGCGTTCCCGCGCCGCCGGCGGGTCTTTCGATAGACCGTGTTGATGTCGTGGTCCGCGTGAAGCGAACTTAGGTCAGCCGCCCCCGCGCGTGCGCAGCACGCAGGCGGGGGAGGTGCCCGTAGCAGCGCTTGCGATGCGAAGGGCGGAGGGGGCCTAAATGCGAGTCATTCTCACAGTTTAGAATCATTCTAATCCCGTTGACAGCCCTGTCCGCGAGGAACAGTCTTTGCGCCGAAAGTTTCATGGAGAGGCGCATGCCCGCACTTAAAGACACCAAGACCTGGGAAAATCTCAAAGAGGCCTTCGCGGGCGAAAGCCAGGCGAACCGCCGCTATCTCTATTTCGCGCAGAAGGCCGACGTCGAAGGCTTCAACGATGTCGCCGCCGTGTTCCGCTCCACCGCGGAAGGCGAAACCGGCCACGCCCACGGCCATCTGGAATATCTGGAAGAAGTCGGCGATCCGGCCACCGGCGAACCGATCGGCGCCACCGACGCCAACCTGAAGGCGTCCATCGCGGGCGAGACCCACGAGTATACCGACATGTATCCGGGCATGGCCAAGACCGCGCGCGGCGAAGGCTTTGACGAAATCGCCGACTGGTTCGAGACCCTGGCGAAAGCCGAGAAGAGCCATGCCGGCCGTTTCCAGAAGGCCCTCGACACGCTGGGGAAGTGACATCGCGCCCAAGCGCGGTGTCATCTCCGGCGAGCTGCGACCAGCAGCGAGGTAGTTGGTAGCAACAGCGTGCGAACGATCCAGTTTTTTCCATTTAAGCTCATAAATACCTGGATTCCCCTCCCCTCGCGCCGCGCCTGACGGCGCAGCGCGAGGCCGGGAATGACAAGGAAGGTCATGACCGGCGAAGGCAGCCTCGACGCCCCCACCCGCGAAATCATCAAATGGCAGGAGCCGGATTTCGCCGATCCGGCGAAGCTGGACGCGGAGATGCGCCGCGTCTTCGACATCTGTCATGGCTGCCGCCGCTGCTTCAATCTCTGCGATTCCTTTCCGCGCCTGTTCGACCTGATCGACAACAGCCGCGCCGAGGAGGTCGAACATCTCGCCAGCGAAGATTTCAAGCCGGTGGTCGAAGCCTGCACGCTTTGCGACATGTGCTTCATGACCAAATGCCCCTATGTGCCGCCGCATCCCTTCATGCTGGATTTCCCGCATCTGATGCTGCGTCACCGTTTTGTCGAAGCCAAAAACGGCAACAAAGATTTCGTCCAGCGCCAGCTGGCTGAAATGGATCGCAACGGTGCCTTGGCACGCCCGATCGCGCCGCTGGTGAACTGGGCCAGCGACAAGGACAACAGACTGACGCGCCCGGTGATGGAGGCGGTCGCCGGCATCGACGCCAAGGCGCCGCTGCCCAAATTCCATTCCCGCACTTTTGTGTCGGCTGACAAGCATCGCGAAAGCGTGGTGAACCAGAACGCGCCCGCCTTCGGCAAGCGCAAGGCCGCGCTCTATGCCACCTGCTTCGTCAACTACAACAAGCCCGAAACCGGCATGGATGCGCGTGCCGTGCTCAATCATATCGGGGTGGAGACGGCCGTCGCCTATCCCGGCTGCTGCGGCATGCCCTTCCTGGAACAGGCCGAACTGGCGCGCGTCGCCAGCAACGCCGCAAAGGTTTCAAAGGAATTGGTGAAGCTGATCGACCAGGGCTACGACATCGTGGCGCTGACCGCGTCCTGCGGCTTGATGCTGAAATTCGAATGGGCGCTGATTTCGCCGGATGACGAGAATATCCGCAGAGTCGCCGATCACACCTTCGACATTGACGAATATGTCGTGGACGTCGCCAAGAAGGATGGGTTGCCGGGCGGCATGACGCCCCTGCCCGAAGGCGTCACCGTGCATCTGGCCTGTCACGCCCGCGCCCAGAATATGGGTCCCAAGGCGGCAGAAATGCTGAAAATGATTCCCGGCACGCCGGTGGATGTGATCGAACGCTGCTCCGGCCATGGCGGCACTTTCGGGGTGGTAAAGCCGACCCACGATGTCGGGGTGAAGGTGGGCCGCGCCGTGTTCCGCGCCGCCAACACTCAGGCGCGCGGCCATATCGTGTCGGACTGCCCGCTGGCGGCGCAGCACATCGTGGCGCATACCCAGACACCGGCGCGCGAACCCGAACATCCCATTCAGATCATGGCCCGCGCCTTCGGCCTTAAAAAAGAATAGCGACATGCCCGAGACCCAACGCAAGATCACACCGGCCGACATTCTTCCGAACGCCGAGTATGACCAGCAGCGCAAGTCGCTGAAAGCCAATCTGATCCCCATGAAGAAGCAGCGGCGGATCGAGGTCGGGCCGTTCGCCACCTTCTATTTCGAGAATTACGCCACCATGTGGCTGCAAGTGCAGGAAATGCTGCGCATCGAAAAAGGCGGCGAGGAGCAGATCGCGGGCGAACTGGCGGCCTACAATCCGCTGATCCCGCAGGGCGAGGAACTGATCGCCACCCTGATGCTGGAGATCGAGGACGGCAACCGGCGCAACGCCACCTTGCTGACCCTGGGCGGCATCGAGGAAGCGGTGTTCCTGGAGATCGGCGGTGATGTGATCCGCGCCACGCCGACTGAGTATGACGACCGCACCACGCCGGACGGCAAGACCTCATCGGTCCATTGGCTGCGCTTCAGGCTGAGCGCCGACCAGATCGTGCATTTCAAAAACGGGGCCGAGCGGGTGGTGCTGGGCGTCAGCCACAAGCATTACGGGCATATGGCGGTGCTCGGCGAGGAAACGCGCGCAGCTTTGGTGAAAGACTTTTCCTGATCTTCATTGTCATACCCGCGCAAGCGGGTATCCATCTTTGGCCGAGGTCCGGTGAAGACATGGATTCCCGCTTGCGCGGGAATGACAAGTTATTGGTTTGCGGAACTATAGTTTCACCCGCCCCTCAACGATATCGGCGTAACGCTCCTTCGTCAGGCGCTCATACTTGCCGCTGGCAGGATCAAGAAAATAGAGCGGATGGGAAAGCGCGACCGGATCGAACCCCTCGCGCACCAGATCGACCTTGCGCTGCTTGAAGGTGCCGGTGACGACGATGTTGGGCGCGAGGCGCAGGAAAATGGGCCGCGCATACGGCGCCAGCGTTCGGCCGGCTTGGCCGCCGGCCTTACCCTTCAGCCGCAGCGGCAGATCGTCGAGCGCGAAATCGCCATTCACCACCAGCGAAGCCATGCCGGCGCGGCCGTCCACGCCCGGTACCGTCACGCCATAGACATTGGCTTCCAGAATACCGGGCACCGCCGCCAGCGCCTCGCCGACTTCGCCAGTCGAAACATTTTCGCCCTTCCAGCGGAAGGTGTCGCCGACGCGGTCGACAAAATAGAAATAGCCATGACCGTCGCGCCGCATCAGGTCACCAGTGCGGAACCAGGCATCGCCGCGCTTGAAGACATCGTGCAGGATTTTCTTGTCGCTGTCGGCCTTGGTGCTGTAGCCCTCAAAGCCGCGTCCGGCGCGGGCCGAGATGCCGCCAATGGTTTCGCCCACTTCATCGGGCTCGCATTCGACGCACAGCCCATCGGGTCCGCGCACCGGCATTTCGCTTTCCACGTCAAAGCGGATCACCCGGCTGGGCAGCAGCCATTCCAGATACTCCGGCACCCGGCCCACCGCGCCCACCGTGCCGTCGTAATTCAGCATCGAGACATTGCCTTCGGTGGAGCCGTAAAATTCCACAACACGCGGAATGGCGAAGCGGTTCTGGAACTCACGCCAGATTTCGGGCCGCAGGCCATTGCCGGTGATGGCGCGGACCTTGTGGCCGCGGTCCAGCGGCGAGGGCGGGGCGTTCAGCAGATAGCGCGCCAGCTCGCCGATATATTCGAACATGGTGGCGCCGTATTTGTGGATGTCGGGCCAGAACTCATGCACCGAGAATTTGCGCTTCAACACCAGCGCCGCGCCCGCAAAAAACGCGATGCCCACGGCGCAGACCCCGCCGGTGGAGTGATAAAGCGGCAAGGGATCATAGATGCGGTCGCTTTCGCGTGGCCGCAGCGCACCGACAAAGCCGCTCATCATGAACATCATGCGCAGATGGCTGAAATTGGCCGCCTTGGGCATGCCGGTGGTGCCGGAGGTATAGATATAGAAGGCGCGATCCTTCAGCGTGACGCCGGCGCGATGCTGCTTGCCGGGTGAAGCTTCCGGCATGGTGGCGAGCGCCGCGCTGAGATTGCCGTTATCGCCCTCAACCCATTCCGCCGGTCTTGTTTCAAACGGCGCCTCGCGGAAATTCTGCGCCAGCTCCGCACCGACGATGGCGTACCGGGCGCCGGAAATACCGATGGAATGGGCCAAGGCGGCGCCCTGCAGGTTGGTGTTGATCAGCGCCACCTGCGCGCCGATTTTGAACATCCCCAGCCAGGCGCAGATAAAGTCGGGGCGATTTTCCATCAGCAGCGCGACGCAATCGCCCCGGCCCAGTCCCGCGCAAACCGCCCAATGGGCATAGCGGTTGGCCCGCGCATCCATCTGCGCATAGGTCATGGCATGGTCGAGGCAATAGATCGCCACATTGCCGGGACGATTCCTTGCCTGCGCTTCCACGATGTCCACGATGCTGCGGGTGGCGTTGGGCTTGACCAGCCGGAGCAACCACAGCGTGCGCACAATCGTTGTGATGTAGATCGTTTCGCGTCTTATCGCGCTTGTCAGGCTCATGCCCGCTTCTCCCGAGTCACAGCTTGAGCCCGGCACCCGTTCTAATCAAGATATGGGCATGGATGAGGCACTGGACCTTCGCGGCCTGAAATGCCCGCTGCCGGCGCTGCTGGCGAAGAAAAAGCTGACGCAGCTGCCGCCTGGCGCCGTGCTGACCGTGCTGGCCGACGATCCCATGGCTGCGGTCGACATCCCGCATATGTGTCACGGCGAAGGCCACGCCGTGGAAAGCGTGGCCTCGCGTGACGGCTATAGCGCGTTCGTGCTGCGGGTTAAGTCGCCGGCTTAGGTTTAGGTGCGGCTTCCGGCCCCAGCCGCGCGATTACATCCTGCGCATTCAGCGACCGTGGCTCCTTGGCCGCCTGTTCCGGCGTCAGAAGCACGATCTCGGCATAGGCGTCGTAATTGGTCCGCACCACCGCATCCACCATCGGGTCATAGGGGAAGCCCCAGCCGCCCCAATAGCCGAAGCCGCGGCGATAGCCCCAGAAGGGATCGGGCGGCGGACCATAGGGCACCGTCTGCACGGTGGTGTTGGCGCGGGTGTTGCGGGTGTCGAACATGAAATTGTTGGAGCCGCCCGCCCGCGTCACTTCGGCGGCGCGCAGCAGAAGAAAGGTTTCCACGGTCTCGCGCGGCGTGGCGGTGTTGCCAGTGAAGGTGATGCGGTAGCGGTTCTGGGCCAGCGCCCGGTCTGTATAGCCGGTGGCCTGGCCCTCCAGGCGCGGCGCATAGGGGGTGGGTGTCATGCACCCGGCCAGGCCGAGGGCCAGGCTTAACCCCAGGGTCAGAACCAGCCCCCGGGCCAGAGGGCGAGGAAAAGCAGTCATACTGGTCATCACAAGCTCCTGTCCGCGCCCCTCGCGGTTGGTCCGGTTAATATAGCAACGGGGATCGCCAAATCCCAGTTCCGACGGCGGCTTAGTTGACGGGTTCCCATTCGCAGGACCCTGAATTTGCGGGGTTTCCCCAAAGGCAAAGGGTCATTTTGCACTGCACCCTCTTGCTAAAGGCCTCCGGCCAGTGGAAGTTCGCCCCTGTTTGGCACACAACGGCTGGACAGGCTCAAACATGGGCCGCAGCCCGGCCAGCGCGCCGGTCCAATAACGGGTTTCTGGGGGCCTGAACGATCGCCATGTACGGTCTTTCTATATTCCTGCAATCGGCCCTTTGCCTGATTCTGATTTTGGTCTGCACCCTGTCCATTCAGCTCGCTGGACTGGCTTGGGTGCGCGTTTTCCGCAAAAGCCCCAAGCTGCGCCGCGCCGAGCTAACCGAAGCCGAACTGCCGCATGTGCTGGTGCAGCTTCCGGTCTGCAATGAAGGCCATCTGGCGGTGCGCGTGGCCGCCGCCGCGGCGCGCATGGACTGGCCGAAGGATCGTCTGACCATCCAGCTTCTGGACGATGGTGACCGCGAGGGTCACGAGGCGCTTGCCGCCGCCGTGCGCGCGGTGGTGCCGGACGATATCAATTTCCACATTCTGCGCCGCGGTGACCGCAAGGGTTTCAAGGCCGGCAACCTGGCCTTCGGCCTTGCCCATTCCGACGCGCCCTTCGTGGCGGTGCTGGATGCCGACTTCGTGCCGCCGCGCGATTTTCTGCATCGCACCGTTCCTGTCCTGGTCGCCGACAGCGGGTTGGCCTTTGTCCAGTCGCGCTGGGGCCATGCCAATCGCACCGCCAACTGGCTGACGCGCGTGCAGGGCTTGCTGCTGGACTCCCACTTCGCCGTCGAACAGGAAGCGCGGTTTCGCACCGGCATGCCGCTGTCTTTCAACGGCAGCGCCGGTGTGTGGAATCGCATCGCCATCGAACAGGGCGGCGGATGGACCGGCGACACACTGACCGAGGATCTGGACCTTTCCATGCGCTGCATGATGCAGGGCTGGCGCGGCGCCATGGTGTCGGACCTGGTGGTGCCGGGTGAACTGCCGCAGACCGCCGCCGCCTGGCGGGCGCAGCAGGCGCGCTGGACCAAGGGCCATGCCCAGGTCGCGCGCAAGCTTCTGCCGCAGCTTTGGGGCAGCGCCCTGCCGCTGTGGAAGAAGGCGGCGATGACGATGCAGATGTGCCAGTTCGCCTTCTACATGCTGGCCTTCGCCAGCGCCGTGATCTCGCTGACCCTGATGTATATGGGCGTAGTCTATTATCCCGGCGTCGCTGGCCTCGGCCTTCTGGTCACCGCGCTCGGCATCTTTTCCTCGATCGGCTACCTGTATCTGGGCCAGCGCATGCTGGAACGCCATCGCGAAGCCCGGCTGGTGCCGTCGCTGCTGCTGGCAGTGGTGTTTCCGTCCGGCCTGATCCTGGCCAATACCCGCGCTACCTTCGAAGCCTTCTTCTCAAGCCGCATGGACTTCAACCGCACCACCCGGGCCGGCGAAATCCAGAAGGGCGGCTGGCGCGGCGCGCCGGAACTAATCGTCGGCCTGTTGCTGCCGGCTTTCGCCTTTGCGGAATCCAACTGGAACGCGCTGTTCTTCTTCTTTGCGGTGTCGGGGCTGGTGTCCATCGGCGCCATGGGCGCGGCGGGATCGCCCAAGACGGCCCGCCAGCAGATCACCCCCGGCGAATAGAGGCTGGGCCTGCCGCGGCGCGCCCCTCTTAACAACATCTTAAAGAATTCCCGCGCCTTCTAATCATTCAAATCCAGCCCTTCGCCCTAACCCCTTTTTTGTGCGGGGTGCTTTAGCGTTCGGCCGGGCAAGGATGAAGCGGGCAATGCGAACAAGCACAAAATTGGCAATCGTGGCGTTGCTGGCGCTCGGCCTGGCAGGCTGCGCCAGCGCCCCGATGGAATATAGCGAGATGCCGCGCAAGACCGGCCGCAGCGTCGTGCAGAATGAGAACCAGAAACCGCTGCAATGCGTGCCGTATGTGCGCGAGCATTCCAAGATCAAGATTTTCGGCGACGCCTATACTTGGTGGGACAAGGCGGAGGGCAAGTATCCGCGCGGCTCTGCGCCCGAAAAGGGCACGGTCATGGTGCTGCATGATTATGCCGGGTCCGAGCACGGCCATGTCGCGGTGGTGCGCAACCTGGTGTCGGCGCGCGAAATTCGCGTCGATCACGCCAACTGGCTCAATGACGGCTCAATCTATGTGAACAATCCGGTGCTGGACGTCAGTGCCGACAATGACTGGTCACAGGTGCGGGTCTACAACATCAAGACAGGCGGCTGGGGCAGCAAGGTCTATCCGGTGCGCGGCTTCATCGGGTCCGGCAACAATGTCGATGACGACGAGGATCGGCCCGATCTGGTGGCGCGGCTGGTCGGCGGCAATCCCGGCATCCGGGCCCTGGTCAGCGAAATAAACTAGTCCCCGCAGATATTTGCCCAAATCTGCGCTATTCTGCCTCGCCCCTCTTTGAGCGGGCGGGGGGCGGGCATATGGTCCCGCCGCGCAGGCCACGCCAATGTGGCAAAACCAGAATGCAGGGACCGCGTTTTCCTTTCATGCAGATCATCCCGTGAGCCCCGCGTCTGACATGGGCGGCCTGACGCCGCAGCCTCTGGGCACATCGCTGCCCGCGCCCGATGGCACGCCCGCGCCGGACGGAAAATCGCATCGCAAGGGCGTAAGTTTCGGCCTGACGCTGGGCGCGATGGGCGTGGTGCTCGGCGATATCGGCACCAGCCCGCTTTACGCCCTGAAAGCCACCGTGCTGGCTACCCAGGGTGCCATGCCCAATCACATGGCGGTGATGGGTTCGCTCTCCATGATCGTCTGGGCGCTGATCCTGGTGGTGACGGTGAAATACGTCATGATCATCATGCGCGCCGACAATGACGGCGAAGGCGGCACCCTGGCGCTGGCGGCGCTGGCGCATCGCTCATCCGGCCTGACCCGCCGCACCAAAAACCTGATCGGCATCGGCGCGCTTCTCGGCCTGGCGCTGTTCTTCGGCGACGGCATGCTGACGCCGGCCATCACCGTGCTGTCGGCGGTCGAAGGCCTGAATGTTGATAGCAATGCGTTCGAGCATCTGATCGTGCCCCTGGCGCTGATTATCCTGATCGGCCTGTTCCTGATCCAGAGCCGCGGTACCCACAGACTGGGAAAACTGTTCGGGCCGGTGATGCTGTTATGGTTTATCGCCCTGGGCGGGTTTGGCCTGGTATCGCTGATCAAGAACCCGTCCATCCTGGCCGCCATCAATCCGCTCTATGCGCTGGACATGTTCCTGCATGCGCCCCTGGTGGCCTTTGTGTCGCTGGGCGCGGTGGTGCTGGCGGTGACGGGATGCGAAGCGCTCTATGCCGATATGGGTCATTTCGGCCGGCGGCCAATTCAGCTGGCCTGGTTCTTTGTGGCGCTGCCGGCACTGGTGCTGAACTATTTCGGCCAGGGCGCGGCCTTGCTGCGCAATCCCGCCGACGCCGAGCACGCCTTCTTCTCGGTGATACCGCGTTGGGCGCATATGCCCATGGTGTTGCTGGCCACCCTGGCCGCCATCATCGCCTCGCAGGCCGTGATCACCGGCGTCTTCTCCATGACCCAGCAGGCGGTGCAGCTGGGCCAGCTGCCGCGCATGGAAATCCGCCACACCAGCGCCACCGATTATGGCCAGATCTATGTGCCGCGCATGAACCTGATCCTGTGCATCGGCGTGGTTCTGATCGTCTTGCTCTTCAGGAATTCCCATGCCCTGACCGCCGCCTATGGCATCGCGGTGACGGGCGTCATGGTGATCGATACCCTCAATGCCGGGGTCGTGGCGGGCAAACAGTGGCGCTGGGCGCCCTGGCTGGTGGTCGGACTGTTTGGCGCCATGGGGGTCAGCGACATGACCTTCTTTGTCGCCAACGCCCTGAAGATTCCCGAAGGCGGCTGGCTGCCGCTGCTGATCGCCTTCGCCGTTTTCATCGTGATGGAGACCTGGCGCCGCGGCCGCCGCGTACATCTGGAAAAGGTGCGCAGCGAATCCCTGCCGCTGTCGCTGTTCCTGGAACGCGCCGACAAGAGCACCACCCGCGTCGCCGGGCTGGGCGTTTTCCTGTCCTCGCGCACCGATATCGTGCCCGGCGCCCTGCTGCACAATCTCAAGCACAACAAGGTGCTGCATGAGCGGGTGGTGATCGTGAATGTGGTGGTCGAGGACACGCCGTTTGTCGCGGCCGCCCAGCGCCTCGAAGTCGAGAAACTGGGCAAGGGCTTCTACACCGTCAAGATTCATCACGGTTTCTATGAAACGCCGGACGTGCCCCAGGCGCTGGAAGACGCCCGCCGCTTCGGCCTGGCGCTGGATGTGGACACCGCGACCTTCTTTATCGGCCGCGAGACATTGGTGCCGGCGGAGCGTTCCGAACTGAGCCCCTGGCGAAACCGCCTCTATCGCGCCATCGCCGGCGCGGCGCTATCGCCTGCGCGCTACTATCACCTGCCGACCAATCGCGTGGTCGAGCTGGGAACCCAGGTTTCAATCTAAAGCGTAGACCAGCGCCTTGAGATAGGCCGATTCCGGCAGCAGCGGATGCACCGGATGATCCGCGCCTGCGCCCGCCTGCCGTATCAGGGCGGCGCAGCGCCCGGCACGCAGCAGGCCATGCGCGCATTCCGCCGCGAAACGTTCGGGCGGGATATTGTGCGAGCAGGAGGCGATCAGCAGAAAGCCGCCCGGCGCCGTGACATCGGCCGCCCGGCGCGCCAGCTTGCGATAGGCCTTGGCCCCCGGCTCCAGGTCTTTCTTGGATTTCACAAAGGGCGGCGGATCGACCACCACGATGTCGAATTTTTCGGCGGCGGTTTTCAGCCGTTCCAGTTCCTCAAACACATCGGCTTTCACCGCCTGGATGGAAACGCCGTTGGCGCGGGCGCTTTCTTCGGCCAGCGCCAACGCCGGCGCAGAGGAATCCAGGCAGACAACTTCCTTGGCGCCCGCTTTGGCGGCGGCGATGCCGAAACCACCGGTATAGGAATAGGCGTCTAGCACGCTCTTGCCCTTGGCGAGGGTGGCGATGAAGGCGCGGTTGTCGCGCTGGTCATAATACCAGCCGGTCTTCTGGCCTTCCTGAAGATCGGCGATATAGCGCACGCCATTTTCTTCCACCGCGATACGGTGGCCTTCGCCCTTGGCCATCTTCACATAGGAGTCGAGGCCTTCGAGCGACCGGCTGGGAGAGTCGGCGCGCAGCAAAACCGTCTTAGGCTTGAGCACCTGCTCCAGCGCCATCATGATCGCGGCCTGCTGCTTCTCCATGCCGGCGGTGCCGATCTGCACCGTCAGCGTGTCGTCGAAACGGTCGATCACCAGGCCCGGCACGCCGTCACCTTCGGCGTGGAACAGCCGATAGAAAGGTTTGTCATAAAAGGCTTCGCGCAGCGTTAGGGCGCGCTTGAGCCGCTCCGCGAAGAACGCCGCATCAATCGCCACATCGCATTCCTCGGCCAGCAGCCGAACCGCGATCAGGCTCTTGGGATTGAAATAGCCGGTGCCAAAGGCGCGGCCATCCTCGCCCCGCACATTGACCACCGCGCCGGGGGCGATGGATTTGGCAGCTTCATCCATGCGGATTTCGTTGGAGAAAATCCAGGGCGAGCCGCCGCGGGCGCGGCGGCCCTTGGGCAATATGATGGTTTTGCGTGACATGTGGGCGAGACCTGTACAGCCCTCTTGCGCACCCGTCCATGGCATCCTTAGATGCCGCCGGTTATCAGGAAGGAATAAGAGCATGGCCGTGGACGGAAAGTGGGAAATCACCATCAATTCGCCTATGGGCGCGCAAAAGGCCGTTCTGGACCTCACCACCAGCGGCGGCACGCTCACCGGTACGCAAGCCGCCGCCCAGGGTTCCGGACCGCTGGAAAACGGTACGGTGGACGGCAACAATCTGAGCTGGTCGGCCAAGATCTCTTCGCCCATGCCCATGACCCTGGATTTCACCGGCGCGGTGGATGGCGACAAACTGTCGGGCAGCGTCAAGGCCGGCTCGTTCGGTTCATTCCCCTTCACGGGCAACCGCAGCGCCTGATATAAGTTTGTGAAGGGGCGGCCACTGCGACCGAACAGGTCGGCTGCCCTTTTGCTTTGGAGCTGCGCCCATGTCGATTCACAAGGAAGGCTATCCGTTCATTGCCCTCTTCGCGGGCGTGAACCTGCTGGCCTTCCTGTTCGCAGCCTGGCTGGGCTGGCTGCTTTTACCTGTGACGATCTGGTGCATCGCCTTCTTCCGCGATCCCGAACGTAAGGCACCCGAAGGTCCCGGCCTGATCATCTGTCCTGCTGACGGCAAACTGTTGCCCATCATTGAAGCGGTGCCGCCCGCCGAACTGGAGATGGGCGACACCCCGCGTCCGCGCCTCTCCATTTTCATGAACGTCTTCAATGTGCATGTGAACCGCAATCCGGTATCGGGCCAAGTGGTCGCCAAGGCCTACCGGCCGGGAAAATTCTTCAATGCCTCGTTCGACAAGGCCAGCATCCACAATGAGCGCATGTCCATCCGTCTTCGTCCCGATGGCGACGACGGGGCGCGCGACCTGGCGGTGGTGCAGATCGCCGGTCTGGTGGCGCGGCGGATTGTCTGCGATCTGACACAGGGCCAGGGGGTGCAGCGCGGGGCGCGGTTTGGCATTATCCGCTTCGGCAGTCGGGTGGACGTCTATCTGCCGCCGGGTACGGAAATCCTGGTGACGCCCGGCATCACGACCGTTGCGGGCGAAACCGTTCTGGCCCGCTTCCGTTGAGAGGATCTGACGTGTCCGAGCCCGAGCCGGATCGTATCTCCCGCCGCAAGCGCGCCCGCCAGATCGTGGCGGCGCGCCTGGAGCGGCTGGAAGATATTTCCATCGGCAAGCTGGTGCCCAGTTCGCTGACCCTGCTGGCGCTGGCCTCGGGCATCACGGCCATCCGCTTCGGCATCGACGGCAAATGGTCCATCGCTGTCACCTTCATCATCTGCGCCGGAATCCTGGACATGCTAGACGGTCGCGCCGCGCGCCTGCTGGGCGCCGACAGCCGCTTTGGAGCGCAGCTCGACAGCCTGGCCGATCTGGTGAGCTTCGGGGTCGCGCCCAGCATCATCATGTATCGCTGGAGCCTTGCGGCGGTGGACAATGCCGGCTGGGTCGCGGTTGGATGGATCGTCGCGCTTGTCTTCTGCGCCTGCAGCGCCATCCGGCTGGCGCGCTTCAATGTCGAAAGCGTGCGCGACGAAGGCGCCACCAAGGGCAATCCCTATTTCACCGGCCTGCCAACGCCGGCGGCGGCCTGCATGGTGCTGCTCCCGTTGCTGGTCTCATTCCAGTGGAACGATCCCCTGGTGCGCCAGCCCTGGGTGTCGGCGATCATCATCGCCATCACCTCGGTGCTGATGGTCAGCCGTTTGCCGACGCCGTCCATCAAATACATGAAGCTGCAGCGGCAGCATCGCATTCTGGCGGGAATTTTCTTCGCCCTCCTGGCGGCGGCGCTGATCGTCTGGCCCTGGGCGACAATGACCATCGGGCTGCTGATCTATGTCGCATCCATTCCGTTCGCGATCTACGCGCATCATCCGCGCACCGTCGCCAAGCGCGCTTTGCCGCAATAGCCCATACGCGCCGCGCGGCCTAAGCCACGCAACGCGTTGGGGCAAACTCTGAATCTCTTTTGCGAATACCCCGGCTTTTTTCCCCCGCAAGGCGAAGCCTTTGGCGGGGGAAGATGTCGGCTAGCGGGCTTGCCCGCGTGGCCGACAGATGGGGGCAACTATTTGGTAGGCGCGAACCCACCCATCAGACGCGGCCGGAACGGTGTCGCGACGCTGGGATTGTACTGGAAGCTCTGATTGTAGCCGTTGTAGGTCGGGCCGTTTTCCTGGTTGCCGCCCTGGCCAAAATGGATCTGGCCGAAACCGCCGCCGCCACCGCCGCCTTCGGGGTCGCCGCCGACGCCGCCGCTCCAGCCGCCACGATCCACCTGCAAGCCGGCCTCGTCATAAGCGTCCGGCGGCGGACCATAGGCGTCCGGCCCGGGACCGTAATCCCCTGGCGGGGGGCCATAGGCGGCGGGCCCCATGGCGGGCGCAACGCGCCATTCGCCATGCCACTCGCCCTGGCGGTAGGCGCCGGCCGAACCGTAATTGTAGTAACCGCCGCTCTGGCGCATCGCCGGGCGGGAGGCCATGCGGCGCACCACCTTGCGGACGCTGCTGCGCGCGGCAGGCTTGGCCTTGTGGTCATGGTCGCAAACGCAGGTGACCTTGCTGGCATGGGCTTCCGCAGGGCGGATGGCGGCCAGACTTGTGATGGAAACCAACGCGCTGGTCAGCAAAAAGCCGACTGTCAGAACTCGCACCCTCATCGCACTCTCCTTCAAACTTTGAAGCGTGTCGCGGGGCATGCGATCGCGTGTATCAATACGGCACGTTCTAAACTGGGACAGGACCGGACGCGAGCGGCGATTGCCGGGGTGGTTAATTTTCGCGGTTGTAGCGCAAAAGCGCAGCGCGCAAAGCCAGCTTTAACATCTACCCCGCAAAATCCTCGCAGATCGCCGGGATTTTCATGACAGCCGACAATTCTATCTGGGCACACGACGCCCATGCCGACGAACAACGCGAGAGCCGCGTCAACTTGGCCTTGTTGCGCGGCGTGCTGGAGAATTTGCGCAGCCACCGCAAGACCGTTCCGCTGTTCGCGCTGGCCGTGGCTTTGATGTTCTCACAATGGGTTTCGCCCGTCTGGATCGCGGTCTGGTATGCCCAGGTTATGCTGGGCGTGCTGGTCCAGCTTCTGATGATCAACAAGTTTTCCGCCGGCGAACTGACACAGACAGCGGCGCGCAAATGGACCTGGATCGCGGCGGCGACGAATCTGTTCTTTGTCGCCAACTGGACATCGCTGGGCTGGTACCTGTGGGTGCTCGGCAACCCTTTCAATCACATGCTGATCACCATCGTGCTTGCCGCCACCTTGGCGGCACAGAGCACGGTCGCCGGCGCCAGCCGGCAGCTGGCAGTGCCCGCCTTCATTTTTTATGGGGTGGTTATGATCCTGGTGCCGCTGCAGAATCACGATGCGCAGTCCATCTATCTGGCGATGATGACGCCGTTTTACGCCTGGTACATCGCCTTCATCGCCAAGCAGCATCACAGCCGCGCCCGCGCCGCCATTGTGCTGGTGGAGGAAAGAAATTCGCTGCTGGCCGAACTGGTGATGGCCAAGATCGAATCCGACCGCGGCCGCGAACGCGCCGAAGCCGCCAGCACGGCCAAGTCGCAATTCCTCGCCAATATGAGCCATGAACTGCGCACGCCGCTGAACGCGATCCTGGGCTTTTCCGAAGTCATTTCCACCCGGATGTTTCACGATACGCCAGATCGCAATTACGAATATGCCACACTGATCAATTCGTCAGGCCATCACCTGCTGGCGCTGATCAAGGGCATTCTGGATCTGGCCAAGATCGAGGCCGGCCGTTGGAAACTGGAAGAAGGCGCGGTCGATCTGCACCGCGTGGCCGACGATGCGCTGCAGCTGGTGCAGTGGCGCGCCAAGGACACCAACGCCGCCCTGGAAAACGCCATCGATCCGCAGATCGACATGGTCTATGCCGACGAGCGCGCCATCAAGCAGATCCTGCTCAATCTCCTGTCCAATGCGGTGAAATTTACCCCGGAACATGGACGGGTCACCGCTTTCGCGCATCTGGAGCTGGATGGCGGCATGGTGTTCGGGGTCAGCGACACCGGCATCGGCATCGCCCCGGAGGACCAGTCGCAGGTGTTCGACAGTTTCGGCCAGGGCAAACACGATGTCGCACTTCCCGACAAGGGCACGGGACTGGGGCTGGCAATCGTGAAGGACCTGGTTAAATCCCATGGCGGCCATGTCGCGCTGGACAGCGAAGTTGGCCGCGGCACCCGCGTCACCGTGCATCTGCCGGCGGATCGCGTGCGACCGCGCCATGCCAGGGCCGAAAACGGCGAACGCGCAAAATTTGTAGCTTAACGGCGAAGCACCCTCAGGACGCCTTGCGCAATGCCTCACGCCCATGCGTCAGCGCATGGACGAAGGCCAGCTTCTCGATCACCTGCGGTGTCAGGACAAACGGATAGAGATCGAGCAACCCCATGCTGCGGTTCAGGCTGTTGGTGTCGAATTCAATCGGCAACCAGGCGTCGATCAGCGTATCCATGCGACCGGTCGTGTAGGGATCGAAATCGATCTTGGCCGCCAGCGTCCCGCGTGCCCGGCGCGATGGAATTGATGAACCGCATCCACAAGGATTTCCGCTACGACACCACTGTCACCGACGCCACCACGCCGGTGGACCGGGTGTTCGAGATTCGCGCCGGCGTCTGCCAGGATCTGGCGCATATGGGCATCGCGGCGATGCGCAGCATCGGCCTGCCCGCCCGCTATGTCTCGGGTTACCTGCTGACCCAGCCGCCGCCGGGCATGCCCCGGATGCTGGGGGCCGATGCCAGCCATGCATGGTTCAGCGTCTGGTCGCCGCCGTTCGGCTGGGTGGACCTGGATCCCACCAACAATGTGCTGGTCAGCGAAACCCACGTCACCGCCTCCTGGGGCCGCGACTATGGCGATGTCGCGCCCGTGGGCGGCATCATTCTGGGCGGCCATGACCATGTCGTGGATGTGGGCGTTGACGTGATTCCCGTGGATCAGGTTGCCCCTCAGGCCGCCCCGCGATAAGCAGGGCAGCATTTTTCGAGCCTGGCATGACCACCCCAATTATCCTCCTGATTGCGCTGGCGGCCTCGGCCGCGACCATGATCGGCGGTCTGCTGGCCCTGAAGCTGGCGGACAAGCTACCGCTGGTGATGGCCTTCTCCGCCGGCGCGGTGATCGGCGTGGCGTTTTTCGATCTGGCGCCCGAAGCCCTGGACGCGGGTATCGGACTCTACGAGCCGCGCGTGCTGCTGGCGGTGGCGGCGCTGGGCTTCTTTTTATACACCCTGCTAGACCGGCTGGTGGCGCATCACGATTGCGGAGGCCAGGTCAATCCCGCGCGCGGCATGGTGGGCGCGGCGAGCTTCTCGGCCCACAGCGTGATGGACGGCTTTGCCATGGGCATCGCCTTTCAGGCCTCACATGAAGTCGGCCTGATCGTGGCGGCGGCGGTGCTGGCGCATGATTTCGCCGATGGCCTCAACACGGTGAATGTGGTTGTGAAGAATGGCGGATCGCGGCGCTTTGCCATGCGCTGGCTGGCAGTCGATGCCGCCGCGCCGCTGCTGGGTGCAGCCGCCAGTCTTTTCGTGCGCCCCGATTCGGGCGTGCTGGCGATCCTGCTGGCGCTGTTCTGCGGCTTCTTCCTGCATATCGGCGCCAGCGGGTTGTTGCCCGAAAGCCATCGCGCCCGGCCCCGCGCCTCCACCACTGTGGCGACATTGGCGGGCGCGGCGTTTCTGTATGCCGTGACGGCGCTGGTGCGGTAGCGTCCTTTGTCATGCCCGCGAAAGCGGGCATCCATCTCTAAATGGACGCGAACGACGCCCTGGATTCCCGTTCATACGCTGTCGCTATGAACTCGCGGGAATGACAAGGATAAGTGCCTTTCGCAGAACCGCGCTACTTAATTTCCGTCAGCAATGGCTTGCCGGCAAAGTGCATGTCCAGATTGTCCAGCACCAGCTGGCTCATGGCACGGCGGGTGTCATGCGTGGCGCTGCCGACATGGGGTTGCAGCACCACCTGGTCCATCGCGAACAATTCCGCTGGCACGGTCGGTTCGTTGATGAACACGTCCAGGCCCGCGCCGCCCAGCTTGCCAGATTTCAGCGCCTCGACCAGCGCGTCCTCATCCACCACCGCGCCGCGCGCCACATTCACTAATATGCCGGTGGGACCGAGTGCTTCCATCACGGCCTTGCTGACGATCTTCTGGGTCTGGGGCGTGGAAGGAATAATCACGATCAGGAAATCGCTGTTCTTCGCCAGCTCCACCAGATCGGGATAGTGCTTGTAAGATACGTCCGCTACCGGGCGGCGGCTGTGATAGGCAACGCTATTGTTCATCGCCTCGGCCCGCTTGCCGATTTCCTTGCCGATGCGCCCCATGCCCAGGATGCCGACGCGCTTGCCGCTGGCCTTCTGCGCCAGGGGATAATCGCCTTCCTTGTTCCAGCGGCCGGCACGCACATAGGTGTCGGACGCCACCAGCCGGCGCGCCGTCATGATCATCAACCCGATGGCGAGATCAGCGACATCGTCATTCAGCACATCGGGCGTGTTGGTGACGGGAATGCCCTTGGTGCGGGCATACTCCACCGGGATGCCGTCATAGCCGACGCTGGCCGATGCGATGATCTCCAGCTTGGGCATACGGTCGATCATCTCCGGCGGCGGGCCGGAATGACCGTTGGTGACGGCGCCGCGCACGATACCGGCCACTTTGTCGAAATCATCCTTGCCGTGAAGGCGATACCGCGCCGCCAGTTCTTTCTGAACTTCGGGCCGCAACTGAACCAACTGCAATATATCGATCATGTCTTACTGCGCTTCCGCCATGGCTTTCATATTGTCGAGTGCTTCGCTGAAGCGCTTGGTGCGCTGTTCGCGGTTGGCGATCTTGGCCTCCGCCGTGCCCAGCGGGGCCTGATCGTACAACAGGGTGTAGACGATCTTGGTCTTGCGGCCCCGGTCCAGCGGCTCCACCGCCAGGGTGCCGTGATAGTAGATCGGCGAGGCCGGCTGAACGTCGGACGGTTGCTGGCCATAGGTGTAGGAATAGGGCGTCTGCGCCACGATGATCTCGTCGGTCTTGCCGTTGAGACGGCGATTGGTGCCGACGCTGAGCTGGTTGCCCGAGGTGATGGCACAGGTGACCTTCAGCCAGGTGGCGATGGCGCAATAGGGCCCGATCCGGGCCCAGGTCTGGTCCGGGGTGCGATCCACCACCTTTTCCAGCAGGATCACATTCCATTCCGGCGCGGCCAGGGCGGCGCCCGAAAGCCCCACACATGAAAGTAAGCTCAGCGCGATTGCTGCGCTTGCGAAAAACCCTGTCCTCATCGCCCTATCCCCTTTGCTTTCCGCACCGTTGCATCTCTGATAAAACGCGGACGCGCCGCACGCAACAAAACATAAGCGGCAAGGGCCAAGCATGTACCGCATTCTGTTTCCGGCGTCGCTGATCCTGCTGGCCGGGTGCCTGTCTGTCGGCGCCAAAGACCTGAAAATCCTCACCGGCGCGGGCATGTCCATGCCGGTGCGCCAGCTGGCCGGCGAATTCGCCGCACGCACCGGCAACAGGGTGGAGGTGGTGAGCGATACCGCCGGCGGGGTGCAAAAGCGCATGGAGGCAGGCGAGGCCTTCGACCTGGTGATCGGAACCGAAGCTGTCCTGAATATCCTGACCCAGCAGAAGAGGGTATCGGCCCAGCACAGCAACCTGGCGCGGATGGTGGCGGGCATTGGCGCGCGGGCGGGCACGCCCAAACCGGACATTGGTGATGCCGGCGCGGTGAAGGCGACTTTGCTGGCGGCGAAGAGCATCTCCTATGTCGATCCCGCGTCCGGCGGCATCACCGGCGTGTTCTTCCTTTCCCAGGCTGACAAACTGGGCATTGGCGATGCGGTGCGCGCCAAGGCGGTGCTGGCGAATAATGGCACCGGCGTCGCCGCAGCGGTGGCCAGCGGCGAGGCCCAGTATGGCGTTACCCTGATCAGCGAAATGCTGCCCAATCCGGGTGTGACGGTGTGGCCGCTGCCCGCTCAACTCCAGATGACCACCATCTATACCGCCGCCATCGCAACCAATGCGCAAAATGCAATGGACGCGGCGGCGTTGCTGGCAGACCTTCGTGGCCCCATAGGCCGCGATGCCAACCTCAAGGCCGGTCTTCAACCGGTTTCGCAATAAACACACACCATAAACACACAGGGAGACGTTCCATGGATCGCCGCAAATTCTTTTCCGTCACCGGGGCAGGTGCTGCTGCCGTTGCAACGGGCGCCGTCGCAGCCGGCGGCATTCCTGCCGCCGAAGCCCAGACCAAACGCGCTGGCGGCAAGCTGCCGCCGCTGAAGGCGCTGCTGGGCCATCAGTTCGGCACCCTGACCGACCGCAGCGCTGCCTGGGTGGCGCGCTTTGGCGTGGACGCCATCTGCACCAGCCCGGTTGTGACCGATCCCACCCGGCTGTATCCGACGCCCGAAGAAATGCGCAAGATGCTGGACCTAGCGGCCAAGTGGAAGCTGAAGGTCGCCATGGTGGACAGCGTGCTGCTCACCTCGTCCCACATCGACCGGGAGAAGAACCCCGCCATTATGCTGGGCCTGAGCCCGCAGCGCGACCGTGATATCGAATCCTTCCAGAATCATATCCGCACCTGCGCCGCCACCGGCATCAAGACCATCAAGTACAATATGAGCCTGCTGGGCGTGGTGCGCAGCGAGCATGTGCCGGGCCGCGGCGACACCGTGTATGAAAAGTGGGATGCCAAGGCGGCGCTGGCCAAGAACCCGCCGCTGACCAAGGCCGGTATCGTCGGTGCCGATGCCTTCTGGGAACGCATCGATTACTTTCTCAAGCGCGTGGTGCCGGTCGCCAATGAGAACAAGGTGCGTATCGCCTGCCATCCCCAGGATCCGGGCACGCCGCCGGAAGGCTATCAGGGCATCACCAATGTTCTGGGCACCATCGACGGCATGAAGCGCTTCATCGCCATGTATGAAAGCCCCTGGCACGGTTTCAATTTCTGCCAGGGCACGGTGTCGGAAAATCTGGTCAACCCGAAAGTCGAGATTTTCGACGTCATCCGTTATTTCGGCAGCCGGAAGAAAATCTTCAATGTCCATTTCCGCAACATCACGGGCGGGCGCGACAATTTCGTCGCCGAGATGTTCCCCGACGAAGGCGATATCGATTTTGTCGAGGCGCTGAAGGTTTACCGCGAAGTCGGCTATGAAGACATGCTGATGCCCGATCATGCCCCCGCCGTGCCGGGCGATGCCAATGCCAGCCGCGAAAACTTCCCCTTCGCCTTCGGTTATATCCGCGGGTTGATGGACGCGGAACGCCGGCGCGTCTGATTCCCCAACACCTACAAATAGAGCGCGGGGAATATCCTTCCCCGCGCTTTTTGTTTTCGCCGTTCATGTAGATGAACCCCAGATGAACGGGAAGATGAACGCCCGTTCCAAAGCGCACTTATAAAACCGCGCTTTTCCGGCACGCGCGCAAGATTACTCGCGGCGTAAAGGAATCGTTTGCCGCTTTGCCGTCTTTGACTCGCGCATTTCCAAAACCTGTCACAGCCTTCCTTCAAGAGCGCGGCGTGGGGCTGGCTCCAAAGACAGAGAAAAACAATGACGGGGATTGCGAAGGCCGTGCTGGCCGCCGCATGGCTGGCGTGCGGGTCGTGGACCGCGCGGGCGGCGGAAGCGGAAAATGGCGGCCAGTGGTTGAAGGACGGGGACTGCCAGCTGTTCAACGCCGACGCGAAAGCCGGCGACACGGTGCGCTGGACCGGTGCCTGCGTCGAGGGCTATGCCAGCGGACTGGCCAGCTTCACCCATGACGGCAAGACCCAAAGCTTCACCGCCAGCTTCGCGCGCGGGATGATCCTCGACGGCATTGTCGTCGCCCAGTGGGGTGAAGGCTGGAGCTATGAAGGCGGCATAGTGGAAGGCCGCTTCCACGGCGCCGGCGTTCTGACCACCGACACCAACGACCGGTTCGAAGGCCAGTGGACAGGCGGCAAGATGAACGGCTTCGGCATCCTGCGCCGCGCCAATGGCGAGCGTTATGCCGGCGACTGGAAGGACGACAAGCCCAACGGCGCCGGTGAACTGCGCCATCCCGATGGCACCCTGGTGGCCGGCACCTTTGTCGAAAGCAAGCTGACACAGGCCAGCGACAAACCCAGTGGCAAGGCCGAAACACTTGCCGCCAACCCGCCCGCGAACGCACCGTTCGGCGCGGTGTCCGGCAAGACCCTGGGCGGCGTCGATGGCTCGTCCATCGCCCTCAACCTGATCGAGGGCGGCTTGGAATTGCAGGTGATGCCAGCGGACGGCAATGCCCGCAAGACCACCTTCACCTTCATGACCGATCGCATGGGCACGGTGGTGGAGGATTCCGGTGTCTCCGGTGCCGGCACCAGCGTCACCGGATTTTTCCGCCTGACCGCCAATGGCGTCGAGGTCCGCTATGCCGATGGCCGCTCGGCCATGCTGTCGGCAAATGACGATGGCGTGCAGATGGCACTGGAGGGCGAAGCGGGCGCCTCCTGCCGCAGCTCGTATCCGCCAGACCATGTCTTCAGCGAGGCCGACAAGAAGGCGGCGCTGAATGCCTATGCCAACAGACTGGGCCTGCCCGGTGTGGCTGGTGAAACCGGCGGCGGCTGTTTGTCGGCAGTTGCACCCGTGGCGATGGGCAGTGCGCCGCCGGTTTCCGCCAAACCCGAAAAGCGTTCCGAGGCGAAAACCCCGGCCCGCATCGCCAAGGCGTCGTACCGCATCGGTGATTACAAGGGGCTGGAAGCGGTCGCCGTCAGGACCGCGCCGGTCCGCACCGTGGACGGTGACGCCGCGCCTTCGGTCCGCGAAACCGTTGCCGCCATCGCGCCCCAAGAATCTAAAAAGTCGCCGGACAAGGACGCCGCCTCCCCATGCCTGAAGGTGGACAGCGACGGCAGCCATTGGGGCTTTCGCAACGACTGCGACTTTGCCGTGCAGTTCGCCTACTGCATGGCGGGCAGCGAAGGCCTCGCAGCCTGCGAAAAAAGTGCAGTCGTCGGTAGTGTTGCAGCCCATGGTTTCGGGGCGCTGAGCGCCGATAACAGCCTGAAGGAAACAGACGCAAACCACAGTTTCCGCTGGATCGCCTGTGGCGGCGGCGCGGGCGAAGTGGTGGCGCGCCTGGACCGTTTTGAACCGCCGGCCGGGCGCTGCGAGCGTACCCGTACCGCTTCCGCAAACTAAGGGGACCACCATGAAGCTGTTTCAATCTGCCTGCGCCACAATCGCGCTTTTGGCCCTGGCCCATCCGGCATGGGCCGCCGGTTGCGCCACCCCGGGCGAAGCCTCCGCGCTCAAAACCGCGGTGATGCACCAGGCGATGATGGTCGCCGCCCTGCAATACAAGGAGGTGAGCGCCTATAACCGCTTCATCAATACCTATCGCGGCGAGCTGCAATCCTCCGATGCTTCGCTGAAGGGCTTTTTCGTGCGGCGCGGCGGCGAGCATGGCGAAGCGGGCTATGACAGCTTCAAGACCAAGGCCGCCAATATTTCCGGGCTGGAACAGGCGCGCGATACCGGGACCTTCTGCGCCGATGCGCGGGCGCTGTTCGCGGCCTCGGCACAGAATCGCGACACCCTGGCCGGTTTTGTCGAGGCCCGCTCGGCGGGCATGGATATCGGCGCCATCTGCAAAGATTCGCGGCCGGTGCTGGCAAAGGCGGCAATCAAGCCGAAGCCTGACGTGCCGGTGGCCATCGCCGCCGCGCCCACCAAAACGGTGACAGTGGCAGCCGCCCCGAGGGCGGAGGCGCCGGTGCGCATGGCCGAGGCGCGTCCGGACGTCGCCATCGGCGGCGTGCCTACTTACACATTCTCCGCCAGTCCCTATCGCCGGACCGCGCCCCCTGCGCCGATCACGACCCAGCCGGAGCCGGAAGACGACGACGCGTTCGAGGCCGAAGATACGGCACCCGCCTATGCCGCGGCGGACGCCGAAGACCTGCCGCCGCGCCCGCGGGCCTATCAGATACGTGAGCGCCCCCGGGGCGATGACGCCTATAACGGCTATCGCGAACCCGCTTATAGCGAGCGTGGTTATGGCCCACCGCCCAGCTGGCAGTGGCGCGATTACCCCCCGCCCCGTCCGCGCTGGTATCGGCGCGACTATGGCTATTGATCAGCCTTCGACGCGTTCCAGCTTGCCGATCATCAGGATATAGGCCAACGCGCCCATCACCGCGACCACCGCGATATAGGTCAGGCCCGGGGCAAAATTTCCGCCCTGGGCGAGATAGCCGATCACCAGCGGCGTGGTGATGCCCGACAGGTTGGAAATGAAGTTGAAGGTGCCGCCCGTCAGCCCGATCAGGTGGCGCGGCGCCACCGAGGAGATCAGAGACCAGCCGATACTGGCCATGCCGTTGCCGAAAAAGGCCAGCGCCATGAAGGCGATCACCAGTTCGGGCGATTCGACATAGTTGGCGCCGATGATGCTGCTGGACAGAAGCAGGCCGCAGATGATCGGCGTCTTGCGCGCCACGCCCAGGCTGGCCCCGCTGCGCAGGATGCGGTCGGAAACCAGACCTGACAACAGCACGCCCGCGAACGCCGCCAGGAACGGTATTGAGGCATACAGCCCGGTCTTCACAAAACTCAGACCGCGGAATTCGATCAGATAAGTGGGAAACCAGGTGAGGAAGAACCACTGGCAGGATGTCACCGCGAACTGGCCGAGATAGACGCCCCACAATTTGCGATACTTGAAGACGGTGCGGAAATCGGCCCAGGTCAGCTTGTGCTTGTCCTTGCGGGACTGGGCGCTCCCCAGCTCCACCAGCGCGCCGCCCGCTTCGATCTCGGCGATCTCGTCCGCGTTTGCCAGTTTGGATTCGCGCGGGGTGCGATAGGCCCAGAGCCAGAACAGGCCCCAGACGATGCCGCCGACGCCGGTGGTGTAGAATACCGTCCGCCAGCCATAGTTGGATTGCAGCAGGAGCAGCAGCGGCGTCAGGAAGGCCAGGCCGACAAACTGGCCGGAGGTGTAGAAACCAATCGCCCCGGCCCGTTCGCGGTCGGGAAACCAGCTGCTCACCACCATGTTGTTGATCGAATATGACGGCGCTTCCAGCAGCCCGATCAGCAGCCGCAGGCAGATCAGCGTCACGATCCCGCTCACCACACCCAGCATAACCGTGGCAAAGGACCACAGGATCAGGATGGCGGGATAGAGAAGCCGCGGCGCAACGCGGTCGACCAGCCAGCCGCCGGGAATCTGGCAGAAAGCATAGGTCCAGCCGAAGGCCGACAGCAGCCAGCCCATATGGATCGTGTCGATGCCCAGCTCGCTGCGCATGGCGGGCGCAGTGATGGAAAGATTGCTGCGGTCCAGAAAAGTGATGACCACGCTGACAAAAATCATCAGCATCACGAGATAGCGTGCGCGGGTCGGTTTTTCCGTCATTGTCATTTTACCACTCCGCGAATGATCCATCTTCGTGACGCCAAACCGGCGGCCGCCAGCGATGGCCCAGGGCCGCGCCGCGCTTCACCGCATCTTCATTGACTTCGATGCCAAGGCCCGGGCCGTTCGGGATCGCCACAAAGCCGTCGGCATAGGCGAAGACCGATGGATTGCTGACATAGTCCATCAGGTCGTTGGCCTTGTTGTAATGAATGCCCAGGCTCTGTTCCTGGATCACGGCATTGGCGCAGACCGCGTCCAGTTGCAGGCAGGCCGCTAGCGCGATGGGGCCCAGCGGGCAATGCAGAGCCAGCGCCACATCGTAAGCCTCGGCCATGGCAGCAATCTTTTTAGTCTCGGTGATGCCGCCGGCATGGGACGGATCGGGCTGGATGATGTCCACCAGTCCCTCCGACAGGATTTTCTTGAAGTCCCAGCGCGAAAACAGCCGCTCGCCCAGCGCGATAGGCGTGGCGGTATGGTTGGCGATTTCGCGCAGCGCCTCGACATGTTCGCTCAGCACCGGCTCCTCGATGAACATCAGCCCGAAGGGATCAAGCTCGCGCGCCAGAACCTTGGCCATGGGGCGGTGCAGCCGGCCGTGGAAATCCACCGCGATACCGAACGCTGGCCCCATCGCTTCGCGCAAGGCCTGCACCCGCGCCAACACGGCGTCGATCCTGGCATTGCTGTCCAGCCAAGCCATTTCCTCGGTCGCGAGCATCTTGATGGCGGTGAAGCCGCGCGCCGCGACCTCTTTGGCGCCCGCCACGATATCGGCGGGGCGGTCGCCGCCGATCCAGGAATAGACGCGCATCTTCTGGCGCACGGGTCCGCCCAGCAGCACATGCACCGGCTGGCCCAACGCCTTTCCCTTGATATCCCACAGCGCCTGGTCGATGCCCGCCAACGCGCTCATGTGAATGGCGCCGCCCCGATAGAAGCCGCCGCGATACAAAACCGTCCAGTGATCCTCGATGGCGGACGGGTCTTTGCCGATCAGGTAATCCGCCAGTTCGGCGACGCAGGCGGCAACCGTTTCAGCGCGCCCTTCCACCACCGGCTCGCCCCAGCCGGTAATGCCACTATCTGTTTCCACTTTCAGGAACAGCCAGCGCGGCGGCACCACATAGGTGGTGAGTTTGGTGATCTTCATGAACCGCCCCGAAACCCCGGCTTTTGCGCCTTTTCCTGAGAGTGACGGCGTTTTGCTTTCGGCGCAATCCTTGCCGAAAGCCCCTTTAATGGCCGTCCGCTGACGCGTCCGGCGGGCTGCGCAAGCTTGTCGCAGGGGCAATGCGCACAGGGTAGAAATAACGATTGCCGCCCTATATTTGATGCATGAGCGAACACACCGGGATCACCCTCAAAACCGCTGGCCTCCGCGCCCTGCAAGGCCGCTGCCCCTGCTGCGGCGAGGGCAAGCTGTTCCGCGCCTATCTCAAGCAGGTGGAGAACTGTTCGGCCTGCGGCGAATCTTTCGGCCAGATCCGCGCCGACGACGCCGCGCCCTGGCTGACCATCATCATTGTCGGGCATGTGTTCCTGCCCTTCGCCTTCATGGTCAATGTCGATTTCCTGCCGACCTGGGCGGCGATGGGAATGTGGTCGGCGCTGTTCGCCGTCATCTCGCTGGCCGTGCTGCCGCGTGCCAAGGCGCTGTTCATCGTCATCCTGTGGCGCACGCGCGCGCCCGGTTATCAGCCGGCTGAGCTGGGCTGAGACTTTCGGCCTATTGGCTGGCCTGCTCGACCAGCTCCACGCGGCGGTTCTTGCCGCGCCCCGTATCATCCCGGTTGGTTGCGGTGGGCGAGAGTGGGCCGACGCCCCGCGCCGTCAACCGGTTCGGTGCAATCTTGAACTGCGATTGCAAGGCCGCCACCACCGACTGCGCCCGGCGCAACGACAGGCTGAGATTGTAATCCAGCCCGCCCTGAATGTCGGTATGGCCGACGACAAAGGCTTTCAGCACCGGACGCTTGGCGAGATAATCGGCGATCTCGGCCAGCGGCGGCCTGGATTCCGGCTTGATATCGGCCTTGTCGAAATCGAAGAAGAGTCCATAGAAAATCGCACGGCCTTCGCTGGCGATCCTGGAATCGATCTCGCTGGCGGTGACGGTGACGATCTTCTGTTTCATCGCCTTGGGTTCGACGATTCCATCAGCACGCTTTCATAGCCGGTGACGGCAGCGGAATAATCGCCGTTGCTGCCCCCGGTCATCTGCGCGATTTAGATGCCCACCAGCGTATCGCCGCCGGTACCGGGCTTGCGGTACAGGCCGTAGCGCACGTCCTTCACATATTCGAGCATGGCGTTGGTGAGATAGGTGCGGACCTGCCCCGCCTTCTCCACCACCACGCGGCTGTCATTGCTGCCGGGATCGAATTTCTTGCGGCCGAAACCCTCGCCGCAGGCATCGCCGCCGCATTCAAAGGCCGGCTTGAAGCCAGCGGCGATCAGCGCCTGCTTGTGGTTGGCCAGGATTTCCAGGGTCGAGCGGCCCTTGGGCGCAATGTAAAGGCTGCGCGTCACCCTGCCCTGGGCGGTGGCGCTCGCCGTGAACTTGCCGTTGGCGATGGCCACCGACGGCAATGTCAGTTCGTCGAACGCCTTGACGGTCTGGGCCAGCAGGTGGCTGCCGTCATAACGGCCGGCGGGCGCCCAGTCGCTGGCGCCAGGCTGGTCCTTCTCCAGTTCGCGCAAGGTCGCCGCATCGGGTGCCGCCAGCGCGGGCGCCGCCAGCAGGCTTGCGGCCACAACCAGACCCAACCATTTCGCGTTCATGATCGCCCCCGCAATTTTCCCGGCGCGATCCCAGCGGTTTTTCGGAGCAAGAATACCCTTGCAGAGGACGCAATTTGCGCCGGATTTCTGATAAAACGTGACTCGAAGCACCGCCACCGGCATGGACATCTTTCAATGAAAAGCATGATGGTTGCGGGTGCGCTAATTCTGACCGTGGGCGCGGCATTGGCCCAGGCCCCGGCACGCACGGTGTGGGACGGCGTGTTCAGCGCCGAGCAGGTCGAGAGCGGCAAGATTTTCTATGATCGCAAATGTGATTCCTGCCACGGCGCCCAGCTGACCGGGATGGAAATGTCGCCGGGACTGGAAGGCAGCGCGTTCCTGGCCAACTGGTCGGGCCAGACGCTGGGCGACCTCGCCACCCGGATCAAGACCACCATGCCCGCCAACGATCCGGGCAACATCAACAGCCGCCAGACCGCCGACGTGATCGCCTACGTGCTGTCGGTCAACAAATTCCCGGCGGGCGGCACTGCACTGCCGGGCGATGCGCAGATTTTGGGGCAGATCAGTATCGTCGCGGAAAAGCCGGCGGGGAAGTAGGCCCGGTCTTTGTGACCGTTCTGTTACATTTGCGTGTCAGCGTGCTTCCGACAAAGCGAGAAATATCATGCGGTTCCACCTGATTCCGGCGTTCCTGCTGCTGGCCGTGGCGCCCGCCATGGCGGGGCCGCGCGAAGACACGGCGGCCGGCATCGCGCGCTGCTCTTCTATCGCCGACGACCGCACCTATCTGAATTGCATCTATGGCGCGGCCCAGCCGTTGCGGGCACAACTGCGATTGCCGCCCGCGACCGAAGAACAGATTCGCCTGGTGCCGCCGGGCGCGGCGCCGCAACCTATTCCGCGCGCCGCTGCGCTAATACCGCCGCGCGTGGCAACCGATGCCGCCTTTGCCGCAGGGATGCGCGAACGGTTGGAGAATTTCAGCTTCGATCGCCGCGGCCTTTTCAACATCATGCTGAGCAACGGCGAAATGTATAAGCAGGAGCCGGGCGACCCGCCCCGCGCGAAACTGCTGGGTCGGGCCTCAGACTATGTGGTGTATGTGATCAAGGATGGCGCCAAGGGCGCACAGATGAAAGTCACCGGCGATCCCAATATCTATCGCATGCAGAAGATTAATTAGCGGGTGAGATGGGCTTTGCGTTTTCGCCTGCCGCCGGTTCGCTCAAGGCGCTGTCGCGCGCGAACCCTTGGCATTAAAAAGCCCGCGATTCCTTGCGGGCTTTTTAATGGTGCCGCCTGCGTGACCACCGCATCTGGCCTATGGCACTGGGTCTCCCGTATTTTTTCCGAATACCAACCGTCGCTACCTACATAAATACCTAGTGTTGTGGCCGGTCACATTGAATACCCGACCACCGCGTCCAAAAGCAGCGTAAATCTCAAATGCCTGCGCCACACTATGCTCTTTCGCGATCTAGGCCGATCAGTCGGGGCGGATAAACGAAAGGTCCAGAAAGGCTTTGGCATGGATCAGATCGTGGGCTTAGCGATCGATGGCTCGGTCGATGCGGTCTTCCTGCCGACCAAGCGTTGAGCAACCGTGCGGCCTATCGTTGTGGAGCCAGCATTTTCGTAATCCGTGCTATGTTGGTGTCGCCGGCGTATAGATTGTTGCTGGCGTCGAACGACCAGTAACTCGCTTCCATAAATTCTCCTTCACCGATTCCCATGCCGCGCCCGATGGCACCGAGCACCTTTCCGTTCCTATCGATCTTCAGGAACTGGCCGTCCTGGCCACTGGCGTACCACGGCTCGCCCTGCGCATCGAACTGGATGGCGCAGACAAGATTGGTGGTCTGGATCGTCTTAACGAACTTGCCATCGGCCGTCAGGATGATGATGCGATAATCTTCCCGGTCGCCAATCCACAGGTCGCCCGTCTTGGGGTCCACGGCAAACCCATGGGCCGAATAAAACTTCCCCGGGCCATGATTGTTTCCGAAATACTGGTTTTTGAAATTCCCGTTCTTGTCGAGATGCAGAATCCGGGAATTGCCCAGATTGTTGGCGGGATCGTTTGAACCCACATCATTGGGGCTTTCGTGCCCATGGCCTTGCGCGATGTAGATGTCGTCATTGGCGCCGAAATCAATCATGACCGGCTCCCATAAGAGCCGCTGGCCTTTTGCCTCGTCCCAGTCCCCGCGCTTGCCGCCGCTGCCGATTGTCTGCAGCAGCCGGCCGTCATGGCTGATCTTCTTGGCAGTGGCCCAGCTAGTATCCAAAATCCAGACATTGCCGTCCGCGTCGGCCTTCATCCCATGCGCCTTCAGCATGTCGCCCGTCACGGACTCCGGGACCGTCAGGACCAGCTTCGCATTGGCGTCGAACTTGAACAGCTTGGGCATGCCCGGCGGACTGCGCTGGAGTACCCAGAGGTTTTTGGCCCTATCGAGCGCCACAGCGACTGCGCCCCCCGGTCCAGCAGGTATATTGTAGGGATACTGGTAGGTGTAACCGAGATTTTCCCGGTACGTGACACGCAGAACGGCGGTGCGGGCCGGACCGATCGGATTGGCGCAAATGATTGAGCGCTCGCAATATGGGACGGGATTGGCACGAGCCGGGCCGCGCTCGGATGTGCGCTCCAAAACCGTCACCTTGCCGCCCGGCGCAACCGAAGTCGGCCCGGTCAACGCAAAAGAGCCGCGGGTGAACCATGCCGGCGTGCCGTCCTTGGTGGGACTGCTGGTCGTCGCATAGCCGACGGGCGGAACGCTGGGAGTGCGGCCCGCTTGCGACCATGCATGTGTCACAGTCAGTGACGCGCAGACGACAGCAGTTCCGACCATAAGAACATATCTACCCATTTTGCCTCTCCTATATCGTTCTTCGAAAGATCCAGCCAAAATCCTAGGGCGGACTCAGGTCAAATCAGCTTCTTTGGTTCAAGCACTCTAAGCATATCATACTAGCTCGGGATGAGCCGGGGCGGAGTCACCCTTTGCGAACGGCAGATGCGGCATCCGCCTAACCGCGACATAGGAAATTGAAAAGCCTCGCATTAAATCAGATGCGAAAACTGCTGCCCACTATGCTACCCACTTGGAGGGACCACATCCGCTGGTCCGGCAATGACCCAAAGCAGACGCATGAGGAATCCAGCAGGAAAAGATAGCACTGCATGCGCCAACACCGGGCCAGCCCCCTGCCTTGCATCACCACCTCAGTTCCCCCCAGCTTTGCGCCACTCTGTCTTAGGGCGGACGCGACGGCCCGCCAGAGAGATCTGTTCTGACGCGATTTCCTTGATTCCTTGGGTGTGCATAGAAATATTCGTCTGGTAAGGTCAAAGGGAGAGAAGCGGAGTGATGACATGTCGGCGGGCGGCGCACACCTCAATCTAAGGAAGCATTTTGGCAGATACGTCTTTCCAGCGCTTGTTCTGATATTTGCGAATGGATCCTCTGCTCAAGTGGACGCCCACCATCCAATTGATCACAACCGCCTTTTAAAGGAAAATCAGAGTAGCGACTGGCTAACTTACGGCCGGACCTATTTGGAGCAACGCTTCAGCCCCCTCCAGCAGATCGATCAATCCACCATTGGAACACTCGGCCTTGCCTGGTGGGTTCAGTTCGACACCAATCGTGGTCAAGAAGCGACACCGCTCGTTGCCGACGGCGTAATTTACACGACAACAGCATGGTCAAAGGTCTATGCGTTCGACGCCCGGACGGGCCGTCAGTACTGGACCTTCAATCCCAAAGTCTCTGCAAGGACGGCGCTTGCTGCGTGCTGCGACGTAGTCAATCGAGGTGTTGCACTGTGGAATGATCGGGTTTTTGTCGGCACGCTAGACGGTCGACTGATCGCCTTGAACAGAAAGACTGGAAAACCCGTATGGTCAGCACAAACTACAGACCCTGCTGCACCTTACACTATTACGGGCACCCCTCGAGTCGTAAAAGGCAAAGTCATTATTGGCAATGGCGGTTCGGAGTATGGCGTTAGAGGCTACGTTTCTGCTTATGATGCGGAAACTGGAAAGCAAGTATGGCGCTTCTATTTGACACCGAACCCAGAAGGCAAACTAGATGGTGCCGCGTCTGATGAAGTATTTTCCAAGATCGCCAACGCGACTTGGTTTGGTGATGTTTGGAAAACATCGGGTGGAGGCGGCACTGCTTGGGATGCGATTACCTACGATCCCGATACCAACAATCTCTTGATAGGTACGGGGAATGGCGCGCCCTGGAATCACTACATTCGATCTCAAGGCAAAGGAGACAATCTATTTCTATCTTCGATAGTGGCTATAAATCCCGAGACGGGTAAATATGTTTGGCATTACCAAACTACTCCCGGAGACACGTGGGATTATACTGCAACGCAGCCCATTATTATCGCGGATATACTTATCAAGGGCGTTAAACGGCATGTCGTGATGCAGGCGCCCAAGAATGGCTTTTTTTATGTGCTTGATGCCAGGACTGGAGAGTTGTTGTCAGCTGACAAATTGGCTCCGTGGGTTGACTGGGCGCATGGCATAGACCTTCGCACTGGCAGGCCCATTGAGCGTATCGGCGTTCGGTGGGGCGCTGGCGGGAACAGTCGCCAGAATCCCGGCCCACCTGGGGCGCACAGCTGGAAATCGATGGCGTTCAATCCAAACGAGGGCTTGGTATATATTCCTGCGCTTAATGTTACGGGAAATTTTATCTCACCAATAAATCCCGAGGACTACAGGCACATTCCCGGCACCCAAAACCGGGGCGTCGGCGTTCAAGGAATAGCTCCCGGAAAACAAGCGGCGCCGGGTTCATTGCAACGAGCGAGAGCTGCAGCCGCAGGTGATCCGTTGCCTTCTGTTTCCAGTGGCGAGCTGATTGCGTGGGATCCGGTCGCTCGTAGCGCTCGCTGGACGGTAAAATACTCGGATGCGGAATGGGGCATGGGAGGTGTTCTGACCACCGCGGGTAGCCTCGTCTTCCAAAGCGTCAAGCATGACCTGAAAGCTTATGACGCAGCGAGCGGCGGAGAGGTTTGGAGCTACCCCCTCGGCGCATCCGCTATCGCAGCGCCGATAACGTATTCATTGGACGGCGTTCAGTATGTAGCGCTTATGGTAGGAAACGGAGGCGGCAACGGACAGGGACATTCCACACGAACTGACACTCCGGTCCCTGGAAGATTGTTGGTGTTCAAGTTGGGCGGAAAGGAAACCGCGCCAGACCATATCCGGACAAATCGACCGAAGTTGGATGTCTCCAAGGTAGAGTCATCTGAAGGAGATGCTTTAGCTGGGGATGTATTTTACAACAGATACTGCAGGTTCTGCCACGGTCAGAATTTCATCTATCCAGATTTGCGCCAATCTCCCGTTCTTTCGTCAAAAACTAGATTTAAGAGCGTTGTTTTTGACGGGTTATTGGAGAGCCGAGGTATGGCAAGCTTTGCTGCTTTCCTGAATGAACAAGAGGTTGAGGCCATCAGGGCCTACTTGCTACGAGGAACTTCTAATTTGCGCTGATTTTGTAGAGTAAACCAGAATCAAGCCCAATGTCAGCTTTGCGCCATTTGTGGACGGCTCCCCGTTGGCAAGGGCTTTCTTGATGTTCTGTCCTTCGGTCGGTGCGGCCATGTGTGCGGCCTGTTTATGCGGCACACAAAGGCCGCTGGCCATAATGCCTTCCGCTAAGCCGGGTCCCGATCAAAAGCACGCGCTCTAAGCGCTTTGGCGCAAATGGGTTTTCCCGTTCTCGGTTTCGACCGATGGTGCATTACATCGCGACTGCCCTTCCCAAACTCTGCCCGGTGCTGTTGCCTAGGCCGCAGCCACTGCAGGCTCTCTATATCGTTCTCCGGTCATCATCATGGCCCAGATCATCCTGGCCATCTTGTTGGCGAGCGCGACCGCCGCGATCTTTGGTGACCGACGGGCGAGCAGATGCACCAGCCATGGCCGCTTCGTTCCATGCTTCTGAGCGTAACGGATGACAGCGAGGGCCCCGGCCACCAGCAGCTGCCGCAGATATCGGTCGCCCTGCTTGGTGATGCCGCCCAGCTTCTCCTTGCCGCCACTGGGGTTCTGCCGTGGTACCAGGCCGATCCAGGCAGCAAGATCCCTCCCAGTCTTGAACGCTGCCGGATCTGGAACTGTGGCAACAATCGCGCTGGCCAGCACCGGCCCGACGCCTGGCACTTCCATCAGGCGGACACCCACTTCGGTTGAACGGGCGCTCGCACGAACACTGCGATCATTTTCCAGGATTTGGTCATTCAGCAGCACAAATTGGCAGACCAGCGGCGCCAGTGAGGCGCGCGCCACTGCCAGCACACGCTCATCATCTAGGTTGCCCAGGATGGCGATCAATCGCTGCAGGCCATTGCGGCCGACTGGAGCGACCAGGCCGTACTCTGCCATGTGGCCCCGGATCGCATTTGAGAGCTACGTGCGCTGCCGTGTCAGCATCAGCCGGACACGGTGAAGGACTAGAGTCCCTTGCTGTTCGCAGGTCTTGATCTCGACAAAGCGCATGGTGGGCCGGGTTACCGCCTCACAGATCGCCTCGGCATCCGCGGCATCGTTTTTCTGCCGCTTGACGTAAGGCTTCACATAGCGGGGCGCCATCAGTCGTACAGTGTGGCCAAGCTTCCTGAGCTCCCTTCCCCAATGGTGGGCCACCGCGCAGGCTTCCATCCCGACCAGGCAGGGTGCCTGCTTTGCGAAGAACGCCAGCAGCTTGCCCCGCGTCAGCCGCCGCTGGACAACAACCGCCCCTCCAGCATCAACGCCGTGTACCTGAAAAACTGACTTCCCAAGGTCCAATCCGATTGTCACCGCAGACTCCATGGCTCTCCTCCATCTTGCTAGCCTCCAATAGGCTGGCCGGTTGGTGGAGAGCCATGGAGTCTGCGGTGACAATCGCACTTGAGGTTTTTCAAAACCTATATAGCGCTAGGTACGAACTCCTGGGGGTTCGCGCCGCGATCCTTGAATTACGGCGCGGTCTTTAAGGCCGCCTGCCGCGTGGGAATTGTGAATTAAAAAGGGCTGAAATGGTGCCGCCTGCGTGACTCGAACACGCGGCCCCGTCATTACGAATGACGTGCTCTACCAACTGAGCTAAGGCGGCATTCCGTGGGCCGGAATGGCCGGGAAACTACGCATCCCGGCCCCCGACTGCAACGCCTAAAGCTAACCCAAAGGGAGTTAATCAGGGCTTGCCGGTATAGGAAATCCGCCAAATCCGGCCCTTGTTGGATTCGGCGACATAGAGCGCGCCGTCAGGGGCCACCGCCACGCCCACCGGGCGGTAGGTGGCCTGCGTGATGTTCTTGTGCTCGGGCGTCGGGCCGGCAAAGCCTTCGGCGAAGGCCACCGGCGTACTCGCCTTGCCGTTACGGAACGGCACGAACATCACGTTATAGCCCTTGCGCCCGCCCGGCACGATTTCGGGATCGTTGCCGCCATGCATGGCCAGGAAGGCGCCGCCGCGATAGGAACGCGGAAACTGGGTGCCGTTATAGAAAACCTGGTCCAAGGTGGCAGGCCGCAGCTGATGGAACACCGCCACCGGCTTGGCATATTTCACATCCGTCACCACCGTCTTGCCGTCGCCGCCATATTCCGGCGCGGTCAGGCGGACCTTCCGGACGCCGTCCCAATAGGTATAGGGCCAGCCCATGTCGGTGCCCTTGGTGACCTTGAACATCTCGTCGGGAATGGCGTTGTCATCGGCCTGGCTGATGATATCCGGCCAACCCTTGGAGGTGCCGTCGCGGCCGTGATTGGTCAGGTACAGGCCATCGCCCTGGCGCCAGTCCAGCGCGCTGGAATTGCGGATGCCGGTGGCGAAATGCTTGCCGTCGGTCAGCTTCTGGCCCGTCTTGGCTTCGTCAAAGCGCCAGATGCCGCCGCGGAAGGCCAGCAGCGGACAGGGCATGAGCCCCTTCGGCTTGGCTTCCTTCGGATTCTTGGGGTCGGGGCAGTTGTTGGTGCCGCCGCCGCCATCGATCGAGACATACAGGTTACCCTTGCCGTCAAAGGCGATGGGATGATTGCTCTGCGTGATCCCGTCCACGATCACTTCGGACTTGGTGGGGACCAGCATGTTGTCCAGCGCAAAACGCTGAACCTGCGTGCCGGAGGCGGCATAAAGGTAACCCTTCCACACCTTGATGCCCGTGCCCTGGTCCGCCGTCTCGATGCCAAAATTGGCCTTCTGCAGCACCGTGTGGTCGGGCGCGAGGCGCAGCGCGATGATGCCGACCGACGGCTGCTTCGCACCGTGGCGGGTCGAGATGTAGATGTCGTTGCCGCGCAGCGCCATGTGGCGGATCGGGCCAAGACCATCGGCCACCACCTTGGCATGGAAACCCTTGGGCAGGATCAGGCCATCGGGTTCTTGCGCGAAAGCGGGCGCAGAACTGCACAGCAGGGCCACGGCAAACATCGTCTTTTTCATGAACTCTCCCCAGCGGGCTGACGCCCTATTTTGACTGGCGGCGACCCTAACCGCGCCTCAAAACTTGCGCAATATCAGCCGCGTCTTCAACCGCGTCTGGCGCGGGGATGGGCGCTTTCATAGGTCTTGAGCAGCTGGGTGGTTTCGATTGCGGTGTAGATCTGGGTGGTCGAAAGCGATGAATGGCCCAGCAGTTCCTGGACGGAACGCAGATCACCGCCGCCCTGTAAAATATGAGTGGCGAAGGAATGGCGCAGGGCGTGCGGTGTCGCTTTTTCGGGCAGTCCCAGCCGCCCCCGCAATTTCTGCATCAGGGCCTGGGCTTCGCGCGGGCTCATCGGTTTGCCGCGCCGCGACAAAAACAGCGGCGATGATGGCGGGCCGGTGAACGGAATTTTATCTGCGTAATCCTGCAACACCGCGGCGACCAGCGGCAACATCGGCACGCTGCGTTCCTTGCGGCCCTTGCCGACCACGGTCAGGGTTTCGCCCAGCGGAACGTCGCCCCGCTTCAGCCCCAGCGCCTCGGAAATGCGCAGGCCGCCGCCATAAAGAAGCGTCAGCAGCGCCGCGTCGCGCGCGCCCAGCCATTCAACCTTGTGCTCGCCGGCTTCCTCGATGGTGCGCGCCGCGTCGACCGCTGACAGCGGGCGCGGCAGCGGTCGGCGCACCCGCGGGGTGCGGATGGCGCGGGCGGCGGCATTTTCCAGAATGCCTTCGCGGGCGAGAAATTTGTAGAAGCTGCGCACCGCCGCCATCGCCCGCTGCACCCCGCCCGCGCCCAGCCCTTCGCTGCGGCGGCTGGACACAAAGGCGCGGATATCGGCGGGCGTCAGTTTGGCCAGCGCCTTTTGCGTGACCGCTCCGCCGATATGGGCGGCCTGGAAACCGATAAAGCGCGCCACGTCATCGCCATAGGCACGCAAGGTGTTGGGCGAGGCGCGGCGCTCATGCGCCAGCATCGCTAGCCAGCTTTTGCGAAGAGCGTCGGCGCCTTCGCTCACTTGCCCCCTCCAATCACTTGATCATGACGTTGGCCTTTTTGGCGTCGGCGACGAAGGCGGCCAGGCCCTTGTCGGTCAGGGGATGGCTTATCAGCTTCTTGAAAATGTCGGTCGGCATGGTGCCGACATCTGCGCCTGCCAGAAGACACTCGCGCACATGGCTGATGCTGCGGATCGAGGCCGCCAGAATTTCCGTCTTGAAGCCGTAATTGTCATAGACGGCGCGGATATCGCGGATCAGGCCCATGCCGTCTTCGCCTGCGTCATCGACGCGGCCGATGAAGGGCGAAATGAACGTCGCACCCGCCTTGGCGGCCATCCAGGCCTGCACCGGCGAGAAGCAGAGGGTGACATTGACCATCGTGCCGTGCTTGGCCAGTGCGGCGCAGGCCTTCAGCCCGTCCCAGGTCAGCGGCACTTTCACGGCGATGTTCTTGGCGATCCTGGTCAGGATCGCCGCTTCCTTCATCATGCCATCATAGTCGGTGGCCAGCACTTCCCCGCTCACCGCGCCCGGCACCACCGAACAGATTTCCTTCAGCGATTCGACATAATCGCGGCCCGTCTTGGCGGCCAGGGACGGGTTGGTGGTGACGCCGTCCACCAGACCGCTGGCGGCATATTCGCGGATTTCCGCCACATCGGCGGTGTCGAGGAAGATTTTCATGGACCAGAGACCTTATTTATTGACCTGTGATTGGGGCGGGGCGAAGTGTAGCCCATAACCTATCTTAGCCCATGATCAGAGCCCGCTTAAACCCCGCTTCCCACGTGGAAATCCAGCCAAAATCGGTGGCCAAAACCACGGTAGGCGTGCTGCTGCCGCTGCCGCTGGCGGGCGCCTATGACTATAAGCTGCCGCCCGGCATCACCGCGCCGCGCGGAACGGTTGTTTCCGCACCCTTGGGGAACCGCGAAGTGTTGGGCGTGGTGTGGGGTGCCGCCGAAGGTGTGGTGGGCGACAACCGGCTGAAAGTGGCGGAGCCTCTGGACGGCGGACCGCGCCTGCCGCCCAAATTGTGTGATTTCATCGATTGGGTGGCTGATTACACTTTGAACCCGCCCGGCGCGATCCTGGCCATGGCGCTGCGGTCACGCGGCGCCTTCGAGCCTGAGGCAAAACGGATCGCCTATGTGCGCGGCTCCATCACCCCGCCGCGCATGTCGGTGGCACGGACCCGCGCCCTGGAAATCGCCGGCGACGGACTGGCGCGCAGCGTTACCGGTCTGGTGGAAGACGCCAATGTCTCGGGCGCGGTGGTGCGCGGGCTGATCACGGCGGGGGCGCTGATTCCCACCGAGCTGCCGGAATTCGCGCCCTTCAAAAACCCCGATGCCGACTTCGCCGCGCCGAAATTGAGCGGCGACCAGGCGGCGGCGGCCAAGGTGCTGCGCGATGCGGTGACGGATCAGAAGTTCTCGGCCCATCTGCTGGACGGCGTCACCGGATCGGGCAAGACCGAAGTCTATTTCGAGGCCATCGCCGAAGCCCTGAGACAGGACAAGCAGGTGATGATCCTGCTGCCGGAGATCGCACTGACGGTGCAGTTCCTGGAACGCTTCGCAGCGCGCTTCGGGGTGCGGCCCGCCGAATGGCACAGTGACCTATCGCAGAAGGAACGCAGGCGGACCTATCGCGCCGTGATGAACGGCGAAGCGCGGGTGATTGTCGGGGCGCGATCTTCGCTGTTCCTGCCTTTCTTCGAGCTTGGCCTGATCATCGCGGATGAAGAGCATGAGCAGGCTTTCAAGCAGCAGGACGGCGCCATCTATCACGCCCGCGACATGGCGGTGGTGCGGGCGCGGATCGAGAATTGCCCGGTGGTGCTGGCCAGCGCCACGCCATCGCTGGAAAGCTTCGTCAATGCCCAGCAGGGCCGCTACACGCATTTGAAGCTGGTGTCGCGCCACGGCGTGGCCGAAATGCCGGCTGTTCGCCTCATCGACCTTCGAAAAGAGCGCGATGGACCGGACGTCGAAAAGAAGGCGCAATGGCTGTCGCCGCCGCTGCGCGCGGCGCTGGAAAAAACCTTGGCGGCGGGCGAGCAGGCGATGCTGTTCCTCAATCGCCGCGGTTATGCCCCGCTGACCTTGTGCGAAGCCTGCGGCCACAAATTCACCTGTCCGCATTGCTCCGCCTGGCTGGTGGAACACAAATACAAGAAACGCCTGGCCTGTCATCAATGCGGTTATCAACTGCCGATGCCGAATACCTGCCCGCAATGCAACGAGACCGGCACGCTGATTCCTTGCGGCCCCGGCGTGGAGCGGGTGGCCGAGGAATTCGCCGCCTTCTTTCCCACGGCGCGCTTTGCCATAGCGTCTTCCGACACCATGCATGGTCCGGCCGAAACCCAGGCCGCGATCCGCGCCATGGCCAAGCGCGAGATCGACGTGCTGATCGGCACCCAGATCGTCGCCAAGGGGCATCATTTTCCCCAGTTGACATTGGTGGGGGTGGTGGACGCCGATCTGGGCGGCAGCGACGGCGATGTCCGCGCGCGCGAACGCACCTTTCAATTGCTGCACCAGGTATCAGGCCGTGCCGGCCGCGCCGAGAAGCCGGGGCTGGTGCTGCTGCAGACAAGAAATCCCGAAGACGCGGTGATGCAGGCGTTGGCCAAGGGCGACCGCGATGGTTTTTACGAACAAGAACGGACTTATCGCGAAGCCTATGCCGCGCCGCCCTATGGCCGCCTCGCAGCCCTGGTGATCAGCGGCTATGACGGCGAAGCGGTGCGCGACATTGCCCGCCAGCTGGGCAAAGCCGCGCCCAACGCCCGGGATGTGAAGGTGTGGGGACCGACGCCTGCCTTCTATGCCCTGCTGCGCGGCCAGACCCGCGAAAGATTGCTGGTGCAGGCCGCCAAAGGCGTCGATGTGCAGGCCTATCTCAAAGCCTGGCTCGCCATTATAAAGGTGCCGGCGTCCGTGCGCGTTGCGGTGGACGTCGATCCCGTCAGTTTCTTCTAGGACCCATGGCGAAAAATTCGATCTATTTCGTCTTCACCCTGCCGCCGGTCAGCGGCGGGCATTTCGTGGCGCTGGAGCACATCACCGCCCTGAACGCGATGGGCATCAACGCCAAAGTCTATTATGTCGGCGCGCCGGACGGCTTCGGAAAATTCACAGTACCGGCGGTGCGCGCTGGAGCGCCGCTGCTGGCCGACGACATCATCGTGGTGGGCGAGGATCACAAGGCGCTGCTGAAGGAACTGAAGAATCTTTCCTGCATCAAGGTGCTGCACCACCAGGCGTTCTTTTACACCTTCGCCGGCTTCGACTGCATCGCCGATCTGATTTTCTATCCCTTTGCGCGGCTGATCGTGGCCAGCGATTTCTGCGCCACGCGCCTGAAGGCGCTGGGCGTGACGCATGCCATCAGCCGGGTGCGCCCGGCGGTGTCGGAAATTTTTATCCCAGCCGAGAAGCGCCTGCAGATCGCCTATGCCCCGCACAAGCGTCCGATAGAGGCCAATTTCCTGCGCGGCTATTTCGGTGCGCGCGTTCCCGCATATACCCATGTCCCCTGGGTGCCGCTGACCAACATGAGGCGCGCCGATTGCGCCAAGGTGATGGGTCAGAGCGCGGTCTATGCCGCGCTTCCGCTGCTGGAAAGCCTAGGGCTGATGAACCTAGAGGCCATGGCCTCGGGCTGTCATGTGGTGGGCTATACCGGCCATGGCGGAGCTGAGTATGCGACGGCGCAGAATGGCGACTGGATCGCCGACGGCGACCATGACGATTTTGTCGAAAAGCTGCGCGATGCCTGCCGGCTTTACGAATCGCGGCAGACCAATCCGATGATCGAAGCGGGCCGCGCCACCGTGGCGCAATTCTCCCGCGCTGGGTTTGAAAGCGAACTGCGCGAGACCTGGACGGCGATCATGGGCGACCGCGCCGAACTCTATCGCAACTGACTAGAGATATCTGACGTCAGGACCAAGAAGTTTTCCTGACCAACTCTTCATTGTCATGGCCCGGGAATCCGGGCCACCCAGGTGAGACAAGCGCAGACTTCAACTGGATGGCCCGCACTAAGGCGGACCATGACAAGAAGGGTGCACGTCGCGGTGGACGTAGACCCGCTGAGCTTTTTGTGAACCACGCCCCACTTGTCATTCCCGGCCGAGCATTGCGCAGCAATGCGAGGGGAAGGGAATCCAGCTGGTCAGGTCACGCCCGGTCTATCCACCTGGATCGTCCCTACGCTGCCGCTAGGAACTCCCTCGCGCTTCGCGCTCGCCGGGGATGACAGGTGAGCTAAAGCGTCCGCCAGTCGGTCAAGCGACCCGTCACCGCCGCCGCCGCTGCCATCGCAGGCGAGACGAGGTGCGTGCGGCCGCCGCGGCCCTGACGGCCTTCAAAATTGCGGTTGGAGGTGGAGGCGCAGCGTTCGCCTTCCTTCAGCTTGTCGGCGTTCATCGCCAGGCACATGGAACAGCCCGGATCGCGCCATTCAAAGCCGGCGTCGAGAAACACCTTGTCCAGACCTTCGTCCTCGGCCTGTTCTTTCACCAGGCCGGAGCCCGGCACCACGATGGCGTTGACGGTCGCATGCACCTTCCTGCCCTTGGCCACAGCGGCAGCGGCGCGCAGGTCCTCGATGCGGCCATTGGTACAGGAGCCGATAAAGACATGGTCCACCTGGATGTCGGTGATCTTCATATTGGCGGTCAGGCCCATATAGGCCAGCGCCCGCTCGGCTGCTTCGCGCTTGTGGGCGTCGGGCATATTCGCCGGGTCGGGGACATTGGCGGTGATCGGCAGCGCCTGTTCCGGCGAGGTGCCCCAGGTCACCATTGGCACGATATCGCGCGCATCCAGAGTCACTTCGGCGTCGAACTTCGCATCCGGATCGGACTGCAAGGTCTTCCAGTACATCGCCGCGCCTTCAAAGGCCGCGCCCTTGGGCGCACGCGGCTTGCCCTTCACATAGTCCAGCGTGACGTCATCGACCGCGATCAGGCCGGCACGGGCGCCGCCTTCGATGGTCAGGTTGCACAGGGTCATGCGCCCTTCCATCGACAAAGCGCGCACGGCATCACCGGCATATTCGATGACATAGCCGGTGCCGCCGGCGGTGCCGATCTTGGCGATCACCGCCAGAGCGATGTCCTTCGCGGTCACGCCATCGGGCAGCTTGCCCCTGACCGTCACGCGCATGTTCTTGGACGGCTGGGCGCGCAGGGTCTGGGTCGCCAGCACATGCTCGACTTCCGAGGTGCCGATGCCGAAGGCCAGCGCGCCGAACGCGCCATGAGTCGAGGTGTGGCTGTCGCCGCAGACGATGGTGGTGCCCGGCAGGGTCCAGCCCTGTTCCGGCCCGATGATGTGCACGATGCCGGCGCGCACATCGTCCATCGCAAAATATTCGACGCCGAAATCGGCGGTGTTCTTCCTCAGGGCTTCGACCTGAGCGCGGCTTTCCGGATCGGTGATGCCCTTGTCGCGGTCCTTGGTCGGGACATTGTGATCGGCCACCGCCAGGGTCAGTTCCGGGCGGCGCACCTTGCGGCCCGACAGACGCAGGCCTTCAAAGGCTTGGGGGCTGGTGACCTCATGGACCAGATGCCGGTCGATGTAGATGACCGGGGTCTCGCCGGGGGTGGAATCCACCAGATGGGCGTCCCAGATCTTGTCGTACAGCGTCTTGGCCATGGCTCTGCTTTTTCGGTTTTGGAGGCGGCTTACATATAAGCCGCAGCGCTAATCTTCAACGCTGGGAGAGATACAGTACCACCATGATGAGCACGATGGCGGCAAATTGTGCTAACACCCTGATCCGCATGAGTTTATTGGACCATGTGCGGGAGACCTCGCCCCCCTTCATCAGGGTGTAAAGCCCCAGGCACAGGACCACAAAGACGATCCCGATGGCGATGGCGACAAGGATATTTCCCATGACCGGTTTATCGGGCGGGCCGGGGCGGCGCGCAAGCCATCAGGCCAAGGATCAGATCGGCCGGGGCGCGGCTTTTCCGCCGATCCAGTCGGCGGCCTTTTTGCCCAGTTCACGGAACCGGGCCGAACATTCGTCCAGCCGCATCCGCCAGTCCGGGTCCGGCTTCTGACCAGCGATGGCGGCGAAATAGACCTGCATCAGGGCGGCAATGGCGATGGGCTCCATCACTGCCTTCTTGATCGCCCAGGCGAACAGGAAGGCGAACGCGAACACCCATGCCGAGGCGGCGCGCGGAAACAGCGCCAGCAGGGCGGCGGCGGGCGACAGGAAAATCAGGAACAGGCCAAAGCTGGCCAGCCAGATCAGCAAGGTCAGCCACGCCGCGTTCTTCAGCAGGTGGCGATAATTCTGCGCATAGAGCACCAGCCCATCCTGTGCCGCGGCGAAGGGATTGTCGCTGCGGGTGCGCAGCAGATAGGCCAGGATGATCTCGTCGACATAGGTCAGCGACATGCGCATTACCGCATTGATGATGTTCATCAGGGTCTGCAGCGCGGGGATCGGCAGCATGCCCGCCACGCCGCGCATCAGGCCGACAATGACGCCGATCACGCCCTTTATCAATTGATCCAGGCCGAACAGGACCGAGCTTTGGGTGAAATGCGCCCGGACGCTGGCGGTGCCATAGCTGAGCTGGTTCTGCCCGGCGGGAATGGATTTTCCGTCCAGCAATTCCACCAGCACGGCGATATGGGCGGCCTTGACCAGATAGAGCAGATATTCGCGCAGCAGATAGAGAATGGCGCTGGTCAGGCCGAAACCGATAAACCCGCCCCAGAAGGCGCCGCCCGCCGCGCCTTCCACGCTGGCGACCCGGCCCAGCAGCCAGCCGATACCCGCGCCGGTACCCACCGCGAACAAATACGCGATGGTGATCGCGGCATAGACGACCAAGCGCAGGATGATGAAGGGCAAAGTCCGCAGCAGCATGGAGATGGCGCGTGCAAAGCTGAAATCCCACATGGCGGCCCCCGATTTGTTTAAGCGAGTGCGTCTATTTTTTCATTAGTGAAATTGCCCGGCACAATCGTCACCGGAATCGCCTGCACTGCCGCCCCGAACATGGAGACCAGCGGCCCGGGGCCTTCCTTGCCGGCGCCGGAGGCCAGCACCAGGATCGAGATGTCTTTGTCTTCCTTCAACATCTGGGCGAGGCAGTCTGTGACCAGCCCGTAAGGTATCACCAGCTCCGGCAATATCCCGCCCAGCTCGTTCACCGTCTTGGCGGCCTCGTGCAGCATGGCTTCGGCTTCGGCATGGGCCTCGTCGCGCATGATCTCCTCGACCCCGCGCCATTGCTGGAAGTCCGGCAGGGTGGCGGCGCACATCAGGGTGACCCGGCCGCCGGTATGCTGGGCCCGGCGGGTGGCGAAACGCAGCGCCACGGCGCATTCCGGCGTCTTGTCGATCACGACCAGGAATTTGCGCGGGGCGCGGCTGGCGGGGCTGCTCATCGCGCCAGTTTACGGCAATTTCCGCTTGAGGTCATAGAGAACTTCCAGCGCCTGCTTGGGCGTCAGGGCATCCGGCTCGATGGTCTTCAGGGCATCTTCCACCGCGCTGCCCTTGACCACCGGCGCGGACGCACCAAACAGCGGCAGGTCATCAATCCTGGCCAGCGGCTTGTGGCCCTCACGGCCTTCTTCCAGGGCATGCAGTACTTCCTCGGCCCGCGTCACCACGGCAGCCGGAAGCCCCGCCAGCTTGGCGACATGAATGCCATAGGAACGGTCGGCGGCGCCGGCCATCACTTCATGCAGGAAGACGATGCTGTCATTCCATTCGCGCACCTTCATGGTGTAGGCGGCCATCGCCGGCAGGCGTTCACATAGCGCCACCATCTCGTGATAATGAGTGGCGAACAGCGCGCGGCTCTTGTTGGTCTCGTGCAGATGTTCCGCCGCCGCCCAGGCAATCGCCAACCCGTCATAGGTGGCGGTGCCGCGTCCGATCTCGTCCAATATCACCAGCGAGCGCGGCGTCGCCTGGTTGAGAATGGCGGCGGTCTCAACCATCTCGACCATGAAGGTGGATCGCCCCGCCGCCAGATCGTCACCTGCCCCGACGCGGGAGAAGAGCCGGTCCACCACGCCGATATGTGCGGCTTCCGCCGGCACGAACGAACCCGTCTGGGCGAGGATGGCGATCAGCGCATTCTGGCGCAGGAAAGTGGATTTGCCCGCCATGTTGGGACCGGTGACCAGCCACAGGCGGCCTTTTGCTTTCGGCCCCAGGTCGCAGTCATTGGGCACGAAAGGCCCGGCATTACCCACTTGAAGCGCCGCTTCCACCACGGGATGGCGGCCGCGCTGGATGTCGAAGGCAAGACCGCCATCCATCTTTGGGCGCACATAGCGACCGGCAATGGCGAGTTCACCCAGCGACGCCGCGACATCCAGAATGCCCAGCGCATCGGCGATAGCCGACAAGGCTTCGCCATGCTCGATGCCCAGCATCACCATTTCGTCGAACAGCCCGCTTTCCAGCGCCAGCGCAGCTTCGCCCGCTTCGCTGATGCGCGAGGCCAAGGTCGCCAGTTCGTCGGTCGAAAAACGCACCGCGCCCGCCATGGTCTGGCGATGGCGGAAGGTATCCTTATCGGCCATCAATTTATCAGCATGCTGCTGGCTGACTTCGATGAAATAGCCCAGCACGCCGTTATGCTTGATCTTGAGCTGGATCACGCTGCTGGACTGGCGATACTTGCCTTCCAGCGCGGCGATGACGCGGCGGGATTCATCGCGCAGCGCCCGCAATTCATCCAGCGGCGCATGCGCCCCGGTCTTGATGAAGCCGCCATCGCGCGCCAGATAGGGCGGCTCGTCCACCAGCAGGAATTCCAGCCGGTCGGACAGGCGCGATACTGCGGCGATATTCTGGGTGAGCGCGTCAATTGCCGACACCGCCTCGCCGCCCAGCGATTCTTTCTTCAGGCCCTCCCGCAAACCGCGCGCCGCCTTGATGCCGTCGCGCAGGTTGGCAAGGTCGCGCGGCCCGCCCCGCGCCACCGACAGGCGCCCCAATGCACGGGCGATATCGGGCGCGGCGCGCAAGGCTTCACGCCCCTTGCGGCGCAATTCAGAATCCTTGGCAAACGCTTCCACCGCATCATGCCGTGCGGCGATGGTCTTCACATCGGTGAGCGGCGCCGCCAGACGTCCCGCCAGCATGCGCGCCCCGCTGGCCGTCACGGTGTGGTCGATTCTAGCAAGCAGCGAACCACTGCGCTGTCCGGCCAGTGTCTGGGTCAGTTCCAGATTGCGCCGCGTCGCCGCGTCGATGCCCATGAAATGTGATGGCGAAACCCGCGCGATACGCTGCAAGGCCACCTTGCGGCCCTTCTGGGTCAATTCCAGATAGGCGATCAGCGCACCCGCCGCCGACAGCTCGGCGCGGCTGAACGCACCCAATCCGTCCAGCGACAGTATGTTGTAATGCGCCTTGAGCGCGCGCTCGCCATTGACGGAATCAAACCTGCTGGCAGGCAGCGGCGACAACGCCGCGCCCAGCGATTTGAACAGCGCGGCGAAATCTACATTATTTTGGTCGCTCCGGCTCTCGCCGACGCTCCCCGCCAATAGCGCATCGGGAATCAAAAGTTCGCGCGGCGACAGCCGCGCCAGTTCGGTGGCGATCTCAGCTGCGCCCACGGCGGCGACGGAAAATTCGCCGGTGGACATGTCGGCGCTGGCCAGCGCGAACTCCGCGCCGCTGCGCCCCAGCGCGGCCAGAAGATTGGAGGCGCGCGCTTCCAGCAGCGCGTCTTCGGTCAGGGTGCCGGGCGTCACCAGCCGCACCACCTCGCGCTTGACCACCGACTTGGCGCCGCGCTTCCTGGCTTCGGCGGGGTCTTCGACCTGTTCGCACACCGCCACCCGGTGACCCTTGCGGATCAGTTTTTCCAGATAGGACTCGGCGGCATGCACCGGCACGCCACACATGGGGATGTCCTCGCCCTGATGCTTGCCGCGCTTGGTCAGGGCGATGTCGAGCGCCTCGGCGGCTTTTGCTGCGTCCGCGAAGAAGAGCTCGTAGAAATCCCCCATCCGGTAAAACAGCAGATAATCCGTGTGCGCCGCTTTCAGCGCGAGATATTGCGCCATCATGGGGGTGGCGTCGCCCACATCCAGCGCTTCTGCAGACTGTATACCGAGGTCCATCTCGCTCATGCGGCAATGCTAGCAGAGGTGCGCATCGGGCGCGTCACCGAAGCTTCGTGCAAAGCGCGGCCGAGTTGTTATTCTGTGGAAAATCCATCCAGAACCATAAAAACAGCAGGCAGGGAACAGATGTCACGCCCGACTTTCACCGACGACGAAGCCCTTGCCTTTCACGCCGGCTCCAAGCCCGGCAAGCTGGAAATCAATCCCACCAAGCCGATGGCGACCCAGCGCGATCTCTCCCTGGCCTATTCGCCGGGCGTCGCCGTGCCGGTGCTGCGCATCGCCGAAAATCCCGAGCTGGCCTGGGAATACACCACCCGCGGCAACCTGGTTGCCGTCATCTCCAACGGCACCGCCATCCTGGGGCTGGGCGATCTGGGCGCCCTGGCATCCAAGCCGGTGATGGAAGGCAAGTCGGTGCTGTTCAAGCGGTTCGCCGATGTGAACTCCATCGACCTGGAAGTCGACACCAAGGATGTCGAGCAGTTCATCAATGCAGTGCGCTATCTCGGCCCCAGCTTCGGCGGCATCAACCTGGAAGACATCAAGGCGCCGGACTGTTTCATCATTGAGGAACGGCTGCGAGAGCTGATGGACATTCCGGTGTTCCATGACGACCAGCATGGCACCGCCATCATCAGCGCGGCGGGCGTCATCAACGCCGCCCATCTTACCAACCGCAAACTGGCCGACATCAAGGTGGTGGTGAACGGCGCGGGCGCAGCGGGCATTGCCTGCCTGGAGCTTCTGAAGTCCATGGGCGTCAAAGGCGAGAACATCGTGTTGTGCGACACCAAGGGCGTGGTCTATCGCGGCCGCACCGAAGGCATGAACCAGTGGAAGTCGGCCCATGCGGTGGACACCAAGGCCCGCACCCTGTCGGACGCGATGGTGGGCTGCGATGTGTTCCTGGGCCTGTCGGCCAAGGGCGCGCTGACGCCCGACATGGTGCGTTCCATGGCGGCCTCGCCGATCATCTTCGCCATGGCCAATCCCGATCCGGAAATCACCCCCGAGGATGCCAAGGCGGTGCGCGGCGATGTCATCGTCGCCACCGGGCGCAGCGACTATCCCAACCAGGTCAACAATGTGCTGGGCTTCCCCTATATTTTCCGCGGCGCGCTGGATGTGCGCGCCACCACCATCAATGAAGAAATGAAAATCGCTGCCGCGCAAGCCATCGCCGCCCTGGCGCGCGAGGATGTGCCCGACGAAGTCGCCGTCGCCTATCGCGGCGCGCGGCCGGTCTATGGTCCCGAATACATCATCCCGTCGCCCTTCGATCCGCGTTTGATCAGCCGCGTCTCGGCGGCGGTGGCGGAAGCGGCGATGAAAAGCGGCGTCGCCAAGAAGCCGATTCCCGATCTCGCCGCCTATCAGTTTAAACTGTCGGCGCGGCTGGACCCGTCGGCGGGCCTGTTCCAGATGGTCACCAATGCCGTGCGGGCCATGCCCAAGCGCGTGGTGTTCGCGGAAGGCGAGGAGGATTCGGTGATCCGCGCCGCCGCCGCCTTCCAGAATTCCGGCATGGGCAAGGCGGTGCTGGTCGGCCGCATCGATGTGGTGAAGCAGGGCCTGCGCCGCGCCGGACTGGACGAGGATCTGATCGAGATCCGCGTGCCGCATTCGGCGCAGGAAGCCGCGCCCTATATCGACGCGCTGTACAAGCGCATCCAGCGCCGCGGCGGATTGCACCGCGATGCCGTGCGCATGGTGACCAATGACCGCAACATCTATGCCGCCTCCATGGTCAAGGCGGGCGACGCCGACGCCATGGTGACGGGCGTGACGCGCAATTACGCCAATGCCCTGGCCGATGTGCGCACGGTACTGGACCCGCCGGCTGGCCAGCGCCCTATGGGCATGCAGGTGATCTTCGCCAAGGGCCGGGTGGTTTTGATCGCCGATACGTCGGTGACGGAAATGCCCACCGCCGACCAGCTGGCCGACATCGCAGTGCAGGGCGCCGCCGTCGCCAAGCGGTTCGGCCTGACGCCGCGCGTGGCGCTGCTGGCGTCATCCACCTTCGGCTTTCCGCGCAGCGAACGCAGCGAGCGCATCATCGAGGCGGTGCAGATCCTGGAAAATCGCGGCGTCGAATTCGAGTATGACGGCGAAATGGCGGTCGACGTGGCCCTGGATAAGGACAAGCTGGCGCTGTATCCCTTCGCCCGTATCACCGACACCGCCAATGTGCTGATCATGCCGGCGGTTCATTCCGCCTCGATTTCCACCAAGCTGCTGCAGCAGATGGGCGGGGCCAGTGTGATGGGTCCGATGCTGGTGGGCCTGGAGAAATCGGTGCAGATCGCGCCCCTGGGCGCCAAGATGAGCGAAATCTACAATGCCGCGGTGATCGCGGCCTATGATATCAACCGGTAATGGATTTTTCGCGCGTTGCGTCATTCATGGACAAGATCTGGGATGACGAGATCATCCCGGTTCTGACCGAGTACATCCGCATTCCCAACAAGAGCCCGGCTTTCGACGCCGACTGGGAAAAGCACAGCCATATGGAAAAGGCCGTGACCATGTTCGCCGACTGGGCGCGCGGCAAGCTGAAATCCTTTCCCGGCGCGGCCTTGGAAGTGGTGCGGTTGCCAAAGCGCACGCCGCTGATCTTCATTGAAATTCCCGGTGAGGCGTCCGGCACCGTCTTAATGTACGGCCATCTCGACAAGCAGCCGGAAATGGCGGGCTGGGCCGAGGGCACCGGCCCGTGGCAGCCGGTGAAGAAGGGCGTCAAGCTCTATGGGCGCGGCGGCGCCGATGACGGCTATGCGATGTTCGCCAGCATCGCCGCGCTGCTGGCGCTGAAAGAACAAGGCATCGCCCATGGCCGTGCCGTCATTATCATCGAGGCGTCGGAGGAATCCGGTTCGCCCGACCTGCCCTTCTATATCGACCATCTGGCAGCAAAGATCGGCACGCCCGATCTGGTCGTGTGCCTAGATTCCGGTTGCGGCAATTACGAGCAATTGTGGCTGACCACATCGCTGCGCGGCATGGTGATCGGCAACCTGACCGTGCGCGTCACGACCGAGGGCGTGCATTCGGGCGCGGCCAGCGGCATCGTGCCATCATCCTTCCGTATCCTACGCAGCCTGCTGTCGCGCATCGAGGATCAGGCGACCGGCCGCATGACCCTGCCCGAATTGTTTGTGGAGATCCCACAGGACCGGCAGACGCAGGCCAAACAGGCGGCCGAAATACTCGGCGACGAAGTATGGTCAGAACTGCCTTTCGCCGGCACGACCAAGCCCATGGCCGGCAACAATGCGGAATTGATTCTGGAAAAAACCTGGCGGCCGCAACTGGCGGTGACCGGCATGGAGGGTTACCCGCTGCCGCGCAATGGCGGCAACGTGCTGTTGCCCTATAGCGTCGCCAAGCTCAGCCTGCGCGTGCCGCCCACTGGCGACGCCGAAAAAGCGCGCGCCGCGGTCAAGACCGCGCTGGAGAAAGACGCACCCTATGAGGCCGAAGTGGTGTTCGATGCACCGCGCGGCGAGAATGGCTGGAACGCGCCCACCCTGGCGCCGTGGCTGGAAGCGTCCCTGAACAAGGCCAGCCATGGGGCCTTCGGCAAGCCGGTCGCCTATCAGGGTGAAGGCGGCTCGATTCCCTTCATGGCGATGCTGGGCGAAAAATTCCCCGGCACCCAATTCGTGGTGACGGGATTGCTGGGGCCGCATTCCAACGCCCATGGCCCCAACGAATTCCTGCACATTCCCTTTGCCAAGAAACTGGCATCGTCCATCGCCCAGGTGCTGGCCGATCACGCAGTGCGCTAGAGCAAAGCGCGTTCAAAACGGATCGTTTTTCATCAGCCGGCCGCTCGTCCAAGCTCGCGGCGTTCGTCACTCAAATCGATCCGCCGGACCTATTTGACCGGCAAGCCGGTCGTTCCTCACCCTTCGACAAGCTCAGGGTGAGGAATCTTCTAAGCTCCTCATGCTGAGCTTGTCGAAGCATGGCGCGCGTGAGGCATCTGAATTTAAGCGTTAATTCGGCAGCATCACCTTGGTGACGACAGTGCCCTTGCCCTGAATCGTGGTCATGGCGTCCTCTATCCGCATGGCCGGATCGATCAGCCGCCAGACGGCGCGGGTGCGGGCATTGTCCACCATCGAGACGATGATGCGTCCGTTCGGCGTCAGCAGCTTTTGATACTTGACCAGCAACGCGGCGGGCTCGGACAGGTAATAGAGACTCTGGTTGAAGACGATGACATCAAAACGTTCGTCGGTGTCGAAGGCCCAGGCATCGGCGACGGTGAAGCGGCTGCGCTCATCGCCCAGCCGCCCGGTGGCAAGCGCAATGGCCTCCTTGGAGACATCCATGCCGAGATAGGATTTGTAGGGCAGGATCTTGAGCTTTTCCGCCAGCAGGCCTTCGCCGCATCCCGCATCCAGGATGCTCGCGGGGTTCAGGAATTGGCAATAGCCCAGGATGGAGACCAGCCCGGCCAGGCTGTCGATCTTGCGCAGATATTCCCACTGTCCGCCCTGATACTCCCGGTCCCAGGTTTCGGCCGAGACCTGTTGCGGGCGATAGCCAGTGACGCCAAAAACAATGGCCCGCGCCAGCTCCTTGATGCGTTCCATCCTGCGCCCCACCCGTTCTTGTTATGTGGCGGCAAATCACCGCCCGCCCTAAGCTGGCTTCCGTATTAGGCAATTCTGTGGAGCCCCCATGATCTTTGACCGGAACGAAGGAAATAACCGCCGTCCCCTGCTGATCTTCGTGCTGATGACGGTGGCAATCGGCGCCCTGGGCAGCATTTTCACCCAGCCCAACATCCCCACCTGGTATACCCAGCTGAACCAGCCTTCCATCACGCCGCCCAACTGGGTTTTCGGACCGGTATGGACCGCGCTCTACATCATGATGGCGGTGGCGGCCTGGCGGGTCTGGCGGATCACCGGCCTGGCATCCCGCGAGTTGGGCGCCTGGGGCGTCCAGCTGGCGCTGAATTTCGCCTGGAGCGCTATCTTCTTTTCCCTGCGCCGGATCGACCTGGCGCTGGGTGAAATCCTAGTGCTGGACCTGGCGATCATTGTCACCGCGCTGCTGTTCTGGCGGCGCGACCGCATCGCCGGAATGCTGCTGCTGCCCTATTTGGCCTGGACCAGTTTCGCCACCCTGCTGACATACCGATTCTGGCAACTGAATCCCTGAATCTGGCCAAAGGCTTGGCAAGTCCGGGGCTGGTCCCTATATACCCCCATAGATCAGCATGGGCTTTCAAACTCCGCTGATTTTGTCAAAGAATTCAATGGGATGGTCTGGAGGATGCCTTAGGGGTCTCAAGACGCCATGCCCAATGAGAGGAACAGCACATGGCTAAAGTAATCGGCATTGACCTTGGCACCACCAACTCCTGCGTGGCGGTCATGGAAGGCTCAGCCCCCAGGGTCATCGAAAATGCGGAAGGCGCCCGCACCACGCCGTCCATCGTGGCCTTCTCGCCCGATGGCGAGCGCCTGATCGGCCAGCCCGCCAAGCGGCAGGCCGTGACCAATCCCGAATACACCTTCTTCGCCATCAAGCGCCTGATCGGGCGCCGCTTCGACGATCCGATGACCCAGAAGGACATCGGCATGGTGCCCTACAAGATCGTCAAGGCCGACAATGGCGATGCCTGGGTCGCGGGCCGCGATGCCCAGAAATATTCCCCGTCGGAAGTCTCGGGCTTCATCCTGCAGAAGATGAAGGAAACGGCGGAAGCGCATCTGGGCGAGAAAATCACCCAGGCCGTCATCACCGTTCCGGCCTATTTCAACGACGCCCAGCGCCAGGCGACCAAGGACTCCGGCAAGATCGCCGGCCTTGAGGTTCTGCGCATCATCAACGAGCCGACCGCGGCAGCGCTGGCCTATGGCCTGGACAAGAAGTCATCCGGCACCATCGCGGTCTATGACCTTGGCGGCGGCACCTTCGACGTCTCCGTGCTGGAAATCGGCGACGGCGTCTTTGAAGTGAAGTCCACCAACGGCGACACCTTCTTGGGCGGCGAAGACTTCGACCATCGCCTGGTCGGCTTCCTGGCCGACGAGTTCAAGAAGGAAAACGGCATTGACCTGCGCACCGACCGGCTGGCGCTTCAGCGCCTGAAGGACGCCGCTGAAAAGGCCAAGATCGAATTGTCGAGCGCCGCTTCGACCGAAGTGAACCTGCCCTTCATCACGGCGGACGCGTCCGGCCCCAAGCATCTCACCATCAAGATCACCCGCTCCACCCTGGAAAAGCTGGTCGACGACCTGATCCAGAAGACCATCGGTCCGGTGAAGCAGGCGCTCAAGGACGCCGGCGTCACAGCCAGCCAGATCGACGAAGTCATCCTGGTCGGCGGCATGACCCGCATGCCCAAGGTGCAGGAAGCGGTCAAGAACCTGTTCGGCAAGGAGCCGCACAAGGGCGTCAACCCGGATGAAGTAGTCGCCATGGGCGCCGCCATCCAGGGCGGCGTGCTGAAGGGCGAAGTCAAGGACGTGCTGCTGCTGGACGTCACGCCGCTCAGCCTCGGCATCGAAACCCTTGGCGGCGTCTTCACCCGGTTGATCGACCGCAACACCACCATCCCGACCAAGAAGTCGAACATCTTCTCGACCGCCGAAGACAATCAGGGCGCCGTCACCATCAACGTGTTCCAGGGCGAACGCGAAATGGCGGCGGACAACAAGTCGCTGGGACGCTTCGACCTTCAGGGCATTCCGCCGGCGCCGCGCGGCGTGCCGCAGATCGAAGTCACCTTCGACATCGACGCCAACGGCATTGTCAGCGTCACCGCCAAGGACAAGGCCACCAGCAAGGAGCAGCAGATCCGCATCCAGGCGTCGGGCGGCCTGTCGGACGCCGACATCCAGAAAATGGTCAAGGAAGCTGAAAGCCATGCCGCGGACGACAAGAAGCGCCGCGAGCTGGTCGAAGCCAAGAACCAGGGCGATGCGCTGATTCATTCCACCGAAAAGGCGATGGCGGAACATGGCGGCAAGGTTGGTCCGGAAGAAAAGACCGCCATCGAAGCCGGTATCCTGTCTCTGAAGACCGCGCTGTCGGGCGAAGACGCCGAAGACATCAAGGAAAAGACCAACACCCTGGCCCAGGCCTCCATGAAGCTGGGTGAAGCCATGTACAAGGCGCAGCAATCCGAAGGCGCCGCTGCTGACGCCGCCGCCGATGGCGCGGGCAACGCGCCCAAGGCCGACGACAATGTCGTGGACGCCGACTTCGAGGAAGTCGACGAAAACAACAAGGGTGCCGCCTAACCAGTACCGGCCCTTCGCGCCCCAGGCGCGGAGGGCCTTTTGTTTTGTATCCGGGGGCGGATTGTGTCGATGAAGCGCTGTTATTACGAGTGTCTGGAAGTCCAGAAGGGCGCAACCGGGGATGTCCTGAAGACCGCCTATCGCAAGCTGGCGATGCGGTTTCATCCCGACAAGAATCCCGGCGACCACACCGCCGAAGTGAAATTCAAGGAAATCAGCGAAGCCTATGACGTCCTGAAGGACGATCAGAAGCGCGCCGCCTATGACCGGTTCGGCCACGCCGCCTTCTTGGGCGGCATGGGGGCGGCTGCGGGCGCGCGCGGTGGCAATCCCTTCGGTGATTTCGCCGGCGGCTTCGGCGATGTGTTCGAGGATTTCTTCGGCCAGATGATGGGCGACCGCGGCAAGCGGCAAAATCGCGGCCAGGACCTGCGCTACAATCTGGACATCAGCCTGGAAGAATCCTTCAGCGGCCGTGCCGCCGAAATCCGTGTGCCCACCCAGGTCGCCTGCGAGGCCTGTTCGGGCAGCGGCGCGGAAGCCGGCCACAGCCCCGAAACCTGTCCCACCTGCGCCGGCCACGGCAAAGTGCGGGCAACCCAGGGCTTCTTCACCATCGAACGCTCCTGCGCCTCGTGCCGTGGCAGCGGCAAGATCATTCGCCATCCCTGCAAGACTTGCCGCGGCGCTGGCCTGACGCAGAAGGAACGCACCCTGAATGTGGACGTGCCGCCCGGGGTCGAGGAAGGCACGCGCATCCGCCTGTCAGGCGAAGGCGCCGCCGGGGTCAATGGCGGCCCGTCTGGCGATCTCTATATTTTCCTTTCGGTCGCCGAACATCCTATCTTCCAGCGCGATGGCCATGACCTGCATTGCCGCGCGCCGGTGTCCTTCGTCACCGCTTCGCTGGGCGGCAGCATCGAAGTGCCAACCCTGGATGGTGGCCGCGCCAAGGTGGCGATCCCCGAAGGCACCCAGCCGGGCCGGCAGTTCCGCCTCAAGGGCAAGGGCATGCCGGTGCTGCGCAGCCCCCAGCGCGGCGATCTGTATGTCGAACTGGCGGTGGAAACCCCGGTCAAGCTGACCAAGCGGCAGAAGGAATTGCTGCGCCAGTTCGACGCCGAAAGCCAGGCGGGAACCCATCCCGAAGCCGAAGGCTTCCTGGCCCGGCTGAAGGAGTTCTGGAGCGGCGGCGATGGGGCCTGAAACTTCATAAGATTGCGGCGGGTTTTACGAAGTCAAGTGTGTCACCCGATTGCCTTTTCGGCTTACAGTTCGCTCGCTTACATGGGTGGCCCTCCTTGACCGACCAGACCTTCGCCCTTGCCGACAACCTCCGCTTTCTCAAGGCGCTGATCACCCGTCCCAAGAATGTCGGCGCCATCGTTCCGTCCAGCCCGGCGCTGGCCCGCGCCATCGCGCAAGGCATCGACATCAACCGCGCCGGTCCCGTGCTGGAGCTCGGCCCCGGCACTGGCGTCATTACCCAGGCAATCCTGGAGCGCGGCATCGCGCCGGAGCGTCTGACCCTGGTGGAGTATGACGCGGAGATGGCGGCGCATCTGGCGCATCGCTTCCCGCGCGTCCATGTCCTGCAGGGCGATGCCTTCGATCTGGAACGCACCTTGGGCAACCGCCATGGCGAGCTGTTCGGCGCCGTTGTGTCCGGCCTGCCGCTGCTCAATTTCCCGCTGGCCCTGCGCAAAAGTTACATGGAAGGCCTGATCTCCCGGCTGGAGCATGGCGCGCCGGTGATCCAGTTTTCCTACGGCACACAGGCGCCGGTGGAAGCGCCGCCCGGCTGCACCGTCAGCCGCGCCGCCCTGGTCTGGGCCAACATCCCGCCCGCGCGGGTGTGGATCTACCGCAAGAATTGATCAGCCGCCGCGCCGTCCATACAGCATGGTGATGTTGATGCGCCGGTTCAGATAGCCATCAGAGAATTCGATCCTGTCGGTCTCGTGAAAGAGATCAGAGTCGAAAATCACCGCCCGGTTGGCGCGATAGGGCACGGTGATCGGCTTCGCGCCTGTCTGCCCCAGAAAATCCCGCGCCGCCTTTTCATCGCCGTTGGAACGCGCGAAGTCCCAGTCCAACGGCGGTTTCCTGTCCCAGACCACCAGCCCGCCATTGGCCGGATTCAAATTGGCGTCATCGGGCGTGATCCAGAAATTCACATTCACCGCCGCCTGGTCGGCATGGATGCGGATGCCTGACAGGCTGGAATCGTATTTGAAGCCCCACCACTGGCCCAATCCATGCCTGGCAAAAATCGCAGGAAAAATCTCGCGCAACTCGTCGGCGATCTGGCCCAGCAGCGGACAGGCAAAGCCATGGTCCGGCATCGCACCCAGATAACCGTCGCGATAGGCTTTCTTCCAGATGGTCGAGCCCCGGCAGAAGCGCCGCAATCCGTCCAGCGCCTCCGGCATCAGAAGATTGTCGATCACCACAAGCCTGGGATTGCTGCCTGCCCATTGCGCCGCGATCGTTTGCGCATTGCCGGGATTGACCGCCGGTGTCGCAAGCCTTTCGCCGCCGGCAATATGGAAGCGATCCGGCGCCACGCCCTGCGCGGCCAGATAATCGCGCTGCTCGGCGTCGTGGCGTTTGCGGTGATCGGGATCGTCATCGGCCGCGACATGCGGCTGACGTCCGAACGCCAGTTCGGCGCGCCGGCGATAGCTTTCCATGCCTTCCGTCACACGGCCCGTTTCGCTCAGCAGTGAACCCCGCACGGACAGGGCATGGAGATGATCCGGCGCAAGCGACAGCGCCTTGTCCAACGACACCTGCGCCTCGTCGAACCGGCGCAGCATCTGCAGGCAGGCGGCCCGGTGAGACCAGGCATCGGGATTTTCCGGCGCCAGCGCCAGCGTCCGGTCGTAACTGACGATGGCGTCGTCGAACCTTTCGCGATGGCGCAGCACATCGCCGCGCCCGCTCCAGGCATCCGCCTGGTCCGGGTCATGCGCCACGGCGCAGTCGAAACTGGCGATGGCCTCGTCGAACCGTTTCAGGCTGGTCAGCACCATGCCGCGATTCTTCCAGGCGGGGGCATAGTCGGCGCGGAGGGCCACGCTCCGGTCATAGCTTTCCAGCGCAGGCGCGAAACGTTCCAGCCCCTGCAGCGCCACCCCGCGATTGTTCCAGGCAAGGGGGTCGTCCAGCAGCTTTGTCAGCAGCTGGTCGAACGTCGCCAACGCATCAGCGAAGCGCCGCAGCTCCAAAAGGGCGATACCGCGATTGTACAGAGCGGCGGGAAACGTCATGTCCAGCGCCAGCGCAGAATCAAAACTGTCCGGCGCTTCCGCCGCGCGCCCCAGCGCGGTGAGCGCCGCGCCGCGATTGGTCCAGGCCAGCGCCGCGGGCTGGATCGCCAGCGCGCGGTCGAAGGCCGCCACCGCTTCTTCCTGCCGGGCGAGGCCCGACAGAACCACGCCTTGATTGTACCAGGCTTCGGCATGACCGGGCTGGCGCGCCGTGACCGAAGCAAAATTCTCCAAGGCTTCTGTGCCCCGACCCGCCGCCTGCAGGATGGCCGCCCGCAGCAGCAGCGACTCCACGCCTTCGCGATTGAGCGCGAGGGCGGCATCCACCGCCCCCAGCGCCGCATCGGCGCGCTGCTGCTGGTAGAGCAGGACCGCGAACAAATACTGGGCCTGGTAGTTGGGGGCGCCCGCCAGCACCTGCTGGTACAGCAGCTCGGCTTCGGCCAGCCGCCCCTGCTGATGCAGCGATATCGCCTGACTGAGCAAGGGATGGGTCATGGCGGCAGCCTAAAGGACGGTCCGGAAAAGCAAAAAGGGGCGGTTATGCTGCAGCAAAAAAGTGCAGAATAGTGAGGGCGATCCAGCAAAAGCCCCGGTGGGGCTTTTGCTGCCCGAACGCCGTAGCCGGGCAGCGGCGCAGGCTTATGCTGCACCTTATGCTGCGCGGTAAGTATATGGTATTGTACTATTCCGCCGCTTCCGCCAGTTCCGGTGCGGCCTGCAGCACATCGGGCCCGACATGGGCTTCGAACTTCTTGAAATTCTCCCGGAACATGCCAACCAGCTTGCGGGCCTGGAGGTCGTAGGCGGCCTTGTCGGCCCAGGTATCGCGCGGATTGAGAATGGCCGAATCCACCCCCGGTACCGCCACCGGCACCCGGAACTTGAAGTGCGGGTCGATCCGCATCTCGGCACCGCCCAGGCTGCCGTCCAGCGCCGCGTTCAGCAGGGCGCGGGTGCCTTTGATCGGCATGCGGTTACCGGTGCCGAAGGCGCCGCCGGTCCAGCCGGTATTGACCAGCCAGCAATCGGCCTGGTGCTCGGCGATCAGGGCGCGCAGCAGGTTGCCATATTCGCTGGGGTGGCGCGGCATGAAGGGTGCGCCGAAGCAGGTGGAGAATGTGGGCTGCGGCTCTTTTCCCAGGCCCTTTTCGGTGCCGGCCACCTTGGCGGTGAAGCCCGACAGGAAGTGATACATGGCCTGGGACGGGGTCAGCCTGGCGATGGGCGGCAGCACGCCAAAGGCGTCGGCCGTCAGCATGATGACATTCCTGGGATGCCCGGCACGGCCGGTGGCGCTGGCATTGGGGATATAGTCGATCGGATAGGCGGCGCGGGTATTCTCGGCATAAGTCGCGTCGTTGAGATTCAGCTCACGCGTAGCCGCGTCCATCACCACATTTTCCAGCACGGTGCCGAAACGCTGGGTGGTGGAGAAGATTTCCGGCTCGGCTTCGCGGCTGAGCTTGATCACCTTGGCGTAGCAGCCGCCTTCGATGTTGAAGATGCCGTTCTTGCTCCAGCCATGCTCGTCATCGCCGATCAGCGTGCGCGACGCGTCGGCGGAAAGCGTGGTCTTGCCCGTGCCGGAAAGCCCGAAAAATATGGCTGATTCGCCGTTCGCGCCGACATTGGCCGAGCAATGCATGCTCATCACCCGCTTGGCCGGCAGCAGGTAATTCATGATGGTGAAGACCGACTTCTTCATCTCGCCGGCATAGGAAGTGCCGCCGATCAGGATTACCTTCTTGCTGAAATTGACCGCGATCACGGTCTGCGATGCGCAGCCGTGCCTTGCCGGGTCGGCATTGAAGCTGGGCAGGTCGATGATGGTGAATTCCGGATCGAACCTCTTGAGGTCGTCCGCGGTGGGGCGGATCAGGAGCTGATGCACGAACAGCGAATGCCAGGCATACTCGGTGACCACGCGCACGCTGATGCGATGCGTCAGGTCGGCGCCACCGAACAGGTCCTTGGCGAAAAGTTCGCGCCCTTCCGCATGGGACATCATGTCGGCATGCAGGGCGTCGAAATGGGCCAGGCTCATCGGCTTGTTATTGTCCCACCACACTTGGGCTTCCGTGCTGGCATCGCGCACCACGAACTTGTCGGACGCCGAGCGGCCGGTATGCACGCCGGTCCGCACCACTAGCGGGCCATTTTTGGCAACATGGCCTTCGCCGCGGCGCACCGCTTCTTCGTACAGCGCGGCGGCGCCGAGATTCCAGTTCACGCAGGGAAGATTGCGAAAGCCGTGACGGCCGAGGCCATGGGCAGAATTGGTTACGATGGCGGACATGGAGGGCTCCTGCGAGACGGCGGAAATTTCCGTCAGTCATAGCGGCCCATGAAGGCAGCCTCAAATGTATACAGCATGGAACATTTTGTAGAATTTACATTATTTTCAACTGGTTAATAGAGCCATCTCCGTATACATGGGCGGCGCGTTGTCACGCCCGCCACTTGGCCGTAAGGAAACTGATGTTCTCGGATGACGAGTTGGATCGCTATGCCCGCCACCTGGTGCTGCGGGAAGTCGGCGGCATCGGCCAGACGAAGATTCGCGCGGCCCGCGTGCTGATCGTGGGCGCGGGCGGGCTGGGAAGCCCGGCGGCGCTCTACCTGGCTGCTGCGGGGATAGGGACAATAGGTCTGGTGGATGACGATATCGTCAGCCTGTCTAACCTGCAGCGGCAGATCCTGTTTCGCACCGAAGATGTCGGGCGCGGCAAGGTCGAAGCGGGCGCGGCGGCCATAAAATCCATGAATCCCGGGGTTCAGATTGAATCCCACGCGCGGCGCCTCACCGCCGAAAATGCGATGGCCCTGATTGCGCGCTATGACATTGTCGCCGACGGGTCGGACAATTTCGTCACCCGCTTCCTGCTCAATGACGCCTGCTTTTTCGCGAAGAAAACGCTGGTATCAGCGGCGGTGACCGAGTTCGAGGGCCAGCTGGCAACCTACAAGGCGTTCGATCGCAGCCACGCCTATCCCTGCTACCGCTGCCTGTTTGCCGCCCCGCCGCCGCCCGGCACCGTGCCGTCCTGCTCGGAAACCGGCGTGCTGGGGGCCGCCGCCGGCGTCATGGGGTCGCTGCAGGCACTGGAGGTTTTGAAGGAAGTGGCCGGTTTGGGGACGAGTTTGGCTGGAAAAATCCTGACCTATAAGGCACTTAGCGCGGAGTTTCGCACCGCCAGCCTGCCGCCGGACCCCGCCTGCGCCTTGTGCGGCCCGGCGCCGACAATTCACGCCCTGAACGGTCACGGTTAACCGCCGTTTAGGCCGTTTGCGCCACCATCCCTGCATGGGACGAGAAATTCATTACGAGGTTTTCCGCGGGGTCGGCGCCAAAGGCGGCTGGACCATGCATGAAGTGACCTCGACGCGCGAACTGGCCATCACCATGGCGCTGGAGCTGATGGCCGCCGAAAAGGCCACCGGCGTGAAGGTGATCAAGGAAACCTACAACGACGACACCGGCGACTATCTCACCCTCAAGATTTTTGAGGAGGGCCACAATCAGGTGAAAGTGGAGGTGGCGCAGGAAGACGCGCCCCATGCCCTGCCCTGCTTCAAGCCCGACGATCTGTATTCCTACCACGCCCGCGCCACCATGAGCCGGTTGCTGGTCGATTTCCTGGCGCGCAACAAGGTGACCATTACCGAACTGATCCACCGCGCCGACATGCTGGAAAAGCTGGAAGCCACCGGCACGCTCTATCAGCACTTGATCCAGAAGGTTGCTGTGGCGCAGGCCGCCTCCACCACCACACCGGTGCAGCAGATCGTCAAGAGCCTGAACGAACTCACTACCCAAGCCTTCAATCGCGTTTATCGCGACCAGCGCAAGGGCCTGTTCCCCGATCCCCAGCCGAACCAGTTCGCCGAACTCGCCGGCAAGCTTTTTGGGCAGGGCGACGCCGCCTATATCTTCAATGGCGCGCTGGCGAAGCACTTGAAAGAGGCGCAAGGCTGGGACGAAAAAGTCCTGATGCTGATTACCATCATGGGCAGCGCCCCGAAGGAAGAAGGCCCGCGCAAGCTGGTCCTGTCGTCGGTGGATGCGATCCTAGCGGAAATCCTCAATGGCTCGGCCGCCCTGCACGAACTGATGGGCAAGAGCGAAAACCTGGCCGGTGCACTGAGCAAGCTTGTCGCCCTGTTCCTGGGCAAAGCCCCCGAAAACGCCAAAGACGGGCTCGCCGCCCTGACTGAGAATTTCGCTGCCGACAGCCTGCCGGAAGCGCGCACTGCCGTCGCCAACCGCATTGTCGCCGAATTCAAAAGCAACAAGCGGCTCTGCCCCGAGTCCATCGTCGACGAGCTGAAGGCCCTGCGCAGCATCGCTAACCGCATCGTGATGGGCGTGGGAAAATATCTGAGCCACGAAGACCTTGTGGCGGCCTTTACGCTGCGCTCCAAGCGCCTGGTCACCCAGGAATCGCTGGGCCAGTACATCATCGACGCCGCCCCCGACGAGAAGATTGAACGCATCCTGTTCGTCGAAGACAATATCATCGGCCTGGAAAACAAGCGCCAGCTGGCCAGCTATATTCTGCCGATCCTGACCTCGGCGCAGTTCGACAGCCATTTCCAGAACCCCAAGCTGCCGCTGGTGTCGCGGCTGCAGCGGCTGACCCAGTTGCAGGCCCGGATGCGGCGCAGCGGCTTTGTCGATGTGACGCGCGAAGAGATTTGCGCGAAGATGGATACGCTGGCCGTGACAATGGAAGCGCGCGGCAAGCTGTTCGAGTCTATTGCCGCACGCCCGAACCATGTGGAAAAAGCGCAGACATTGCTCCGGCTGATGACCGGCGGGGTTCTGACCGAAGGCACGCTTTCGTCGCAGGCACGGAAATTTATCCTGGGCTACCTGTCCCAGCCTGGTTTCCTCAGCGGCTATATCGCATCGCAGGCCAAGGACGGCACGGCGCCAGACAACAAAAAAGTCATGGCCGAACTGATGGAAACATTGGGCAAGGCCGGGATTACTCCCGAGACGGGGCTGAAGTCGATAGCCGCGTAACCCCTGATGTCATGGCCCGTGCATGCGGGCCATAAAAAGTTATAGGTTCAGTGCGCGGCGTCCCAGTTATCAGCGGCCCGCGCTTCCACGACCAGCGGCACAGAAATCTCCACCGCCGGCAGCGCTGCTTTCTCCATCACCGATTTGATCAGTTTCGACGCCTTTTCGACATCTTTGTCGGGGGCTTCGAAGATCAACTCGTCATGCACCTGCAGCAGCATGGTGGCTTTGAGCTTTGCCTCGGCCAACACCCCCGGTAGCCGCACCATGGCGCGGCGGATAATGTCGGCAGCGGCGCCCTGGATCGGGGCGTTGATGGCGGCGCGCTCGGCACCGCCGCGGAAACCCTGGACCTTGGAATTGATCTCGCGGATATGGATGCGCCGCCCGAACAGGGTTTCGACGAAGCCATGGGTGCGGGCGAACTGCTTGGTGTCTTCCATATAGTCGCGGATGCCGGGGAAGCGCGTGAAGTATTTCTTGATGTAATCGCTGGCTTCGCTTTGCGGGATACCCAGCTGGTTGGCCAGGCCGAAGCCAGAAATACCGTAGACAATGCCGAAATTGATCGCCTTGGCCCGGCGGCGCACTTCGGCGGGCATGTCCTTGACCGGCACGCCGAAGATTTCCGACGCCGTCATCGCGTGAATATCCAGATTGTCGGCAAAGGCCTTTTTCAGTTCGGGGATATCGGCGATATGCGCCAATAACCTCAGCTCGATCTGGCTATAATCGGCGCTGATCAGTTTGCTGCCCTTGGCCGCGATAAAGGCCTGGCGGATGCGGCGGCCTTCTTCGGTGCGCACTGGAATATTCTGCAAATTGGGATCGGTGGAGGCCAGTCGCCCGGTCGTGGTCGACGCCATGGCGTAGGACGTATGCACCCGCCCCGTCTTGGCATTGATGTAAGTGGGCAGCGCATCGGTATAGGTGCCGCGCAGCTTGGCCAGACCCCGCCATTCCAGCACCTTCTTGGCGATGGGATGACCCTGCGCCGCCACATCTTCCAGCACATCGCTGTCGGTGGACCAGGCGCCGGTCTTGGTCTTGCGGCCGCATTCGATCTTCATCTTGTCGAACAGGATTTCGCCCAATTGCTTGGGCGAACCGATATTGAAATCGCTGTCCGCCAGCTTGTGGATTTCGCTTTCCAGGATCACCTGCTGCTTGGCGAAATCGTTGGAAAGTTTGCGCAGCAGGTCGGGATCGATGCTGACACCGGCGCACTCCATGTCGGCTAGCACCATCACCAGCGGCCGTTCCAGCGTTTCATAAACGGTGCGCTTGGCCTTTTCGCGCAACTGCGGCTTGAACAGCATCTGCAGGCGCAAAGTCACATCCGCATCCTCGGCCGAATATCTGGTGGCCTCGGCCACCGGCACGCAATCGAAGGTAAACTTGTCCTTGCCCTTGCCGGTCACTTCGCTGAACGTAATGGGGGTATGGGACAGATGCAGGGCGGACAATTCGTCCATGCCATGGCCGTGCAGCCCACCTTCCAGCACATAGGACATCAGCATCGTGTCGTCGATGGGATCGATGCGGATGCCGCGCTGAAGAAAAACCAGCGCGTCATCTTTCAGGTTCTGCCCCACCTTCAGGATGCTGTCGTCTTCCAGCAGCGGCTTGAGACGCGCCAGCACATCGGCCTCGGTCATCTGGATGATGGCGTCTCCGCCATCCTGCGCTTGGGACAGGTCCAGCGACAAGCCGTCGCCCTTGCGATGCCCGCAGGGAATGTAACAGGCTTCCCCCGGCGCCACCGCCAGGCTTACGCCGCAGAGATTGGCGACCATCGCGTCCAGCGAGGTAGTTTCGGTGTCGACACAAACAGTGCCAGCCTGATAGGCGCGCCGGATCCAGGCATCCAGCGCCTTGGCCGTCGTCACCGTGACATAGGCATCGCGATCAATCGGGGCGCGCAGGGCGGAGGTGTCCGCCGGCGTTTCGCCGGCCATGTCCGGCAATTGCGGCATGACATTGGCCACGGTCGGCGCGGCGGCGATACTGTCCAGGTCCGCCATCCCGAAATGCGCCGCCACCCGCCTGGTGATGGAGCCGAACTCCATCGCCTTGAGGAAGGCGATCAATTCCTGGGGCTCAGGCTCATGCACCGCGAATTCGTCCGGCATTTCCTTGAGGGGAACATTGGTGTCCAGGGTCACCAGCCGCAGGGAGATGCGGGCATTTTCCGCATTCTCGATCAGGGTTTCGCGGCGCTTGGGCTGCTTGATCTCATCGGTCCGGGCCAGCAAGGTTTCGATATCGCCGTAAGTGTTGATCAGCTCTGCCGCCGTCTTGACGCCGATGCCGCGGACGCCCGGCACATTGTCGGATGCGTCCCCTGCCAGCGCCTGTACCTGCACCACCTTGTCGGGGGTGACGCCGAATTTCTCCAGCACCTCCGCGCTCGCGATACGCTTGTTCTTCATGGTGTCCAGCAGCTCGACCTTGCCGTCCACCACCAGCTGCATCAGGTCCTTGTCGGACGAGATGATGGTGCAGCGGGCGCCGGCTTCGCGCGCCAGCCGCGCATAGGTGGCGATCAGATCGTCGGCCTCGAACCCTTTCATCTCGACACAGGAGATGCCGAAGGCGCGAGTGGCGTCGCGCACCAGCGGAAATTGCGGGATCAGGTCTTCGGGCGCCGGCGGGCGATGCGCCTTGTATTCCTTGTAGATCGCATTGCGGAAGGTCTTCTCGCTGGCGTCGAAGATGACCGCCAGATGGGTGGGCTGTTCAGGGCCCTTCATGTCCTCCAGCAGCTTCCACAGCATGTTGCAGTAGCCCGCCACCGCACCGGTGGGCAGGCCGTCGGACTTGCGGGTCAGCGGCGGAAGCGCGTGATAGGCGCGGAACAGATAGCCCGATCCATCGACCAGATAGAGATGGTCGCCCTTTTTAAGAGCGGTCAATGATGGCTTGCCCCGGCTTTGAGCACAAAGCGCTTGTCGCAATAGGGGCATTCGACCTGGGTTTCGTCGCCCATTTCCAGGAACACCTTGGGATGGCCCAGCGCACCGCCGCCCCCATCACAAGCAACGCGGCTATTGTCGGTTTCGACGATTTCGGGGGCCGGGGCAGGCATGGAAAATGACCTAAAAGCGCGGGACGGCGGGCATCATACAAGTTAGAATTTGCGCGGCAAGGGCGGATTTTTCGCATGGTCAAGCTAGATAAAATCTACACCAAAGGCGGTGATTCCGGGCAAACCGGGCTCAGCGACGGCAGCCGTGTTTCCAAGGCCTGCCCCCGCATCGCCGCCATCGGCGCGGTGGACGAGGCCAACAGCGCTATCGGCATAGCCCGGCTCGACGCGGACGGCGACTTCGACGCGATGCTCGCGCGCATTCAGAATGACCTGTTCGACCTGGGCGCCGATCTCTCCGCGCCCGAAGACGGACGAAAGTCCGAAACCCGCTTGCGCATTGCGCCACCCCAGGTGGACCGGCTGGAGCGCGAGATCGACGCAATGAACGAAAAACTGGCGCCCCTGACATCCTTCGTCCTGCCGGGCGGCACTGCCCTGGCGGCGCATCTGCACCTGGCGCGCGCCATCGCGCGGCGGGCGGAAGCAGCCATCGTCGCGCTGGCGGCGCAGGAAACCATCAACGATGCGGCGCGGCTTTATGCCAACCGGCTGTCGGATCACCTGTTCGTGATGGCGCGCGCCGCCAATGACGGCGGCATGGGCGATGTGCTCTGGGTACCTGGAGCCAATCGCTGAACCGGTTAGTCCGGACCCAGCTTTTTTCCGAAGATAAACGCCAGAATAACGCCGAGTACGCCGGTGGCGGCCCAACCCGGCAAAGCCATGAATGAATAGACCCCCTGCGCCATGGCGGGCAGCGTGTTCTGGACCCAGCTCTTGAAGCCATCCAGGTGTGGCTGGTCGAACAGGCTCCATATGGTGCCCAGGCTGCGCACCGTCAGTTCGCCGCCGCGCTCCAGGCTTGTGATCGCATCCGCGCCCAGCAGCATCAGGGCGGTGACGATCAGGATAAGGCTGATGAGACGCATGAAAACGGCCATGGCCCACAGATACCGCGCAGGCCCGGAGCGCACAAGAAATACGGCCATCTAGGTTAAATGCCTTCGCAATTGCGAAAATCCGGCATCATTGACGACCGGCGCAGGCGGGTGCAGGATTCTTGCGGACATCGCCGGGGGGTGCATGTGCATGGAGCTGTTGCGTGTTTTCCCGATGATGTGCTGGGGCTCCATTTTCATGGCGTGACGAGCTGAACTGGCCGTTGGCCGGATCAAGAGCCGTATCGGGGATAGCAGGACATAAATGTGCCGGGGGGCACCGATGCCGGATGTACTGAGTTCTCTCTATCCTACGACATTGCTGCGGCGGCACTTGCCTGACATGGCAGAAACAAACCGCCAGCTGGCCGGCATTATCGCCGAGCTGGCGGCGACCGGGCCGAACATGACCGCTGGCACCTCGACCATGGGCGGATTCCAGACTCGCGAGGATTTTCTCTCAGAGGGTCATCGCTACAGCCAGCATCCCGCACTTGTCACCTTGAAGCATCAGCTCATCGCGGCGATTCAGGACTATGCCAAGCTGTTGTTCGAGCAGGAATGCATGCGTAATCCCGCCAACGTGGATTTCATGCTGTGGGGCTGGGGAGTTTCGCTGAAGGCGGGGCACAGTCAGGACCTGCACGTGCATCCCACCGCCCATATCAGCGGCGTTTATTACGTCTCCGCACCGCCCGGCGCGCTGGGCGAAACCAGCACGGCGGGAAAAATCCGCTTCTACGATCCCAGGCCCCGCGCCAACATGAATCAGCTGTTCACCCAGATCACACGGGTTTCCGAAACGCCCTCACCGGGCGATATTCTGATTTTCCCCAGCTGGCTGGAACATTCGGTGGCGCCGTTCGAAGGCGAAGGTGAGCGCACCTGCATTGCCTTTAATGTCCGGCTCAACATGTCATGAAAAAGCCGCCCGCTTGCGCGGGCGGCTGATTCATTTCAGCGGATAGGTCGATCAGGCCTGCGGTGCGTCGCCGGCCTTCTTGCCGAGGTCTTCGCCGGTGGTCTGGTCCACCTGCTTCATCGACAGGCGAACCTTGCCGCGATCATCGAAGCCGAGCAGCTTGACCTTCACGGCTTGGCCTTCCTTGACCACGTCCTTGGGGCTGGCGACGCGGCCAGCGGCCAGTTCGGAGACATGCACAAGGCCGTCCTTGGGGCCGAAGAAGTTCACGAAGGCGCCGAAGTCCATCACCTTGACGATCTTGCCGTCATAGATCTGGCCGATTTCCGGTTCCGCCGTCAGGCCGCGAATCCACTTGATCGCCGCCTTTATCGCTTCATGGTCGCTGGAAGCGACCTTCACGGTGCCGTCATCCTCGACATTGATCTTGGCGCCGGTCTTTTCCACGATCTCGCGGATCACCTTGCCGCCGGTGCCGATCACGTCGCGGATCTTGTCGGTGGGGATCTTGATCTGCTCGATGCGCGGGGCATGTTCGCCCAGCTCGGCGCGAGCGCCGGTCAGAGCCTTATTCATCTCGCCAAGGATATGCAGACGGCCGCCCTGGGCCTGCGCCAGCGCGATCTTCATGATCTCCTCGGTGATGCCGGCGATCTTGATGTCCATCTGAAGGCTGGTGATGCCTTCGTCGGTGCCCGCCACCTTGAAGTCCATGTCGCCCAGGTGATCTTCGTCACCTAGAATGTCCGACAAGACGACATAACGGTCGCCTTCCAAGATCAGTCCCATGGCTATGCCCGCGGTGGGCTTCTTCAGGGGAACGCCGGCATCCATCAGCGCGAGGCTGGTGCCGCACACCGAGGCCATCGACGACGAGCCGTTGGATTCGGTGATCTCCGACACCACGCGGATGGTGTAGGGGAACTCGTCCTTCTTGGGCAGCATCGGACGGATGGCGCGCCAGGCCAGCTTGCCATGGCCGATTTCGCGGCGTCCGGGAGCGCCCATGCGGCCGGTTTCGCCCACGCTGTAGGGAGGGAAATTGTAGTGCAGCATGAAGGTCTGCTTGCCGGTGCCTTCCAGGCTGTCGACAAACTGTTCGTCCTCGGCGGTGCCCAGGGTGCAAACCACCAGGGCCTGGGTTTCGCCGCGGGTGAACAGCGCCGAACCATGGGTGCGCGGCAGGATGCCGACTTCCGCCACGATGGGGCGAACCGTTGTCAGGTCGCGGCCGTCAACGCGCATCTTGGTGTCCAGCACCGCATTGCGCATCACATCGGCTTCGACATCGTGCAGCAGGCCGGAATAGACATTGGCCGGCACCTTGCCTTCGCCTTCACCGACAAATTCGGCGGCGAACTTCTTCTTCACGGCGCTGAGCGCGTCGCGGCGAGTGAACTTGATCGGGATCTGGAACGCCGCCGCCAGTTCGGCGCTTGCGGCCGACTTCAGCTTGGCGCGCACCGGAGCATGGACATCCTGCGGCACGGCGCGCGGTTCCTTGGCCGCCTTTTCTGCCAGGCGGATGATCGCCTTGATGGCGTGCTGCATTTCGCGGTGACCGAACATCACGGCGCCCAGCATGACGTCTTCGCTGAGTTCCTGGGCCTCGGATTCCACCATCATCACGGCGTCATGGGTGCCGGCGACCACCAGATCCAGCTTGGAACTGGCCATGTCGTCGATCGGCGGGTTCAGTTTGTATTCGCCGTCGATATAGCCGACGCGCGCCGCACCGATCGGGCCCTGGAAGGGCAGGCCGGAAATGGTGAGAGCGGCGGACACCGCGATCATCGCGATGATGTCGGGATCGTTTTCCAGATCGTGGGACAGGACCTGCGCCACCACCAGGGTCTCATTACGATAGCCGTCCGCGAACAGCGGGCGGATGGGGCGGTCGATCAGGCGCGAGATCAGTGTCTCGCGCTCGGTCAGGCCGCGTTCGCGCTTGAAATAGCCGCCCGGGATCTTGCCGGCGGCGTAATAGCGTTCCTGGTAATTCACGGTGAGCGGGAAGAAATCCACGCCCTCTTTGGGATTGGCGGCGCCGACCACAGTGGCCAGCACAACGGTTTCGCCATAGGTGGCCAGCACGGAGCCGTCCGCCTGGCGGGCAATCTTGCCGGTTTCAAGGGTCAGCTCGCGGCCGCCCCACTCGAAGGTTTCTTTCACGATATTGAACATTGGTTTTCGTCTTTCGTCATCGCCCGCCGCCATATTGCATGCGGGCCTTCTTAGCGATCCCCCTATGGGACCCGCTTTTGCAGAGGCTCATCCCCCACAAAAGCAAAAGCACGGCCTCAGGCTTTTGCCCGAGACCGTGCCAAATCTGTTTGCTGCGAACTCAGCGACGCAGGCCCAGCTTCGCGATGATGCCTTCGTAGCGCTTGACGTCCTTGGACTTCACATAGTCCAGCAGGTTGCGGCGCAACGACACCATCTTGATCATACCGCGACGGGAATGATTGTCCTTGGCGTGGGTCTTGAAGTGGTCGGTGAGATTGGTGATGCGCTCCGACAGGATCGCGATCTGCACTTCCGGCGAGCCGGTATCATTTTTGCCGGTGGCGTTTTCGGCCACGACTTCTTTTTTGCGTTCAGGGGTAATCATTGCTTCTTTCCGGACATCAGGACGTTGAAAAATTGAAGACACGAAACGGGCGAAGCTCACCTTCGGCGATTTCGGCCAATGCCACGGGCGCACCCTCCTCATCCTTGAGAAAGACAGTGAGACCGGAGAGTTCGCCGTCACCAAAACCGTCCTTCATCTTGGCGAAGAGATTCGCGCGGATGAGGATGGGGTTGCCGGATCGGATGCGAACCGTATCAGGACCACTGACGGCCAGTGCCGGGATGCCGTCCAGCGCGGTCGAAAGGGGTCTCAAATACCCAAAAGCGGCGGGACTATGCATAAAAGGGGTCAGGGTATCCAGCCCAACCGCGCCTTTTTCGTCCCACCCCCCCAGCCGGGTCCTGCGCAGGGCGCAAACATGGCCCAAAGTCCCCAAGGACAAGGCCATATCGCGCACCCAGGACCGAACGTAAGTGCCTTTACCACAACGAATTTCGAACTCGGCGCTGCCCGGTCCGGCACTGAGAAGCCGGGCCTCAAACACCTGGACGGTGCGCGGTTCCAGCACCACTGTTTCCCCCTCCCGGGCCAGGTCATAGGCCCGTTCGCCGGCCACCTTGATGGCCGAATAGGCCGGCGGGACCTGACTGAGCGCACCCGTGAAACGGGGCAGCATCGCTTCTATCTCGCTTTGTGACGGGCGCTTGTCGGTGGTGCCGGTGACCTTGCCCTCGGCATCGTCGCTGTCACGGCTTTCGCCCCAGCTGGCTGTGAAGCGGTAGATCTTTTCGGCGTCCATGGCGTAGGGGACGGTTTTGGTCGCCTCCCCCAGCGCGATGGCCAGGATGCCGGTCGCCATGGGATCGAGGGTGCCGGCATGGCCGGCCTTCTGGGCGTCGAAGATGCGGCGCACCACGCCGACCGCCTGTGTGGAGGTCATGCCCAGCGGCTTGTCGAGAACGACCCAGCCGTGGACGGCGTTACCCTTTTTACGGCGGCCCATCAGTCTTCTTTGTCTTCGTCGCGAGATGCGGCGAGATCGCGCGCAACGCGTTCGGACCGGAGGATGTCCTCGATCTTCTGGGCTTCGGCGAAACTCTCGTCTTCGACAAAGCGCAGCTCGGGGGTGAATTTCATGGTGATGCGATGGCCCATCTCGCCGCGCAGGAATCCCTTGTGCCGGTTCAGCGCCGCCACGATCTCCTTGGCGTTATTCCCGCCCAGGGGTTCGCAGAACACCGTGGCATGGCGCATGTCGGGCGACGGCTTGACCTGGGTGACCGTCACCGAGACCCCGTCCAGATCCGGATCACGGACTTCGTTGCGGTTCAGGACTTCCGCCAGCGCATGACGCAGCGCCTCGCCGACGCGCAACTGGCGCTGCGACGGCCCCATGGGGCCGTCAGCGCGCCCGGTGTGGCGGCCAGTGGGACGATCGGAGCGGTCCGATGTACGGCGAGACATTGTTTACTCACTTGTCATTCCCGCAAAAGCGGGAATCCAGGACTGGAACCTGGCTTCTTTGGGTCCCGGCTCGCGCGCTTCGCGCTGGCCGGGATGACAGGTTCTAAAGAGCGCGCTGAATGATTTCGACATCGAAACATTCGATGACGTCGCCCTTTTGCATGTCCTGGTAATTGGTGAAGGCCATGCCTTGGTGAAGGCCATGCCGCATTCCTGGCCATTCTGCACCTCTTTCACTTCGTCCTTGAAGCGCTTGAGGGTGGAGAGTTCGCCTTCGTGGATCACGACATTGTCGCGGATCAGGCGCACCTTGGAACCGCGACGCATGACGCCTTCGGTGACCTTGCAGCCTGCCACCTTGCCAACCTTGGAGATGTTGAACACTTCCAGGATTTCGGCATTGCCCAGGAACTTCTCGCGGGTCTCGGGCGTCAGCATGCCCGACAGCGCCGCCTTCACGTCATCCACCAGATTGTAGATGATGTTGTAGTAGCGGATTTCCACGCCATCGCGCTTGGCGCGGTCGCGTGCCTGGTTGTTGGCGCGGACATTGAAGCCCAGCACCGCCGCACCCGAGGCATGGGCCAGGATCACATCGCTTTCGGTGATGCCGCCCACGCCCGACTGCAGGATCTGCGCCCCGACTTCGTCGGTGCCCAGCTTGGCCAGCGCGCCCTGAATGGCTTCGCTGGAACCCTGCACGTCGGTCTTCATGACCAGCGGCAGCAAACGCTTTTCGCCGGCTTGGCGGGTCTTGAGCAGCTGATCCAGGGTCTGGCGCGAATTGGACGCCTGACGCGATTCCCGGCGCTTGCGGCCACGATACTCGGCCACTTCGCGGGCGCGGGCTTCGTTTTCCACCACCACCATTTCGTCGCCGGCTTCCGGCGCCGCCGAAAGACCCAGCACTTCGATGGGCGTGGAGGGCCCGGCGGAGGGAACGCTCTCGCCGCGTTCATTGACCAGAAGGCGCACGCGGCCCCATTCGGAGCCGGCGACAACGATGTCGCCCACCTTCAGGGTGCCGCGCTGAACCAGAACGGTCGCGACCGGGCCGCGGCCCTTGTCCAGCTTGGCTTCGACAACGGCGCCTTCGGCGGCGCGGTCGGGATTGGCCTTGAGGTCGAGAATTTCGGCCTGCAGCAAGATGGCTTCTTCCAGCTTGTCGAGATTGGTGCCCTTGGTGGCGGAGACTTCCACCACCTGGACTTCGCCGCCCATGTCCTCGACCTGGATTTCATGCTGCAGCAATTCGGTCTTCACCCGGGTCGGATTGGCATCGCCCTTGTCGATCTTGTTGACCGCCACGATCATCGGCACGCCCGCGGCCTTGGCATGCGCGATGGCTTCGACCGTCTGGGGCATCACGCCGTCATCGGCCGCCACCACCAGGATGATCAGGTCGGTGACCTTGGCGCCGCGCGCGCGCATCTGCGTAAAGGCGGCATGGCCCGGCGTGTCCAGGAAGGTGATCTTGGCGCCCCCCTTCAGATGCACCTGATAGGCGCCGATATGCTGGGTGATGCCGCCGGCTTCGCCCGCGACCACGTCGGTCTTGCGCAGCGCATCCAGCAGCGAGGTCTTGCCGTGGTCGACATGGCCCATCACGGTGACAACCGGCGGGCGCGACACCAGCGTCTCAACCGCATCCTGTTCGCCCGTCAGGCCTGCCAGCACGTCGCTTTCGGCAACACGCTTCACGACATGGCCGTATTCGGCGGCCACAAGTTCGGCGGTATCGGCATCAATCACGTCGCTGGGCGTCGCCATCATGCCGTTCTTCATCAGCACCTTGATGACGTCCACGGTGCGGCGCGCCATGCGGTTGGCGAGATCGGAAACCGTGATGGTCTCCGGAACGATAATGTCGCGCGGACCGGCGGGTCCGGCGGGCTGCTGCTGGTGGCCTTTATTGACCCGCTGCAGATGGCGCTTGTAGGAGGCAACCGAACGCACGCGCTCGTCATCGTCCGACAAAGCGCGGGTCACGGTCAGCTTGCCGCGGCGGCGTTCGCCTTCGGCTTTCTTGGGTGCGGGCGCCTTGACGGGCACAAGCTTGCCGCCGATTTTCTTGCTGGCGCTTTCTTCTTCTTCTTCGTTCTCCAGGCGGCGGCGCGGCGCTTCGCCGGCGGCGACCTCGCCCGGCTTGGGGGTTTCCAGGCGGCGAGCCGCTTCCTGTTCGGCGCGCTTCTTGGCCAGGTCGTCGGCGATCTTGCGCGCGTCCTCGTCGGTCTTGCGCTTTTCGGCCGCGATACGCTCGGCCTTCAGCTGTTCTTCTTCCTGGGTGCGGCGGCGGGCATCAGCGTCGGCCATGCGGCGCGCTTCGGTGTCGGAGACGCGGGCATCGGCCAGCGCGGTGGCGCGGCGGGATTTTTCCTCGTCCGAAAGCTGGCGCAGCACAACGCCGCGCGGCGGCGCGGGGGCTTTCTCGGCCACCGGGGCCTTGGCGGCAGCGGGCTTTTCCTCGACGGGCTTTGCGGCCGCCTTGGCAGCAGGCTTGGCGGCGACTGCGGGCGGCGCGGCGGAACGCTTCTTTTCCACCACCACGGCCTTGGTGCGGCCATGGCTGAAGCTTTGCTTGACAGTGGAAGTTTCCGTCTTCTTCAGCGACAGCGTTTTGGCCGGGCGTTTGGTTTCGTCGGTATCGCTCATGACTTTCTTTCTTTAAGCTCGCTCACGCTCGCGGGCTTTCGTTCCGGGCCAAGGGCCGTTCACGGAAGCCCAAAAGGCGTTCCGCATCAAAGGTCAAACGTTCGGCAAGACCGCCCGGCTGGACGGCGGCATGTATCACATTCTCGCGTCCCAGCGCCAAGCCCAATTCGGCGCTGTTCAGGCTTTCAATCACCACGCAGTTCAGTTCCAGCCGATGTGCGGCGGCGTACAATTTGCGCTTGCCGTCGGCCGCACCATCAAAGGCTTCGATCAGCACCTTGGGCGGCTTGGCGCTTTGCAAGCCCCGGAGCACATTGTCGAAGCCCAGCAGCAGGCTGCCGCCGCGCCGCGCGATGCCCAGGTCACCCAGCATCCGCGTCACCAGCGCCTTCTCGGCACGGTCAGCGAGATCGGGCGTTGCAGTGACGGGAGCCTTGGCGGCGCGGGCAAAAAGCTTCTTCTCCACCGCCGTCTTGATCGCGGCCCGGGTCGAGGCGACCCACAAACCGCGGCCGGGCAGCTTGCCCGCCGCGTCCGGCACCACCTGGCCATCGGGATCGGCGACAAAACGCATCAGGCGGCTGTCGGGCATGACGGTGCCCGACACGATATCGCGGCGCTCACGCGCGCCCCGCACATCGTCCGTCTCATCCATTTTATCCGCCGCGTCGATCATCAGGCTTCGGTCTTCTCCTCGCCGTCAGCGTTCTCGCCTGTCGCCTCGACTTCTTCGGCAGCCTCTTCCACGACCGGTTCTTCTTCAATCCAGCCGATCTTGACGCGCGCCTTCATGACGATGGCGTTGGCATCGTCGGACGTGAGATTGAAGCCGTCCAGCGCGCCCGGGATACGGACGCGCTCCTTTTCCTTGTTGACCTCGTAATAGCCGATCAGGTCATCGGTGGCGCAGCCGGCCAGGTCTTCCAGCGTCTTGACCTCGTGCTCGCCCAGGGCAACCGCCATGGCGGAGGTGACGCCCTCGACTTCCAGCACGTCGTCGGTGACGCCCAGCGCCAGGCGCTTGTCGTCCATGTCCTTGTTGCGGGCTTCGATGAATTCCACCGCGCGGCTTTGCAGCTCCTGTGCGGTGTCTTCGTCAAAGGCCTCGATCTGCGCCAGTTCACCCAGATCGACATAGGCGACGTCTTCAATCGACGCGAAACCTTCCGAGGCCAGCAGCTGGGCGACGGTTTCGTCCACGTCCAGCGATTCCATGAACAGCGCCGTGCGGGTGGCGAATTCCTTCTGGCGGCGTTCCGATTCCTCGGCTTCCGTCAGAATGTCGATCTGCCAGCCGGTCAGCTGCGAGGCCAAGCGCACATTCTGGCCGCGGCGGCCGATGCCCAGGCTCAGCTGTTCGTCGGGCACCACCACTTCGACGCGGTGGGTGTCTTCGTCCAGCACAACCTTGGTGACTTCGGCGGGCGCCAGCGCGTTGACGATGAAGGTCGCCGCTTCGCTGTTCCACGGAATGATGTCGATGCGTTCGCCCTGCAGTTCCTGCACCACCGCCTGCACGCGCACGCCGCGCATGCCGACACAGGCGCCGACGGGATCAATGGAAGAGTCCTTGCTGATCACCGCGATCTTGGCGCGGCTGCCCGGATCGCGCGCCACGGCGCGAATTTCGATCACGCCGTCATAGATTTCCGGCACTTCCTGGGCGAACAGGCGCACCATGAACTGGGGATGGCTGCGCGACAGGAAGATCTGCGGGCCACGGGCTTCGCGGCGCACATCGTAGATATAGGCGCGGATGCGGTCGCCGGCGCGGAAGGATTCGCGCGGGATCATCTCGTCGCGGCGGACAACACCTTCGGCCTTGCCGAGATCAACAACGACAGAACCAAATTCCGAACGCTTGACCACGCCATGCACCACTTCGCCGATGCGGTCCTTGTATTCGTCATACTGGCGCTCGCGTTCGGCATCGCGCACCTTCTGCACGATCACCTGCTTGGCGTTCTGGGCATTGATCCGGTTGAATTCCACCGGTGGCAGGGTTTCGGCGATGATGTCGCCGATCTGGGCGTCGGGATTGCGCTTGCGCGCATCGGCCAGCGAAATCTCGATCTTGTCGTTCTCGACCTGCTCGATGACATGCAGATAGCGCGAGACGTGTGTTTCGCCGGTCTTGGGATCGATATCGACCTTGATGTCGTTCTCGGTACCGTAATGGGCCTTGGCGGCGCGCTGCATGGCTTCTTCCATCGCGGTCAGCACGACCTGCTTGTCGATGGACTTGTCGCGCGCGACGGCGTCGGCGATCTGCAGCAGTTCAAGCCGGTTGGCGGAAATTGCGATGGCCATTCTACTTCTCCTCAGTAGTCGTTTGATGGTCGCTCCGGCTTGCGCCTTCGCTTCCTGACACTTTGCGTGATTTCAAATTTTCGTTGATGAGCTTGTCGGTGAGCACGAGTTTCGCGTTGACGACGACGCGAAACGGAAAACGGTAATCCAGATTGTCGGCGCGGATCATGACGTCCTGGCCATCCAGGCCCATCAGGGTGGCGCGAAAACGCTTGCGGCCTTCCGTTGCATGGTCGCGGGGATCCTCGCCGCTGACGCTGCGCACCGGCGCGTGCAGTTCGATCTTGGCTTCGTGGCCGGACCAGCGCGAAAAATCCATCAGCCGGGTCAGCGGGCGGTCGATGCCGGGCGAGGAGACTTCGATCTCATACTCGCCTTCGACCGGGTCTTCGACCTCGATGAAATCCAGCAGCGCGTGGCTGAGGATGGCGCAGCCTTCGACATCCATGCTGCCGTCGGGACGTTCGGCCATCACCTGCAAGGTCCGGGCGGCGCCGCCGATCATGCGCAGGCGCACGAGCTTGAAGCCCGCCTTTTCAATGACGGGTTCGAAGACCGGTTCGAGATGCAGTGCGGCTGTGACGACCAATTCAACTTCTCGGGGCTTGGACAAAAACCAAAGGCTTTTCCCCGCGGCGGTCTTGCGACCGCCACACAACACGTCTTGTTGTTTGGGAATGGGCGCTATGTACGCCCCGGGCAGCGTTAATTCAAGCCGCGTTACTTCTTTTTGGCGTCGTAAAGCTGCATTTGGGTGACCCCCGGCGTGCTGGGCTGGGCCTGCACTTTGGGGGCCGGGGCGGGGGCAAGCGCCCGGTCCAGAGCGTCGAAATTCTTCGGTGTCAGAAGCAGATAGACGAAGACGAGGGTGATGACGGCGGCCATCGCCACGATGCCCAAGTCACCGGGATGGGTGCCGAAAATATGCCGTTTTTCGGGATCGCGTTTTTTGCGGAAGATCATTGCCCCAGCCTAGCCTTGCGCCTGAACCTAAGGAAGGTCGGCGGGCCCTTAATTGCCTTTGTTTCATAACGGGTTGGCGGCCAGTCGTCGGGCCGCGTCTTCCAGTCAGGCGCCCCCTGCGCCAGCCATTCAAAGGCGGGATGGGCCATCAGCCGTTCCAGGGCATAGGGCACATAGGATTTATCGTCGGTGGCGAAGCGCAGCTCCGCCCCCGGCTTCAGCACCCGGGCCAACTGACCCAGCATCTCCATCTGCAGGAAACGGCGTTTGTAATGGCGGGTCTTGGGCCAGGGATCGGGGAACAGCAGAAAGAACCGGCCCAGGCTGGAATCCGGCAAGGCCTCGATGATGTCCCGCCCGTCCCCTTCATGGATACGAACAGTATTCAGCAGTGATTCTTCAAGCTTTGTCAGTAGTTTGGCGACGCCCATCTGATAGGGCTCGGCGCCGATCACGCCGACGTTGGGATGGTGCGCGGCCTGCCAGACCAGATGTTCGCCGGCGCCAAATCCAACCTCCAACCAGATCTCCCGAACGCTGTTCGGGAACTGCGCCAAAGGATCACCACCAATCCGCCAGGCCAGTTCGCCCAGCAGGGTCTGGCGCAGGTCGGCCTGCCGGCCCGACAGCTTGGGACCCTTGCGGCGGCCATAGAGTTTGCGCCGGTTGCGATCGGGGTGGTCGGGCGATTGTTCGGACATCGGTGCCTTAAACAGCATTCCTGCCCTGTTCGGCTAGCATCCTGCTAGCCGAACGCCGAGCGCCGCCCGGGGATTTTCGCAAAGAGCTCCAGTGGAGCTTTGCGCCCGGGCGTCGCGAAGGCGCGCGGATACAGATCGGTCCTAGAGCGCCGCTTTGATCTTGTCGGCCAAGTCGGTCTTCTCCCAGGAGAAGCCGCCGTCGGCATCCGGCTCGCGGCCGAAATGGCCGTAGGCGGCGGTGCGGGCGAAGATCGGCTTGTTGAGGTCCAGATGCTCGCGGATGCCGCGCGGCTTCAGGTTCATCAGCTGCGGCAACACCAGCTCGAGCTTGGCTTCGTCCACCTTGCCGGTGCCGTGGAGATCGACATAGACGCTCAGCGGCTCGGCGACGCCGATCGCGTAGGCGAGCTGAATGGTGCAGCGGTCGGCAACACCTGAGGCCACGACATTCTTGGCGAGGTAGCGCGCAGCGTAAGCGGCCGAACGGTCCACCTTGGTGGAGTCCTTGCCGCTGAACGCGCCGCCGCCATGCGGGGCCGCGCCACCATAGGTGTCGACGATGATCTTGCGCCCGGTCAGGCCGCAGTCACCATCGGGGCCGCCAATCACGAAGGAGCCGGTGGGATTGATGTGCCACACGGTCTTTTCGTTGATCCACTCTTTCGGCAGAGCTTCGCGGATATAGGGCTCGACGATCTTGCGGATGTCGGCGCTGGTCTGGGATTCCAGCGCGTGCTGGGTGGACAGCACGATCTGGGTCGCTTCCACCGGCATGCCGTTCACATAACGTAGCGTCACCTGGCTTTTGGCGTCCGGCAGCAGGGTCTTTTCCTTGCCGGAATGACGAACCTTGGCGAGCAATTCCAGGATCTTGTGGCTGTAGAACAGCGGCGCCGGCATCAGGGCCGGGGTTTCGCGGCAGGCATAGCCGAACATGATGCCCTGGTCGCCCGCGCCTTCATCCTTGTTGCCCGAGGCATCGACGCCCTGGGCGATATGCGCCGACTGGGCGTGCAGCAGGACTTCGACCTGGGCCTTTTCCCAATGGAAGCCTTCCTGCTCGTAACCAATGTCCTTGATCGCGGCACGCGCCACGGCTTCGACTTCCTTGGGACCAACGCTCTTGGGGCCGCGGGTTTCGCCGGCGATAACGACCCGGTTGGTGGTGCAAAGGGTTTCGCAGGCGGCGCGGATATCCCAGGGGCTCATGCCTTCCTTGGGACCTTCGCGGAAGAACAGGTCCACCACCTCGTCCGAGATGCGGTCGCTGACCTTGTCGGGATGGCCTTCGGAAACGCTTTCGGAAGTGAACAGATAATCGGAACGCGCCATTCGGGAGGTCCTTAATTCTGGAAGCGGGCCTCTCTTTACAGGGTTTGGCGGGGGGGTCAACAGGATATGCCAAAAATGACATATCCTAGAGCGAGGAAGGGGATTCCCCACTCCGGAACACGTGCTATACAGCCGCAAAGTTTGGGAATCCGCCATGCGCACCGCCACCGTCGAACGCAAGACCCGCGAGACCGAGATCGCCGTCTCCCTCGACCTAGACGGCACCGGCGAGAGCGACATCGATACCGGCATCGGCTTCCTCGATCACATGCTGGAAAGCTTTTCGCGCCATTCCATGATCGACCTGAAGGTGCGCGCCACCGGCGATCTGCATGTCGACTATCATCACACCACCGAAGACACCGCCATCGTCATCGGCCAGGCGGTGAAACAGGCGCTGGGCGATTTTTCCGGCATAAACCGTTTCGGTTCGGCCCTGATCCCGATGGACGAAGCGCTGACACGGGTGGCGCTGGACCTGTCCAACCGTCCCTACCTGATCTGGAAGGTGACCATCCCCAAGCCCAAGCTGGGCGAGATGGACACTGAGCTGTTCAAAGAGTGGTTCCAGGCCTTCGCCCAGAATGCCGGAGCGTGCCTGCACATCGAAAACCTCTATGCCGACAACAGCCATCATATTGTCGAGACCTGCTTCAAGGGTCTGGCGCGCGCGCTGCGGCAAGCCATCACGACCGATGAGCGGCTCGACGGCGCTTCTCCGTCTTCCAAAGGCAGCCTGTAAGTCCTTAGACTGGTCCCATGATCAGTTCGTCCACCGCGCTCAAAATCGCACGCGGGGTGAGCCGTCTTCTGCTGGAAGAAGGCTATTCGCGCCACCTGGAAGCCATCGCCCTGGCGCAAACCCCCAACCTTGTGGTGCCCGATGGCAATTAAGCGAAGTGATGGCTGGAAGATCGCGCTGGCGCTGCCCGGCAGCGAAGAACGGCTGTGGTTCATCAAGCCGGAAGTGTTCATCCATGACCAGTTCCTCACCAAGGTGCATGACAAAGAAGACGCCATGGTGCTGCGCATCGGCTCGATGGAGATGCGCGACATGATGCTGGAGGCCGAGCCGAAGCTTTTCTACTTCACCGATCACTATCGCAAATTCCCCTTCGCGCTGGCGCGGCTGTCGGCGCTGGACAAAAAGACGCTGAAGGAGATCCTGGTGGGCCGCGCGGCACAGCTGGCGGCGGCGCCCAAGAAAAAACCAAGGAAAAAACCAGTGCGTGCAAAAAAATCCGCAAAGACGGTTAAGCGCTGAATTTCTGGTGACGGGCTTGCAATGCCTGGCCCATGACGGGGCTGAAACGCAGGCTGAACAGCGAATTTGTGCCAGAATGGTGCGCGATTGCGCTTCTGGTTGCGCTGGATATCGTCTGGGCGAGCCGCATCCCGATGCGGTTTACCCTGCGCCCCACCGATTTTCTGGTGCTGGGCCTGGGCCTGGCGATCATGGTGGCCTTGCGCGCCGCGCGCCTGCCCAAGGGCGGACTAATGGCGGAATATTTTTCGCTGACCCTGGCCGGCTCCACCGCGATCTGCGTCCTGTCCTATCTTTGTCTCGCCTCATCAGGACCGCTGGTGGATACCCGCCTGATGGCGATGGACCGCGCCCTGGGTTTCGACTGGCTGGCGTCCTACCAGTTTCTCAGCGCCCATCCGTCACTGAAAAGCGTGCTGGGCTTTTCCTATGGCAGCCTGGTCTATCAGGGCCTGTATCTCTGCGTGCTGATGGGACTGATGGGCCACAAGCAGCGGCTGCGCGACATGTTCTGGCTGTTCGTCCTGTGCGGGCTTTTCGCCTGCATGGGCACGTGGCTGTTTCCCGCGCTGGGCCCATCCAAGCTGTTCAACATCGAAACCCATAACGGCTTCATGCCGGTGATGGAGCATATTCTCAGCGGCCGTGATCTCAGCTTCGCATTGTCGGGCATGACCGGCGTGGTGAGCTTTCCCTCCTTCCACACCGCCATGGCGCTGGCCTATGCCTGGGCCTTCCGCGGCACCGGTCCAGCCGGATGGGCCATGGCCGGCCTCAATCTGGTGATGCTGTTCGCCATACCATTTTTCGGCGGTCACTATCTGATGGACATGATCGCAGGCGCGGCGACCATGCCGCTGTCCCTGGCAATGGTGAAATATGGCCCCGTCTTGTGGGCGATGCGTGGCATGGGCCAGCGCGAGAGTGTTGCAACGGCCAACGCCTAGCGCGGTGAGCGTTTTGCCAGAATGCGCTGCAAAGTGCGGCGATGCATGTTGAGACGGCGCGCCGTCTCTGAAACATTGTGGCCGCACAGTTCATAGACGCGCTGGATATGTTCCCAACGCACCCGGTCGGCCGACATGGGATTTTCCGGCGGCTTGGGCTTGGAACCCGGCACCGCCAGCAGCGCCGCCAGGATGTCGTCGGCATCGGCGGGCTTGGGAAGGTAATCGATGGCGCCATATTTCACGGCAGCGACGGCGGTGGCGATGTTGCCGAAGCCGGTCAGCACCACCACGCGGCTGTCGGGACGGGTGGTGTGCAGCGTTTCCACCACATCCAGGCCATTGCCGTCATCCAGCTTGAGATCGACCACGGCATAGGCCGGCGGCGCATCCTTGGCGCGGGCTTTGCCCTCGGCCACCGACTCCGCCTGGGTGACGATGAAGCCTCGGGTTTCCAGCGCCCGGGCCAAACGCTCGCGAAAGGGGCGGTCGTCTTCCACCAGCAGCAAGGTCTTTTCTTCGGGGGCGTTCATGGTCATTCCCAGTGTCGGCGCAGGGGCCAACGGGCCGCGCTTTAGTACCCTTTTGATAATGCGTCAAACAATTAAGGGGTTTAGGGCCTAGGCCTCGGTTTGCGCCGGGGGCTGCGCCCCGTCAATCACGCCCCTGGGCCAGCTTACCGAAACCTGCGCCCCGCCGCCCGGCGGATTGTCGGCCTTTACCACCCCCCCGGTCTGTTCCAGCAGGATCTTGGCGATGAAGAAGCCCAGGCCCATGCCTTCATGCTCGTCCAAAGCGCCTTGCGGCCCGATTTCGGTTTCGGCCAGTGCATGATGTCCGGGGCGCGAGGTGATGTAGGGCTCGCCCAGCGCCTCGAAGATTTCGGGCGCGAAACCGGGACCGTCGTCGGTAACCGCGATGCGCAGATACTGGTCGTCCCAGTCGGCACGTACCTCCACCAGGGAATGGGCGAAGTCGGCGGCATTCTCGATGATGTTCCCCAGCCCGTGCAGCAGCTCCGGCGCACGCCACACCTGGGGCGCCGCGCCGTCCCCCTTGGATGTAATGGGCGGCGGGGTCACGGTGACGCGGATTTCCAGATCCTCGCCGCGATGGGGCGCGGCGATGTCATCCAGCAGCGCGCCCAGCGGCAGCCGCGCGGTGGCGCCCAGCAGCGCCTCTTCGGGATTGGCCAGCCGGGCGATGATGGTCCGGCAGCGTTCGGCCTGGGCGCGCAGCAGGCGGACATCCTCGATTTCGGTGGAGTTTTCCGGCAGCGCCCGTTCCAGTTCGCGCGCCACCACCGCGATGGTGCCGAGCGGCGTGCCCAGTTCATGCGCCGCCGCCGTGGCCAGTGCGCCCAGCGCCGCCAGGCGATGCTCGCGCGACAAAGCCAGCTGGGTGGCGGCAAGGCCCGCCGACATGCGCGCCGATTCACTGGCGATGCGCCAGGCATAGACCGAGGTGAAGCCGATGCCGATCACCAGCGCCGTCCAGATGCCCGCCTGGTAAAGCTGCGGCAACAGCAGGATATCGCCTTCCGGCCAGGGCAGCGGACGATGCTCGATGGCGATCACCGACACCGAGGCAAAGGCGATGAAGGCCAGGATCAGCACATTGCCGAGATTGAGAGTGGCGGCGGCGATCACCACCGGGCCCACGAACATCAGGGCGAAGGGATTGGCGATGCCGCCGGTAAAATAAAGCAGCGCCGCCAGCTGCAGTACGTCGAAGGCCAGGTAAAACGTCGCTTCGCGGTTTGTCAGGCGGTGGGTGGGCGGGTAGCGTAGTGCCAGCACGATGTTAAGCGCGGCGCTGACCGCGATGGCGAAGGCGCAATAGACGATCGGCAGCGGATAGCCCAGGGCGAAATAGACCAGGAACAGGGCGACCGACTGACCCGCCACCGCCAGCCAGCGCAGGTTGGAGAGGGTGCGCAGCCGCACCCTTCCGCCGCCGCCCGCGCCTTGCGCAAAGCCCCGGGTCATTTCTTTGCGCGCCAATGGATACTTCCCTGAACTGACGATCCGGATTAGAGCATGGCAAGGCCATCGGAAAAAGCATGCTGCGCAACAAGCAAGTCCTGATCCCCTATTTGTTGCTGGTCGCCGCGATGGCCGGCGGCCTGCTGTGGTATCAAAGCGCGCGCCAGCCGGAACTGGGCCGCGTGGTCTCAACCGGCAAGATGGAGGTGGGCGGGCCGTTCCGCCTCACCGACCATACCGGCAAGCCGCGCGGCGATGCGGATTTCCGCGGCCGCTACATGCTGATCTATTTCGGCTTCACCTTCTGTCCCGATGTCTGCCCCACCACCCTGGCGGTGATGGCGGAGGCCCTGGACAAGCTGGGCGCCGATGCAAAAAAAGTGGTGCCGGTCTTCATCACCATCGATCCGGAACGCGACACACCCAAGGTGCTGGCCGACTATATGAAAGCCTTCGGGCCGAATTTCGTGGGCCTGACCGGCAGCGTGGCGCAGATAAAGGATGTCGAGAAGAAATTCCGCGTCTATGCCGTCAAGCGGCCGCTGGAGGGATCACAGGGCAAGGATGCCGGTTACGGCGTCGATCATTCCAACGTGTTGTATCTGGTGGGTCCCGACGGCAAGACCGTCAGCTTCTATAGCGAAGCGATTTCGCCTGACGATCTGGTGAAGGATTTGAAGCAGAAAATTTAACTTCCCTCACCATGGGCGGCCTTGAGCCGCCCATCCGGCGTCGCGCGCCAGCGCGACAATCAAGATGGATGGCGTTCGCACGCTGTCGCTACTCACCAAGCCCGGCCATGGAGTTAGAGGGATGGGCGCGCGAGCCCGTTCTGCGCGCAAGCCGCGATCAGCGTGTTGTGCATCAGGCAGACAATGGTCATGGCGCCGACGCCGCCGGGCACCGGCGTGATCGCGCCCGCGGCCTCCTTTGCCGCCGCATAGTCCACGTCGCCAACCAGCTTGTATTTTCCTTCGCCCGCATCGACGCGGTTGATGCCGACATCGATCACCACCGCGCCCGGCTTGACCCAATCACCCTTGACAAATTCGGGCTTGCCGATGGCCGCCACCAGGATGTCGGCACGGCGCGCCAGCCCCGGCAGATCCTTAGAGCGCGAATGCGCCATGGTCACGGTGGCATTGGCCGCCAGCAGCAATTGCGCCGCCGGCTTGCCGAACAACAGCGAGCGGCCGATCACCAAAGCTTCCTTGCCCGCGATGTCGCCGGCATATTCCTTGAGCAGCAGCATCACACCGGCCGGGGTGCAGGACACAAGATGCGCGCGACCCGACAAAAGCAGGCCGGCATTGGTCGGGGTCAGCGCATCGACATCCTTGGCAGGGTCCAGCGCATCCAGCACCGACGCTTCGTCCAGATGCTTGGGCAACGGCAACTGCACCAGGATGCCATGCACCGATTCGTCGGCTGACAACGCCTTTACGTGCGCAAGAAGTTCGTCCTGCGCCACATCGGCGGGCAGCTCGACATGCACCGACTTGAAGCCGATGGCCTCCGCCGTCTTGCGCTTGTTGCGGACATAGACTTCCGAGGCCGGGTCGCTGCCGACCAGGACGGTGGCCAGGCCCGGCTGCAGATTGTGCTGGGCTTTGAGATCGGCGGCATAGGCGGCGATCTTGTCGCGTAGCGTCGCGGCGCTGGCCTTGCCGTCAATGACTGTGGCCGTCATGCCTTAAAGCTCGTAACGATACGATGCCCAGCGGATCGTGTATTGCAGGAACCAGATGATCACGAAGGCGACGATGGGCGACAGGTCCAGCCCGCCCATCGCGGGCAGGATGCGGCGGATGGGCGCCAGCACCGGCTCGGTCAGCGCCAACAGGATACGCAGCAGGCTGCGGACGAAATTGTTATGGACATTGATGACATTGAAGGCGGTCAGCCAGCTGACGATCACCGCAGCGATCAGTATCCATTTGTAGATTTCCAGAATCTGGATCAGCAGGGCGGCGATGGGGTTCATCATGGGATTCTCTAATGGCCTATCGCTTCGCTACTTGAGGCCCATCTTGTAACCGGTGGAACTTGGTCCGAAAAGCCCGAAAATCCGGGCTGCTTGACGATCCCAGCCCCCGTCCCTAAAAACCGCGCTCGGTTCGGGGCTGTAGCTCAGTTGGGAGAGCGCCTCGTTCGCAATGAGGAGGTCAGCGGTTCGATTCCGCTCAGCTCCACCATCCTTCCAGGATGGCACTCCGAACCGACCTCTACTTTCCGGTATACGTCACGCGCCAGACCAAATTCGCCACATCATTGGCAATGAGCAGGCTGCCATCCCCAGGCCGGCGGGGGAAACCTGGAACTTCTGCCCGGGCTGGTCGGCGGTCAGGGCGGCGCCCGTGGCCAGCAAAGTGGCGGCTAAAGTGGAGATCATCAGGCCTGATCTGGTCATTTTGCGCTCCCGTTAAAATTCGATTTACCAATCCGGCGCTTACTGGCGCCATGATGCGCGCACCGTTGATCGCTCTGGTTCTTGTCGCCTTGGCCGTCCTGCCAGGACGGGCGGCGGAGCATGGCGAGAAAGCGCAAAAAGCACCGGAGCACAAAACCACCCAGTCCAAGAGCTACATCATGGTGGACCCGATCTACACCACCATCGTGACCGACAACCGCGCCGCCGGCATGCTAATGGTGGGCGCGGGCATCGATGTGCCCGACGAACATATGCGCGATATCGTGACCCGCTCGCTGCCGGTGCTGCGCGACGCCTATATCCGCAACCTGATGGCCTTCACCGCCAATGTGGTGCGCACCGACACCCAGCCCGGTGTCGGGACAATCGCCGACCGCCTGCAGGCCGTCACCGACCGCGCCCTGAAAAAGAAGGGCGCGAAAATCCTGCTGGCCCAGGTGGCAATCCGGGTTACGGCGAAGTAGCGGCCTAGCTCCGTCCCATTAACGATAATAGGGTGCCAGGCGCGGGGCTTTTCCCGCAGCTTTGGTGCTTTGATGACCTGGTCCCGGCCCATCAGCGTGTTGCTGGCCCCCGCGCTGTTCCTGGCGCTGGGCGTGGCCATGCTTCTGCTCGACGGATTCTCCATCCCGTCCGCCCTGGGCAACCGGCTGTTCGACGCCTATCAGCGCCACGCCGCCCGCGAGGCCTCGGCCCTGCCGGTCAAGGTGCTGGACCTGCCGGCGCTGGACGAAGACAGTTTGGTCAAGGTGACGCGCCTACTGGCCGGGCAAGGCGCGCGGCTGGTGGTGTTCACCGCGCCGCTGGAACCCGGGCCCTCGCCGCAAAGCCTGAGCGCGAAACTGCCGCCCGGCAACAATGCAGGGCGGGCGGCGCTGGCCATGCTGCCGGAGCCAGGCCATGACCTCGCCGTCGCGCTCCAGGACATTCCCGGGATCGTGCCGGTAATTTTGGGGGCGCAGGGCCGCCTCCCCCATATCAAGGCGCGCTTTGTCTATCGCGGCACAAGCGATCCTTTCACCATGGTGCCGCGTTTTGAATCCGCCGCCGCGCCGATGGCCCTGCTGGAAACCCATGCGGCGGGATCGGCCGCCGCCGCGCTTCTGCCCGATGCCGATGGCGTGGTGCGCCGCGCCGCCCTGGTGGTACGGGTGGGCAATGCGCTGGTGCCGGGCATGGCGGCCGAAGCGCTGCGGGTGGCGCGCGGCAAGGCCGACATCACCGCCATCAGCGATGAGCGCGATCCCCTGAGTTTTTTCAAGGGCGTCGGCATCGCCGCGCTGGAGACCGATAGCGCACCGATTCCCGCCGCCAGCGATGGGCGCCTGTGGCTGCGCTATGCCGCCAACACCTCCCAGCAGGTTCTCAATCCAAATGCGCTGGACGCGGTGCCGCTGAAGGACATGATCGTGGTGGTGGGCGCGCAGGGCACGATGGTGCGCACGCCCTTCGGCGCCGCCAGTGTCGCCAGCGTGACCGCGGAAGCAATCGAAAATCTGATCAGCGGCGATGTGCTGAGCCGGCCGAGCTGGATGCCCCTCGCCGAGACCGCCCTGCTGCTGACGCTGGGGGCGGGGATGATTCTCCTGCTGCGCTTCGGGCTGGGCTGGGCCGCCGGCGTGGCGATGGGCGGCAGCGCCGTACTGTTTCTGCTGTCCTGGTTTTTCTTCGTGCAGCAATCGCTGCTGATGGATGCCGCCACGCCCGCGCTGGCGCTGATGCTGGCCTTCGGGGCGGGCGCGGCCGCCTATATCCAGGATATGCGGATGGCCTATGCCGGCTTGCGCCTGGCCTTTTCCGATTCCCTGCCGCGCGCCACCATCGAGAAGATCGCGCGCAGGCCCAACCTGCTGAACATCGAAGGCGAAATCCGCAGCGTCACTTATCTTGTGTGCGGCGTGCGCGGACTGGCGGGCCTGGCGGCGGCCTACAAGGACGATGCCGCCAGTTTCACCCGGCTGATGCAGAAAGTGCTGACGCCGCTGATCGACCAGGCGCTGGCGCATGGCGGCACCATTGACCGGCTGACCGCCGATGGCTTCGCCGCCTTCTGGAACGCACCGCTGGATGACGCCGACCATGCGCTGCATGCCTGCGAGGCGGCGAACGGCATGGCGATCATGTCGGCGCGCGTCAACGAAGCACTGGCGCAGGATTATCACGGCGAGGATGCGCCGCCGCTGGTGGAGATCGGCGTCGGCGTCGCCACCGGCCGGGTGATCGCGGGCGGCTTTGGCGGCTATGGCCGCATGGGCTACAGCGTCAATGGCGGCGCAGTGGCGATGGCGGGCCGCATCCAGGCCCTGTCGCACCAGTATGGCCCGGCGCTGATCGTGAGCGATGATACCAAGCGCGCCGCCGAACACGGCTTTGCCTTTCTGGAAATCGACACCATCGCGGTGGCGCAGAGCGATCCGCCCACCACCCTCTTCGCCATCATGGGCAGTTCGGTATCGCGCGCCTCACCGAAATTCCGCGCCCTGACGGTGTTCCACGATCATATCTTCCAGGCCATCCGCAAGCAGCAATGGCAGATGGCGCGCGACCTGATCGCGCAATGCCGCCGCCTGTCGGGCGCCAGCCAGAAACTCTACGACCTGCACCTGACGCGGATTGCCTATTTTGAAAAGCATCCGCCTGGTGAGAATTGGGACGGGGCGTTTAGGCCTATTCTGGAATAGTCGCCAAACCGTAATGCGCCGCCGGTGTACCGGTCAGCGCCGCCCACATCTGGTCGCCCCAGGAGAAGTGCCACCATTCGTCGGGATGGCCGGCAAAGCCTTCTTCCACCATCAGCCAGTGCAGCAAGCGGCGGTTGGCGCGCGCCTCCTGGTCGGAGAAGGAAAAGTTTTCCGGGTCGAGGGATTCAAAGCGGTCTCGATGCGCCAGCGCAGTGACATCGTCGAACAGCGACCCCATCCACAGCGTCTCGCCATTCTTCCATCGTAGCGTGAGGTCCACCGCCGCCGCGGTGGCGTGGGGCGCGGGCGAGTCCGGATTGTCGGTGGGCGCGGCCCAGTAACGTTCGACCTCTTCGGTCAATGCCGCGCCGGAAAGCGTGCTGCCGCGCCGCGCCAGTTCCTGCGGCATCCAGACATCGTGAAAATAAGCCTGCACCGCGCGGGGACGCCAGGCATCGAACAGGAAAAGTTCCAGCCCAACGCTCTCGAGCCGCGCATTGAGAGCGGCCAGTTTTCCCGCCACCGTCCGGCGCAACCACAATTTGTCGGCGGCCCCTTCCACCCGCTGCCAGTAGGGCGGGTTGCGGGTACCGGCATAGAAATTCGCGCCCGCCAGTCCTGCGTCGCGGGCCTCCACCACAGCCTCCCCGAACAGGTCATTGTCCGGGGCAATCGCGATGCGCTGGCGAAACCCCTTGCGGGCCGTGCGCGCCCCGGCCAGTTCGCCGATGGGACAGTTTCGCAGCGCTTCCAGTGGGCCGAAGACGGACATGGCGCTAGAGTAGAAGGATGTCCGCCGATCTCAAAGACTATCGCGCCGCGCGCAAAGCCTTCATCGCTGCCTGCGAAGCGGTGGGTGTGGATGCCATCGCGCGGGTGCATCCGATGCGGGGGGATGACGGCAAGCCGCTGTTCTTGGACGCCGCCGCCCTGGGGCCGCGCCTGGCGCGAAGGGCGCTGATGGTGCTGGCCCATGACCTGCCTGGCTCTGCGGTGCTGACGGGATTGATGCGCGAGAAGGTAACGCCGTCCGGCGATGCCCGGCTGGTGCTGGTGCATGCCCCCGATCCCGCCGCCTTTGCGGGCATGACCGGCGATGGCCCCTGGCTGCTGGCCAGCCTGTCCGCAGTCGCGACAGAGGATCTTTCGAAAGTCACAAAGCCCCGGGTGCTGAACCTGAATGGTGGGGGCATAAATCTGGCGGCAGCACTGCCCGGCGCCACAATCCTCGCCTTGCCGGCCAAGGATATCGCGGCCGCCAGGGATAAAATCCTGGCCGAACTCGCCGCGCTTTAGCTTTTTGACCCATTGGGATATAGGACCGGACAGGCCACGCACCCGTAGCTCAGCTGGATAGAGTGTCGCCCTCCGAAGGCGAAGGTCGCAGGTTCGAATCCTGCCGGGTGCGCCACTTTTCCTTAGCGCGCAAAGGCGCGCTTAGGAAAAGTGAGCGCCGCACCGAGCGGCAAAGCCGCGAGGGCGGCCGCCAGCCGAGCCTGCACAGCAGGCGAGGACCGCTTCCGACGCAAGCGTCTCTCCACATTGCACCGCCATCGCTCAGCCGCCACTATCCGCCCCCATGCTTCTTCCCGAACTTCCCATCGCCTTTGGCCTGCTCTCGGTCACCGCCGCCTCGGCGCTGGCGGCGCGGCGGCTGCAAATTCCCATATCCATTGTGCTGGTGGTGGTCGGCCTCGCTTTGGGCTTTATGCCCTTCATGCCGGCCATCGCGCTCAGCCCCGAACTGGTGCTGAGCCTGTTCCTGCCGCCGCTGCTCTATTCGTCCGGCGTCGGCATGAGCTGGCGCGGCTTCCGCAACCATCTGCGCCCCATCCTGCAACTGGCGGTGGGCTGCGTGGTCTTCACCGCCGCAGTGGTGGCGGGCGTGCTGCACTGGCTTTTGGGCGTGCCGCTGGCGGTGGGCTTTGTGCTGGGCGCCGTGGTGTCGCCGCCTGATGCGGTGGCGCCGATGGCCATCGCCCGGCGCCATGCCGTGCCGGGACGCATCCTGACCGTGCTGGAAGGCGAAAGGCTGGTGAACGATGCAACCGCCTTGATCCTGTTCAGCTTCGCCGTCGCCGCCGTGGTCGGCGGAGCAGCTTTCTCGATACCCGCCGCTATCGGGCAATTCCTGGTGACCGTGGCCTGCGAGATCGTCTGGGGCCTGATCGTCGGCTGGGCCTCGCTGGCGCTTCGCCGCTGGGCGCAGGACACACGCGTGGAAATGGTGTTCTCGCTGCTGACGCCGTTTGCTGCGTTCTGGGTGCCCGAAGTGCTGGGCGGATCAGGCGTGCTGGCCACCGTCACCTGCGGGCTGTTCGTCAGCTGGAATGGTCCGCGTTTCATCTCGCCCGCCACACGCTTGCAGGGCTTCTTCGTCTGGGACCTGGTGGTCTATCTGGTCGAGGGCATGATCTTCCTGCTGACCGGCCTGCAGGCGCGAATGATCGTGGACCGGCTGCAAAGCGGCGACTGGAACCGTGTTCTGCTCGCCGCGGCAGCGGTCTGCACCGCCGTGATCGTCGTGCGCTTTGTCTGGGTCTTCGTCGTCACCTACGGTCCGCGGCTGATATGGAAGCCGCTGCGCGCATCCGAGCCCGCGCCTCACTGGCGGCAGGTTTTCGTGGTCGCCTTCACCGGCATACGGGGCGTGGTGTCGCTGGCCGCGGCGCTGTCGATTCCCTTTACCGCGGGCGGGGCGCCGTTCCCTGAGCGCGACCTGCTGCTGCTGGTGACCTTCGCAGTGATCCTGGTGACGCTGGTGGGCCAGGGACTGAGCTTCTCCTGGGTAATCAAGAAACTGGGCCTGGTGGATGAGGGCCTGCAAGAGGCCGCCGACCACAAACGGCAGGAAATCGCGGCGCGGGTGAAGAGCATCGATGCCGCGCTGTCACGGCTTGATGCGCTGGAAGGCGCCGCCACCTCGCCCGAGACAGTGGAAGCGCTGCGCCGCCGGCATAGCGACCGCCGCGCCTATTTCGTCGCCGCCTGCATGGACCCTTCCGATGACGCCACGCTCAGTTCCAGCGATCTGCAACTGCGCTTTGTCGAGGCCGAGCGCGCCAGCATTGCCGATATGTATCGCCGAGGCGAGTTTCACGACGATGCCCGCCGCCGCATTGAGCGCGAACTGGACCTGGAAGATTCCCGCCTGCGCCACGCGTTGCAGAGCGACGTGACGCGGGCGCTTTAAACTCCCGGTGTCCACGCCCGCGAACAGCTAACCTGAATTGAAAAGCCCGCCCATTGGCGCGGGCTTTTTTACTTCTTCTCGTCGGGCTTGAAGTCCAATGCGCAACCATTCGTGCAGTAACGCAGGCCAGTCGGCCCTGGCCCGTCATTGAAGACATGACCCAGATGGCCGCCGCATTGGGCGCAATGAAACTCGGTGCGGACCATGCCGTGGCTGCTGTCGGTGTTGGTTTTCACTGCCCCCGGCAAGGTGTCGTAAAAACTGGGCCAGCCAGTGCCGCTTTCGAATTTGGTGCCGGCATCGAACAGTTCGGCGCCGCAGCCGGCGCACTGAAATTCGCCGGGCCGCTTTTCCTGGTTCAGCGGGCTGGAGCCCGGACGCTCGGTGCCGTGCTCGCGCAGCACGCGATGCTGTTCGGGGGTCAGGTTTTTTGTCTCGCTCATGAGGTTTCCTTTCCTTCCCCATTACGCCGGAACCGGCGATAAGTTACGGCCGTCTCACGGATTTGAGGCGACGACCATCCGCAGCATGGCACTGAGCCGCCCGGTATTGCCGAAGGCAAAGCCCGCGTCATAGATCACATCGTCCACTTTCCAGCCCTGCGGGGTGTTGGTCAAAAGCACCGTATCGCTCCAGTTCGCAGGCTTGACCGGCGGCCGGCCCGCGACAGGAGGAGACACGTGCGTCAGTGCCACCGGGCAGCGAGCGGCAGCGCCGTCGCCCTGGCAGGCGCCAACCTTCCAGCCCGTGGCACCTTCGAACAGGGAGGAAAAAATATCACCTTCCAGCATGGGCGGCACCGCGTTCTTCACCTTGGCGGTGAGGCGGTGCTGGGCGGCGGCGGCATCGGCAACCTGCTTGTTGAGGCGCGGGGACAGCACGGCGGAGTAACGCAGGCGCGCGGCGGCATCGGGAATGCCGCCGCCCTTGCCCACCTGCGGGCCATACACCGCATAGAATGCATTTGCCGCCGCGGCCGGATCGCCAGTCGCCGGTGTCATGGGCGCTTGCGCGATGGCGGGCGTGGCCAGCATCAGGGCAAGGAAAAAGACAGCCTGCTTCATTTCTTGAGGGCGTCGCGGATCTCGCGCAGCAGAAGAACATCTTCCGGCGTTGCGGCGGCCTCGACGGGCTTGGGCGGGGCGAGTTTGTTGATCTGGCGGATCAGCAGGAAGAGCGCAAAGGCGACGATCATGAAATTGATCACCGCATTGACGAAAAGTCCGTAATTGATGGTGACGGCCTTGGCGGCCTTGGCCGCGGCCAATGTGTCGGCAGCCTCGCCTTTCAGAACCCAGAAAAAGTTGGAGAAATCCACCCCGCCCAGCGCCAGTCCGATGGGCGGCATGATGATGTCGTTGACCAGCGAATTGACGATGCCGGTGAAGGATGCGCCGATAATCACGCCGATCGCGAGATCCAGCGCGTTGCCGCGCATGGCGAATTTCTTGAATTCCTCGAACATGACGTCCTCCCAGTTTGGGCGGTCAGGCTAATCGCGCGCCGGGTCGTCAGCAAGACGGCGCGGTATGGCGAGATAGACAATGGCCACGCCCATGCCCAGCAGCGCGCCCAGCGTGTTGGCGGCCTGGTCCAGCCATTCCGCGCCGCGCCCCACCATGCCCTGGACGATCTCCAGCGACCCGCCCATTGCGAGAAGGCCCAGCAATATCCAGATCTGCCTGCCTCGCCGCCCCCATGCCAGGGTGGCCAGCAAGGCCAGGCCGAAATAAACGATGGAATGCTGCGCCTTGTCCCACTGGTTTTCGGCGGCGGGCGGCGGGTGCGGCGTCAGCTGGCCCCATATCACCACCACGACCGCCGGCCAGAACAGCCACAGCCCCGCAAGGCGCACCCATGGCAGAAATAGTCCGCGAAAGAACATGGCTGCGGCATAGCGCAAAAGCCGTGTCCCGTCCGCCTGAGAATTTTTCGATTTCAAGTCAGAGCACGCGAATTGAAGTCTCACATCACGCCAAGCCAGAGCCGGCACGTAGATTGGTGAGAACCGGTCTGCCGTCAGCGCCTTGTCGAAAATCAAGGCGCCCAAACCGGCTTATGCGGGATACACAATCGCGCGGCTGGCCCTTTCAAGGGCGTTTTTGTTTATCTATCTGTTTTTAAACGATTATATTTCTATTGTGGGGCGGCCATGGCTGATTTGGCGCAGTGCGGGCGCCCTGGGATGGCACCCCTCAGACCGGCATGGCCAACCCGGGGGCGAAAAGACCAGCGCTTGGCTTGATTTCTGTCGGGGATTCCTCTTAAACGCGCCCCTCTTGGGTGGCCCGGCCGGACATGCCGTGGCGGCCCCAAATGCGACCCCCGTGCGCAGCAGCGCACATCCACCAAGGGGGACCGGATTCGTCCGGGTGCCGTGAAGGATAGCAAAATGTCCAAGATGAAGACCAAATCGGGCGCTAAAAAGCGCTTCAAGATTACCAAGAGCGGCAAGATCAAGACGCATCAGGTCGGCAAGCGCCATCGCCTGATCAACAACTCACCCGCTCGCACCCGCGATCTGCGCGGCATGGACCTCCTGTCCAAGTCTGAAACCCAGCGCGTCAAGCGCTGGATGCCCTATGGCGGAGGAATCTAACCATGAGCCGTTCACCCCGCGCCGTACCGTCCCGCGCCCGCCGCAACAAGGTCCTTAAGCAAGCCAAGGGCATGCGTGGCCGCCGCAAGAACAACATCACCACGGCCAATGCCGCAGTCGATAAGTCGCTGCAGCACAACTATATTGGCCGCAAGGAGCGCAAGCGCAACTTCCGCGCTTTGTGGATCCAGCGCATCAACGCCGCCGTGCGCGAGCATGGCATCACCTACAGCCGATTTATCGCCGGGCTCGCCGGGGCTGGCATCGAGATCGACCGCAAGGTTCTGTCCGATCTGGCCATCCACGAGCCCACCGCGTTCAAGGCTCTGGTGGATCAAGCGTCTAAGGCTTAATTCATACTCCATCCGGGCGAATCAGGGGCCTTCAAAGCCCATGATACTTCTCCTTCGGAGTTTGCATGGCCGACATCGCATCCCTTCAGTCCGAGATTCTTGCGCAAGTCGCCGCCGCCGCCGATGAAGCGGCGCTGGAAGCCGTGCGCGTTTCCACGTTGGGCAAGAAAGGCTCGGTCAGCGCGTTGCTGGCCACCATGGGCAGCCTCAGTCCTGACGAGCGCAAGGTCCAGGGGCCCAAGCTCAACGGCCTGCGCGATGCGGTGAGCGAGGCGATTGCCGCGCGCAAGATCCAGCTGGCCGATGTGGCGCTGGATGCCCGGCTGGTGTCCGAGACGCTGGACGTCACCCTGCCCGCCCGCTTTGAGAATAGCGGCACGGTGCATCCCATTTCGCAGGTCCTGGAAGAAGTCGTCGCCATTTTCGGCGAACTGGGCTTTGGCGTCGCCGAAGGCCCGGACGTGGAATTCGACGATTACAATTTCACCAAGCTGAACATCCCGCCCGACCATCCCGCCCGCCAGATGCAGG
>JBEENS010000002.1:0-136744 GCA_041192105.1 Pseudomonadota bacterium | reverse complement strand
CAGCGCCGCAGGCTTTTATGCCCGTGCCACCCCATCTGGATGGAACACCAGCTATGCAGTAGTCTCAGTTCCGCTGGTACAAAATATCCGGCAGGCCAATAGATAGAGTTTATTAATCGAAGGAAATTAAGCAGCCGCTAGTATCTTCACTGTCGTACCTACGCCGATCTCCAACTGCTTCGCTATCTTGTGAATACTCATCCCGCGTTCACGAAGTAAGCGAACCGAAGTCGTTACAGCATCATTGACTTTGCTCGGACGCCCCAACTTCTTACCCTCACTCCGTGCGCGAGCAAGACCAGCATTGATACGGTCTCGTATCATCTCCCGCTCGTATTCACCCAACGCTACGAAGATACCGAACACCATCCTACCGCTTGGGGTGGCTGTATTGATGTTTTGCTTCTCAACATAGAGGTCAACACCAGTACCCTGTAGTTCCGACATGAACGCAGACAAGTCAGTTGTTGAGCGACCAAGTCTGTCTATGCTCTAACACATCACCACATCTACTGACTTGCGTTGGATCATTTGGTGGAGACGGTCAAAGCCTGGACGATCATTCCGACCCTTTGATCCTGAGATACCGTGATCGATCAGTTCTTCAGTGACTGTGTAACCAAGTCGTGCTGCTGCTGAGCGAAGTTCAAGAAGTTGGTTCTCTACCGTCTGATGCGTGGTAGAAACACGAGTGTAAATGACTGCTTTTTTCATGGTGTAACCGTTGTCTTGTTGAATTTATGAAAGAGGGGGGTGGTCTTCTCTATCGAGGTTTCCCTCTGTAAAAGTCTCGCTTAGGTGCTGCGATTTGGATCTGTGATTGTTTTACAGATGTTTCACAGCGATTATAGTATCAAAAAAACGTAATGAGAACAATAAGATGGCTGGTCCGCAATTTGTTTATGTGATGAAGGGTCTGTCCAAGACCTATCCCGGCGGCAAGCAGGTCCTGAAGGACATCTGGCTCAGCTTCTATCCCGGCGCCAAGATCGGCATTGTCGGCGTCAACGGTTCGGGCAAGTCCACCCTGATGAAGATCATGGCGGGCATGGACAAGGACTATACCGGCGATGCCTGGGCCGCTGACGGCGTGCGCATGGGTTACCTGTCGCAGGAACCGCAGCTCGATCCCGACAAGGATGTGCGCGGCAATGTGATGGAGGGCGTCGCCAAGAAACAGGCGCTGGTGGACCGCTATAACGAGATCGCGTCGAACTATACCGACGAAACCGCTGACGAAATGGCCAAGCTGCAGGACGAGATCGAGGCGCAGGGCCTGTGGGATCTCGACTCCAAGGTGGACCAAGCGATGGATGCGCTGCGCTGCCCCGAAGGCGACGCGAAAGTGGAAACCCTTTCGGGCGGCGAGCGCCGCCGCGTCGCGCTGTGCAAGCTGCTGCTGGATGCGCCCGATATCCTGCTGCTGGACGAACCCACCAACCATCTCGACGCGGAGTCGGTGGAATGGCTGGAAGCGACGCTGCGCGACTATAAGGGCTGCGTCATACTGGTCACCCATGACCGCTATTTCCTGGACAATTTGACCAGCTGGATCCTGGAACTGGATCGCGGCAAGGGCATCCCGCACGAAGGCAATTACTCCTCCTTCCTGGGCGTGCAGGAAAAACGCCTGAAGCAGGAATCCAGCGAGGAAGCGGCCCAGCAGCGCACCATCGCGCGCGAACGCGAATGGATTTCGCAGTCGCCCAAGGCGCGCCAGGCCAAGTCCAAGGCTCGCATCAACTCCTATGAAGAGCTGGTGAAGAAATCGCAGGAGCAGCGCCAAGGCACCGCCACCATCATGATCCCGGTGGCCGAGCGGCTGGGCGACCTGGTGATCGAAGCTGACAATCTCGCCAAGGGTTATGGCGACCGGCTGCTGTACGAGAATGTGAACTTCAAGCTGCCGGCCGGCGGCATCGTCGGCGTCATCGGTCCCAACGGCGCGGGTAAGACCACCCTGTTCCGCATGCTCACGGGCCAGGAAAAACCAGACGTCGGCACGCTGAAAGTCGGCTCGACTGTCCAGCTGGGCTATGTCGACCAGTCGCGCGACGCGCTCGACCCGAACAAGACGGTGTACCAGGAAATTTCCGGCGGCACCGACTTCATCGAATTCGGCAAGACCAAGATCAATGCGCGGGCCTATTGCGGTCACTTCGCCTTCAAGGGCGGCGACCAGCAGAAGAAGGTCGGCCAGCTGTCGGGCGGCGAGCGCAACCGCGTCCATCTGGCCAAGATGCTGCGCTCGGGCGCCAACCTGTTGCTGCTGGACGAACCCACCAACGACCTGGACGTCGAAACCCTGCGCGCCCTGGAATCGGCGCTGGAGGAATTCGCCGGCTGTGCCATGATCATCAGCCATGACCGCTGGTTCCTGGACCGCATCGCCACCCACATGCTGGCCTTCGAGGGCGACAGCCATGTCGAATGGTTCGAAGGCAACTACCAGGATTACGAAGCCGACAAGAAGCGCCGCCTGGGCGTCGACGCCGACCAGCCGCATCGCATCAAATACAAGCGCTTCGCCAGGGCCTGACGCGTACCCGCGAACTGGCAGGGAAACAGGCATCAAATGTGATCGTCACGCGCCGCTGCTGGACGAACTGCGCCAGTCCATCGCCCAGTCCATCGCCCAGTCCAGCGCCACGCTCACGGCGTGGCGGAATTCACGGCCGGCGATTTCCGCCAGCGCCTGGCGCCGCAACTTCCGCGCTCGCAGTATTCCGGGTTTTACGGCTTGCGGTGGACGTTGCTGCGCCAGCGCGCGACCGTGTCTTCCAGCATCTGGCGGTCCATGTTGGGGGCCGCCCAGCGCCGGGTGAACTCGTCCTGGCTCTTGCCCGGCAGGATCGTCGCCGGCAGTTCGTGAAACTTGATCCGCATCGGCATGGGCGCGGCGCGGCCCAGCACGATGGCTTCGCGGTCGGCCAGCAGCGGCAGATATTCCAGGACGCCGAAGGTGGAGTCATGCACGTTCGAGCGCATCACCCTTTGATCACTCTCTGTGGCCAGGCGCATGGCCAGGATGGTGCTGCACTGGGACAGGATGGTGGTGTCCAGTTCCGACGGGCGCTGGGTCAGCAGCGCCAGCGAGATGCCGTATTTGCGGCCCTCCTTGGCGATGCGCGACAGCGCCTGGCGGGTGGGGAAGAAGACCTTGCGGTCGTCGGCCGGCACATAGCGGTGCGCTTCCTCACACACCAGCAGCACCGGCAGGCCGCCATTGCTCCACACGGCAAGATCAAAGGTCAGCCGCGCCAGCAGCAGCACCACCACGTCCAGGATTTCCTCCGGCACGGTGGACAGCTCGACCACGGTGATGGGGCGGCCGTCATTGGGAATGCGGAACAGGCGGGACATGATCTCCACCATCGTGTCTTCCATGTTCGGATTGCCGAACATGAAGACATAGCGCGGATCGCTGGCCAGGGATTCGATGCGCGCCTTGAGGCGGCGATAGGCGAGGGTGGGATAGGGGCGCTCCAGCTTGCCCAGCTGCTCGTCGATATAGCTGATCAGGTCGGACAGGCGGAACGGCGTCGGGCTGTCCACCGTTGCGGTCGAGGTGTCGAACACGCGGCTGCGCACCCGGCCCTGGGCGGCGTCCGAATAGCGCTTCTTGGCGAAGATGATGGCGTCGCACAGGATTTCCACCTGCGCGTCATGGTGATCGTCCGGGCTGGTCAGCACCGAACGCAGTTCCTGGAAATTCAGCAGCCAGAAGGGCAAGTGCAGGTCGCCCGCGCCGATCACTTCGGCCTGGGCGCCAAAGGCGCGGTGATACTCGCCGTGCATGTCCAGCACCAGCACATGGGCATGGGGCCGTTCCTTCAGGGCTTCGCGCAGGATGCAGGTCAGGGCGCTGGACTTGCCGCAGCCGGTGGTGCCGACAATGGCGAAATGCTTGGAGAAGAGATCGTCGGCCATCAGCCGCGCCGGCACCGAGGGGTCCTGGTACAATGTGCCGACATTCAGGGTGGACATCGCCGGCTGGGAATAGACATGGGCGAGGTCCGCGCCGCCCGCCAGGAAGACATCATCGCCGATCGAGGGAAAATGCGCGACGCCGCGCTGGAAACCCGATGGCACGATTTCACCGACCAGGATCAGCTCCAAAACGGTTTTCTCACCCCGGGGGCCGGAAGGTTGTACCGCCATGCCCGATATGATGCCGACCACGCTGGCGTCCTGGGCGCTAATCTTGGCCAGCGAGCCGATCTCGGCGCGGGCCGCAGGCTGCCCGGGAATGTGCGGCGCCAGTTCGACCTGGGTAGTGCATCCGGAGACGCTGACGACACGGCCGATACACTGTGCCGGTGACGGCGCGGGGCGGGGCGCGGCGCGCCTCTCAGGAATGGGGGCCGCAGCGGGCGCGACAGGCGCGGCGGCGACAGGCACGGGACGCGGCTGCGCCACCGGCTGGGGTGCGGCGGGCATGGCTTGGGCCGCCGGCATCGGCGGGCGCGCGGGGGGAACGGCTTGGGCTTGCTGCGGCCGCGCCATCGCGGGCGGCGGCGGCGCGGGTTGCTGGGAAGACTGCACGGATCGCTGTGCTGATGGCTGCAGGGGCGGCGGCACGGAAACAGGCGCGTGGGGCGCGGCAGGGCGCGCTTCGGCTGTCGGTCGCCACATCTCGTTCACGTTTACCAGCCCTGTCAGAATGGGCGGGCAGTATCGGGCGGAGCTGGTTAAGGCCGATTAAAGGAAGTTTGCGGGAATAAGGCCGTTAGTTGGCCGGTTTACCCAGGTTAACCGCCAGGTCGCTGAGATGGACGATCAGGGTGCGGACATTGCCATTGTTCTGGCCCAGGAAGCCGACGAACTGGTCGCGCTGCTGGATCGAAAGCCAGATGCCTTCATAGGCCACATCCACCACGACCGGCTTGCCGGCATCGGTGCGCACCCGGAAATCCACGTTCGCCGGCGGCTGGCTGCTGCCCGGATCGACCAGCTGGGTGTGGACGATGAAGTCGGTGGGATTGCGCTGGGTCGAGCCGGTGACCTTCAGGACCTGGTCGGTGTATTTGGCGAAATAGGTCTGGTAGGCGGCGGTCGCATAATTCTGGAAGGCGCCGGCGAAGGCATCGACATCGGCCGGCGAAGCGGAGTTGCGATACTGGCCTAGCGTGTAGACGGCGATGCGGCGTGTATCCACCAGCCCCAGCAGCAGCGCCTTGAACTGATCGCGGCGCTGCACGGTGGTCAGCTTCTTGTCCCGCAGGATCTCCAGGCCCTTCTGGATATTGTCGTTGACGAAACTTTCGGCGGTCGTGGCGGCGGCGACGGGCGCGGCCAGCAGCACCGGCGTCAGCAGCACGGCAAGGGCCAGGAACGCCCGGCGCAGCAGCATCGAAAGGGCGGGAAGCGGCATGGGGTATCCTGATTTTTCGCGATGTTGCTGTGTTGGCATGGCAAGTTCAAGGCAGAAAATGACTTATTATTATGTGAGGTTTTAAAAGGGTCTCGTACGGTTCCGGCGCCCCGCCGGTTCATCAGAATTCCTCCAAAACCGCTGGATCGGGCTTCTTGCCGTTGCGAATTTGTTCCTCCCGGTACTGGCGGTAGAAGTTGCGCAGGGAGGCATAGTAATCCACCGAACTGCGCTGGATGTCCCGCAAGGTCTGGTAGTTCTGGGCGCGCAGGTCCAGCAGGGTGAAATAGCCCCGCCCCACGGCCCACCAGACATGCTGCTTGAAGGGAATCTGGTTGGTGGGGTCGATCAGCCAGTCCGTGGCCAGGCCCACCGCGTCCCGCGGATTGCTGGGCCCGAAAAAGGGGAGCACCACAAAAGGCCCTTCCTTGACGCCATGCACCGCCAGGGTCTGGCCCATATCCTCGCGATGCGGCGGCATCCCCAGCGTCACGGCCGGATCGAAGAAGCCGCCCAGCCCGAATGTTGAATTGATCACGATACGCCCCAGCGACTGGGCGGCGCGGGTGCCTTCGCCCTGCAGTACGTCATTCACGAAGATGATGGGCAGCGACAGGTGGCCGAGGAAATTGTGGACCCCGCGCCGTCCCTTTTCCGGCACCAGGATGAAGTAGATGCCCACGGTGGGGATGACGAAATAGCGGTCGACCTTGCCGTTGAAGCGCAGGGTTTCCCGGTTGGTCGCCTCATAGGGGTCGTTGGCGGCCAAGGCTTCGGGACTGGGCGGGGTGGCGGTGGCGCAGGCAGCCAGCAGCTGACAAAGCGCCAGTGCACATATCCCCAAGACCAATCCGCGGCGCATTTTCGATCAAAATCCAGCTATTGGCGGGTTTTTGCCGGTTTTTGTCCGCAGAACCCAGACCCCTTGCAGCCGCAGGTGGGCTGAGAATATAAAGATATGTTTATATGTAGGCGAGACACTTGGACAGGCTGGTATCCATGCTGCGTGCCGCAGGCGACCCCACCAGGTTGCGCCTGCTGCTATTGCTGCGCCAGGCCGAACTGACGGTCAGCGAGCTGATCGAGATTGTCGGCCAGTCGCAGCCGCGCGTTTCCCGGCATCTCAAGCTGCTCGGCGAAGCCGGGCTGGTGGAGCGGTTCAAGGAAGGAAGCTGGGTGTTCTGCCGTGCCGCCGACCGGGGCATCGGCGCGGAACTGGGCGCCGTCATCGCCGCCCTGGCCGATCCGCAATTACAGGAAGCCGACAAGGCGCGTCTGGAGCATGTGCGCAAGGGACGCGCCGCCGCCGCTGCCGCCTATTTCAAATCCAATGCCACGGAATGGGAGCGTATCCGCGCCCTGCACGCGCCGGACAAGGATGTCGAGACAGCGATCGCGCGCCATCTCACCGCCAGCCGGATCGAAAACTTCCTGGATGCCGGCACCGGCACCGGGCGGATGCTGGAATTGATCGCGCCCCATGCGGGCCGCGCCATCGGCATCGATGTCAGCCCCGACATGCTGGCCATCGCCCGCGACCGGCTGCTGCGCGCAAACATCCCCAATGCCCAGGTGCGGTTGGGTGATACCTATCGTCTGCCTTTTCCCAATGGAAGTGCGGGTGCGAATGGTGCGGCGGGTGCCGGCTTCGATGTCGTGCTGTTCCACCAGGTGCTGCATTACCTGGATGATCCGGGCACGGCGGTGGCGGAAGCCGCCCGCGTCATGGCGCCAGGCGGCAAGCTGCTGATCGCCGACTTCGCGCCGCACCGGGAGGAATTCCTGCGCGACGAATATGCCCATCGCCGTCTGGGTTTCTCCGACCGTGAAGTGGAGGGCTGGTTCGCCGCTGCCGGCCTGGCCAGTGGCGGCATCGATACCATCGCGCCCAAAAGCGAAGGCGAAAAACTCACCGTCAAACTCTGGCTTGCCACCGCCAAAGCCAAAAGCAAAAAAGAAGCCGCATGAGCCTGGAAAATCTGATCACTGATCACGCCACTTCGGAAGAGGGGCCACTGCAGGTCTCGTTCGAATTCTCGCCCCCCAAGACGGATGAGGCGGAAGCCAATCTGTGGACCGCGATCCGCCGGCTGGAGCCGCTGCAGCCGTCTTTCGTGTCGGTCACCTATGGCGCGGGCGGCACCACCCGCGAACGCACCCATGCCACGGTCAAGCGCATGGTCGAGGAAACCAGCCTGAAACCGGCGGCGCATTTGACCTGCGTCGGCGCATCGCGCGGTGAGACCGACGACATCTTGCGTGCCTATTGGGATGCGGGCATCCGCCATATCGTGGCGCTGCGCGGCGACATGCCGGGCATGAGCAGCCCGTACCAGCCCCATGCGCAAGGGTATCGCACCACGCCCGAACTGATCGCCGGCATCCGCAAGATCGCCGACTTCGAGGTCAGCGTCTCTTTCTATCCCGAGCGCCATCCGGATTCGCCCAGCCACGGCCATGACATCGAATTGCTCAAGGCCAAGATGGATGCGGGCGCCAGCCGCGCCCTGGGCCAATTCTGTTTCGACAATGACCTGACGGCGCGTTTCCGCGACGATGCGGCGGCGGCAGGCATCACCATTCCGGTTGTGCCGGGCGTCATGCCTACCACCAATTTCAACGGCATTGCGCGCATGGCGGGCAAGGCCGGCGCCTCCATTCCCGCCTGGCTGGCCAAGGCCTATGAAGGGTTGGACGAGGATGTGGAAACCCGCCGCATCGTCGGCGCCGCCGTTCTGGCCGACCAGGTGCAGCAGCTGCGCGTGCGCGGCTTCGGCCAGTTTCACTTCTACACCCTCAACCAGGCCAACCTGACTTACGCGGCCTGCCGCATTCTCGGTTTGCGTCCTTCTCAACTTTAAGTTTGTGGAAATCTCATGAGTTCGGATCTTTTCAAAAGTGGGCGCGATGCCCGCATTGCCTGGATGAAGGAAGAAGCCCGCAAGCGCATCCTGCTGCTCGACGGCTCCTGGGGCGTGATGATCCAGGGCTACAAGCTGGGCGAGGACGATTTTCGCGGCGCGCGCTTCGGCAATCACCCGTCCGACCTGCGCGGCAACAACGACCTGCTGACCCTGACCAAGCCGGAGGTGATCCGCGAGATCGGCCACCAGTATCTGCAGGCGGGCGCCGACTTCATCGAGACCAACACCTTCAACTCCAACTTCACCAGCCAGGAAGATTATGGCCTGGGCCACCTGGTGGCCGAGTTGAATGAAGCGGGCGCGCGCCTGGCCCGCGCGGTGTGCGACGAATACACCACCAGCGACCGGCCGCGCCTGGTCGCCGGCGTGCTGGGCCCGGCCAACCGCACCGCCACCATCTCGCCTGACGTCAATGATCCGGCCTTCCGCAACATCACCTTTGACCAGCTGCGCGAAACCTATCGCGTCGCCACCGAGGGCCTGATCAAGGGCGGCTCCGACGTCATCATGATCGAGACCATCTTCGACACGCTGAACGCCAAGGCGGCGATCTATGCGATCGAGGAAGTGTATGAGGCGATGGGCGTTCGGCTGCCGGTGTGGATTTCCGGCACCATCACCGACCTGTCGGGCCGAACGCTGACCGGCCAGGTGCCCGAGGCCTTCTGGCATTCGATGCGCCATGCCAATCCCTTCGCCATCGGACTGAACTGCGCCTTGGGCGCCAAGGAATTGCGCCCCTATGTCGCCGACCTGGCGGGCGCCTGCGACACGCTGGTGTCTGCGCATCCCAATGCCGGCCTGCCCAACGAGTTTGGCGGCTATGACGAGTCGCCCGAAATGATGGCCGAGATGATCGGCGAGTTTGCCCGCTCTGGTTTGGTCAATATCGTCGGCGGCTGCTGCGGTACGCTGCCGGCGCACATCAAGGCCTTTGGCGAGGCCGTTGCCGGCGTGGTGCCGCGCCAGATTCCGCAAAAGCCCAAGTATATGCGCCTGTCGGGGCTGGAGCCGTTCATCCTGACGCCGGAGCTCAACTTCATCAATATCGGTGAGCGCACCAACATCACCGGCTCGGCCAGGTTCCGCAAGCTGATCGCCGCCAATGAATATGAAGCGGCGCTGGAAGTGGCGCGCCAACAGGTCGAGAGCGGCGCCCAGATCATCGACATCAACATGGACGAGGGCCTGATCGATTCTGAAGCGGCGATGACCCGCTATGTCAACATGATCGCCGGCGAGCCGGACATTTCGCGCGTGCCGCTGATGATCGACAGTTCCAAATGGACGGTGATCCAGGCGGGGCTGAAATGCTGCCAGGGCAAGCCCATCGTCAACTCCATCAGCATGAAGGAAGGCGAGGCCCAGTTCATCGAGCGCGCCCGCGAATGCATGCGCTTCGGCGCCGCCGTGGTGGTGATGGCGTTCGACGAGGTCGGCCAAGCCGACACCCGTGCGCGCAAGCTGGAAATCTGCAAGCGCGCCTATGACATTCTGGTGAACCAGGTCGGTTTTCCGCCGGAAGACATCATCTTCGATCCCAACATCTTCGCGGTCGCCACCGGCCTGGAAGAACATAACGAATATGGCAAGGCCTTCATCGAAGCCGTCACGGAGATCCGCGAGGCCTGTCCGCATGCCCATATCTCGGGCGGCGTGTCCAACTTCTCTTTCTCCTTCCGGGGCAACGAGAAGGTGCGCGAAGCCATGCATTCGGTGTTCCTGTTCCACGCCATCAAGGCGGGCATGGACATGGGCATCGTCAATGCCGGTCAGCTGACCGTCTATCAGGACATTCCGACGCCGCTGCGCGAAGGCATTGAAGATGTTTTGTTCAACCGCAAGGAAGACGCCACCGAACGGCTGCTCACCCTGGCGCAGGAATATCGCGGCGATGGTTCGGTCGCCGAAGTGGAAGACGCCGCCTGGCGCTCCCTGCCGGTGATCGAGCGCATCACCCATGCCATGGTCCACGGCATCGATGCCTTCATTGTCGAGGATACCGAGCAGGCCCGCGCCGAGGCGAAGCGCCCGCTGGATGTGATCGAAGGCCCGCTGATGGCGGGCATGAATGTGGTGGGCGACCTGTTCGGTTCGGGCAAGATGTTCCTGCCGCAGGTGGTCAAGTCGGCCCGCGTGATGAAGAAGGCGGTGGCTTACCTGCTGCCCTTCATGGATGCCGACAAGAGCCAGGCGAAGGAACCGGTCGGCAAGATCATCATGGCCACGGTCAAGGGCGATGTGCACGATATCGGCAAGAACATTGTCGGCGTGGTGCTGCAGTGTAATGGCTATGAAGTGATCGATCTGGGCGTCATGACGCCGACCCAGAAGATCCTCGACGCCGCCCGGGAACATGGCGCCAACATCATCGGTCTTTCCGGCCTGATCACGCCATCGCTGGACGAGATGGTGACGGTGGCCAGTGAGATGGAGCGCCAGGGCTTCGACATTCCGCTGCTGATCGGCGGGGCGACCACCAGCCGCGTCCATACCGCGGTGAAGATCGATCCCGCCTATCGCCGTGGCCAGACGGTCTATGTCACCGATGCGTCGCGCGCCGTGGGCGTGGCCTCCAGCCTGCTCTCCAAGGATGGCGGTGCGGCCTATGCCGCCGGCATCCGCGCCGAGTATGAGAAGGTCGCGCATGGCCATGCCAACCAGAAGAGCGGCGGCAAGCGGCTGACCATCGAACAGGCGCGCGCCAACCGCGCCAAGCCCGACTTTGCGGCCTACAAGCCGCACCAGCCCAACTTTTTCGGCACCCGCAAATACACCGACTACGATTTGGGGGAGCTGGCGAAATACATCGACTGGACGCCCTTCTTCCAGACCTGGGAACTGGCCGGGCCGTATCCCGCCATCCTCACCGACGACAAGGTCGGCAAGGCGGCAAGCGAACTGTTCGCCGACGCGCAGAAGATGCTGGCCAAGATCATCGAAGGCAAATGGCTGCAGGCCAGCGGCGTGATCGGATTCTGGCCCGCCAACCAGTCGCCCGACAATTTCGACGACATCGTCATCTATGGCGACAAGGCGCGCAAATTCCCCATCCACACATTGCACACCTTGCGCCAGCAAATGACGCGCGAAACCGGACGGCCCAACCTGGCGTTGTCGGACTTCATCGCGCCGGTGGGCATCGACGATTACATAGGCGGCTTTGTCGTGACGTCAGGTCTTGGCGAAGACAAGCACATCAAGAAGTTCGAGGCGGCCAAGGACGATTACTCCGCGATCCTGCTGCGGGCTTTGGCCGACCGGCTGGCGGAAGCCTTTGCCGAACGCATGCACCAGCTGGTGCGCCAGAATTACTGGGGCTATGCGGCGGACGAGACCCTGACCAATGAAGAGCTGATCAAGGAAACCTATCAGGGCATCCGTCCGGCGCCGGGCTATCCCGCCCAGCCGGAACATTCGGAAAAAGCCACCCTGTTCAAGCTGCTGGACGCCGAAGACAAGATCGGCGTCAAGCTGACCGAAAGCTATGCCATGTGGCCCGGCTCATCCGTGTCGGGCTTCTATTACGCCCATCCCGAATGCCGCTATTTCGGCGTCGGCAAGATCGAGCGCGACCAGGTTGCGGACTATGCCAGCCGCAAGGGCTGGGACATCGCCACCGCCGAGCGTTGGCTTGCGCCGCTTTTGAACTACAATCCCCGCGCCGTGAACGCCGCGTAGAGGAAGCTCATGTCTGTCTGGGGTAAAGTCGGCGGTGCCGCAGCCGGGCTTTTTGTCGGCGGTCCCATAGGCGCGCTGGTGGGCGCGGTGGCGGGGCATTTCTTCCTCGACCGCGAAGCCGATACCGGCGTCACCTTCACCATCGCGGTGGTGGCGCTGGCGGGCAAGATGGCGCGCGCCGACGGCGTCGTCACCGAAACCGAGTTCGATGTTTTCCGCAGCGTCTTCGGCGTGCCGGTGCAGGAAGAAGCCAATATCCGGCGCATCTTCAACCTGGCGCGCCAGGACATTGCGGGCTTCGAACATTATGCCGGCCAGATCGCGCATCTTTTCATGGGCAATCCCGCCATGCTGGAAGACGTTCTGGATGGATTGTTCGAGATCGCCAAGGCCGATGGCGTGCTGCATCCCGCCGAGGCGCAGTTCCTGGAACGGGTGGCGGAAATCTTCGGCTTTGCGCCCGGGGAATTTCGCCGTATCCGCGCCAGCCATTTCCCGCCCGAGCTGACCGATCCCTATGTCATCATGGGTATCTCCTATTCCGCCGACGAGAACGAACTCAAGCAGACCTATCGCAGGCTGGTGAAGGAAAACCATCCCGACAGCCTGATGGCGCGCGGCGTACCGCCCGAATTCATCAAGCTGGCGACTGACAAGCTGGCGGCGATCAACAACGCCTATGACAAGATCCGCGCCGAGCGGGGGCTGTCGCCGTGAAACGGGTGGAGATGCCATCGCCCAATCACGACTCTAGAGCGGAAGAGGGGCGCGGCGCCGCGCCCATCGACATGCTGGTGCTGCATTACACCGGCATGACCAGCGGCGCGGCGGCGTTGGACCGGCTGTGCGACCCGGAGGCCAAGGTGTCGGCCCATTACACCATCGACGAAGACGGCACGGTCTATGCCCATGTCGCGGAAGATCGGCGCGCCTGGCATGCCGGCGTCTCGCACTGGGCCGGCATCAGCAATGTGAATGCGCGCTCGATCGGCATCGAACTGGTCAATCCCGGCCATGAATATGGCTATCGCGCTTTTCCCGATGCCCAGGTCGCGTCACTCATTTCGCTGTGCCACGGCCTGGTGCTGCGCCATCCCATCGCCACCTCGCAGGTGCTGGCCCACAGCGATGTGGCGCCCACGCGCAAGGAAGACCCGGGCGAACTGTTTCCCTGGGAACGCTTGGCGGCGGCGGGCATAGGCTTGTGGCCGCAGGCAATTGCCAGCGACATCGGTTCCGATGCGCTGGTCCGCTACGGCTATGATCCGCAAGCGCCTTTGGACAAGGTGATCACCGCCTTCCAGCGCCATTTCCGCCCGTCAAAACTGGACGGACAATGGGACAGTGAATGCGCGCGATTGCTGGCTTCCCTGCTACGTCAGGCCGGCGTATAAGGCGCCGTCAGATGGCCGGGTGACCGCGGGCTTCGCAAGAGGTTCGAGGAAAGTCCGGGCTCCACGGAAAGACGGTGCCGGTTAACGGCCGGCGGGGGCAACCCCAGGGATAGCGCCACAGAAATGACACCGCCTAAGACCCTAAAGGTCCGGCAAGGTTGAAATGGTGCGGTAAGAGCGCACCGCGTCTTTGGTAACAAAGATGGCTAGGCAAGCCCCACCGGGAGCAAGACCAAATAGGGACGGCACGTGATGTTTTTCGCATCGCCGTCCGGGTCGGTCGCATGAGGTGGGTGGTAACACCCATCCCAGATGAATGGTCACCCCTTCAGCAATGAAGGACAGAACCCGGCTTACAGGCCATCTGACATTTTTCTTCCCCCATCTGACGCAGCTCGGGCTTGCGTACCGCAAACACCTCGCTGCGCGTTCGGCTGGCTTGGACGCCAGCCTCACTCCCCCGCCGTCGCTTCGCTTGCGGGGGAAGAAAGCTGTCGGATGCTGATGGTCGCGCCGCGGAATGCGGCGCTCGTGGCCTGATGGCGTTAGACGCCCGCCTTCTTCGCCGGGACTTCGCCGATGGCGGCCCAGTCTTTGTCCTGCCAGCCCCAGCTGACCGCTTCATCGTAATGCGTCTTCAGCAGTTCGGCGGTGGGCAGGGTCATGCCCAGGCCTTCGGCGGCGGCGCGCGCCAGGTTGACGTCCTTCAATCCCAGGGTCAGCGCAAAACCCGCCGGTTCATAGACGCGGTTCAGGATCATGGCGCCGTAATTCTTGAACACCGCGCCGGTGAACAGCCGCCCGCTCAGCACATCGTGAAACAAGGCAGGGTCGACGCCGCCCTTGCGCAGCAGGGCGAAGGCTTCGCCGGTGGATTCCAGTTCGGCGGCGATCATGAAATTGCCGGCGATCTTGAACAGGTTGGCTTTCTCGGCCGCATCCAGCGGCACGGTGCGCGCCCCGATCTTGTCGAATACCGGCTGCATCCTGGCGATCTGCTCGGCGGGGCCGCCCGCCACCAGCACCAGTTGCGCGGCTTCCGCCATTTCCGGACGGCCAAATACTGGCGCGGAAATATAACCCAGCCCCGCCTTGGCATGCGCCGCCGCCAGTTCCTTGGCGAAGGCGGCTGAGATGGTCGCCAAATTCACATGGATCAGGCTCTTGGCGGCGCCTTCCAGCAGCGGACCCGCCAGCCCGACATCGCGCATCACCTGATCGTTGGACAGCATGGAAAACACCGCATCGCCCTGCATCGCGTCAGTGGGCGTCGTTGCCGCCACCGCGCCCTTGGCGACCAATGCCTGCACCGGCTCCTGCGAACGGTTCCACACCGTCACGCTGTGGCCCGCCTTGAGCAAATTGCCGGCGACATGGCCGCCCACGCGGCCCAGGCCGATAAATCCGATTCTCATGTGGTGTCCTTTGCGCGTTCGGGGCGAGAGGTTCCGCATCAGCGCGGCGATGTCCAGCGCCTCGAATCATCCTGCGGTTGTGGTGCGGGCAGGGCGGCGGCGGGGTCTCCAGGTGCAATCTGTGGTTGTGGGTGTCGCCAAATCGTTAACGCCTTGTTTACCGGCGTCACCACAGTATTACCATGTTCGTTAATCGTTCTCATGGGTACCGCCGCTAGGGGTTCAAAAAATTAACGATACTAGCCAAGCCCCTCAAATCTTTGGGTTTTTGGTTTGACGGCCCAATCTATCCCATGCTATCCCATACTGTCCCAAAGGGCTTGCAGCCCGCCTGACCGCCGGCCGAGGAATTCGGCCGCCCAGGCTTCCGGGGGCAGGGGGTATCAGGCGCCATGACCGGGTCGGTCCAGCCGTTCATTTCGACGGTGCCGGGTTCGCTCGACAGCAAGGGGCGGGTCTGCATTCCCGCCACCTATCGCCACATCCTGTCCGCCCAGAATACGATCGGGGTCTATGCCTGCCCCAGCTTCATCGATCCGGCGCTGGATGCCTTCGGCCAGACGCTGCTGGATTCCATCACCGCGCGCCTCGCCGCGCAGGACCCGTTTTTCTCCGCCAGCTTCGATGACGAAGCCACCGCGCTGATCGCGCGCACCCAGGCGCTGCCGATTGACGAGAATGGCCGCGTGCGCCTTCCCGATCCGATGATCGAACATGCCGGGCTGAAGGACAGGATTGTTTTCGTCGGCAAGGCGCAGAAATTCCAGATTTGGGATGCCGACGCCTATGCCCCGATTGAAGCCGACGCGCTGGCCCGCGTGAAGGCCAGGATGGAACGCGCCCGCAACGGAGACGCGTCTTGAGCGGTCATCTTCCCGTGATGCTGGCGGAAGTTCTCGAAGCCCTGAGCCCGCGCGACGGCGCGCATTACATCGACGGCACCTTCGGCGGCGGCGGTTACAGCCGCGCCATCCTGGAAGCCGCCGATTGCAAGGTGCTGGGCATCGACCGCGATCCCGACGCGATCGCGCGCGGCCAGAAGCTGGTCGAGCGTTTCGCCGGCCGGCTGACCCTGGTGCAGGGCGAATTTTCCGCCATGGACCAGTTCACGCAAACCGCCGCCCCCAACGGAGTCGATGGCATTGTGCTCGATCTGGGCGTGTCGTCCTTCCAGTTCGACCAGCCGGCGCGCGGCTTCTCGTTCCGCGAAGACGGCCCGTTGGACATGCGCATGAGCCTGTCGGGGGAAAGCGCCGCCGATGTCGTCAACGGCGCCGACGAACGCACGCTGTCGCTGATCATTTCGCGCTATGGCGAGGAAAAGAACGCCCGCCGCATCGCCCGCGCCATCATCGCGGCGCGTCCCGTCAACGGCACGGCGCAGCTGGCCAAGATCGTCTGCGAGGCGCAAGGCCCCATCGCCTTGCGCCATGCCATCCATCCCGCCACCCGCACCTTCCAGGGCTTGCGCATCCATGTGAATGACGAGCTGGGCGAGCTGGAACGCGGCCTCGACGCGGCGCTGCGCATTCTCAAGCCGCAGGGCCGGCTGGTCGTGGTGTCGTTCCACAGCCTGGAAGACCGCATCGTCAAGCAGTTCCTTGGCAGCCGCTCCACCGCTGCGCCGCGCGCCTCGCGCCACGCCCCCGACATGGCGGCGCCCAAGGCGGCGTTCGAGCTTCTGCACAAAAGCCCGCGCGTGCCCACCGCGGCAGAAACCGAATCCAACCCAAGATCCCGGTCCGCCAAGTTGCGCGCCGGCCTGAAACTGGCGGCATAGGAGACAGCATGGTTCGCATCCTGAACTTTTTCTGCGTGGCGCTGATGGGGCTTTCCATCCTGGCCCTCTACCATGTCTCGGAAAAGACCCGCGTGGCGCATATGGAGCTGAGCAAGGTCGGCAGCCGGATCGCGCAGGAACGTTCGCATCTCAGCGTGCTGGAAACCGAATGGGGCCACGTTGCCTCGCCGGCGCGCATCCAGAAGCTGGCGGAAACCCGTCTCGGCATGGGCGACACCGCCTCGGTGCAGCTGTCCTCCTTCGACCTGCTGCCGCGTCGTGGCGAGAATCCTGCGCCGCTGAACAACACGCCGGTCCAGAATGCCAGCGCGCAAATTCCCGCCGCACCGGCCGCTCCCGTTCATCCGACTTCCCACTCCGGCATGTGAGGGCATGAGCGAGACTCCCACTCTATTCCAGCGCCGCATTATCATCGGAGCGGGACTCTGCGTCGTCGCTTTCGCGCTGGTGGGACTTCGCCTGGTCCATGTCACCTTGCTGCAATCCCTGGATGGCGGCCATGCGGCGGTCGCCGTTGCCGCCCGTGCCGATCTCACCGACCGCAATGGCGAGCTGCTGGCGCGCGACCTTCCTGTAAAAGATCTCTATGCCCGCCCGCGCGTCTTGTGGGACAAGGCTGAAGCGGCACGCGGCCTGGCCGTGGCCACCGGCGCCGACGAGCGCCGCCTGCTGAACGGTTTCAACAACGCCAAGAATCCCTATGTCCTGGTGGCGCGCCAGATCACGCCCGACGCCGAAGCCCGCGTGATGGCGCTGGGTCTGCCGGGCCTGGAATTCGAACAGGGCGCCAAGCGCTACTATCCCGACGGCCGCAACACCGCCCAGGTGCTGGGCGTCACCGATCCCGATGGCGGCGGCGTGTCGGGCCTTGAACTCGGCCTGCAGGATCAGCTGCGCAAGGCCGCCGGCGGCAAGGTCGCCACGTCAATCGACATGCGCGTCCAGTTCATCGTTGCTGACGAACTGGCCAAGAGCCGCGAAAAATTCCGCGCCGTTGCGGCGGGCGCCATCGTGATGGACGTCACCAGCGGCGAAGTGCTGGCGATGGTGTCGCTGCCCGATTTCGATCCCAACCTGCGCCGCATGATGCCCGGCGACTCCCAGCGCAACATCATGGCGCAGGACGTGTACGAGCTGGGTTCGATCTTCAAGATTTTCACCTTTGCCATGGGCCTGGAAGACCGCACCTTCCGTCCCGACGATGTCCTGACCATTCCCAAGGGCTTTCGCATCGGCAAGCATGAGATCGGCGAAGCCCATCACATGCCCGGTTCCATGGCGGCGCGCGATATCCTGGCCCAGTCGTCCAACATCGGCACCTCGCAGATCGCGCTGCGTTCGGGTGGCCATCGCCAAAGCCAGTTTCTGCGCAGCCTGGGCTTGCTCACGCCTGTCGTGACCGACCTGCCGGAAAAGGCCTATCCGCTCTATCCCAGGCGCCAATGGGGCGCGATTGAAACCGCCACCGTGGGCTTCGGCCACGGCATCTCGGTTTCGCCGCTTAGCTTCACCGCCGCGCTGGCCGCTATGGTCAATGGCGGCCGCCGCATTGCGCCCACCTTCGCGCGCCAGGCGCCTGGCGCCGACCGGCGCGGCGAACAGGTGATCCGCGCCGATACCAGCGTGCAGATGCGCGAACTGTTGCGCTATGTCGCCACCAACGGCACCGGCCGCAATGCCGACACGCCCGGCTATGACGTGGGCGGCAAAACCGGCACCGCCGAAGTGCCCGGCCCCAATGGCCGCTATATCAGTAACGCCCTGCGCTCCTCCTTCGCCGCGATCTTTCCGGCGCACAATCCGCGCTATGCCGTGCTGGTGCTGATGGACCAGCCCAAGGCGACCAAGGACACATTCGGCTTTGCCACGGCGGTCTATACCGCCGCGCCGCAGACCGGCCGCATCATCCAGCGCATCGCGCCGCTGCTGGGCGTGCCGAATATTCCGCTGCCGACCCAGCTTGCCGGGGGTCCGGCCCTATGACGCCACAATCGCGGACCAGCATGGCGGGCGTGAAAGACTTTACCGGTCTTGGTTTGACGGGTTTGGCCAGCGACAGCCGCAAGGTGAAGCCGGGCTATCTCTTCGCCGCGCTTGCGGGAACAAAGACCGATGGCGCCAAATTTGTGAAAGACGCGGTGGCGCGCGGCGCTGTCGCGGTCCTGGGTGCGCCGGAACTGGCGGAGGAAGTCGCGGCGCTGGGCGTAAAATTCATCGCCGATGAAAATCCGCGCCTTGGCCTGGCGCGCTATGCCGCCGCCTTTTTCGACGCCCAGCCGGACACCGTCGCCGCCGTCACCGGCACCAAGGGCAAATCCTCCATCGTCGCCTTCCTGCGCGAAATCTGGACAGCCCTGGGCAAGCCCGCCGCCAGCCTGGGCACTGTCGGTGTGGTTGGTCCGAACGGCGCCATTCCGCTTTCGCACACCACGCCCGATCCGGTGGAAATTCATGATCTGCTGGCCAGGCTGAAGACTGATGGCGTGGAGCATCTCGCCATCGAGGCGTCCAGCCACGGCCTCGACCAGCACCGGCTCGACGGCGTGGTGATCTCGGCCTGCGGCTTCACCAACATCACCCGCGACCATATGGATTATCATTCCACCTTCGAGGATTACCTCGCCGCCAAGCTGCGGCTGTTCAGCGAGGTGGTGCAGAAGGGTGGTGTGGCAGTGGTCAATGCCGATGCCGAGCATGCTGACGCGTTCATCGCCGCCGCCAAGGCGCGGGGGCTGAAGCTGATGACCGTGGGTCGCAAGGGTGACACCATTCATCTCGACCGGCGCGAGGACCGTGGCGGCGCCCAGGCGCTGACCCTGCATTACCAGGGCCAGATTTTTTACGTCGAACTGCCGCAGGCCGGCGACTTCCAGGCCTCCAATGCACTGGTCGCTGCGGGGCTGGCTATCGGGCTTGGTGAGGATGCCGGCAAGGTTTTCGCGGCGCTGGAACATCTCAAGGGCGCGCCGGGACGGATGGAGAAGGTCGCCTTCGCCGCCAAGGGCGCCCCGATCTATGTCGATTACGCCCACACCCCGGACAGCCTGGAAAAGGTGCTGCAGGCGCTGCGGCCGCACACAGCGAACCGGTTGCATGTGGTGTTCGGCTGCGGCGGTGACCGCGACAAGGGCAAGCGTCCGCTGATGGGCGCGATAGCCTTGAAACTGGCCGATGACGTGATCGTCACCGACGACAATCCCCGCACCGAAGACGCCGCCACGATTCGCGCCGAGATCATGGCCGCCGCCAAGGGCGCGCGCGAAATCGGCGACCGCGCCGATGCCATCCGTGCCGCCGTGGCGGACCTGAAAGCCGGCGACGTGCTGGTGATCGCCGGCAAGGGCCATGAGACCGGTCAGTATATAAAGGGTGAGGTGTATCCCTTCTCGGACCGGCAGCAGGCGCTGACGGCGGCGCTGGCGGTTGGGGGGCGCGCGGCATGAGCCTGTGGACGCACCTTGAAGCCGAAGCCGCCACCTTGGGCGAGGCCAGCCGCGCCTTTGAAGTCTCCGGGCTTTCGATTGACACACGCACCCTGAATGCAGGCGATCTGTTCGTGGCGTTGCAGGGCGATAATCGCGACGGCCATGATTTCGTGCAGGCGGCGTTCGAGGCCAAGGCCGGCGCGGCCTTGGTGACGCACACGCTGGATGGCGTGACGGGGCCGCTTTTGACCGTGGCCCACACCCAGCGCGGGCTGGAAGACCTGGCGCGCGCCGCAAGGGCCCGCAGCAATGCCAAAATCCTGGCGGTCACCGGCAGCGCCGGAAAGACCACCACCAAGGAAATATTGCGCCTGGCCTGCAATGCTCTGGGCCGCACCCATGCCAGCGCCGCCAGCCACAACAATCACTGGGGCGTGCCGCTGAGCCTGGCCGCGCTGCCGCGCGATACCGGATACGGCATCTTTGAAGTGGGGATGAATCATTTCGGCGAGCTGCGCAATCTGGTGAGCTTTGTGCGCCCGCATGTGGCGCTGGTCACCACCATCGCCCCCGCCCATCTGGAATTCTTCGGCAGCTGCGAGGCCATCGCCGACGCCAAGTCGGAAATCTTTGAAGGCGTCGAGACTGGCGGCGCGGCCCTGATCCCGTCGGATTCGCCCTATGCCGGCCGTCTCACATTGCGCGCCAAACAGGCGAAGGTGTCTCGGATCGTCAGCTTTGGCACCACCGGTGATGCCAAACTCATTTCTTTTACGCCTGATGGCGACGGCATGCGGGTCAAGGCCGACATACTGGGCGTTGCCGTGGACTGTTATGTCGGCGCGCCCGGCGCCCATATCGCACAGAATGTGGTGGGCGCGCTGGCCGCCGTGGCGCTGCTGGAAGGCGATGTGCTGAACGCCGCCGCGGCGTTGAAAGATTTTACCGCCCTCAAGGGCCGGGGCGCGCGCTTCGACGCGAACGGCATTTCGGTGATCGACGAAAGCTATAACGCCAACCCCGCCTCCATGGCGGCAGCCTTGGCGCTGCTTGGAAATGCAAAGAACCGCAAGATTGCGGTGCTGGGCGATATGCTGGAAATGGGCGAGGGTGGCCTCAAGCATCACGCAGGCCTCGTCGCGCCAGTTGAAGCCAACAAAGTTGATCTGGTGTTCGCCTGCGGTGCGCAGATGAAGGCGCTGTGGGATGCGTTGCCCGCATCGCGTCGCGGCGCTTACGCGCAAACCTCCGCCTTGCTGGCGCAGCAGGTGAAGGCCGCCGTGAAGCCCGGCGACACCGTGCTGGTCAAAGGCTCGAACGGGGCAAAAATGTCGCTGATCATCGAAGCACTGAAGGGGGCGGGTTGAGATGCTTTACTATTTGTCGCTTCTCACCCAGACTGAAGAACTCGCCTTCTTCCGCCTGTTCAAATATCTCACCTTCCGCTCCGGCGCAGCGGTGGTGACGGCGCTGATGATCGCCTTCCTGATCAACCCGATGCTGATCCGCTGGCTCAAGGTCAAGCAGGGCAAGGGCCAGCCCATCCGCGCCGATGGTCCGGCCCGCCACATCATCGAAAAGGCCGGCACCCCCACCATGGGCGGCATCCTGATCCTGATCCCCTGGATCGGCGCCACATTGCTGTGGGCCAACCTCTCCAATCCCTATGTCTGGATCGCGCTGCTGGTCACCGGCGCCTTCGGCCTGCTGGGATTCCTCGACGACTATTACAAGGTGACCAAGCGCACCTCCGACGGGCTGACCAGCCGGTCGCGGCTGCTGATCGAGTTTGCCGTCGCGGCGCTGGCCACCTGGCTGATCATGCAGGCCCAGGCGCCCGACCTGGCGGGCGTGCTGACAGTGCCGTTCCTGAAAACCGTGCTGCTGCCGTTCGGATTGTTCTTCCTGGTGGTGGGCGGCTTTGTCATCGCCGGTGCCGCCAATGCGGTGAACTTCACCGATGGCCTCGATGGCCTCGCCATCGTGCCGGTGATGATCGCCGCCGCCACCTTCACCCTGATCGTCTATCTGGTGGGCAACGAGGTCTTCTCGGCTTACCTGCAGATTCCCTATGTCGCCTATACCGGCGAGCTGGCGGTGTTCCTGGCGGCGCTGGTGGGCGCGGGCCTGGGCTTTCTCTGGTACAACGCGCCGCCCGCCGCCATCTTCATGGGCGATACGGGGTCATTGCCGCTTGGTGGCGCGCTCGGTGTCGTCGCCGTCGCCGTCAAGCACGAGATCGTGCTGGCGCTGGTGGGCGGCCTGTTCGTGGTCGAGACCGTTTCGGTGATCGTGCAGGTCGTGTCCTTCAAGCTGACCGGCAAGCGGGTCTTCCGCATGGCGCCGATCCATCATCACTACGAGCAGCTTGGCTGGACCGAGCCCACCATCGTGATCCGCTTCTGGATCGTGGCGGTGGTGCTGGCCCTGCTGGGCCTCGCAACCCTGAAGCTGCGGTGAACAAATGATCGCCAGCCGCGCCTTTGCCAGCAAAACCGTCGCCGTCTTCGGCCTGGCCCGCACCGGGCTTGGCGCGGTGCGTTCGCTGGTGGCCGGCGGCACCAACGTCATTGCCTGGGACGACGACAGCGCCGCGCGCGACCTGGGCGGCCAGGAAGGCGCCGAGATCATGCCCTGGCGTGAATGGCCGTGGGAAAAGATCGCCGCTTTGGTCCTGTCGCCGGGCGTGCCGCTGACCCATCCCAAGCCGCATGGCGTGGTCGAACATGCCAATGCCGCGAAAGTACCCGTTATCGGAGACGTCGAACTCTTCGCCCGCGAAATCCGTCCTGACTCAAATGGAGTGGGTCCGGGCGCAGCGGGCAAGGCCCCGGTGATCGCCATCACTGGCACCAACGGCAAATCCACCACCACCGCGTTGGTGGGACACATATTGAACGCCTGCGGCTTCGACGCCCAGATCGGCGGCAATATCGGCAAGTCGGTGCTGGAACTGGCCTTGCCGGGATCGAAAACCATCTATGTGCTGGAAATGTCCAGCTTCCAGATCGACCTGGCGCCGGGGCTGAAGCCCGACGTGACGCTGCTGTCCAACCTGTCGCCCGATCATATTGACCGCCATGGCAGCATGGACAATTACGCCGCCATCAAGGCGCGGCTGCTGCGCCAGACCGCCAAGGATGGCCAGGTGGTGATCGGGGTGGACGACGATTATTCCTCGTCCATCTTCACCCAGCTTTCCGCCATCGCCAAAAACAAATCTGGCGCGGCGGCCTATCCAGTATCGGTGGGCAAAGTGCTGGGCCGTGGCCTGTTCGTGGTCGATGGCGTGCTCTACGACGCGCTGGGTGGCCGCGCCATCAAGGTCATGGACATGGCCGATGCCGCCCATCTGCCGGGCGTGCACAATTGGCAGAATGCGGCGCTGGCTTTTGGCGCCGTGAAGCCCTTCATCAGTGACGCACGCCAGATCACCGCCGCCATCGCCAGCTTCCCGGGCCTGGCGCACCGGATGGAAGATGTTGGCCATGCCGGCAAGGCGGTCTTTATCAACGACTCCAAGGCGACCAATGCCGATGCCACCGCCAAGGCGCTGGCGGTCTATCCCGATATTTTCTGGATCGCGGGCGGCAAGCCCAAGGACGGCGGCATCGAGAACCTCGGCGCCTTCTTCCCCCGCATCCGCAAGGCCTATCTGATCGGCGAGGCCGCGCCGCATTTCGCCCGCACCCTGGATGGCAAGGCGCCGTATGAAATGTCCGGCACCCTGGACAAGGCAGTGGAAGCCGCCGCCCGTGACGCCATCGCGTCGGCCGCGCCCGCGCCCGTGGTGCTGCTGTCGCCGGCCTGCGCCTCCTACGACCAGTTCAAGGATTTTGAGCAGCGCGGCGATGCCTTCCGCGCCGCCGTGGCCAAGCTGCCGCGCGACATGAAGGGGGCGTCATGATGAACCGCGCCGACAAGTCGGGCTTCGCCAACTGGTGGTTCACCGTGGACCGCGTTGCACTGCTCTGCATGCTGACCCTGGCGGGCATCGGCTTGATGCTGGCCTTCGCCGCCAGCCCGGCCACCACCGGCGGCCCGATGTCGGCGGGCGATTTCCGCTACACCGCCCGGCAGGTGATGTTCGCGGTCCTGGCCATCGGCATCCTGTGTAGCGTGTCGCTGCTGACCCTGCGCCAGATTCGCATCGCCGCGGCGGTGACCTTTGCCGGCGCCCTGATCGGGTCGTTCCTGGTGCTGTTCATCGGCGCCGACCTTCTGGGCGCCAAGCGCGAACTGGATTTCGGCGCCTTTCATCTGCAGCCGTCGGAATTCCTCAAGCCCAGTTTCGCCATCCTGGCCGCCGCCGTGCTGGCCGACCGCCAGCCGCTGGCGATGCCCAAGCCGCTGGTGACGTTCCTGCTGCTGCTGCCCGCGCTTCTGATCCTGCTCAAGCAGCCCGATGTCGGCCAGACCGGCCTTCTGCTGTGCCTGTGGGGCGGCATGCTGTTCTTCTGGGGCATGTCCTTTGTGTGGGTCGCGGCGGGCATTGGCGCCGTCGGCGCGCTGGGCTTCCTCGCCTATGAGATTTTCCCGCACGTCCATCGCCGGGTGGACCAGTATCTGGGCCATTCCGAAACCGGCTATCAGGCCGGGCTGGCGCTGAAGGCTTTTGCCCATGGGGGATTGACCGGCGTCGGTCCCGGCGCGGGCACGGTCAAATATCGCATTCCCGACGTGCATTCGGATTTCATCTTCGCGGTGGCGGGCGAGGAGTTCGGCTTCCTGCTCTGCGGCCTGATCGCCCTCACTTTCTGCGTGCTGACGGTGCGGCTGCTGCTGCGTTCGGCGGCGGCGCGCGATCCCTTCGCGCAGCTGGCGGGCGCCGGCCTGGCGCTGGTTACTGCTGTGCAGGCCTTCATCAATATGGGCGTGGCAGTGTCGCTGCTGCCGGCCAAGGGCATGACCTTGCCCTTCATTTCCTATGGCGGCTCGTCGCTTTTCGCAGTGGCGCTGACCATGGGCTTTGCCCTGGCGGTGACGCGCCAGCGCCCCAAGGGTCTCACCCGCGACGATCCTACCTTCTTCATGGTGCGGGCATGAGTGTCATTGTGCTTTCCGCAGGAGGAACCGGCGGGCATCTGTTCCCCGCCGAGGCGCTCAGCCGCGAACTGATTAAGCGCGGCCGCAGCATCATGGTGATGACCGACGCCCGCTTTGCCCATTACGCCACCCAGTTTCCCGGCGCACACATCCAGACCGTGCCGTCCTCGCCCTTCAATGCCATTACCGCGCCCTTCAAGATCGCCGCTGGCATCGCCGTGGCGCTGGCGCGGCTGATGAAGCTCAAGCCCGCCGCAGTGATCGGCTTTGGCGGCTATCCCAGCGTACCGGTGATGCTGGCGGCCACACTGCTGCGCCTGCCCACCGCCATCATCGAGCAGAATGCCGTGGTCGGCCGCGCCAACCGTCTGGTGATGAACCGGGTCAAGGTGGTGGCTGCCGCCTTCCCCATCGCCCGCTTCGCGCCCACAGATAGCGCCAAGATCGTGCTGACCGGCAATCCGCTGCGCCCCGAAGTCGAGGCGCTGTGGGGTACACCCTATAATGTGACCGAGGCCGGCGGCCCGCTGCGCCTGCTGGTGTTCGGCGGCAGCCAGGGCGCCCGTGCCCTCAGCGAGATCGTGCCGGCCGCGCTGACCCGCCTGCCGCATGAGCTGAAACTGCGCCTGTCGGTGGTGCAGCAATGCCGCCCCGAAGACATTGAAAACGTGCGCACCATCTATCGCAATGCCGAGATCCGCGCCCATCTGGACACCTTCTTCCCCGATCTTCCCAGGCGCATGGCCGAAACCCATCTGGTGATCGCCCGCGCCGGCGCCGGCACCGTCGCCGAGTTGATGGCCATCGGCCGCCCCGCCATCCTGGTGCCGCTGCCCGGTGCGCTGGACGACAACCAGACTCCCAATGCCGACATACTAGCCAGGGCTGAGGCCGGCTGGCGGGTCAAGCAAGGTGATTTAACCCCGGATTCATTGGCCCAGATGCTCATCAAGATTTTCGCCGATCCCATGGCGCTGGCCCGCCGCGCCGCCAAGGCGCACGCTTTGGCGACCCCGCGCGCCGCCGAAAAACTGGCCGATGTGGTGGAAGAACTTGCCGGCCCCTCTTCCGATAAAAGAGAGGCTGCCTGATGGCGACTCCCGTCACCACCCGCGTGCCGCTGGGCATTGGCGCCATTCATTTCATCGGCATCGGCGGCATCGGCATGAGCGGCATCGCCGAGATCATGCACAATCTGGGCTACAAGGTTCAGGGCAGCGACGCCGCCGAGAATGCCAACGTCAAGCGGCTGATCAGCCTGGGCATCAAGGTCCATATCGGCCACAACGCCGACAATCTCAAGGACGTCGACGCGGTGGTCTATTCCTCCGCCGTCAAGCCGGGCAATGTCGAGTTCGACGCCGCCCGCGCCCTGAGCCTGCCCTTGGTGCGCCGCGCCGAGATGCTGGCCGAGATCATGCGTCTGCGCTCCTGCATCTCCATCGCCGGCACCAACGGCAAGACCACCACCACCACGCTGGTGGCTTGCCTGCTGGACGCGGGCGGCATGGACCCCACCGTGGTCAATGGCGGCATCATCAATGCCTATGGCACCAACGCCCGGCTGGGCGCGGGCGAATGGGTTGTTGTCGAGGCCGATGAAAGCGACGGCACTTTCCTTCGCCTGCCTGCCACCGTGGCGGTGGTGACCAACGAAGACCCCGATCACCTGGATTTCTACGGCACCTTCGACAATATGCGCGACGCCTTCCAGCGCTTCGTCGAGAATGTGCCGTTCTACGGTTTCGCGGTGCTGTGCATCGACCATCCCGAAGTGCAGGCGATGGTGGGCCGCATCACCGACCGCCGCATGATCACCTATGGCTTCTCGCCCCAGGCCGATGCCCGGGCGGTGAATGTGTCTTTCTCGGAAGGCGTGTCACATTTCGATTGCGTCTTCACTGACCGCCGCAAGAATAGCGAAGAGCGCATGGACGGCGTGTGCCTGCCCATGCCGGGCGAGCATAATGTGCAGAATGCCCTGGCCGCCATTGTGGTGGCGCGCCAGCTGGGCGTGGCCGATGCGGTGATTGCGAAGGCGCTGGCGGAATTTCGCGGCGTCAGGCGCCGCTTCACCAAGGTGGGCGAGGTGAATGGCGCCGCCATCATCGACGACTACGCCCACAATCCCTTCAAGATCGCCGCCGCTATGCGCGCCGCCCGCCAGGCCTATAAAGGCACCATCGTGGCGGTGGTGCAGCCGCATCGCTACACCCGGCTGCGTGATACGTTTGAACAGTTCGCCACCTGCCTGAATGACGCCGATGTGGCGATTATTGCGCCGGTCTATGCCGCGGGCGAACCGCCCATCGAGGGCATCAGCCGCGATTCCTATGCCGAGGCGTTGCGCGCCCATGGTCATCGCAACGTCATCACCATCGACGGCGAAGACGATCTCGCCGCCGCCGTCGCGCCCTATGTCAAGCCGGGCGCGGCCATCATCGGCACCGGCGCCGGCTCCATCACCGGCTGGATGTACAACCTCCCGAAAAAGCTGGAGGGCCTGACGTGATGATGACAAGGCCCTGCGATAGCTTGCCGCCAGTGCGCGGCTCCGTCACCCGCGATGCGCCGCTGAAAGACCTGGTCTGGTTCCGCGCCGGTGGTCCCGCCGAAGTGCTGTTCCGTCCCGCCGATGCCGACGATCTGGCGGCTTTCATCGCGGCCAAACCGGAAGATTTGCGCGTCTCGGTGATCGGCGTCGGCTCCAACCTGCTGGTGCGCGATGGCGGCATTCCCGGCGCGGTGGTGCGGCTGTCCTCGGCCTTCGGCAAGATCGAGATTGATGGCATGAAGGTGCGCGTCGGCGCTGCGGCTTTGGATGGCGCGGTGGCGCGCGCGGCGTGCGATGCCGGCATCGCCGGCCTGGAATTTTTGCGCGGCGTGCCCGGCACCATCGGCGGCGCCCTGAAAATGAATGCCGGCTGCTATGGGCGCGAGATCAAGGACATTTTTGTCGAAGCCACCGCCATCGATGAAAAAGGCAATAAAATCAGGCTTTCTTTGCAACATATGGATTTCGTCTATCGCAAGGCACAGGGCGCGCGTGATGGCCTGATCTTCATCGAGGCGGTGTTTGAAGGCACGCCGGACCAACCCGCCGCCATCCGCGCTCGCATGGAAGAATTGTCCGCCAACCGCGAAGCCGCCCAGCCGATCAAGTCAAAGACCGGCGGTTCTACCTTCAAGAATCCGCCCGGCCACAAGGCCTGGCAGCTGGTGGACGAAGCCGGTTGCCGTGGCCTGAAAATTGGCGGGGCGCAGGTTTCGGAAAAGCACACCAACTTCCTGATCAACACCGGCGATGCCACTGCCGCCGACCTTGAATCTCTGGGCGAAGAAGTGCGCAAGCGCGTGAAGGAAAAATCCGGCGTCACCCTGGACTGGGAAATCAAGCGCGTGGGGGTTGCATGAGCAACTTCAAGCGCATCGCCGTGCTGATGGGCGGACGTTCCGTCGAGCGCGACGTGTCTCTGTCGTCGGGCCGTGGCGTGATGCAGGCGCTGAAGGAAGAAGGTTTCGACGCGGTGGAAGTCGATCCCGCCGACGACCTGCAATACCAGCTGCGTGCCGCCAAGCCCGATGCCGTGTTCAACGCGCTTCATGGCCGCTTCGGCGAGGACGGCACGGTGCAAGGGATTCTGGAATGGATGCGCCTGCCCTACACCCATTCCGGCGTGCTGGCCTCGGCGCTGGCGATGCACAAGGAACGCACCAAGGATATCTACCGCGCTGCCGGCCTGCCGGTGGTCAAGTCCATCGTCTGCGACCGCCGCGAAGCCGGCGCGCGCCACATGATGGAGCCGCCCTATGTGGTCAAGCCGGTCAATGAAGGCTCCAGCGTCGGCATCTTCATTGTGCGCAAGGGCGACAACCGCCCGCCCGCCGCACTGGTGGCCGACGAATGGACCATCTCCAGCGAAATGATGGTGGAGGAATTCGTGCCGGGCCGCGAGCTCACTGTCAGCGTGATAGGCGCCAATCAGTTCGGCAAAGAGAGACCGCTGTGCGTCACCGAGATCACCACCGAGCTGGAATTTTATGACTACGAAGCCAAATACGCCCCCGGCGGCTCCAAACATGTGCTGCCGGCGCAAGTGCCGGATTCGGTGGCCAGGGACTGCATGGAAATGTCGGTAATCGCCCACAAGGCGCTGGGCTGCCGCGGCGTCAGCCGTACCGATTTCCGTTACGACGACACCACTGTTGCAAATGGGGGCAAACCGCGCCTGATCCTGCTGGAAACCAACACCCAGCCGGGCATGACGCCGACCTCGCTGGTGCCGGAACAGGCGGCTTATCTCGGCATGTCTTACGCAAAATTGTGCCGCTGGATGGTGGAGGACGCGTCATGCGATCGCTGAATGTGGAACGCAAAGCCCGTGGCCCTGTCCGCGCCACCCGCGCCCCCGCCAAGCTGCGTGCCAGCCACGACCTGCCCAAGGTGCAGCCCGGCACCGCCCGCCGCGACAAGGCCCACGGCTTCTTCAAGCGGCTGATGCCGCGCTTCGCCTTTTTCGCCGACCGTCCCATGATGGCGATGACGGGCCTGGCCGTGGTGCTGGCGCTGCTGGCCGCTTTGTTCGCCAGCGGCGTGATCGGCCGCACCACGCGCGCCATCGACAATGGTGTCAGTGGGGTTCTGGCCCATGCCGGTTTCGGCATTTCGGAAATCCATATCACCGGCAACCGCCGCACGCCCTACAAGCAGATCCTGGAAGTGCTGGCGATGCAGCCCGGCCAGTCGATCTTCAGCGCCGACCTGTTCGGGGCGCGCAATCGCTTGGCGCATCTGGACTGGATCGCATCCGCCGAAGTGCATCGCCGCTATCCCGACGCCATCTTCGTCACCCTGGTGGAAAAGCGCCCCTTCGCGCTGTGGCAGTTGCCGCCCAATGCCAGGGGCGAGGCCCCCATCGCGGTGGTGGAGCGCAACGGCGCCGTCATCACCACCCGCGACGTCGAGAAATTCCGCCGCCTGCCCAAGCTGCTGGGCGCGGGCGCCCCGCAAAGCGCCGCCGAGCTGGTGGATGCGGTGAAATCCCATCGCGCCACCGCGGCGCGCACCGCCGCCTTCGCGCGCGTCTCCTCGCGGCGCTGGAACCTGATCCTCGACGATGGCGTTGTGGTCAAGCTGCCGGAAGCGGGCTGGGACAAGCAGCTCGCCGCGCTGGAGCATCTGATCATCGACAACGGAATCCTGGAGCGCGATGTGACCGAAATCGACCTGCGTTCGCCAAGCCATTATTTCTTCATGCTGCGAAGCGGCGAGAAAAAAGACGTTGAGAGGGGCAAAGAGACATGAACCAGACGTTGCTCTTGCGCGTGAACAATGAAATCCCCGCCTACCGCACCGGGCTTGTCGCGGCGCTGGATGTCGGCACCTCCAAGATCGTCTGCGTCATCGGCCAGGCCGAAGCCGGCTCGCTGAAGCTGCTGGGCAGCAGCTTGCGGGAATCCTCCGGCCTTAAAGCGGGCACCATCACCAGCCTGGACCAGGCCGAGGAATCCATTCGCGACTGTGTGGCCGCCGCCGAGAACATGGCCGATGCCCGCATCCAGAATGTGCTGATCAGCGTCAATTGCGGCCAGCCGGTCTCGGTGACCAGCCGGGCCGTGATGTCGCTGAACGGCGCTTTGGTTTCCGACGATCACCTGCGCGTGCTGCTCAATGATGGCCGGGCGCGGGCCAAGCTGGAAGGCCATGAGGTTATCCAGAGCGCACCCACCGCCTATGTGGTGGATGAAGCGCGCGGGGTGAAGAACCCGTCCGGCATGTTCTGCCAGCGCATCGGCGTCTCCATGCATGCCGTGGCGGTCAAGCCCAGCCCGCTGCAGAATCTCAAGCTGGCGGTAGAACGCTGCCATCTCAATGTCATCGGCACCCAGTTCGGCGCCTATGCATCGGGCCTGTCCACCCTAACCGAGGACGAAAAGCAGATCGGCGCCACGGTGATCGACATGGGTGGCGGCACGACTTCCATCGCCGTCTTCCTGGAAGGCCATCTGGTCCATGCCGATGTCGTGCCGATGGGCGGCTTCGCCGTCACCAGCGACATCGCCCGGATGCTGGCCGCGCCCCTGGCCGCCGCCGAGCGCACCAAGACCCTGTATGGCGCGGCGATGGGCGAGATGGACGGCGGTTCCGATGTCGTCGCCGTCGCCCAGATGGGCGAGGAGGGCGACGATTCCGCCCTGCGCCTGCCGCGCTCCATGCTCACCCGCATCATCCAGGCCCGGCTGGAGGAGATTTTCGGCGAGGTCCAGACCCGCCTGCGCGCTTCGGGCTTCGACGTGGCGGCTGGCCGCCGCGCCGTGCTGACCGGCGGGGCATGCCAGCTGGCCGGCACCCGCGAACTGGCTGCCCGAATTCTTAACAAGCAGGTCCGCATCGGCCGGCCGCAGGCTTTTTCAGGCCTGGCGGCGGCGTCGGCGGGCCCGGACTATGCCACCGCCATCGGCCTGATGATGGCCGGGGCGACCATGCCGCCCGAACTTTTGAATCCCGATCTTGCAATGGGCACCACCCAGGCCAAAGGCGAAAGCTGGCTGGGGCGGTTGACCCGCCGGTGGCTCTAATGATTCAACAATATAACAGCGAATCAGTTGGGAATCCTGGCGTACCGCAAGGTGATCGATACATGTCCCACTCACTGAGGAGAAATTAAGATGGCGATCAACCTGAAAATCCCCGAGAGCAAGGAATTGCGGCCCCGCATCACCGTGCTCGGTGTCGGCGGCGCCGGCGGCAATGCCGTCAACAACATGATCGAGGCCGGGCTGGAAGGTGTCGACTTTGTCGTCGCCAACACCGACGCCCAGGCCCTGGCCCAGTCCAAGGCCACCCGCCGCATCCAGCTCGGCGTGGCGACCACCGAAGGGTTAGGGGCGGGCGCGCAGCCTGAAGTTGGCCGCGCGGGCGCCGAGGAATCCATGGCCGAGATCATGGAACAGCTTTCCGGCGCGCACATGGTGTTCATCGCCGCCGGCATGGGCGGCGGCACCGGCACCGGCGCCGCGCCGGTGATCGCACGCGCGGTGCGCGAAGCGGGCATCCTGACTGTGGGCGTCGTGACCAAGCCTTTCAGCCTGGAAGGCGACCGCCGCATGCGGGTGGCCGAGCGCGGCATCACCGAGCTGCAGCAGTTCGTCCATACCCTGATCGTCATTCCCAACCAGAACCTGTTCCGCGTCGCCAACGAGCGCACCACCATGGCCCAGGCCTTCGCCATGGCCGACGAGGTGCTGCATGCCGGCGTGCGCGGCGTCACCGATCTCATTGTGATGCCTGGCCTCATCAACCTGGATTTTGCCGACATCAAGTCGGTGATCTCCGAGATGGGCAAGGCGATGATGGGCACAGGCGAAGCCGAAGGCGAAGACCGCGCCATGCGGGCCGCCGACATGGCGATCTCCAACCCGCTGCTGGACGATGTCACGATGAAGGGCGCCAAGGGCGTCCTGATCAATATCACCGGTGGTCCGGACCTGATGCTGTTCGAAGTCGAGCAGGCCGCCAACCGCATCCGCTCGGAAGTCGACCCCGACGCCAACATCATCTTCGGCAACACCATCCTGGACGACATGGAAGGACGCATTCGCGTCTCGGTGGTCGCCACCGGCATCGATGCCGACCAGATGCGCATGCCGCTGCCGGGCGAGAAGGTGCGCACACTCCACCCGCACCTGAACCTGAAATCGCCGGCGCGGGTGGCCGATCCCACCCCGCCTTACGGGACCAAAGCTCCGGCCTATGCGCCGATGCCGGCGGCGGCGTCCGCGCCGTATGTCAATCCGGTGCATGCCACCATGAACGCGCTGGCGCAGGAAATCGGCGCCGACAAGAGCCCGGCCGAGGATTACATCCTGGGCGGTGCCGATGCGCCGGAAGTCACGGAAGCCGGGATGGCGAAATATCCCGCCACCGAAACCTATCGTCCGCTGGAGCAGCAGCCGATGGCCGTCCAGCCGCCCGCCGCCGAAAAGAAAAGCGGCTGGGGTTTCTTCGGCCGCAAGAAGACGGCGGAAAGCCGCGCCGAGCCGGCGCCGGAACCGCGCATGGCAGCGCCCGTGCAGCAGCGCGCCACCGCCACACCTATGCCGCAGTCCGAAGCGCCGCGCGCCAAGGACGACGACCTGTTCCACGATCACAAGCGCGACGAGCAGTTTGAAATACCTGCTTTCCTGCGCCGCCAGTCGAACTGACGCGCGAAGCGTGTCATCCCCTGCGAGGTGCGATCAGCACCGAGGGAAGGGGATCTAGACAAGAATGAAAAAGGGCGGCTTCTCAGCCGCCCTTTTTGTTTGTGGCCGACCAAAAACCCGCCCTCGACTTCACCGCCCGGCATGGCTACAAACTGCGAACAATTCGCAAGAAAGTCATTGGTCGATGTTCTCCCGCGCCCTGTTGCTTGCCGTCCTGCTGGCCGCTTCCCTCTTTAATAGCGCCCCGGCCAGCGCCCAGACCGCCCCGGCCCAGACCATATGGCGACTGCTGGACTATATCGCGGTGGACTATCGCGAGGCGGTGAAGGACGGCCAGGTGGTCAATCCGGGCGAGTATCAGGAGATGACCGAATTCTCCAGGTCGGCCCGTGAACGCATCGCGCTTCTGCCGGTCACCTCCGCCAAGCTGGGCTTGCAACAGAAAGCCGTCGCGCTGGAGCAGCTGATCGCGGGCAAGAAACCACCCGAGGCCATCGCCATCGCCGCCCGCGCCGCCGCCGCCGATCTGATCAAGGCCTATCCCGTGCCGCTGGCGCCCAGCGCCGCCCCCGACCTGGCGCGCGGCCAGGGGCTGTACGCCCAACATTGCGCCGCCTGTCATGGCGCAACCGGCGACGGCAAGGGGCCGGACTCCGTCGGCCTGGACCCGCCGCCGATTGATTTCAACGACGAAAGCCGCGCCCGTGAACGCAGCCTGTTCGGGCTCTTTCAGGTGATCGAGCAGGGGCTCGACGGCACCAGCATGCGCAGCTTTGCCGAACTGCCGCCCCAGGACCGCTGGGCGCTGGCCTTCTATGCCGGATCGCTGGCCTATCCCAATGGCGGCGAAGGCGAACGGATATGGAAAGCCGACGCCGCCCTGCGCACCGGCATGAGTCTGGAAAAGCTGGTCGGCACCACCCCCGCCGTCCTTGCCGCCGGCCTGGGCGAGGACAAGGCCAAGTCTGTCGTCGCCTATCTGCGCCGCCATCCCGAAGCGATCGCAGCTGAGCGCACCAGCGGCGCGCTGACCGTCGCGCGCGGACGCCTCGACGAAGCCCTGGCCGCCTATCAGCGCCAGGACCACCGGGCCGCCAACGATCTGGCCCTGTCCGCCTATCTCGATGGCTTCGAGCCGGTCGAACCCACACTGTCGGCCCGCGACCATGCCCTGATGGTCCGCATCGAAGGCGCCATGGCCAATCTGCGCGCCGGCATCGCCAGGGGCGAACCGGTTGAAACGGTGCGCGGCCAGATCGCCGCCCTGGACGCCCTGTTCGCCCAGGCCGAAATCGTGCTGGCGCCCAGCGAGTCGTCGGGCATGTCCAGCTTCATTGCCGCCTTCACCATCCTGGTGCGCGAAGGCCTGGAAGCGCTTCTGATCGTCATCGCCATGATCGCCTTCCTGAACAAGGCGGATCGCCGCGATGTGCTGCCTTACGTCCATGGCGGCTGGGTTGCGGCGCTGGTGGGCGGCGCGGCGACCTGGGCGGCGGCGACCTGGCTGGTCAATATCAGCGGCGCCAGCCGCGAATTGACCGAAGGCTTTGGTTCGGTGTTCGCCGCCGCCGTGCTGCTCTGGGTGGGAATCTGGATGCACGGCAAGAGCAGCGCCGAGGCCTGGCAGCGCTATATCCGCGAAACCCTGGGCCGGGCGCTGAACCGGCAGTCCGCCTGGTTCCTCTTCGCGCTGGCTTTCATCGTGGTCTATCGCGAAGTGTTCGAGACCATTCTTTTCTATGCCGCGATCTGGAGCCAGGGCAATGGCGGCTCGGTGCTGGCGGGCGCGGGCGCGGCCATTGCCGTGCTGGCGGTCATCGCCGTAGTGATGATGCGCTTCAGCCGCCGCCTGCCGATCGGAAAGTTCTTTGCCTACAGTTCCTGGCTGATCGCGGTGCTGGCAGTGGTGCTGATCGGCAAGGGCACCTCGGCGCTGCAGGAGGCGGGCACTATCGCCGTCAATCCGCTGCCGGGCTTCCCGCGCGTCGAGCTGCTGGGTCTTTATCCCACCCGCGAAGGCCTGATCGCGCAGATCGCGATGGCGGTGCTGCTGGTCATCGGCTTCCTGTGGAACAAGCGGCAGGCGGCGAAATCCGCCTGATGCTGTGGCCGATTGTTTGAGCGGATAACGGCTTGGACAGCTAATGTCTGGTTTGCGCCAGGAGCGGACACCCGCTTGGGTCACGTTAAGGGGCAGCCAAGCTATGGGAAGTGTGCCGTCACAAGCGCTGCCGGCTCGGATAGCGCTTAATTGCGCGAATGGAAAAGCGTGCTTAAAAGTGGTGGATATCCAACTTGGGCTCTCCCCTGGTTGATCCATCGGCGCGCCATGCTGATACCTTTGCATGGGGTGAGAAACTGGAAGTTTGCCCCGAGCATCGTGTAGCTCACCGGAGGAATGGCATCGTGATTTTGAGAATTGTTTCGCTCGTCGCGGCAATCCTTTTTGCAACGGCTCCGACATTTGCAGCCGAAAATTATCAGACGGACATCGGGCCGACCCCGAAGAATGGCCGGCAGGGGGCCAGCGTCCAGGGCCGCGGCACGGTCCTGGCCGCGCTCGACAACAACATATTCTCGCTGCAGGGCAAATTCTCCGGCCTGTCCTCGCCGGCGACCGAGGCGCGTCTTCATATAGGCAATGTGATGGGCGGCGGCGGCCCCGCCATAGGCGATCTCAAGATTGTGCAGGCACAGAGCGGCGAGATTTCCGGCACATTCACCCTGACGCAGGCCCAGGTCGCGGCTTTGAAGGTCGGAAAGCTATACGTGATGCTCAATAGCCAGAGCGCACCCAAGGGCAATCTGTGGGGCTGGTTTCAGCCGGCGCATGTGACGGTGCCGCAAGGCGTGCCGCAGCTGGGTAGCTGGTATATCCCCAATCTTCTCGACGAGCAGGACGATGGCGCGGCGAAAAAGAACAATAGCTGATCGCCGACAGGAGCAGACATGATCAAGAACCAGGCTTTCATCCGCGCGTCCGGGGCGGCTATCGCCATCGGGGCAGCGGCTGCAGCCGCTATCTGGGTGTCGCATGCCATTGCGCAAACCAGTGCCGGGCCTTTCACGGAAGGCCAGGCCCAGGCTGGGCAGCCCCTCTATGTCAGCCGCTGTGCCGCCTGCCATGACAGCGGCGGCGAAACCGTCCGCCTGGTGGGTCCAGGCTTCACCCAGGTTTGGACAAAGCGCAGCACGCGCGATCTTCATACCCGCATCCAGAAAACTATGCCGTTCAACAATCCCGGCAGCCTGAGCGAGGCCGAAACCACCGCGATTGTGGCGCATATCCTGAAGAGCAACGGGGCCAGGGCCGGCACCACGGCTCTCACCCCGGCGACGGACGTGGCGATCAGCGCCGTCATTCCGCAGCGCAGAGACGCTTATGCGGGTTATGTCAGCCCGAGCAGCGTGCCCCTTGGCACCGGCGTCACCTTTCCGGGAACGGTCGAAGAATACACGCCCGTCACCGAAGAGATGTTGCTGAATCCGCCCGCCGCCGACTGGCTGATGCATTACCAGAATTATGCCGGCTGGAGCCATTCGCCGCTGAAGCAGATCAACGCCCGGAATGTGCACAATCTGCAACTGCGCTGGGTGTGGTCGATGGAGGATGGCGAGCGCCAGCAGATCACGCCCCTGGTGCATGACGGCGTGATGTTCGTTTCGACGGTCATCAACAACACGGTGCAGGCACTCAACGCCGCCACCGGCGACCTGATCTGGGAAAACCGGCTGGGGCCCAGGCTGGAAAATCAAGTCAACGCGACCGCGCGCGCCATGGCGCTGTATGGGAACCAGCTTTTCTATCCCGCCAGCGACGCCACCATGTACGCGCTCGACGCGCGCACCGGCAAGGTCAACTGGAAATTCAAGATTTCCGATTATGGCCGGGACAAGATCGGCAGCGTGATGATCGCCGATGGCAAGCTCATTCTCGGGCTCGGCGTCTGCGACGAGGCTACGTTGGAGGACCGCTGCTTCATCGCCGCCTATGACGTCAAGGACGGCCGCCAGATCTGGAAATTCTCCACCGTCGCCTATACCGGCGAGCCGGGCGGAGATACCTGGGGCAACATGACCAATGGCGAGCGGTCAGGCGCCGATGCCTGGATCGCGGGCACCTATGATCCCAAGCTTCGGCTGATCTATTTCGGCACCGGCCAGGCCAAGGCCGGCAGGCACGGCATCGGCGACAAGCTCTTCAGCAACGCCACCATCGCGCTGGACGTCGATACCGGCAAGCTCAAATGGTACCATCAGACAGCGCCGGATGAGGGCCTGGACCTGGATGAAGTCTATGAAAAGATTCTGGTGGACAATGGTTCGCAGAAACTTCTTCTCAGCGCCGGCAAGCCAGGCATTCTCTGGAAGTATGATCGCACCACGGGGCAGTTCCTCGACTATGTCCCGATGGTTTTCCAGAATGTCTTTACCCGCATCGACCGCAAGACCGGCCGCGCTACCTATCGCCCGGATATCCTGAAGCCGGAGCCGGGGATGTCGCGGTCCTCGTGTCCGGCCCAGTCGGGCGGCCACAACTGGCCGGCCGCAAGCTACGTTCCCGCCGAAGATTTGATCATCTATCCATTGATGCAGATCTGTGTGAACTCGCAGGGCGACTTGATCGGCAATTACGAAGCGCCTGGCTCAGACGGCAATATGGGACGGCTGAGCGCCTATCGGGTGAAAGACCTCAAGCCGGTCTGGACCTTGCAGCAGCGCGCACCCTTTCTAACCAGTTCGATGACCACGGCAGGCGGTGTCGGATTTATCGGCGATTGGGACCGCACATTCCGGGCCTTCGACGTCAAGACCGGCAAGACCTTGTGGAAGACCCGGCTGGGCACGACCGCCGCGGGTTTCCCCACCACCTTCACGGTCAATGGCGAGCAGTTCGTTGCTGTTCCAACCGGCTATAATGGCGGCAGCCCACAGGTCAGGCCCAACAGCATGTTCGCCTTCGAGCGCAATCGACCGATGGTGGGGCACGCCGTCTATGTCTTTGCCCTGCCGAAAACAAGGTGAGTGCCCGGAATCTGGAATAACAGGAGACCTCGCACACGGAGCAGATTGCCCCCTCAGCGGAACGCCGGGCAGCCGGAGGAGTCCCAAATGTCCTGTGTGGATGGCTCCCGCATTGCAAGGGTTGATTTGATGGTTTGGCGTGGTGGTCGGGTGCAGTCTTGTGTTCGGCCTGTTGGTGCGGTGCACATGACCGCTGGCCTTGATGGTATGCACGGATAAGGTCCCATTCTGCTTATCGGGCTGTGACGCCCTCGACATTTGGCGGGTTGTCCTCATCCCCAGTCTGACCGGTTCGCCATCACATCGCATCGTCCTCGCAACCTCTGGATTAGTGTTCGCCTGGCTATGCCGTCAGACGGGCGTCGTGACGCCTGCCGGCATACGATAAACGCCGCCGCGCACCATGATCGCCCAGACCACCCGCGCCGCCTTGTTGGCAAGCGCGACGGTGACCAGACGGGCCGGCTTGCGCGACAAGAGGTCGGCGAGCCAGGGATCGACGGCTTCGGGCTTGTACTTGGCGCGCCGGATCAGCGAGGTCATGCCAACGACGAGAAGCCGTCGCAGGTACTGGTCGCCCATCTTCGAGATCCGTCCCAGCCGTTCTTTGCCGCCGCTGGAATGCTGTAAAGGGGTCAGGCCCAGCCAGGCGGCGAACTGCCGTCCGGACCGGAACTGATGCGGGCCAGTGACAGAGGCCGCAAGCGCTGTGGCACAGACCGTGCCGATCCCCGGGATTTGACCTACCCGGCTCTTTTTGTACCAAGCGAATTGATAGAAATTGGCTTGGAAAGGAGCTTAGACATGCCGAAGAAGAGACCGACGCCGGAGCAGATAGTGACGCTGCCGCGGCAGATAGAAGTGACGACGTCACAGGGCAAATCGGTGTCGATTGCGTGCCGGGAGGCCGGGATATCGGACCAGAGCTACTATCGCTGGCGCAAGGAGTATGGCGGACTTGACCTGGACCAGGCCCGGCGGATGAAGGACCTAGAGAAGGAAAACGGCCGGCTGAAGTGGCTTGTTGCCGACCTGTCGCTTGAAAAGCAAGTCCTCAAGGACATTGCCTCGGGAAACTTGTAAGCCCCGAACGGCGCCGGCAGGCGGTTGCGGGAGTTTGTGAGAAGTACATGCTCTCGGAGCGGCAGGCCTGCCAGCTCTGGGCTTGGCGGCGGTGATTTAATAATTTCTCTCTGGTAGTACAAAAATCCGTCAAATCAACCCTGACTCAAATTAGTCGCTCGGCTGCGACGCTTGCACGGGCGCTTGCGTCTGTTTCTGCAAAGCGCGGTGATTGAAGGGGGCCAACATCAAGCCGGCGAACGACCGCGGATAATTCGGCATGTCTCCGATGCCGATATCATCGCTCGGCTGTTTGCCTTTTGGCAAATAGAAGGTGCCGAATAGAAGATCCCAGATGATGACGTCGCCGCCGTAATTGGTGTTGCCTTCCCGCATGTTCTTGGAGTGGTGATAACGGTGATTTTTCGGCGACGAGAAAATATAGTCAAAGGGTCCCAGGATTACGTCCATATTGGTATGCTGGAAGCGGCCGATCGTACGGCTCAGCAGGTACGTCACAAACACGATTTCGACAGGCGCCTTTACGAAGGCGAGCGGGATCGCCCACAGGAAGCCATTCACCAGTCTTTCAAGCGGGTGGGACCTGGTGCCGTTGAACCAGTACAGGCGCTCCGAGGAATGGTGAACGGCGTGCCAGCGCCACATGAAGCTGTTTTCATGCATCCACCGGTGGTACCAGTAGCGGAAGAAATCGTTGATCACCAAAAGCAAAAATACCTGCGCCACGGCAGGGAGAGACGACGGCCAAATAGATTGTCCAATCGCCGGGGATATCTTCTGCACTACGATGGCGATCGTCCCCAGTTGCAGCGGAACTATAATCCAGTCGCCGCAAATCTTATTGCCGAACAGCAGCATGACATCGGTCGACCCATCGGGGTTTTTCAGCCACTTCCTGCTAAAGGGAATCAGCCGCTCAAGCGGCATCCATATTGCGCCATAGATCAAGTACATGCCGATGGATGCAATGAAGGTCTGGCTCGTATAGCCGCCCTTGACCAGATTGAAACCGATTCCGATGGTGGCCGTCATGAACAGCGGAAAGATCGTAACCTGCAGAATTTTTTTGAAGAGTGTGCCTTCGATCCTGTGACTTAAAGGATCAATGTGGTCGAGCAACCGGCTAATTTGCTTCACCACTGCGACATAGAAAAGATACTCAATAGGCTCGAACACGCGCTCGGCAGTTCGGTCAAACCAGACCCAGAGGGATCTTAAAACGTTTAAGTTTGTTGCATGTGATTGCACGACTGGTTGCGACATGGAACTAAACCTTATCTAGCATCGCCCATTATCTATTCTGTCGTCTGATCTTCAACCCCATTTTTGGCCATGGGCCCGACCGATCAATACCGCGATGGTGATAGCAGTAGCGGTTAATAGGCTGCGACCTATAGAGAATTGTGCGACCCATCACAGAGCGGCTTGGTCTTTGAGTGCTTACAACCACACATCGCCACGGTCGTGGTTTCCACAGCAACGTACGCCAAGGGAGCTAAGTCCGTACCCTTGTGCGATCCATCGCAGAGCGGCTGCTTCTTGCTGAGACCACAGAGACACCAGTAATAGGTCTTTCCTTTTTCCACATCGATCGTATAGGGGCCTTTTTGGGCAACAGTCGGTGCGGTCATTTTTCTTCCCCTTGAGCGGTAAGCTCAAACACTATGTGGAAAAAATCCTGATTTTGGAAGTGCCAGCTGCCCTGACTACCGTCTTCTCTGCCGCACTAAAACCCCGGCCTGGTCCTTGTCTCATAGCTAGCCACTCCATTTTTTCCTTCTAAGATAAAGTGTTGCGTCCACCCGTTGAGACCACCGCACAAAGCGATCATTCATCGCGCCAGCTTCTGACCCCGCATGGAAGGCGCGCCTTGTCTTGCCGGTGTGTTCCGCGACGACTGGTCCGAACTCTAAAATCCGTCTATAAGCCCAGCTGATTTCGTCTGAGCCATCATGAAACGCGTCGATGACGGATCCTGATGTGGCGCGGCCAGGAGTGACCATGCGAATTTTTAACACCGCTCTCAGCGCCGTGGTCGGCCTCACTGCCGTTACGGCTCTGGCCTTCGCCGCGCCGCGCGAGGAACACTTTCAGACGCGACTGTCGCCTATCGCCATGGACCTGCTGACGCGCGACTCCCTCGCGGGCGTTGGCCGCGCCACGGCGGTGCTCACCAATGACACACTGACACTGAGCGGCGTGTTCGAGGGGCTGCCGTCGGCGGTGACGAGCGCGAATCTGCACCAGGGAATCGCAGTCGGCGCACGCGGACAGCTGGCCTTCAAACTGGCAGTGTCAGGCAGTCGACAAGGCGTGCTCAATGGCTCGGTGCGGCTCAGACGAGGCCAGGCAACAGCGCTGCGCAGCGGCCGGATGTACATCCAGTTGCAGAGCGAAGGCGCACCTGACGGGCATTTGTGGGGATGGCTGCTGCCGGTTTCCAGTCCTGCCGGTCGATAAAAAATCAAGATATCGGGAGGTACTTATGACATCGCAAATAACGAAACGATCTCTCCTGACCGGAGCTTGCATGACCGTCAGCCTGCTGGCGATGGGGCCCATGGCCAACGGCGTTGTTCAAGGACAATACACAGAGGCGCAGGCCGCAGCCGGCGCCAAGATCTATCAACAGAACTGCTCGGGCTGCCATCAGCCCGACCTCGCAGGCCAGAACGAAGCCTTGCCGTTGGTCGGCAGCAGTTTCATGAGCACGTGGCGCGACCGCTCCATCGCCGACATCTACACCCTTACTCACGGCACCATGCCCCGAGGCGCGCCACGCAGCCTCAGCAACGAGGCTTATGCGCAGCTGGTGGCATACATACTTCAGGCCAATGGGGCACCATCCGGCGCGCAGCCATTGGACACGACCTCCGCCACCCGCATCGGAACGGTCGCCACGGGGCGCCGCCCGGTGACGCGCGCCCAGGCGCCGGCGATCCCCATGGTGTCTGCCGCCGCTTCGCGGCCGCGTGATGGCATCAGTGGCTTCCTCTCCAATAGCACCCCGCCGCTGGCGACCAGTGGCCTCACCGTATCGGGGACCCTGAAAGGCTATCGTCCAGTTACGGACGAAATGCTGCGAAACCCGCCGCCGGGTGACTGGCTGATGGCACGGCGCAACTACGAGGGCTGGAGCTCCAGCCCTCTCAAACAGATCTCGCCCCAGAACGTGAAGGATCTGAAGCTGCATTGGGTCTGGGCGATGAACGAGGGCGGTGCCAGCCAGGTCACTCCGATAGTCCATGATGGGATCATCTTCCTGTCCAATACGAGCAACACCATCCAGGCCCTGGACGGACGTACCGGAGATCTGATTTGGGAAAACCGTATCGGACCAGTGGCCACGTCCCTTTACTCGGGCACCCGCAGCCTTTCCCTTTACGAGGACAAGGTCTTTGTCGGCACCACCGACGCCCGCCTCTATGCACTGGACACCCGCACCGGCAAAGTCGTCTGGGACGCCGATGTCGGCGAGCGTGGCAAAGGCTACGGCAACGCCGGCGCCATTATGGTAATGAACGGCAAGGTCGTCGCCGGACTGACGGGCTGCAGCCGTTTCGCGCCCACGGGCTGCTACATTAGCGGCTATGACGCCGCCACCGGCAAGCAGCTCTGGAAGTTCTACACCACCGCACGCGCCGGCGCCCGAGGCGGTGACACTTGGAACAACATCCCCGACATGTTCCGCGCGGGGGGCGAGACCTGGATCGCCGGCTCCTACGACCCGGCGCTGAACCTGACCTACTGGGGTATCGCCCAGGCAAAGCCCTGGCTGCGCGCCAGTCGCGGGACCGCTGACGGAGCTGCGCTTTACACCAGCGCGACAGTGGCGCTGAACCCCGACACGGGCGAACTCAAGTGGCATCACTCGCATGCGCCAGGTGAATCGCTGGATCTGGATGAGGTATTCGAGCGCGTGCTGCTTGATCTCGACGGCCAGAAAACCCTGTTCACGATGGGCAAGGTCGGAATCCTCTGGAAGCTCGACCGAGTGACCGGGAAGTTCCTCGGCTACAAGGAAACCGTCCTTCAGAACGTCTTCACCAAAGTCGATCCCATCACGGGCTTTCCTACCTATCGCGACGACATCATCAACCAAAAGACCAACCAGTGGATCAACCACTGCCCGAGCCAGGAGGGCGGCAAGAACTGGCAGGCGATGAGCTTCAACGCGCCGACCCAGTTGCTGATCATTCCGCTCAGCCAAAGCTGCGCCGAGCTTATGGGCCGAGAGATAGAGAAGTTGGAGGGCAATGGGGGCGTCGCGGCCACCATGAAGGTCTACGAGATGCCAGGGACGGATGGCAACCTGGGAAAGCTGGCCGCCTATAACCCCCGGACGATGCGAGAGGTCTGGTCTTACCAGCAGCGGGCGCCATTCTTGTCGGCGGTGCTTTCGACTGACGGCGGCGTCGCCTTCGTCGGCGACTACGACCGCCGTTTCAAGGCCTTTGATGTGAAGACCGGAAAACTGCTTTGGCAGACGCGCCTGGGCACGACGGTCCAGGGATATCCGGTCAGCTACAGCATTGACGGCAAGCAGTACCTCGCCGTCACCACAGGCCTCGGCGGAGGTAGTCCGCAGAATATGCCCATCACCATGCTGACGGAGGTCAACCGGCCCAACAATGGACAAGCGCTCTACGTCTTTGCCTTACCAGACCCCTAGTGATGGCGATGGGCTTGTCTGTGCCGAGGTGGCGGTCATGACACCGATCAATCAATCTGACCCAAAGCGGACATAGTCGAATTTGTGTGGGCTTAGTTGAAAAACCTGCCAGAAGCGCACGCCGGGTCAATTGCCGGGACGGATTTACCCCGCTAACATTTCGGCCTCTGTGCGTGGCGTTGCGTTTTTCCGCTTCATTTCCTGCTGTCATTTCCAAAAATCATCGTGGGGAGTTCTCTACCAAGGATGGGCCGCAGGAATGGCCGGTGGTCCGCCGTGACGATGGCTCGCTGCTGCTGGCGGGCCGGATGCCGCTGGACGAACTGGTGGAAATCACTGGCATCCGGTTGAAGGATGCCAGCGCGGTGCACACCGCCGCCGGTTTCGTGATACAGGGTTTCGGCCGCCTGCCCAATGTGGGCGAGAGCTTCGAGACCGATGGCTGGCGGTTTGAGGTGATAGATCTGGATGGCCGCCGCGTCGACAAGGTACTGGCGACCCGGCTGCGCGGTAAGCGCCGGTGAGGCTGTGCGTTGATAACTGGTTTTGGCGGCGGATAGCGGACATTGGGATCGACCACTTCCTGGCCCCTGTGATGGCTGGTGACTTGATCGAAAAGCTGAGCGGCAAGCTGCGCTGAAAGCTGAGCCACGCTGGCTGCGAAACACGGCTTGCCTGCGTCTGCCTCGCCAACTCAGCCTCGTCGCCATCGCTCAGATCCAGTCTTGCTGCAACACGATTTAGGAGTGGGCTTTGTCTTATTGGCGCAAGGCGGACATTGGCTGAATAACCGCTTTTGACCCAAATCTATTCGCCGATGGCGGGGCCGAAAAGGGTGGCTTTCGCGCTGCAAAAAATCCATTTCTCGAATGTCCGCTTCTGGCGGTGGTCTCATAGCTAGCCACTCCATCTTTTCCTTCTAAGATAAAGTGTTGCGTCCACCCGTTGAGACCACCGCGCAAAGCGGACATTCGGTCCACAATTTTCAGTCTCTCGCATTCCGCTGGCACAAAATATCCGGCAGGCCAATAAAGTTTACTGGGCGCCCTTGCGCGGGTCGATGCCGCGAGAATACCAGATCGGGAAGGTGCCCGGCTGTGTAGCATAGGCGATGAACTGCTGGCCGAGCGCTTGGTTCCTGGCCTTGGCCGGGACGGCGGCTACGGCATCCAGGTAGCGGCCGTATTCCTCAGGGATCGGTCCGACGACGACCAGATTATCCCATTTCAGAATTTGGCTGATGTTCTGCACCGCCATGTCGCCCTCATTGCGGGCCAAGGCGTCGCCGCCTTCGCCGTAGGCGCTCGGAGCATGCTTCACCCCGGCCATTTCTGGCAGGTCGAACAGGCTGCTCAGCATGTAGGAGGTGCGGCTGCAGCCCGCACCACCGGGCGTGCCGTTGCAGCGCGAGTGGAGGACAAGGTTCGCCGACTTCAGGGCGGCGATGAACTTCTCCCTGGTAGAAATGTCCGGAATTTTTGCGCCCTTCTGGACTGCCAAGCCTTGGTACGAACGGCCTATGCGCTTGCGGGTGCCGGCCTTGATGGCGCCCTTGGCGGTGACGTCGTCCATATGGTCGGCTGGCAAGAAGACCGCGTCGGCCGAGCCATCGATCGCGAAGCCCATGACCTGATCCATGCCACCGCTCTTAACGGTGACCTTGATGCCGGTCTCCGCCTCGAAGGCCTTGGTGATGATGTCGAGGCCGCCATTGTTGGTGAAGCCCGGTGTGCCCACGATGACCTCGCGGGTCTGGGCGTCGGCCGGGGCTGCGAAGGCCAGCCCTATAACGGCGGCGAGACCGACCACGGCGCTGAGAGCGGTATTAAAGGCTTGCATGATCCCTCCTGGAGGCGTCAGGCCAGGCGCCGTTATCGGCGCGTTTAATGATGGCTCAGACAAAATCAGATGGGTTTATAGACAGATATTCAGGGTTCGTACCAGTTGTCGCGGAATGACCTGTACGGCTCTTTTTTGAAGCAAGCAGCTTCTTTAGAAGCCGCGCCGTAATATCGCCCCTCACCATACCGTCCAGCGCAGGGGCGGATTTGTGCGGGGCATATCACCGCCTAGGACGTGCAGCAGGCCATCGGAGCGGATGAGGTGGCAGCCTATTTTGCTGCAGCGACGAATGACTGCTATTGGCGCAAAGCGACATTTGTTGGCGCCGTCCCCGCAACCCATCCCATGCAGAACAAATACTGACGCTGACGATCAATCAGCCAAGCCATCAGTCAGTGACGCCTTTCTGCTCGGCCAGATCGAAAATCCGGTTCATCGGCACCCATTTCTGCCCCGGTTCGGCATGGGGCAGGGCCTGCTGGAAGGTCCACATCAAACCTTCCCATTCGTCGTATTTGGCCGGGATATCGCGCGCGCGCGGATAATCATCGGCCACGGTGGCGATCATCATAAGCCGATCGCCCGTGCGCCAGATCTCCATGCCTTCGATGCCCTGGGCGCGTATATCGTCCACGATCTGCGGCCATACCCCGCCGGGCGCGTGGAATGTCTCATATTCGGCAATCCTGGCGGCATCGTTCACCAGGTCCAGCGCGAAGCACAGGCGGCGGCTCATTTTGATCTCTCCGGTTCGGCTTTTTGGACTATAAAGACCTCCTTCGGATTTTGGGAGCATTCATGGCCTCTTTCCTGCGTCTTCATCCCACCGACAATGTCGTGGTGGCGGTGAACGGCCTGTCCCCCGGCGACATCGTGGACGATGTGAAGATCACGCGCCGGATTCCGCCCGGCCACAAGGCCTCTGTACGGCCTATCAAAAAGGACGAGCCGGCGCTGAAGTTCGGCCAGATCATCGGCTTTGCCAACCAGGACATCGCGCCCGGCGACTGGGTGCATGAACACAATATCGGCTTTCATGCCGTGGACCGGGATTATCAGTTTGAAGTGGACGCCCGCGATCCCGCGCCGGTCGCATCACCCGCCAACTTTCAGGGCTATCGCCGCGCCAACGGCAAATTCGGCACCCGCAATTATCTGGGCATCCTGACATCCGTGAACTGTTCAGCCACCGTGGCGCGGCTGATCGCGCGCGAAATCGAAAAGAGCGGCTTGCTGGACGACTATCCTGACGTGGATGGCGTGATCCCGCTGGTGCATGGCCATGGCTGCGGCATGGACAGCAAGGGCGAAGGCTATGAGGTGCTCAAGCGCACCCAATGGGGCTATGCCGCCAATCCCAATATGGGCGCGGTGCTGATGGTGGGCCTAGGGTGCGAGACCTTCCAGATCGGGCGCTGGAAGCAGGCTTATAATATCGCCGAAAGCGATACCTTCCGTTCGCTCACCATCCAGGATTCCGGCGGTACGCAGAAGGCGATCGATGCGGGCGTCGCGGCGGTGCGCGACATGCTGCCGGTCGCCAGCAAAGTTCGCCGCGAAACTGCGCCGGCGTCCGAACTGATGCTGGGGCTGCAATGCGGGGGCAGCGACGGCTATTCCGGCATCACTGCCAATCCATCGCTGGGTGCGGCGGTGGACCTGCTGGTGGCCCATGGCGGCACTGCCATCTTGTCCGAGACGCCCGAGATTTACGGTGCCGAGCATCTGCTCACCCGCCGCGCCAGCCCGGAAGTGGGCAAGAAACTGCTCGAGCGCATCCGCTGGTGGGAAGATTACACAAGCCGCAATGCCGGCAGCATGAACAACAACCCCTCGCCCGGGAACAAGGCGGGCGGGCTGACCACCATACTGGAAAAATCCTTGGGCGCGGCGGCCAAAGGCGGCACCATGCGATTGAAGGCCGTCGTGGAGTATGCGCAAGCCGTGACCACCAAGGGCTTCGTCTTCATGGATACGCCCGGTTACGATCCGGTCTCGGCCACCGGGCAGGTGGCGGGCGGCGCCAACATTCTCTGTTTCACCACCGGGCGCGGTTCGGCCTATGGCTGTAAGCCGACGCCTTCGATCAAGCTGGCGACCAACACGCCGATCTATGAGCGGATGATCGACGACATGGACATCAATTGCGGCGATGTGCTGGACGGCGTCTCCATCGCCGACAAGGGCCAGGAGATTTTCGATCATATTCTCAAGATCGCCTCCGGCGAGCGCAGCAAGTCCGAAAAGCTGGGCTATGGCGATGCCGAATTCGTGCCCTGGCAGATCGGCGCCACCATGTAGCCTCGCCTCCCGAAATCCGCTTAACTGGCGGAAATAACAAAAGGGGCGGCCTCCCTCGCGCGCGCGAGCGCGCAGGCGGGGGAGGTGCCCGTAGCTGGCACTCGGGCCAGCGAAGGGCGGAGGGGAAAATAGATGTCGAAATTGCCGGTGGTCGAAAGACGCTATGTCATCGCTTTCGCGCTGACCTCGACTCTCTTCTTTGCCTGGGGCCTGGCCTCGCAGTTTAACGACCTGCTGCTGCACCATTTCCAGAAGGCGCTGGATATCAGCCGCACCCGCGCCAGCCTCACCCAGTTCGCTTTCTATATCGGCTATTTCTGCGCCCCGCTGCCGGCGGCGATGATCATTCGCCGCTTTGGCTACAAGCACACGATGGTGATCGGGCTGGCGATGTACGCTATCGGCGCTTTCCTGTTCGTGCCGGCGGCGGGGATGCGCGTCTACGAAATCTTCCTGCTGGCGCTCTATATCATCGCCTTTGGCGCGGCCTTTCTGGAAACCAGCGCCAATCCCTACATCGCCATTCTGGGCGATCCGGCCACCAGTTCGGTGCGGCTGAACTTCGCCCAGGCCTTTAATGGCGTTGCCACAGTTCTTGGCCCCTTGGTTGGCGGCTTCGTCATTTTCTCCGGCGTGGAATACACGCCCGATCAGTTGGCGCAGATGACGCCGCAGGCTGTCGATAGCTGGCGCGCCAGCGAGGCGGCGTCGGTCGGCGCGCCTTACATGGTGCTGGGCGTGCTGATGGTGTTGATCGCCGCTGCTATCGCGATCACAAAATATCCCAAACTGCCGGCGGCGGTGCAGCCGCAAGGCCAGGGCTCGATTTTCGCCGTGCTGAAAAAGCCGCGCGTGCGCTATGCGGTGGTAGCGCAGTTCTTCTATTGCGGCGCCCAGGTCGGCATCTGGAGCCTGATGGTGGATTTCTGCAAGGAAGCGGCGAATGTGCCGGAGCGTATCGGCGCCACCGTCTATCTCTTTTCCACCATGGTGGCCTTCTGCGTCGGGCGTTTCTTCGGCGCCTGGCTGCAACGCTATATCGATCCGGCGCGGATGCTGGTGATCTATTGCGGCTGCAACATCGCGCTGTGCGTGGCGGCGGCAACCTTGGGCGGCCAGGCTTCCATTATCGCCATGGTCGCGACCTCCTTCTTCATGTCCATCATGTTCCCCACCATCTTCGCTTTGGGGATCGAAAAGCTGGGCCATGAGACCGAGTTTGCTTCCTCCTTCATCGTGATGGCGATTTCCGGCGCGGCGGTGGTGCCCACCGCCATGGCACTGCTGGCTGACCAGACGGGCGCGCTGCATTGGTCCCTGTTCCTACCGGCGCTCTGTTATGTGGTGGTGATGAGCTTCGGGCTGCGGGTGCCGAAAACGGGACATACGCCGACGTGAGTTTTCCCCTTCGCAAACTGGGCAGCACTGGCCTGTCCGTCACCGAACTCGGCTTCGGCTCTGCGCCGCTGGGAAATCTCTTTCGCCCCCTGCCTGACGAGACGGCGCGCGCCACCCTGGCGGCGGCGCGGGGCGCAGGCTTTGGCTATTACGATACCGCGCCCTTCTACGGTTTCGGCCTTTCGGAAATTCGGCTGGGAGAAGCGCTTCAGGGCCACCAGGATATTGTGCTTTCGACCAAGGTCGGGCGGCTGCTCAATCCCGTGGCCGGACCGGTGGACGAAAACATCCTGCGTCACGGCTATGCCACACCGATGCCGTTCGAGCCGGTATTTGATTATTCCTACGGCGCGGTGATGCGCTCGTTCGAGGAAAGCCTGACGCGGCTGGGGGTGCCCCACATCGACATTCTTTATATCCACGACATCGGGCGGCTGACCCATGGCGAGGCGAATGCGGCGCGGATAATCGAGTTGACCAAAGGCGGAGGCCTCCGGGCGCTGGAAGAATTGCGCGCCGCCAAGGCGATTTCCGGCTTCGGCATGGGCGTCAATGAAGTGCCGGCCTGCCTGGAAGTGATGGATCACGCCCAGCTCGATGTCATTCTGCTGGCGGGCCGTTACACCTTGCTGGAACAGACTTCGCTGGACGATCTGTTTCCGCGTTGCGAAAAGGCGGGCACCGCCATCGTGGTGGGCGGGCCTTACAATTCCGGTATCCTGGCGGTCGGCACCCAAAGCGGTGCGCCGCTTTATTATGACTATGCGCCGGCGCCACAGGAGGTTATCGCCAGGGTCCGCCGGATCGAAGCGGTATGTGAACGTCATGGCGTGCCGCTGGCCGCCGCCGCTCTGCAATTTCCCTTGGCGCACAAGCTTGTTGCCAGCGTCATTCCTGGCCTGGATTCGCTCGCGCGCGTCGAGCAGACACTGGCTCTATACCGCCATCCGATTCCGCCGGCGCTGTGGCGCGACCTTCAAGGCGAGGGTCTGATCCGCGCCGATGCGCCACTTCCCCAATAACGCCATAAATTCTGCTAGGGTTACGGCATGGAGCGTTCGACGTGACCGCGAAGCGATGGATTGCCGGGTTCGCACTGGGCCTGGTGGCGCTGTTGGCGCTGCTATGGCTGGTGCGCGCCCAGATCGCGGTCCGGTTTGCGCAATCCTATTTCCGCAGTCACGGGATCGAATCCTCGGTCGAGATCGGAACCCTGGGGCTTTCCGGCGGCTCCGGCCGTTTCGCGCTGGGACCTCGCAGCAACCCCACCGTTTCGGCCGAAGGCATCGAGCTCTATTTCGATCCGCTCAGCTGGATACCGCGTGTGGTGGAAGTGCGGCTGGTGCGTCCCTTGGTGCGGGCGCGGCTGGATGAGGGCGGCAAGGTCCGGCTGGAGGCGCTGCAGGACTGGATCGAATCCCTCGGGCAGCAACAGGGAAAATCGCGCTTCGTCAGCGACGATCTCGCGATTTCGCTCACCGGGTTACGGCTGCTGCTGACCACGCCGTCCGGCGCGCTGGATGTGGGCGGCGACGTCAAGCTGGTGCGCAATATCCCGGTCTCGGCGTCCCTGCGCGCCCAGCCCGCGACGATTGTGTATCATGGGGCCAGCATGCAGTTGCGTGCCGCAAGCCTGAATTTCGACAGCGGCGGACATCTTGCGGTGCGCGTCTCCGCCAGCGGCAGAAAAGGCGATCTGGCGGTGCAGGACGCCAATGTCAGCCTCGATGCCGCCAGCTTCAAATGGGTGTCGGACAAAAGCTTGTTCATTTCCGCGCCGCAGCTACAGCTGAATTTTTCCGCCGCATCGCTGACCGCCGGGCAGGTTTTCACGGTGCCGAAACTGAACCTGGTGGCGCGCGATCTTGCGGCAAGGCTGGGGCTAGAGATGACCGTGCGCGCCGACCTGACCGGTACAGCCAGCGCCGATACAAAGCCCACCGTCAGCAAGGCCCTTTTGGCGCAGGACCGCGTTCTGGCCCATGCGATTGCGGCAAACCTGGCGCATCTTGATCTTGAATTTCGCGGCCGGGCCGAGCAGCGCGGCGGCCAGACCAGTTTCCTGCTGAACGCGCCACTGAAAATACGCGGCGCCAAGGGCGGTTTGCTGCAAGTTTCCACCTTGCGCTTGGCGGGGACGCCCCAAGGCTTGACCGCTGCGCTGCAGGCGTCGTTGTCGGGCAGCGGGTTGCCGACGCTCAAACTGGCGTCGGACACGCTGACATGGCGCGATGGTGGGTTGAGCGGCGATGCGGTGCTGTCGGCCCGCTTCAACTACGCCATGCTGCGCGGCGCGAATGTTGCCGCCAGGGGCACGCTGTCATGGCGTGATGGACGCTATGCGTTTCGCGCCCGCGAATGCGCCCGCGCCAGTCTGGCGGCTTTCCATCCCGGCGCCAGCGATCTGGCTAAGGATGTGCGCGGCAATATTTGCGCCGCGCAGCTAGAAGGCGAGGGCGCGGCCTGGACCTTCACCGGCCAGGCGCGCGGCGTGGCGTCCCAATTGCCGCTGGCCAATTCGCAGCTGGACAATGGCGCGGGGCGTCTGTCCTTTGAAGGCATGGGCGGCGATTTCCATGGTGCGGTGGTGGTCAGCGGCGGGCAGATGTCCGACCGCATGAAGCCCATCCGCTTCAAGCCCATGCTGGGCAGCGGCAGGATGGCGCTGGAAGGGGGCGTCTGGCGCGGCCGTTTCGCCATGACCGATATGGAGAAAGACAGGCTGGGGGATGTGGACTTCAACCATGTCATGGCAACCGGCACCGGCTCGGCCCACATCGCCGCGCCCAACCTGATCTTTGCGCCCGACAAATTGCAGCCGGAGAATCTGTCGCCGCTTCTGGCCGCTTTCCGCCGCGCCGAAGGTACGGCGAGCTTCACCGGCGACATCGATTGGACGCGCAGTGAAATAAAAAGCCGCGGCGATCTGGTGATCGAAAAGTTGGATTTTTTCACCCCGCTGGGCCAGGCGCATGCGGTCAAGACCAATATCGCCTTTACTTCGCTGCTGCCGCCCATCACCGCCGACAATCAGACCGTCATCATTCCCCGCATCGACTGGACCTTGCCGTTCACCGGCGTGGACCTGCGTTTCGCCTTCAGCCCGACGACCGTGAAGGTGAATGCACTCAGCAGCGGCTGGGCGGAAGGCCAGGCGGCGCTGGGCGCCCTCACCATCAGTCTCGCCAACCTCAAGCAGGTGACTGGCACCGTGAGTCTCACTTCCATCGCGCTGGGTTCGCTGGTCACCGCGTCCAACCTGGGCGAACGGGTAAAACTGGAAGGAAAAATCTCCGGCACCATTCCTTTCGAGGTGACGCCGGAAGGCTTTCGCATCACCAAGGGCCAGATCGCCTCGGATGGGCCGGGGCGGCTTTCCATCAACCGCTCCCTTTGGAACCAGGGCGGCACGATGGCGGTCAATGCGGTGCAGGATTTCGCCTATCAGGCGCTGGAGAATCTGGCCTATGACCAGATGACGGCGGACCTGAACTCGATCGCCAATGGCCGCTTGCAGATCTTGTTCAAGATCAAGGGGCGCAGCGATCCGCCCAAGCCACAGGTCGCCGAAGTCGCCATTGCCGACATCATCAATGGCACCGCCATGCAGAGATCCGTGCCATTGCCCAGCGGCACACCCATTGATCTCACTTTGGATACCTCCCTTAATTTTGACGAACTCTTGAAGTTCTATGCCGAAGTATAGTCAAAGAGTCTCAGTCCGGAGGGGCACTCGGACGCCAAGCGCGCGGAGCGAAAGCCATGAAGAAAATGCTGTTTGCAGCCTGTGCGATCGCGGCGTTGGGCGCCTGCACACCGACGATCCGCGTCGAAGTCGCGCCGATCAATATCTACGCCAAGCTCGATGCCGATGTGCGCGTGCGCCTGGACAAGGAAGTCCAGAGCGCCATCGCCCAAAATCCCGACCTGTTCTAAGCTGAAGGAAGCCGATGATGAGCAACTTCAAAAAGATTTTTGCCGCCGCCGCCCTGATGCTGTCGCTGGCCACGCCGGCTTTCGCCGACCTGGCCGCCGACAAAGCCATAGTGGAAAGTGCCAAGGCCGCGGGCAGTGTGGGCGAACAGGCCGATGGCTATTTGGGTTTTGTCAGCGGTTCGGCGAATGCCGCCATCACCGCAGCGGTCAACGCCATCAATGCCGGCCGCGCCGATGTTTATGCCCAGACCGCTGCCAAGTCCGGCACCACGCGCGATGCCGCCGGCCAAGCGACAGGCACGCAACTGATCGCCCGCACGCCAGGCGGCCAGTTCGTCAAGCCGCTGGATGGCGCCTGGTCGCGAAAATAGCCAGGTCGCCAGGGCCGTCGTAATTCCTCTCCTGCGCGCGTAAGCGCTTGCATAGGGGAGGGCGAATAGCGTCAGCGTATGAGCGAAGCTGGCCGTTCGCATGGCTTGGCCGCCATGCTCACCCAGCGAAAGCCGGAGGGGTCAGAAGGGCAGCAGGCCCTTCGCTTTCCACGCCGCCTTGGCTTCGGGGCGGGTGAGAAACTTGATGAAGTCGGCCGCTTCCTTCGGGTGTGCCGAGCGTGACGACACCGCCAGCACCGCGTCCATGTGACCGCCCAGTTCGACGGGCAGCGGCGCGACGACTTCGATCTCCGGCTTGTTGAGAATTTCCTGCACCAGCTGGATCGCCATCTCACCTTCGCCGCGCGCCAGTGCCGCCGCACCTTCGCCCTTGGATGACGGCACCACCTTCACGCCCGCAAATTCCGGACGCTTGAGCAGGGTTTCGATCATCACGCCCTGCATGGTGCCGCCTTTGGGATCGTTGACCATCACCGCGCTGGCGCCCTTGAAGACCGTGGCCAGCTTGGCGACAGTGGAAATGTCCGGCTTGGGCGCGCCCTTCTTGACCGCCAGCCCCAACTCGCCGCGCCCCAGCGGCGTGTAGCTGCTGCCGACAATGCCGCCGTCCAGGTACAGTGTGTTCATCAGGTCGGCGGGCAGGCCGATCACATCGGGGGCCGGCGTGTCGGTTTTCGCTTGGCCGGTGATCTTGTCCATGGTGCCGCGAATGATGATCGCGTTGTTGCCGCTGACCTTGTTGTAGTCCGCCACCAGATCGTACAGCGCCGCGTTATAGACAATGCCGGGACTGATGATGCGCACATCGGCGGCTTGGGCCGAAACCGGAATCATCAGGGCGGCAAACAGGGCAGTGGAATCTGGCAGGCGCATGGTCGATCCTTACTTATAAAGAAGAATGGATTGCCAGAAGTCGCACTGGTGTGCGGCGCGGATCTGGCCATTGGTCTGGCTGTGGGTCCAGTCATTGTCCTGCAGGAAATAAGCGGACGCCTCTGCGCCCTCCCGCCAGCGCGGCCAGGGCGCATTGCCGCTGCCGTTGGGATTGCCGGTTCGCACGAAATTCGCCCAGGCGGCAATCATCTTGTCCGACAATTTGCGCTGTGCCGGTGTCAGCGCCACGCGAACACCCTCCGGTCCGCCATGATAGCCGATGAAGAGATAGGGAATATCGCCGGTATGATAAGCCCCCGGCTGAAAGCCGGCCATTTTGGGGAAATAGGACGGCGCGGTGCGGTCGTCGAATCGGTACATGTAAACCGGCGCATTCGCCGCCAGCGCGCCCGCCGCATACTGCCCGCGGCAAGCCAGCATGTCGCTATGGACACCGCTCCACGCCATCGGCGCTCCCATCTTCGCCGCCGGATAATTCGCTTTCAGGGTCGCGACCGTGTCCCTTGGATAGGCCGGCGGACTGCCGCCGGGTCCGGCATTGCCGCCATAGGTCCGCTGCACATAGTCGCCGAATTCCTTCTGCGTGATCTCGGCAAGATCCTTCTTGAAATACTGGAAAATGCCGACGGTGAAATTGCCTTCATCCCGGGTGGTGCCCATCATGATCGGCATGCGGTGGAAACTGCCGGCGCGAAAGGCATCGATCGCCTGGCGCGGGATGACGGTGCCATCGATCATGGGGCCGCCGACAAGCGGGCTGGTGGCGCTGGCGGTTCCTGACAGGGCCGCGATCTTGGCGGCGGGCAGGGTGCGCAGGCATTGGGCGATTTGCGCATTGCTGCCGGTTCGTTCGTTTCTTTGGCATCCGGCGGCGGCGGCGAATTTGGCGCCGCGTTGCCGCGCGGTCGCCAGCAGTCCGAAGGGCGAATAGCCGCCGCTTTGGAAAATGGCGCGGTGGAACAGGCCTGCCGCGCCGGGCGATACGATATTGGCGGCGGCGGCGCCCCCGCCCGCCGATTGTCCGCCCAGGGTGACGTTCTTCGGATCGCCGCCAAAGGCAGCGATATTCCGCTGCACCCATTTGAGCGCCGCCTGCATGTCCATGATGCCGTAGTTGCCGAAGGCGTGGCCTTCACCGTCCAGCGCCGGATGCGCCAGGAAGCCGAACAGGTTCAGGCGATAATTGATGGTGACCACCACCAGCTTGCCCTGCGCCACCAGCGCGGTCGCGTCATAGTCGTTGCTGGCGCCGTCGAAATAGCCGCCGCCGTGAATCCACACCAGCACCGGCAATTTGGCTTTTGAATCCAGCGTGAAGACATTGAGATAAAGGCAATCCTCATTGCTGTTGGGCGGGCCGGCGAAGGGTCCCAGTGTCGTGATCTGGGCGCAGGTCGGTCCGAAGGCTGTCGCCTGGCGCACTTCAGTCCATTTGGCGCTCGCCTGCGGCGGCATCCAGCGCAAGGCGCCGACCGGCGGCCTGGCATAAGGCATGCCGAGAAACTGGCTGACACCGTGTCTGTGCAAGCCTTCGACCGGTCCGTCGACGGTGATGACGGGGGCGGCGGCAACGCGCGCGATCGGCAAGCCTGCGCAAAAAAAAGCCGCGATCAGCATGGTCCTGCGCAACATTCCCGTCCCCAATTTCGTTTGCGAAAGCCTAGGACCGCTTCTGGGCCCGTGCAAGGACGCGCAATTTGTCTTACAAGATTTCCAAAATGCCGGAGGAAATGATGGGCCGTTTAAGGACGCTGGCTTGTTGCACTGCACTCGCGCTGATGGCGCCTTTGCTGTCCCTGAGCGCGGCGCAGGCAGGGGTGATGAATCCCGTTGCCGGCGATCCCATCACCATCGAAAGCGGCAAGCTGTCGGGCACCTTGCTGGACTCCGGCATCCGCGCCTATCTCGGCGTGCCGTTTGCCGCTCCGCCGGTGCGTGAGCTGCGCTGGCATGAGCCGATGCCGGTCAAGCCGTGGAGTAGCATCTACAACGCCGACACCAAGCTGACCAATTGCTACATCCCGCTGCGCGCCACCACCCTCAACCACTATTTCGGCGAGCTGAAGTCCAGCGAGGATTGCCTCTACACCAATATCTGGGTGCCGCCGAATACGCGCGCCGACGCCAAACTGCCGGTGGTGGTGTGGATTCACGGCGGCGGCTTCCAGGAAGGCTCGATCAATTTCGACATCTATGGCGGCCATGAGATCGCGAAAAAGGGCGTGATCTATACGGGCATCAGCTACCGCGTCGGCATCATGGGCAACCTGGCCCATCCCGAGCTGACCAAGCAGTCCGGTCACAATGCGTCAGGCAACTGGGGCCTGATGGACCAGATCGCGGGGCTGAGATGGGTTCAGCGCAACATTGCGGCCTTCGGCGGCGATCCCGCCAATGTCACGGTGCTGGGCCAGTCGGCCGGCGCCATGGCGGTCGATGTGCTGCAGGTCTCGCCGCTGTCCAAGGGGTTGTATGCCAAGGTGATCTCTCTGTCGGGTGGCTATCACGGCGCTTTCTCGCCGCCCCTCGAAGTGCTGAAAGAGACTGAAGACAAGGGCGTGAAGCTGCAGGAGGCGATGAAGGCGCAGGGCATCGCCCAGATGCGCACCATTCCCGCCGACCAGATCGTGAATATCGCGCGCGACGCCAAGATCACCTTCAGCGGACCCACCGTCGAAGGCTATCTGCTGCCCGATCATCCGCAGAAGATTACTGCGGCGGGCAAGCAGACCGATGTCCCGATCCTGTTCTCATCCACGGGCAACGACATCTTTGCCAAGACGCCAGTGACCGATGCCCGCACCCTGGCCGACTACAAAAGCGCCGCCGACAAGCTTTACGGTGCCGACGCGGCAACCTTCCTGAAGCTTTTCCCGGCCTCCAATGATGCCGAGGCGGCGCGCCAGGCGCAGGAAGTGGCCCGCATTTCCGGCTTCGGCATCGTGGCGCGCGACTGGGCGAAGGACCATGCCGCCACCGGCAAGGCGCCGCTCTGGCTGACGCAATTCAATCGCGCGCATACCTATCCGGCGGGGGTGGTGATCACCGACATGGATGTGAAAACCGTGGGCGCCTATCACAATTCCGACCTGCCTTTCTGGTTCGGAACCATCGATACGCTCAACATCTTCCGCAAAACCCGCGACTGGACGCCTTACGACTACAAGCTGACAAACCAGATGATGGACGTGGTGGTGGCTTTCGCCAGGACCGGCAATCCGGCGACGGCGGACGCGAAGATTCCCCGTTACAATCCCAGGCGCGAACAGCGCCTGATCTTCGGTGATTCCATCACGATTGAAACCCTCAATCCCCGCCAGGTGGATTTCATCCAGACCCAAACAACACGCCGCTAACAGTCTTCAGGAGATCGTCATGACAACTCGCCGTAACTTTCTTGCCGGCGCCGCCGCTTTCGCCGCCGCCTCCGGTGCCCCCGCCTGGGCCAACCAAAAAATCCAGCTGGGCATCCAGCTTTATACCGTGCGCGACGACCTCGCCAAGGACTTCGAGGGCACGCTGAAGAAGGTGCACGATATCGGCCTTCGGGTGGTGCAGAGCAATCTGGTCATGGCCGGGCGTCCCGCGCCGGAACTGCGCAAGATCTATGACGGTTTTGGTTTCGTCTGGGACAGCATCCATGCCAGTGGCGCGGCGCTGCGCGACACCCCGCAAGCCACCATCGATCAGACCAGGGCGGTTGGCATCAAGGATGTCACCTGTTCCTCCCCGCTCTATCCCACCGACCCCAAAATCATGGCGGCGGGGCCGTCGCTGGACGACTGGAAGCGCAACGCGGATGTCTTCAACAAGATCGGCGCCCTGTGCAAAGCCGCCGGCATGACGTTCGGCTTCCACAATCACAGCCGTGAATTCAAGACCATCGCGGGCGTGGCAGCGTTCGACACCCTGCTGGCCTATACCGATCCCGCCCTGGTCAATTTCGAAATGGATGTTGGCTGGGTGCAGGCGTCCGGCACCGATCCGGTCGCCTATCTCACCAAATATCCCAAGCGCTTCACCGCACTTCACATCAAGGATCTGACAGGGGAGGGCATCCCCAACACCAACAACAAGATGAACAGCGCCATTATCGGCACCGGCTTGGTGAACTGGACTTCTGTGCTGGCCGCGGCCCGCAAGGCGGCGGTGTCGCGCGCCTATCTGGAGATCGAGGAACCCTACAATCCCTCGCCACTGGGTATGGTGGAAGCGAGTTTCAATTATCTCAAGGGCAAGATCTGATCGCCGTGAAACAAAAACCCGCCGGAAACGGCGGGTTTTTTCTTGCCGGAACTTTCGCCAAAAGTTCCTCGAGGCTTGCGACTATTTATGTCTTTCACAGGCATGACATGCCCGGCATAGTTGGCGCGGGGACGAAATGCTTCGAAGGACGTCCGGGGGCGGATGTTCATGGAAGGCTCGCTGTAAAGGGCGCACATGTCTGTCGAAGGTAAACGGATTTTTCTCCGCATTGCGGCTTGCTGTCTGCTGGCCTTGTTCGCTGTCACGCCCGCGCGCGTTATGGCCGATGAAATGATGCCGCCGGAATCGTTCGATTCCGTGCCGGAGGCGGAAGGCATGCTGTGCATGGACAATATGGAAACCGAGCCCTACAGCGACGAGCTGGAGCCGACCCCCGTGGCGCATGCCGATGGCGGCTGCTCAGTTTCCGAGCTTCCGATCTCGACCTGAATTCTATCCGCCCAGTCCTTTGGCGACCTTCTTCTTCTTCGCGGAAGAGGGCAGGATTGTCATCCAGTTCGATCAAGCGTGGCCCGTCAGGAACCACAGCAGAATGATGATCGGAATCGGTACGCCCAAAAGCCAGAGGCAGCCAGATCGCATGACGCTGTCCTTAAAGATAAGTCGCACTTCACAACGTGGCGCCTGCCCGCAGGTTCCCGGCTGGGGAACTTTCGCCCGCCGCAGCCGTTATTTCGCTGCCGCATATGTTTTCGCGCAGGAGATTGCCCATGGGCCAGGCCGCCAGTATCCCCAAACCCTTCCTGACCGATGTGCAGACCCTTCGGGACAGGGCGCGCAAGAACCTTAATGATGGCGCGCTGGGCAGCAATTATGTCGGCGATCCGAACAAGACCATCGAGATCCTGCAAGCGGTGCTGGCCACCGAATTGGTCTGCGTGCTGCGCTATACCCAGCATTCCATCACCGCCTCGGGCATTTCCAGCGAAGCCGTGAAGACGGAATTCGCCACCCATGCCAAGGAAGAGATGGAGCATGTCCACATGGTGGCCGCGCGTATCAGCCAGCTCGGCGGCACGCCCAATTTCAATCCGGAAGGCCTGGCCATGCGTTCGGCCTCGCAATATGTCGAAGGCGAAAACCTGGTGGACATGATCAAGGAGAACCTGATAGCCGAGCGCATCGCGGTGGATCACTACCGCGAACTGATCCGCTATTTCGGCGATGATGATCCCGGCACCAAGACGATGATTCAGGGCATTCTGCGGGTCGAAGAAGAACATGCCGATGACATGCATGACCTTCTGGTCGCTTATGAAGGCACGCCGATGCTCCCAGGCTAACGGGGCGGGATACCAATAGAAACGGTCTAGCTGCACTGCAACCCGACCGATAAAAAGCCGCAGGGAAGCGTTCACGCGCCTGCGGCTTTGCTGTATACAGCTTGACGTTAAACCGATGGCCCCATCAGAGCGGCCGGGTTTTTGGGAGGGGTCTCATGAAATCGTATCTGCCGTCCGCTATCGGTCTTGTTTTGCTCGGCGCACCGGCATTTTTGCTGGGCGCACCGGCTGTCGCGCAAGTCGCGGCCACGGCGCAGAATGTGCCTGGTCTTCCGTACCAGGCTGTGCCCGGCTTCTTTCACGGTATTCCGGCAGGCGAGTATCTCGGCGAGTTGCAGGGCGTCGCCACAAACTCCAAGGGTCATATCTTCGCGTTCTTTCGCGGTCCCAACTCGCGGCTGTGGCAGTTCGACCAGAACGGAAAATTCGTCAAGGAAATCGGCAAGGATTTCTACGGCTTCATGTTCGCCCATTCGGTGCGCGTCGACCGGCACGACAATATCTGGACAGTGGACGAGGGCACCAATGTCGTCGCCAAGTTCAATCCCGAAGGCACCAGGGTGCTGATGGTGCTCGGCCACCATCCCGACGCCGCCCTGGGTCCTATCGCATCGTCCAGCGGTCCCAACGCGCCCGATGAAAAATACACGCTGTGCCGTCCCTCCGATGTTGCCTGGGACATGCAGGACAACATCTTCATCTCCGACGGTTACTGCAACAATCGCGTGGTCAAGTATGACCGCAACGGCCGCTTCCTGGCGCAGAATGGCAGCGAGAAAGTCGGCAAGGGCGAAAACGAATACAACCTGCCCCACGGCATCCAGGTGGACCGCCATGGCAATGTCTATGTCGCAGACCGCGGCAATGCCCGTTATGTGGTGCTGGACAATAACCTGAAGTGGAAGACCGCCTACACCAATGTCGGCAGCGCCTGGTCGTCCTGCATTTCCAATGGGCCGCACCAGTATCTGTTCGCCAACAACGCCAATCCCAATGGCAACCCGGCCGGCAGCTGGTCGCGGACGGGCCAGATCTACAAGATGGAACTGGACGGCAAAGTGCTGGGCAAGTTCGGCTTTGCCGGCAAGATGGCCCCCGGTTTTCAGGTGGTGCACATGATCGACTGCCGCAATCCCGACCAGCTGATCACCGGCGAGATCGAATCCTGGCGCATGCAGAAGTTTGTTCTGCGCGGCGTTGGCGCCGCCAATGTGAAAGGGAGTAAGTAACATGAAGCGTCTCGCAACCCTTCTGCTCGCTGCCGCTGCCTGCCTCGCCATTCCCGCGACGGCGCAGGAAATCGCTTTCACCGCCTCCGACACGCTGCAGCTGCCGCGCGATACCTTCTTCGGCGCGGTGACCGGCGTGGCCACCAATTCCAAAGGACATGTCTTTGTTTATTCGCGCACCGGCACGCCGGTCGCCACCCTGGGCGGCGCCCGTCCCTTTGTGCGGGGTGGCTCCGAACTCAGCCAGTTCGACCAAAACGGAAAATTCGTCCGCTCGGTCGGCAAGAATATCTATGGCGCGCTGGCGTCCGCCGCGGTGCGGGTGGATGCAAACGACAATGTCTGGATCGTCGACTCCTATAGCGGCATGGTGATCAAGTTCAATCCCCAGCTGCGCATCGCAATGATGCTGGGCCGCAAGCCGGAAGCGGTTCAGGTTCCCGCCCAGCCCAATACGGGCCGCGCGGCCGCCGGCGCGCTCGCCGCTTCTGGCATGCCGGCCGACCTGTTCGAAGGTCCTACCGATGTCGCATGGGATGCCGATGGCAACATCTTTGTCGCCGACGGCACCGGCAATGCCCGGGTCGCCAAGTTCAACCGCGACGGCGTGTTCGTGAAGAGCTGGGGCTCGCGCGGCAGCGGCGAGGGCCAGTTCAGCACCGCGCGCTCGATTGCGGTCGATGCCGGCGGCAATGTCTATGTCGCCGATCGCGGCAACAACCGCATCCAGGTGTTCGACAATAACGGCACCTTCAAGAGCAGCATCACCACCGCCGGCAATCCGCAGACGATCTGCATCTCGCCCGGCGCGCGCCAGTATCTCTATGCCTCCAACTCCAATCCGGTGAACGATCTGGACAAGGGCGGCGAGATCTACAAGCTGGAACTGACCGGCACGGTGGTGGGAAAATTCGGCCATGCTGGCAAGCAGCTGAAGGAATTCAGCGCCGTGAATGAAATCGACTGCCGTTCCGCCAGCCAGCTTTACGTGGCGGAAGCGGGCAACTGGCGGGTTCAGAAGATCAACCTGCAATAAGATGCAGCGAAGGTTTTTCCTGGCAGGCGCGGCGGCATTTGCTGCCGCGCCTGTATTCGCAGCGGATGCGATTCCGGTCATCGATACCCATGTTCATCTGCTGGATCCGCGCCGTCCCCAGGGCGTGCCCTGGTCGGGGCCAAAGGGTCAGCCGCCGCAACTCGCCTTGCCGCACACCTATCGCGCGCAGATTTCCGGCACCGGCATCACCGGCGCCATCGTGGTCGAAGCCAGTTCCTGGATCGAAGACAATCTGTGGATTCTGGAACGCGCCGCGTCCGATCCGCTGTTCGTCGGCGTGGTTGGCAGCCTTAATCCCTCGCACCCGGAGTTTGGCGCTTATCTGAACCGCTTTTCCAAACACCCGCTATGGCGCGGCATTCGCTATGCGCGTGTCTGGATGGATGACAATGGCAAGCAGGTTCTCAAACCGGGCATGGCCGATGGACTGAAACTGCTGGCGCAGACCGGCCAGACCCTGGACATGGCCAATCCGTCCTTCGATCTACTGCGCGGCGCGCTATTGGCGATGGATGCAGTGCCAAACCTCAGGATAGTGATGGATCACATGCCTTCGCTGGACCCCACGCCGCAGACCCAGGCGCTGTACGATTCTCTGATTGCCGAACTGGCACAGCGGCCCAATTTCTTCATCAAGCTGTCGCAGGTGATGCATAAGGATGCGGACAACCGCACCGTCACGGCGCCACGCGCGCGGCTGGACCGTCTGATGGCGGCGCTGGGCGAGGATCGCGTGATGTTCGGCGGCGACTGGCCCAACAGCGTCGGCACCGCCACGATTGCGCAGGCGGTGACGCATATGCAGGACTATTTCGCTGCCCGCCCGGGCATGCAGGCGGAGAAATATTTCTGGCGCAATTCGCAAGCCATCTATCGCTGGACCCGGCGCGATACCGCCCAGCCGGGTTGACAAAAAACCATAGTGTTATGCTGCTAGTGCGAAGGCGGTCTTGTTTTGCGTCCAGCGGTAACCCCCGCTAGGATCGCGCCAAATTACGACATACTTTTCGGGGAGGGGACGTTGACTCAACCACATTCCACGCGGGGCGCGTGGCTCATTGTATTGGCATCGCTGATCGTGATCGCCATTTGTGTCTATGACTATTACACGCCCGAAACCGGACTGATCGGCACGGGCGGCGTCATCCTGGTGGCGGGCGCGGCGGGGCTGATGCTGCTGGCGGCGTTGGCGATGGCCAAGATGCCCAACCGTTCCAGCTGCCTGCAGACCTTCCTGGTCGTGTCCATCATTCTGGACATTATCGGATCGTCGGTTGCCGGTTATTTCCTGGAAAGCCCGGTCATCATGGCCGCGGAAGCGCTGGCGCTGATCGGCTGGCTGATGAACGTGATCGGCAACGCCGCCGACCGCAGCGTTGAGACGGATGAGGTCGAAGATGAAGACTAAGATGAAAACCGCGGCATTTGTCGCGCTGGGCGCTGCCGCTGTCGCTGCGCTCTATCTGTCGCCCTTCGGCGCGACGGCCCAGAACTCCATGATGATGGCGGCCAGCAGCGGTGAGGTCTGGGATGCCTTTGGCGGCAACCAGCAGGCGCAGAAATATTCCACCGCCACCCAGATCACGCCCGAGAATGTGAAGAATCTGAAACGCGCCTGGAGCATTCACACTGGCGACGTTTCCAGCGGTGCACGTTCCACCACCTGGGGCGCCACGCCCTTGTTCGTCAACAACACGGTTTATGTCGGCACGCCCTGGTACCGCATTGTTGCGGTGGAGCCGGATACCGGCAAGCAGAAATGGGCCTATGCCGCCGGCGGCTCCGATGGTCCGCCCGAAAATCAGGGCTTGAAAAATCGCGGCGTCGCCTACTGGGCCGCCGCGATGCCGCAGTCCGGTCAGGCCTGCCAGAAGATTGTCTATGTCGGCACCATGACTGGTGAACTGCACGGCGTCGATGCCGACAGCGGCAAGCGTTGCGCGGGCTTCGGCAAGAATGGCGTTGTCGACGTCAATGCCTGGGCCACCAAGAACGCCAAGTGGAAGATCGGTCTGATTCAGCCACCGGCCGTCTACAAGGACACGCTGATCCTGGGCTGGGCCGGCAATGACTGGGTCTACAAGACCGAGAATCCCGGCACCGTCTATGGCATCGATGCGCGCACCGGCGCGCTGAAATGGACCTTCAACATCATTCCGGCCGACATGGAAAACCAGACTGGCACCGCCAATGTCTGGGCCTCGATCTCGGTGGACCCGGAAACGGGCCTCGCCTTCCTGCCGACATCTTCGCCCAGCCCGAACTATTATGGCGGCGACCGTCTGAAGGAGATGCCTTATGCCACGGCGACCGTCGCGGTGAAGGCCGAAACGGGCGAAGTGGTGTGGAGCCGCCAGCTCGTCCATCACGACATCTGGGACGTGGACACCAATTCCGCGCCCACCCTGGTGGACATCAAGAAGGACGGCAAAGTCATCCCGGCCCTGATCCAGGCGACCAAGATGGGCTTCCTGTTCGTGCTCAACCGCAACACCGGCGAGCCGGTCTGGCCCATCGAAGAGCGGCCTTATCCGGCTTCGGACGTGAAGGGTGAAGTCGCGGCCAAGACCCAGCCTTATGTGCCTTATCCCGAGCCGACGATTCCGGACACGACGCCGCCGGTCTCCAAGTTCGCCGACATTGTCAGTTTCGGCGAATGCAGCCGCTGGAAGGCGCGTATCCGGGACGAGGGCCGTTACACCCCGCCGTCGGTCCGGGGCTCGATCTCCTGGCCGGCCACTCTGGGCGGCGTGGAATGGGGCGGCGGTGCGCTGGATCCCGTCACCAATACCTATGTGGTGAACAGCAATATCGTGCCGCAGATCTACACGCTGGTTCCGCGTGAAGACGCCAACAGGATCTATGGCGACAAGCAGCGCGCGCGTGACGGCTATGCCGCCCAGCAGGGTTCGGCCTATGGCTTCAAGCTGGAAAACTTCCTCAACATGTGGGGCATGCCCTGCTGGACGCCGCCTTATGGCACCTTGTCCAGCTATGACATGAACACCGGCAAGCTCAACTGGAAGAAGCCGTTCGGCCAGGTCCAGAAATGGGGTTTCTACATGCCGGAAAGCTGGGGTTCGATCACCATCGGTGCGCCGGCGGTGACCAAGGGCGGCTTGACCTTCATCGGCGCCTCGATGGACAGCCGCGTGCGCGCCATCGATACCCGCACCGGCAATGTGCTCTGGAAGCATATCGTGGACTCGCCCGCCGTGGCGCAGCCTGCGATCTATACCTACAAGGGCAAGCAGTATGTGGTGTTCGCCGTCGGCGGCAACGGCATCCTGACGCCCCGTCTGGCCGATCAGTTGGTGGCTTTCGCACTGCCGAACTGAACAAAGCCTGTTGTCTGAAAACAGCGCCCGCCGGGAAACCGGCGGGCGTTTTTGCTTTTGCTCTGGGTGCGCTTGCGCCATGCTGGCTCCAACAAAACACGGTCTGGGAGGACTTCATGGATTTGCGCAAACGCGATTTTCTGGCCGGCTTGGGTCTCACTGCCGCCGGCATCGGCCAGGCGCTGGCGCAGGCCGCGCCGAAAGGAAAAGATCTGGGAGCTGTGGCGCCGCCGCCGCCGCGCAAGATTCCCCATCGCAAAGTGACGACCCGAAACCTGTTCAAGGTGCCGACGGGCTATCCCAACGGCGTCGCGGTGGTGCCCGAAGGCGTGTGGGTCGCCGAACAGAAAGCCGCCGGCTATGGCCAGAGCGGCAAGCATGAACAGGAAGCGGCCTGGCTGTTCGACTGGAAGGGCAAGAAGCTCAAGACCGTGATGACCGACTCCTACAACACGTCGGGATTTGCGGTCGGCAACGGCCATCTCTGGATGGGCGCCAATGGCGGGCCGCAGGGCGTCTACGAAGTCGACATGAACGGCAAGACGGTTTCGCATCGCCAGATTCCACTGGGTCAGCCGACCAATGGCTCCGGCTGCCACGGCCTGACCTGGGCCAATGGCAAGCTGTGGATCGTTTCCAACCGTTTGCGCGGGATTTTGCGCATCGATCCCAAGACCTGGGCGCCGGAATTCATGATCCCCTTCACCGCCTCGCGCTGGCACGGCTCGGCCTGGGACAGCAGCCATCCGGGCGGCGCCATGTGGATGGTGACCGGCACATCCGAGATCAACCGCTACATCCGGCAGGCCGACGGCAAGATGCATCACACCACCACCTGCGGGTTGGTCAAGTATGACGCCACAACCGGCCAGGTGCTGGAGACCGCGGAATTCCTGGACGGCACCGCCGACGCGCATGGCCTGGACATGCACAATGGCAAGTTGATTTCCTGCGATGCGGGCGTCGGCCCGCCTGGCTTCGAGGGTACCGGCAGCCCGTCCGCCGGCTATGTTTTCGAGATCAATTTCGTCTGAGGCTTGCCAAGCCCGGGGTGCGGAACCATTGTCCTGCCGAAAGAGGCAGACAATGGCTGGTCCCCGCGAACCTGACGCCGGAACAAGACTGGACGAATGGTCGCCGCGACTTTTGAAGTCGCGCCTGTACCAGCGTCTGCTGGTGGACATCATCATCGGCGCTCTGGGCCCCGGCGAGCAGCTGGACGAGAACGCGCTGGCCAAGCGCTATGGCGGTGGGCTGGCCGGCATCCGCGAGGCCTTGGCGCGGCTGGCGCTGGAAGGGCTGGTGGTGCGGCGCGCCCGCGTCGGCACCTCGGTCGCCCCGCTCGACCTGATGGGTGCCCGCGAAGCTTTTGAAGCGCGCTGCCTGATTGAAGTCCATTGCGCTGGCCTTGCGGCCACCCATGCCAGTGCGGCGGAGATTGCCGCCATACGCGCCACGCTCGACAGCGGCGAGCAGGCGGTGACCGACAATAACGTTGCTGCGCTGGCCGCGATGGACGAGGCCTTTCATGTCGCCGTGGCCGCCGCCAGCGGCAATCGCGCCCTGGCCAAGATGGTGGTGACCCTGCATCACCAGACGGCGCGCTACTGGCTGTATGCCATGCGCGGTCCCACCAGCGAGGAAAGCTATACCGCGCTGAACGAGCATCGCGCTTTGGCCGAAGCCATCGCCAGCCGCGATGCGGCGCGTGCCCGCACCGAGATGCTGAAGGTGCTGGGCGACTTCCCCGCCGAAATGAAGCGCACGCTGGAAGGCAGATGAACCGGGCCTGGCTGACGCTGGCGCTGATGAGCGCGCTGTTCTTTGTCATCACCGCCGCGACCTTCACCAGCCTGGGGCTGGCGTTGCCCGCCATGTCGCAGGAACTGCACTGGAGCTGGAGTGAGGCCGGCATCGGATATTCGCTGCTGGCGGTATGCTGCGGGCTGACCTCCTATGCGCCCGCAGCCCTGATCCGCCGTGTGGGCGTGCGCGCCAATTTTCTGATTGGCGCGGCGGTGATGGCCGCCGGCTTTGCCTGCCTTGCCTATGCGGACGGACTTGGTCTCTATCTGGCGGGCGCGGCCTTGGCCGGTTTGGGCTTTACCCTGCTGGCCACAGTGCCCGGCACCTATCTGCTGACGCGTTTGTTTGAGCGGCCCGGCTTTGCATTCGGACTCTATTTCACGGTGGGCGGGCTGGGCGGTGTTGCCGGTCCGCAACTCTATCAGTGGATCGCCGGCCCCGATCAGGCGTGGCGCGAATTCTGGATCATTGCCGGCTTGGCCACTGTTCTGGCGTCGGTGGTCGCCGCCTTGTTTTGCGACACCGCTAGCGATGTGGCCAGGAGTGGCGAACGCGATCCAGACATCAGCACCAGCCACTGGACAGTGGCGCAAGTGTTGCGCTCTCCGCAATTCGTGCTGATCGCTGCCGCTTATGCTGGATTTCTGATCTGCGACGTTTCCACCAACTACGCTTCTACACCGCATCTGATGCAACAAGGTATTGCAGCTGATACATCGGCTGATTTGCTCAGTGCATTCGCATTTCTCAATGCGGTTTCGCGATTGGCCGGTGGCTTACTGACCGGTTTCGCGCGTCCTCACACTCTTCTGGCAACCGCATTGGCTTTTTTGGCAATGGGAATGACAGCGTTAGCTTTCGGCCATGGCCAGGTGGCACTGCTGGTCTATGTCGTAGGTATTGGCATCGGATCGGGCATGACCTTCTTCGCTTCCACCATTTTGCTGCTGGACTATTTTGGCCGTAAGCCGAATCTTGAGCTTTTCTCGATTGTTAACCTCATCTCTACTGTCGGCGCCGCTGCGCCCTGGGCGGCGGGCATGACGCGCGACCATACCGGCAGTTTCGCGCCATTCTTCCTGCTGCTTGCCTTTTTGATGCTCGTGCTGGCGTTGGCAGCGCTATTCCTGAAAACTCCACGGGACAAGCTATGAAGGAATTCGGCGTGTTCTTGCCAGTCGCGAACGGTGGCTGGATCGTCAGCCGCACGACGCCGGTTTTGGATGGCGGCTGGCAACAGAACCGCGATGCGGCGCTGCTGGCGGAAGCCGAAGGCTTTGATTTTGTGATGGCGATGGGCAAGTGGCGCGGCTTTGGCGGCGACACAGGCCATTGGGGCACATCGCTGGAGGCGGTCACCATGATGGCGGGCATCGCCGCCGTCACCAGCCGGGTGAAGATATGGGCGACCCTGCATGCCATCCTGCACAATCCGGCGGTGGCGGCCAAGATGATCGCCACGCTGGATCACATCTCCGGCGGCCGCGCCGGGCTGAACATCGTGGCGGGCGCTTATCGCGGCGAATTCGAGCAGATGGATGCCTGGGATGAAAACCTGTCCCATGACGCGCGTTACGATCTGACGGAAGAATGGACTGGCCTCGTCAAGCGCCTGTGGACGGCACCCAGCGTGAGTTTCGAGGGCAAGCATTTCACCTTCCAGGACTGTGTCAGCGAACCCAAGCCGCTGCACCCGCCCTTCCTGATCTGCGCCGGCATGTCGAAGCGTGGCTTTGAATTTTCGGTGCGCGAATGCGATGGCTGTTTCATCGGCGGCAGCGACAGGGGCGAAACCCGCGCCGCCTCTTTGCGTGCCAAGGCGCTTGCCGCCAGCCTGGGCAAGACCATCAAGACCTATTGCATGATGACGGTGATCACCGCCGAGACCGATGTCGAGGCTGAGGCGCGGGCGCAGGAATATCGCGACGGGCTGGACGAGGGCGCGGTGCGGGGCATGCTGGAAAGCTATGGCCTGTCGGGAAACGCCATGACGGAGCGGGCGCGGGACGCCTTCATGACCCAGACCGTGGTGGGATCGCCTGCCACCTGCGCGTCTCAGATCGAACAGTTTATGCGCGATTGCGAAATCGACGGGCTGATGTTCATCTTCGACGACTATCAGGAAGGCTTGTGTGTTACCGGAAGTGACATTCTTCCCGTCCTTCGCAAAGCTTTCGCATGACCGATCGTCATCCGTTCCTGCAGCCCGAATGGATTGCGCCCGAGCGCACCGCATTGGTGCTGATCGACATGCAGGTGGACTTCGGCGCGTCTGACGGTGAAATGGCCAAACGCGGTGCCGATGTGAAGCCGGCCCAGGCGGCGGTGGTAAAGGCCGAGGCGCTGGCGGAGGCGGCGCGTGGGGCAGGGGTCAGTGTCCTGTTCGTGCGGCTGCTCAATCATCCCGGCGGCGAAAACCGCATCGCGCGCGAGGCCAAGGCCCGGCACGGCAAGGACGAGCCCGATCTCTGTGTCGAGGGCACGCATGGCGCGGAGTTTATCGGCCCGCAGCCGATGCCGTGCGAAGCCGTCATTTCCAAGACCCAGTTCAGCGCCTTTGCCCGCACCGGCCTAGCCGAACAGCTGCACGCGCAGACTATCGATACGCTGGTGCTGGCGGGGCTGACGACGGAATGCTGCGTGGCGTCTTCCGCCTGGGATGCGTTCGAGCGCGACTTCCATATCTTCATCGCGTCCGATGCCTGCGCCGCCTATGAGGACAGTCTGCATGATGGCGCGCTCCGCGCCCTGAAACTGAGCGGCGCCATCCTGGCCAAGACCGGCGAGTATCAGTCGGCGTGGAAAAAAATATCAGAATATACAAGTACTTAAGTCTTCATTTGTCCTGCGGCAGCCCGCCACGCTGGCCAATCTCTCTAAAATGTTACATGACATTTTGAGAAATGACCGCACCCCTGATCAGAACCTTGGCCCTGTTGGCCGCTGCCTGCTGGACCGCGCCCGCGCTGGCGCAGGATGTCGAGTCCGTCACGGTGACCGAAGACGTGGTGCGCCTGCTGCAGGCCGGCGCGAATAGCGCGGCCTTCGGGCTGAACAAGCCGCTGCTGCAGACCCCGCGCGCCGTCACCCTGATCAGCAACACCACCATCGCCCGCTACGGTATCGAAGGGCTGGACGATCTCACCGCCATCACGCCATCGGCATATACCGCCAGCTTCTACGGCGTCGAAGGCGCGGTGTCCTTGCGCAGTACCCTGGCGGAAAATTACTTCCGGGGTTTTAAGCGGGCGGAAAATCGCGGCACCTATTCCACCCCGCTGGCCAATGCGGCCGGCATTGAAATCCTGCGCGGCCTGCCATCGCCCATCTATGGCGCGGGCAAGGTGGGCGGACTGGTCAACTTCCTGCCCAAGACGGCAGGCGCCAGCGACTCTTTTGGCGGCGAAGTCACGCTCACCTATGGCAGCTACTCCCGGCGCAATCTCACCGGCCAGATCAACGCGCCGGTCACCCTGGGCGATGCGTCCGGCGGCCTCCATGCCTATGGCGAAATCGACGACTCCTACAGTTTCTATCGCGGCCTGCATCCCAGCCACCAGTTGCTGGAATTGTCCGGGACTTTGAACGCAGGTGACTGGCAGTTGTCGGCGGACTATCTGTATTTTCATTCGAGCGGCCAGGTGCAGACGCCGGGCTGGAACCGCCTGACCCAGAACCTGATCGACAACGGCACCTACATCACGGGCCGCGACACGTCGCTGACCGATGCCGACGGCAATGGCCGCCTGACCCTGAACGAGCTGGGCGGCAATCCCTATTTTTTCGATCCGAGGTTCAAGGCGCTGGCTTGTACAGGCTGCATCGACGCGGCGCACCGGCTGGATACGGGCTTTGGCACAACCCAGCTTGACCTGCGCACGGTCTATATCGCCAAGGGCGTGGATTTCTCCAACACCATCACCCACACCGCCATGGTGGAAGCGTCCCGGCCTCTGGGTGAAGGGCAGACGCTGCGGCTGCAATTCTTCGGCGACACATTGGCCAATGACCGGTTTGTCTCTTACGGCTTTCCCGGCTCGTACCGGACCCAGATCGCCGAAGCGCGGCTGCGCTACGACCTGACGCGCGCGTTCGGCGGCGTGAAAACCCAGACCGTGGCGGGCCTGTCTTATCGCTATGTCCATGCCATCGGGCGTGAAAGCTTCAACAGCGGCGTGATCGCCCTGGACCGGCGCGACATCAGCCAGGGCGCCCGCGCCAACGACATTATCGACTCGCCGTTCAATACGGACCCGCCCGGCAGCATCGGATTGGGATGGGAGAATAACGTCCATACCAACACCAACGATGCCGGCGCCTTCATCACCAGCAACGCGATGTGGAATGACTTCGACCTGACCCTGGGCGGACGCTATGACGCCTATAACGTCCGCTCCACCGACACCGGCGTGCTGAGTTTTGCCCCCGCTGCGGGGCGCGGCAATGCCGGGCGCTTCACCTATTCCGCCAGCCTGGCGTACACGACGCCTTGGGGTCTGGTGCCCTATGTCACCACCGCCAAGAATTCCGCCATTGAGCTCGGCCAGGCCAGCCAGGTTTCCACCAGCCTGCTCGCCAATCGCGGCTGGCTTTCCAACTCCTTCCTCAACGAGGTGGGCATGAAGTTTAGCCTGCTGGACGATCACCTGCAGGGCAGCCTGGACTGGTATGTCCAGAACCGCACCCGCCTGCAGCAGGGCGGCGGCGTCACGACGGTCGTCGGCACCCGCGCCAAGGGCGTGGAGCTGGAATTGCGCTATGTCGTCAGCGCCAATCTCAGCCTGACCCTGGCCGCCAGCCAGCAGCACACCACCATCAAGGGCCCGGATCGCAGCTTTGCCTATCTGCCGGCGCGCAGCTTCGGTATCGCGCCGCAGGATGGCTTCGGCGGCAGCTACATCGTGTTCGATTTTTCCACCCTGCCGGGGCGGGGCGGAGATTACGAAGACACGCTGCTGCCCCATGCCGTGATCAGCCCCTATCTGACCTGGACCAGCGATCCTACTGACTGGGGCCTGTGGGGGGCGAGCTTCGGCGGCACCTATGTGGGCAAGACCCGCCAGACCGTGCCGAACGGCATCGACTTTCCCTCTTATGTCACCATGAACGCCTCAACCTTCGCGCAATGGGATGTGTGGGAAGCCGGTGTGAATGTGAACAACCTGGCCGATGCGCGCTATTTCACCCCCGATGCCGACACCTATGCCAGTCTGGGTGCGCTGCCCGGCATTGGCCGTGTGTGGAAAGTGACATTGAAGCGTCTTTTTTAGGCGCCGTCACACCGTTAGGCTGCGCGCCATGAAATGGCTCGTGCCCGTCCTGCTGACCTTCGCCGCGACCGGTGTCAACGCCGCTGGTGTCGCCTGGGTACAGGCCGCCGCCACCGGCTATGAAGCGCGTCTTGCGACGGCCGCCGCTGTCTGTCCTTCTCTCAGCACCGATACCGGCGACGTGGCGATGACCGTGCGCGCGCCAGCCAGCGAAATTTTTCCGCTGGTCTGTGCCGCGCCGATCCCGATGGGGTCGAAATCCGCCAGCATCGTGGGACAGGCGCTGGCGGTGCCGGTGGCCGATCCGCAGCGCATTCTGGTGCTGGGCGATACCGGCTGCCGCATCAAGGGCGCGGCGCTGCAGGCCTGCAACGATCCGGTAAAATGGCCTTTCCCCGCACTGGCGGCTTCGGCGGCAAAACTGAATCCGGATCTGGTGGTGCATCTGGGCGATTATCTCTATCGCGAAAGTCCCTGTCCGCCGGGTGTCGCTGGTTGCGCGGGTTCGCCCTGGGGCGACAACTGGACCACCTGGCTGGCGGATTTCTACACGCCCGCCGCGCCGCTGCTGGCAGCGGCGCCCATCGTGCTGGTGCGCGGCAACCACGAGGATTGCGAGCGTGCCTGGCAGGGCTGGCAGCGCGCTTTGTCCGCCTTTGGCTTCTCGCCCGCTTGCGCGCCACACGAGCCGCTTTTTACCGTCGACATCGGCGCGGTGCGGCTGGCGGTAATGGACGACGCCACCGCGTCGGAAATCTCGGTCAACAAGACCGACCTGCCGGTCTATGCCGCCGAGATCGCATCCCTGGCCAACATTCCGGTGCCCGTCTGGTTCGTGCATCATCGCCCCATCTGGGCGGCGATAACCGGTCCGCTGGGCATTCCGGCCGGCGGCAACCGCACTTTGATCGCTGCCGCTATCGCGGCAGGGGGGATCGCAGCAGCGGGCGACACGCTGATTCCCGGCACGGTCGCGCTGCAATTGTCGGGGCACATCCATTCCTTTGAAGCCCTAAATTACGACAAGGATGTGCCGCCCCAGATCGTGGCCGGCAATGGCGGTGACAATCTGCACGTCACGCCGCAGAATCTGTGGGGCACTGTGTTTCTGGGCGTTTCCCGTGTCCGGGTGACCGACGGCCTGTCGGTGGACGGCTTCGGTTTCCTGCTGATGACCAAAGCCGAAACCGGCTGGATCATCGACCTGTATGATTCGGACGGCCACCCGACGCGGCAATGCCGCTTTCTCGCGCCGTCTGGCGGCAAGCAGGGCCGGGTAAACTGCCCGCTTAAATAAAATACTCACCGCTTTGTCATTGCCGCGCCGCGATTCGCCGGTGTCTTTGGCTTAGGCTTCCGCAAAGCGAATCTGAGCATCGGCCAGTCGAGCGTAGCGAGCTGTAGGCCGTACGACCAATGGGACAAGCACGGCAATGAACAAGAATCAGCGGCTGTTGCTCATTGCCGGTGGCGCGGTCGCGGCCGTGCTGGCCATGGTGCTGGTGGCGGTCTGGCTGCTGGGTGGCCGCAGCGGCGACCAGAATGCCGGCATGTTCGCCCGGCTGCAGAGCGGCCTCAGTGCCGTCACCAGCGGTCTCACCCCGCCGCCACTGGAAGCGGCGCGGGACTTTGCGTTTCGCCGTCTGGAAATCGACGTGACCAAGCCCCAGGCCGAAGCCTGCCTGGTCTTTACCCGGCCCTTGGATGCCAGCGGCAAGACGCGTTACGAGGATTACCTCACCCTCGATCCGGTCGTGCGCATCGCCGCCCGTGTGGTCGATACAAGGCTGTGCCTGTCGGGTCTTTCCTTCGACAAGACCTACAATGTCACCCTCAAGACCGGCCTTCCCGCCGCCACCGGCGAGAAGCTGGCGGCCGAGGAAACCGTGCCGGTGGAGCTGCGCGACAAGCCATCGCTGGTGCGTTTCGTGGGCGGCATCATCCTGCCGCGCGACAATGCAGCGGGCGTGCCGGTCACCACCGTCAATATTGAAAAACTGTCCGTCAGGATCATCCGCGTCGGCGACCGCCTTCTGTCGCAGATCGAAACCGGCATGGTGGACCAGACCACGCTGTATGCCTGGGACAGCAAGCAACTCGAGACCAACCAGGGCGCCCTAGTGTGGCAGGGCAGCATGGCCGTGGCCAATGTGAAGAATGACAGCGTGGTGACGCTGATCCCGATCCGCGACCTGCTGAAGAACAGGAAGCCCGGCGCTTATGTCCTGATCGCCCAGGATGCCGCCAAGAAGCCCGCCAACGACGAAGACTATAGCGGCGAGCAGATGGCGATGCAGTGGGTGGTGGATTCCGATATCGGGCTGACCAGCTTCACCAGCGCCAATGTCGCGTCGGGCGCGGGCCTGTCGGTGTTCGCCCGCTCCTACAACCGTGCCACGCCGCTGTCGGGCGTGCGACTGACCCTAATCGCGCGCAACAATAACCAGCTGGCCTCGGTTACCACCGACGGCAATGGCCGCGCCGATTTCGATTCTGGCCTGCTGCGCGCCACCGGCGGCGACGAGCCGGTGATGGTGATGGCCTATGGCCGCGAGGGCGATTTCAGCTTCCTGGATCTGCGTCGTTCGGCCTTCGATCTCACCGATCGCGGCGTCGGCGGACGCGCCTCGCCCGGCCCGGTGGACGCGTATTTGTACACCGAGCGCGGCATCTATCGCCCCGGCGAAACCGTCCATGCAACGGCGATGCTACGCGACCGGATCGGCGCCGCCATCACCGCGCCGCTGACCCTGGTGGCGCAACGCCCTGATGGTCTCGAGGTGGGGCGCATCACGGTGGCGGGCGACAAGCTGGCGGCGGGCAGCGCGCCCTGGACCTTGCCGCTGTCGCAAAGCGCCCCGCATGGCCGCTGGCAGATCGCGGCCTATATCGATCCCAAGGCACCGGCGGTGGGCCGGGTGCAGTTCGATGTCGCCGACTTCGTGCCCCAGCGCCTGAAAGTGACGCTGAGCGCGCTCGACAAGAGCATCAAGCCGGGCGGCGATTTCCGGGTGCGTGCCGAAAGCCGCTTTCTGTACGGCGCACCGGCCTCGGGCCTGGGCGGTGACGGCGAAGCCACCATCAGCAGCGATGCCAATCCCTATCCGCAACATCGCGGCTTCCAGTTCGGACGGGTGGACGACAGTTTCTCAGAGACGAAGATCAGCCTGACGGTGCCGAATACCGATGCGGCGGGCATCACCACCGTCAGCGGCAATACCGGCGCCTTGGCCGATACCACCCTGCCGCTGAAAGCCTCCGTGCGAATTTCCATCCACGAGCCGGGTGGGCGCACCACCGACAAGTCGCTCGACATTCCCATCCGCACCCATGACGCCGCCATCGGCATCCGCCCGGTGTTCGAGGGCGGCTCGGTGCCGGAAAATGCACGGGCCGACTTTGAAGCAATTGCGCTGGATGCCGAAGGCAAGCGCATTGCGCTGTCCGGCCTGACCGTTTCCTGGGTGCGCGAAGACACCAACTATCAGTGGTTCCAGACCAATGGCGAATGGCGCTACCAGCCCACCACCCGCGACCGGCTGATCAGCAGTAGCGGTCTGGGCATCGGCGCGGCGGCATCCGCGCGGCTCGAGCAGGCGCTGCCCTATGGCACCTATCGCCTGACCATCAGCGATCCCAAGTCCGGCGCGGCCTCGTCGGTGCGCTTCTATTCCGGCTGGGCCGCCTCCAGCGCCGGCGACCGGCCTGACCGCATTCCCGTCGCTGCAGACAAACCGTCCTACGCGCCTGGATCGGTGGCGCGTGTCCGCATCAAGCCCGACGCCAGCGGCAAGGCGCTGGTGGTGGTGGCGGGCGACCGCGTCTTCTCTTCGCGCCTGATCGACACCCCCGCCAGCGGCGCCACCGTGGACATTCCGGTCTCCGCCGAATGGGGCGCGGGCGCTTATGTGCTGGTGACGGCTTACCGTCCGCTGGGAAGCGTCAAGGGCCGCGAACCGGTGCGCAGCATCGGCCTGGCCTGGCTGGGCGTCGACAATGCGCCGCGCACGTTAAACATCGCCATCGGCGGCGGCGAAAAAATCCGCCCGCGCCAGAAGGTGAGTTTGCCGGTGACCATCAAGGGGCTGGGCAGTGAAGAAGCCTTTGTGACCCTGGCGGCGGTGGACGAGGGCATATTGCAACTGACCGATTTCAAGTCGCCCGATCCCGTCAGTCATTATTTCGGCAAGCGGCGGCTGGGCGTGCTGGTGCGTGACGATTACGGCCGGCTGATCCGCGCCGAACGCGGCGCGGTGGGTGCCATGCGCGAAGGCGGCGACGGTTTTGGCGGACGCAGCCTTGCCGTGGTGCCGCAGCGCACGGTGGCGCTGTTCTCCGGCATCGTGAAGCTGGGGGCGGGCGGCACCGCCAATATCACCCTCGATATTCCCGACTTTAACGGCTCGCTGCGGCTGATGGCGGTAGCCTGGAGCGCCGACAAGCTGGGCCATGCCGACCGTATGCTGATCGTGCGCGATCCGGTGGTGGCTGATCTGGTGCTGCCGCGTTTCCTGTCGCCCGGCGACCAGATTGGTGCGGCGCTCAATCTCGACAATGTTGAAGGTGCGGCCGGTGCCTACACTGCCACCATTACGGCTCGCGGACCAGTGTCGCTGGTCGGTGGGGCTGTGGTGACGCAGCAGCTCAGCCGCAAGCAGCGTGCGCTGGTGCCTGTGCAACTGCGCGGCGCCGGCCTGGGGATCGCCAATATCACCCTGGATGTGCGCGGCCCGGGCGGATTCCATGTCACGCATGGCTGGCCGATCCAGGTGCGCGCCACGCAACTGGACGTCTCGCGCGAAGAGGAATTGCCGCTGCCCGCAAACGGCAGCTACACCGCCAACCGTGCCGTGATTTCCGATCTGGTCGGCACGACCGCCAGCGTCACCATCAGCGTCTCGGCGGCGCATGGCTATAACAATGTCGCCGGATTGCTGAAGTGGCTGGACAAGTATCCCTATGGCTGCCTGGAACAGACCGTCAGCCGCGCCCAGCCGCTGCTGCTGTTCAATGACCTGGCCGACCTGGCTGGGCTGCCGCGCGACAATGCCATGCGTCCGCGTGTGCAGGCCGCGATCGACCAGGTGCTGGACATGCAGAATTACGCCGGCAATTTCGGCATGTGGGGACCGGGCAGCGAGGCAGACAATTTCCTCAGCGTCTATGCTCTGGATTTTCTCTATCAGGCCAAGGCGAAGCACTATGTTGTCGGCAATGACGCGCTGACGCGCGGCACCAACTGGCTGAAAAACGCGGGCGCGTCGGACGGCAGCGACGACCTCACCCGCGCCTATGCCTTTTACGTCCTGGCGCAGAACGGTCAGGCCAATGTCTCCGACCTTCGCTATTTCAGCGACACCAAGGTGGCGGCGATGCGCTCTGCGCTGGCCGCCGCCCTGACCGGCGCGGCGGCGGCGCAGGTGGGCGACCGGGCTCGTGCCGAATACGGTTTCCGCAAGGCCCGCGACCTGATCGCGGCCGCCGATCCCGCCAATTATCCGCACGATGTCTATGGTTCGCTGCTGCGCGATCTGTCAGGCGCGCTGGCGCTGGCGGCGGAAAATGGCAAGGCCGACCTGGTGCCGCAGTTCCTGGACAAGGCGAAGGTGCTCAGCACCAAAATCGAAGACACCACTACCCAGGAAAAGGGCTGGATGCTGCGTGCCGCCTATGCGCTGACCCGCCAGAAGCTGCCGCTCAACATCACCGTCAATGGTGCGCCTAGCACCCCGCGCAGTGGCGCGGTGCGGCTGACCCCGACCCTGGCGCAGCTCAACACCGGCATCACACTCGCCAATCGCGGCGATGCCGGGGTGTGGCGGTCCACCGCCGTCACCGGCACGCCCAATGCAACGCTGCCCGCAGCGGCCAATGGGTTGAGCCTGAGCAAGAGCATCTGGACCATGTCGGGCGCGCCCGCTGATGTCGGTAGCCTGCGCCAGAACGACCGGGTCATCGTCCAGATCACGGGCCAGATGCCCAATGGCCTCTATCGCCAGATGGGCGTGATCGACCTGCTGCCGGCCGGGCTGGAAATCGAGCAGCCGCTGGTGGGCGATGACGCCAAGGCCTATCTCTTCCTGGGCGCGCTGACCGATACCAGCCGCCAGACCGCGCGCGACGATCGCTATATCGCCGCCTTCGATATCGGCGAACGCTACCGCCCCGCCAATCGCAAGGGGCCGGAACCGACCCCTAGCTTCCGCATCGCCTATATCGCCCGTGCCGTGTCGGTGGGACAGTTTGCGCTGCCGGCGGCGCATGCCGAGGACATGTATGCGCCGGCGATCCGGGCGCGAACCTCGGTGGGGCAGCTTAACGTCAACCGATGAATGTGCTGCGGCATCGCCTCATCGCCGGCGCTTTTGGCGCCTTTGGATGCCTGTGCGCGCTGGCGACGGCCGACCGGGCCAATCCGCCCGACATGAGCCGCGCCGTCACTTTGTCGCCGGAGGTGACGGCGACGGACGGCACCTTGCTGCGCGCCTTTCTGAGCAAGGACGGCGCCTGGCGCATCAGGACCACGCCGGACCAGGCCGGGCTACGCTATCTCGCCATGCTGCGTGCCTATGAAGACAAGCGGTTCGACCGACATGGCGGCGTTGATCCGGCGGCGCTGCTTCGCGCGGCCTTCCAGCTGGTCCAGGCCGGTCATGTCGTATCCGGCGGCTCGACCCTAACCATGCAGGTGGCGCGCTTGCTCGAGCCCAACCCGCATTCCTTGCCCTACAAATTTTTCCAGATCGTGCGCGCCGTCCAGCTCGAGGCCCGCTACACCAAGGACGAAATTCTTTCGCTGTACCTGACCCTGGCGCCGATGGGCGGCAATCTGGAAGGCGTGCGCGCCGCATCGCTGTCCTATTTCGGCAAGGAACCAGCATCGTTGGATCTGGCGGAAGCGGCGTTGCTGGTCGCCTTGCCGCAATCGCCCACGCGCCAGCGCCCCGACCGCCATGCCCGTGCCGCGCGCGTGGGCCGCGACAAGGTGCTCAGCCGCATGGTGGAAGCGGGTGTGGTGAGCGCAGGCGACGCCAAGGTCGCGATGCAGGACGGCGTACCCTTCGCCCGCCAGCCCATGCCGCTGAATGCGCCCCATCTGGCGCAGCGGCTGGTGCTGAAACACAAGCGCACAGATATCGTCACGACGCTCGATGCGGAGATCCAGGCCGCCGCACAGCGCCTTGCCGTGCAGGAACGCGCCTATTTCGACGATGGCGCCGATGTCGCGTTGGTAGTGGTGGAGAATAAAAGCCGCAACGTTGTCGCCTATGTCGGCGGCACGGATTACTGGGGCCGCGCCGGCCAGGTGGATCTGGCGGCCCGCACTCGCTCGCCCGGCTCGGCGCTCAAGCCCTTCATCTACGGCCTGGCCTTCGACAATCTGTTGCTCCATCCCGCCAGCCGGATGGAAGACGTACCCACCCATTTCGGCGACTACGCGCCCAAGGATTTCGACGGCACCTATCTGGGTGCGGTGACGGCGCGCGATGCGCTGCGGATGTCGCTGAATATTCCCGCCGTGATGGTCCTGGACCGGGTTGGCCCGCTGGCCTTCACTTTGTCGCTGCAGAATGCCGGCGCGCATCTGGCGTTCCCCACCCGCGATGCGCCCAGCCTGCCGGTGGCGCTGGGGGGCTTGGGCATCTCGCTGTCCGATATCGCCATGCTCTATGCCGGTATTGCCGAGGGCGGCACGGCGCAGGGCCTGCGCGCCATAAAGGATGCGCCCGATGCGCCACCGCATCGCCTGTTCGGTCCCGTCGCGGCGTATTACCTGCGCGATGTGCTTAACGGTGTGGCGCTGCCGGACGGCTGGGCGATGGGGCAGGGGCTGCTGAGAAAACGCAGCATCGGTTTCAAGACCGGCACGTCTTACGGCTATCGCGACGCCTGGGCAGTGGGTTTTTCCAACGACTATACGGTGGCGGTGTGGGTGGGCCGCGCTGACGGCACGCCGCGACCCGGCCATGTCGGCCGCGAGTCCGGAGCGCCGATCCTTCTCAAGATGTTCGGCCAGTTGCCGCCCGACCGCCGCGCCGCGCCGCCGGTGCCGGCGGGCGCGCTGCTGGTGCGCGGCACCGATGAACTGCCGCCGTCGCTGCGCCTCTTTCGCCGCGAAGCGGACGCGCCGGCATCGGCGCAAGTGGCGCAATTGCCGCCGCCGGCCATCGCCTTTCCGCCCAACGGCGCGGTGGTGCCGCTGCCGGATGCCAAGGCGAAAGATGCGTCCCTGCAGTTCAAGGCCGATGGCGGGCGCGCGCCTTTGACCTGGCTGGTGAATGGCGCGCCGCTGGGCAGCTTCGACCGTTTCGCGCCGGCGCTCTACACCCCGCAGGGTGAAGGCCTGGCGCGGGTTACGGTGGTGGATGCCGATGGCCGCAGCGACACGAGCACGGTGCGCTTCAAGAAACTAAGATAAACTCTCCATGGCCAGGCTTGACCCGGCCATCCATCCTTCGCTTAAGAAAAGTTGGATGGGCGGCTCAAGGCCGCCCATGGAGGGTTGCTATTTTTTGGCGTCTCTATCCAGCATCGCCAGCAGCGCGGCGGTGGCAAAGCCGTCTGCCACAACACTCTTGGATTTCTGATATTGCCGCAACGCCGCGCGGGTGCGCCGTCCCAGAACGCCGTCCGCAACCCCCGGATCAAAGCCCAGTTTTGCCAGCGCGTCCTGGAAGCGCAAACGCTCCTCGCGCGACAGTGGCCGCTCGTCGCGCGGCCAGGCGCGCTTCACCGTTCCACCGCCTGTCACGCTGTCGGCCAGCAAGCCCACTGCCAGCGCGTAAGACGCGGCATTGTTGTATTTCAGGATCACATTGAAATTGGAAAATACCAGGAAGGCCGGTCCGCGCGCACCCGCGGGAAGATAGATCGCGGCGCTGTCATCGCCCGCCGGAAGCGGCTTGCTGCTTGCCGTGGTGATGCCGCGCGCGCGCCATTCGTTCAGCGGCCGCTGGCTGTCGGTATCGGCATCTTCATAGGCAAAACCGCTGGGCAGCCGGATCTCATAGCCCCAGGGCTGGCCAATCTTCCAGCCTTGCCGCGCCAGCAGGGTCGCCGCCGAGGCCAGCGCGTCCGGCGCGCTGCGCCACAGATTGATCTGGCCATCGCCGTCACCATCGCTGGCGAATTTCAGGAAGGTGGTGGGCGTGAACTGGGTCTGGCCGAAGGCGCCCGCCCAGGACGCTGTCATCTCGCTCAGGGGATATTGCCGTTCCTGATAGATCTTCAGGGCGGCGAAAAATTCCGGCTCGGCAAAAGATGTGCGCGGCCCGTCATAGGCCAGGGTCGCCAGCGCCACGAACAGGTTGAATCTGCCATTGCCGGCGCCGTAATCGGTTTCGATGCCCCAGATCGTGGTGAGGATTTCCTTCGGCACGCCGCTCCCAGCCGCGATCCTGTCCAGCGTGTCGCCATGCCGGGCCAGCATGATCTTGCCATCGGCGACACGGCGCGCCGACACCGCGCCGTCCAGATAGCTCCATACCGGCCTGGCGAATTCGGGCTGGTTGGCGTTGCTGGCGGCGATGGAAGAAGCGGGCGCGATTCCCGCCACGGCGCTGTCGAACACGGCGGGGCTGATGCCCTGGGCCATGGCCTTGGTACGTGCGCCTTCCAGGAAAGCATCGAATTTTGGGTTGCCGGAACTGAACCGGGGCGGCGCCACGGGCAAGGATACGGCCGGCGGGCGGGGCGGGGTCGGCTTGGGCGCCGTGGTGGCGCAGGCCACCACCACCAGCACGCCACACAGCGCTGCGAGGCGTTGCAGGCCGGACAGGGACCGGAAGTGGTGAGTCATCGGTGTATGGATACACCCATTTCCGCGATTTTTGTCGGAAAACCGCCATTTTTTGCGTGATTTCGCGGGTTGACAGGGTGGGGGGGCTTGCATAGTTTCCGCGCCTCCGCAGATCACGGCCTTTTCCGGCCGATTTTGGCTGAAAAAGGCGTGTCATGAAGGTTCGCAACTCCCTCCGTTCGCTCAAGAAGCGTGACAAGGATTGCCGCGTGATCCGCCGCAAGGGCCGCGTTTACGTTATCAATAAGAAGAATCCGCGGTTCAAAGCCCGCCAAGGCTAAGCCATACTGCGCCGCGTTGGGTTATAGGCGCTCATGCTTCTTCCGGTTACCGATACCAAAATCGTCGCCCGCCGCGCGGATATCGTCGCGGCGCTGCAGGCTATCGTGCCGGACGGCGTGGTCTCGGATAAGTCCGGCCTCGCCACTTTCGATTCCGATGCGCTCAGCGCCTATCACCAGATGCCGCTGGTCTGCGTCCTGCCGTCCGACCGCGAGCAGGTCAGCGAAGTCCTGAAATACGCAGCCGCCGAAGGCATTCCCATCGTGCCGCGCGGCGCCGGCACTTCGCTGTCCGGCGGCGCGCTGCCGCGCGAAGACGGCATCCTGATCGGCATGGGCCGCATGAAGCGCATCCTCGAGATCGATTATGAAAATGGCTGCGTCGTGGTTGAGCCCGGCGTCACCAACCTGAACATCACCAAGGCGGTGGAAGCCCAGGGCTTCTATTACGCGCCCGATCCCTCCAGCCAGATCGCCTGCACCATCGGCGGCAATGTGGCGGAGAATTCCGGCGGGTTGCACTGCCTGAAATACGGCCTGACCACCAACAATCTGCTGGGCGTCACCTTGGTGCTGCCGGGCGGCGAGATCGTCACCCTGGGCGGCAAGTGCGGCGCGCAGGGCGGGCTTGATCTGCTGGGCGTGGTGACCGGCTCGGAAGGCCTGCTGGGCATCGTCGTTGAGGTGGTGGTGAAGATCCTGCGCAAGCCGCCGGTCACGCGCACCCTGATGGCGTCCTTCGACACCGTGGCCGCCGCCGGTGCCTGCGTCGCCGCCATCATCGCCGATGGCGTGGTGCCCGCCGCCATGGAGTTCATGGACGGACGCGCCGCCGCAGCGATCGAAAGCTATAACCAGCCGGGCTATCCCGCCGGCGCCGAAGCCATCCTGATCATCGACGCCGATGGCGTCCAGGCCGACGTCACCCATGCCATCTCGCGTGTGACCGCTATCGTGGCGCAAAGCGGCGGCAAGACGGTGGAAGCCACCGACGAAAAACAGCGCACCCGCATCTGGTCGGGCCGCAAGGCTGCGTTTGCCGCCATGGGGCGCCTTGCGCCCGACATGATCTGCATGGACGGCACCATCCCGCGCCATGCCCTGCCGCAGGTGCTGGACGAGATGGCTGTCCTGTCCGAACAGTATGGCCTGGGCTTCTGCAATGTCTTTCATGCCGGCGACGGCAATCTCCACCCCCTGATCATTTTCGACGTGATGAAGGAAGGCGAGTTCGAGCGCGCCGAGGCTTTCGGGGCCGACATATTGCGCCTGTGCGTCAAGGTCGGCGGCGTGCTGTCGGGCGAACATGGCGTCGGCATCGAAAAGCGCGACCTGATGACCGAGATGTTCAGCGAGGCCGACCTCGACCAGCAGCATCGCGTGAAATGCGCCTTCGATTCCCAGGGCCTGTTCAATCCGGGCAAGGTGTTCCCCACTTTGTCGGCCTGCGTCGAGCAGGGCCATATCCATGTCCATGGCGCGCAATTGCCCCATCCGCACCTGCCGCGCTTCTAGATGAGCAGCGTTTCCAGCACTGCCGAGATCGTCGAGTTCGTGCACGCCGCGCGGGCCGACAGATCGCCGTTCGAGATTGTGGCGGGCGGCACCCGCCGCGCCGTCGGCAATCCGCTGGGGGAGCTGCCGCAGCTCGATGTTTCCGGCCTTTCCGGCATCCTGAAATATGAGCCCGAAGAACTGATCATCACCGCCGCGCCCGCCACGCCGCTGGCGGAAATCGTCAGCGTTCTGGCGGCTAGGAACCAGCGCCTGGGCTTCGATCCCGCCGACTGGTCGCAGCTACTGGGTTCCAATGGCGTGGCGACGCTGGCAGGGGCCTTGTCCTGCGATGCTTCGGGTTCAGGACGCCTGCGCCATGGTCCGGCGCGCGACTCCCTGCTGGGCTTTCACGGCGTCAACGGACAGGGCGCGTTTTTCCGCGCCGGCAGCAAGGTGGTGAAAAATGTCACCGGCTTTGATTTGCCCAAGCTGGTCTGCGGCGCCTTCGGCACGCTCTGCGTGCTGACCGAAGTGACGTTTCGCGTCTATCCCCGCCCCTCCCATTTCGCGATCCTGGCCATGCCGGATGTGTCGCCGGAAATCGGCTTTGCCGCCCTGCGCAAGATCGCGCAAAGCGCGCTGGAGCCGGCCGGCCTGGCCTATCTGCCGGGTAATATCGCACCAGCCATGGGGCAGGGCTCGGCGCTGATCCGGCTGGAAGGCGCCAGCCAGCCGCTGGAAGAAAAAATCGCGCTGGCGCACGGATTGCTCGGCAACGCCATGACCCGTCTGGAGGGCGACGACCCGTTCGGGGCCATCGGCAGCGGCGAGAAATTCGCGCGCATCCCCGGCGATATCTGGCGAGTGATGATCGCACCGTCCGAAGCGCCGCGCGTGGCCAAGGAACTGAACGCGTCGCACTGGTTGGGCGATCTCGCCGGCGGCTTGCTGTGGCTGGCCGCGCCATCGTCGGATGCCGCGCGCATCCGTGGCATCGCCGCAGCGGCGCAAGGTCAGGCGATGCTGCTGCGCGCCAATGCAGCAACCCGCGCCGCCATTGGCCTGTATGCGCCGCAGCCGCCCGCCCTGGCGGCGCTGAACCGCAGCGTCAGGGCCGCCTTCGATCCGCTTTCCCTCTTCAATCCGGGCCGGCTCTAGATGAAATACGCTTTTACACCCGAGCAGCTTGCCGATCTGCAGCTCGGTCCCGCCGCCGCTGCGGTACGCTCCTGCGTCCATTGCGGTATCTGCACCGCCACCTGTCCCACCTATGTGCTGCTGGGCGATGAGCGCGACAGCCCGCGCGGCCGCATCGTGCTGATGAAGGACATGCTGGAAAAGGGCGGGGCACCCACGAAGGAACAGGTGCACCACATCGACCGCTGCCTGTCCTGCCTGAACTGCAAGACGGCCTGTCCCTCCAGCGTCAACTATCAGCGGCTGGTCGATCAGGCGCGCGTCCATATCCAGGAACACTATCAGCGCCCGCTGGGCGAGCGCATTCTGCGCTGGACCATCGCCAAGGTGATGACGCGCCCCAGCTTGGTGCGCATCGGACTGTTGCTGGCGAAAATCGGCGCCCCCATCGTCATGATCATGCCCGGCCGGCTGGGCGCCATGGCACGCATTGGTCTTTCCGCGCACCCCCAGGGACCGGAGCCGACACATTTCCCCAAGCCTGCGGTGGTGAAGCAGCGCATCGCCATCATGCCGGGCTGCGTGCAAGGCGCGCTCAGCCCGCAGATCGACGGCGCCGTGGGCCGGGTACTGGCACGGCGCGGCATCGAGCTGGTGGCGCTGGAAGGTTCGGGCTGTTGCGGCGCGCTGCCCCATCATATGGGCCGCGAACATGACTCCCAGCAATGGGCCAAGAAGGCGATCATTGCCTATGAACAGGGCCAGTATGACGGCGTGCTGATCACCGCCACCGGCTGCTCCGCGCAGTTGAAGGATTACGCGCACCAGTTCGCCGGGGACTCGGTGTGGGAGTCGCGCGCGCGGAAATTCGCCGCCGATGCGCGCGATTTCGCCGAACTTTGTGCGCCCGTCAGCGTGACGCCGCCCCAAGCATTGCGCGTCGCCTATCATCCGGCCTGCTCGCTGCAGAACAGCCTGAAGCTGAATGGATCGGGCGAGGCGATGCTGGAAGCGGCCGGCTTCACCGTCACGCCTTTTGCGGAATCGCACCTGTGCTGCGGTTCGGCGGGCACCTATTCCATCCTGCAGCCGGAACTTTCCGCCGCCCTGCGCAGCCGCAAGCTGGGCAACATCGCCGCCGCCGAGCCGGACGTGCTGGTCAGCGGCAATATCGGCTGTCTGCAGCACCTGGCGGCGGGGGCGGGCAAGCTGCAGCCTATCCTGCATCTGGCGGAGTTGTTGGATTGGGCAGAAGGCGGCCCGAAACCAGCCAATCTGGACCTGCCGCGCGCCTAGAATTGGCCATCTGGCCGCTTTAAGCTGCCGCCATGCGCCCGGCCTTTTTGCTGTTCTTCTCGTTTCTGTCTGGCCTGCTCCTGTCCGGCGTGGTCACCGCCGCGCCTGCGCAAAAAGCCGCGCCCGCGCCCAAGCCCAAAAGCATGGAGAGCGAAGCGGACCTCCTAGCCCAATTGCAGAAAGCGGACTCGCCGGAAGCCGCCAAGCCGATCGCGGAAAAGCTGGAAGCGATGTTTCGTGTCTCCGGCAGTGCCAGTGTCGACCTGCTGATGACCCGCGCCGGGGCCGCCGCCGCTGCCGCGGACAAGGCCGTGGCCAGGAAGCTGATAAATGCCGTGACCACCATCGCGCCGCGCTATGCTGAGGGCTGGCGCGCCCGCGCCGCGCTGGAAAATGCGGCGGGCGATGACGCCGCCGCCATGGTCAGTTTGCAAAAAGCCGTGCAGCTCAACCCGCGCCACTTCCCCGCCATGATGGAGCTGGCCGACATGCTGGAGGAATATGGCGACAAGCCCCAGGCGCTGAAACTCTACCGGGTCGCGCTGGCGCTCAATCCCCAACTGGAAGGGGCGGAGCGCCGGATTCGCGAGCTGACCCGTGACGTCGAAGGTCAGGATATCTGAGGCGATGGGCCGGCTGGTCGTATGCCTTGTGATGCTTGCGCTGCTGCCATCTGCGGCCTTTACCGCGCCGTCCCTGGCCGGCACCTGGTTCGGCCATGGCCAGCCGGACGACAATGGCGCGATGTATCTGGACAGGATGCTGCCGAACGGCGAATTCCGCGTCCATCACCGCACCTGCATCAAGGGCAAGGCGTTCGACCAGGCCGCCGCCGGCCGCTGGTCGCAGTCGGCGGGCGGCTTCACCATCACGATCCAGACCGTGAATGGTGAAGAGAATCCCAGGACCGACGCCTACAGGATTGTCTCGATCGATGCGCAGAAGCAGCATTACGTCTATCTGCGGACCAACTTCGCCTATCACGCGCGGCGGGTGGCCGGTGATTTCAAAATGCCGGCCTGCGACCTGATCAGCTAGGTCTATTGCCCTTCGCTTTCGCTCTGGGCGTTCGGCACTCAAATCGATCCACTGGATCGATTTGACCGGCAAGCCGGTCGTGCCTCACTCTTCGACAAACGCCACCCGCAGCATATTGGTGGCGCCGGTGGTGCCCAGCGGCACGCCTGCGGTGATGACTATGCGTTCGCCCGCCACGGCAAAGCCTTCCTGCCGCGCGATCTGCGAGGCGCGCTTCACCATGTCGTCGAAATCGCGAATGTCCTCGGTCATGACGCTGTGGGTGCCCCAGACCAAGGTCAGCCGCCGCGCCGTTTCGATGCTGGGGGTGGGCGCGATGATGGGCGCCGAGGACCGCTCGCGCGCTGCGCGCAGGGCGGTGATGCCCGACTTGGTCCAGCACACGATGGCGCGGGCCTCGATGGTCTCGGTCACTTCATGCACCGCCGCCATGATGGCGTCGGGCGTGGTCTTTTCCGGCACGCCGCGCTGGGCTTCGATATAAGAGCGATAAAGCTCGTCATCCTCCACCGCCATGGCGATGCGGTCCATGGTCTGCACCGCTTCCACAGGATAAGAACCGGACGCCGATTCCGCCGACAGCATCACCGCATCGGCGCCGTCGAACACCGCCGTCGCCACATCCGACACTTCGGCGCGGGTGGGCATGGGCGACGTGATCATGGATTCCAGCATCTGGGTCGCCACCACCACCGGCTTGCCTGCTTTGCGCGCGGCATGGGTGATCTGCTTCTGCAGGCCGGGCACCCGCTCCAGCGGCATTTCCACGCCCAGATCGCCGCGCGCCACCATCAGCGCGTCGGCCAGTTCCAGGATGCCGTGCAGCGAGTCCAGCGCCTTGGGTTTTTCGATCTTGGCCAGCACCCAGGCACGGCCCGCCACGATCTTCTTCAATTCGGCCACGTCTTCCGGGCGCTGCACAAAGCTCAGCGCGATCCAGTCCACGCCCAACTCCAGCGCCGCGTCCAGGTCGGCGCGGTCCTTGGGCGTCATGGCGGACATGGGCAGCAAGGTGTCGGGCATGTTGACGCCCTTGCGGTCCTTGATTTCGCCCGCCACTTCCACCACGGCTTCGGCGAAGGTATCGGCCTTGCGCAGCAGGCGCAGCCGCACCTTGCCGTCGTCGATCAGCAGGGCGTGCTTTTGCTTGATGGCCTGGAAGATTTCCGGGTGCGGGATCGGCAGCTCGTCCGGCGTATTGCTGGTTTCACCCAGGATCAGCTTGACGCGCTCGCCCTCTTTGAGCATGCGCGGTCCGCCGTTGAGCCGGCCCAGTCGGATCTTGGGACCTTGCAGGTCGCACAACACGCCGATCGGGCGGCCCACTTCTTCCGACAGGCTCCGCAGCTCGCCCACCATCTGCTTCAGCATCTCATGGCTGGTATGGCTCATATTGATGCGAAAGACGTCGACGCCGGCGTCGAACAGCGCCTGCATCATCGCCTTGGTGTTGGAAGCCGGCCCAAGCGTGGCCAATATTTTTGTTTTTCTGCGACGGCGCATGGCTGATCCTAGTTGGAAAGATTCTGAGTCCAGTCGGCTTTCTTGCCGGTGTCCACTTCAAAAAAACCGCGACGGTCAAAGCCGCGCCCGGCGCACGTGCCGCGGCCCGCCGCCTTGAAGCGGCTGTCGGGCGCGACGCAGAAATGCGTCTTGCCTTCCCAGGTCCCGGCGGCGCCATCGCTGGCATAAAGGTAATAGAAGCGTCCCTGCAACGGCCCCGTCAGGATGCTGGTACAGGCCTTGGGCTTGATCGTCCACCAGCCTTCGCTGGTCCAGCTGGTGCCGTCGAAGCGGCCGATGGCGACACGGGTGGCCAGGCTGGTCTTGTTGCAGACATTGAAGGCGGCAAGCGCCGGTGTGGCCCCCAAAAGGGTCATGGTCACAGCCAGAAGGAGGGTCGTGCGACGCATCGTAAGGCCCGGTTTGGCGTGAAACCAGTTGTCCGTCAACGGGACGCGGTCCTATATGGCAGGCCCATGACGCAAACCGCCTTTGAAGCCGTGCCGGCCAGCGCAAAGTCGCCTCTTTTGCTGCTATGCGATCATGCCTCCAACGCCCTGCCCCCGGGCTTCGGCACGCTGGGCCTGGACCCAGCGCTATTCGCCACCCACATCGCCTATGACATCGGCGCGGCACAGGTGACACGGGCGCTGGCGGCGGCCTATGGCGCGCCCGCGCTGCTGGGGGGCTGGTCGCGGCTTTTGATCGACCTTAACCGCGGTGCCGAAGATCCCACCCTGGTGATGAAGTTGTCGGACGGCAGCATCATTCCGGGCAACCGGGACGCGGATGCGGCCGAGGTGTCGCGGCGCATCGCGCAATTTCACGCCCCCTATCACGCCGCCATCCGGGATGAGCTGGACCGCATCGGTCCTGGCGCCGTGATCGTCTCGATGCACAGCTTCACGCCTTCATGGAAGAGCGTGTCGCGGATCTGGGATGTGGGCGTGCTGTATGACCGCGACACGCGGCTGTCCTCGCCGCTGATGGCCCGGCTGGCTGAGGCCGGTTTCACCGTCGGCGACAACGAGCCTTATACCGGCGCGCTGGAAGGCGATACGCTTTACACCCATGGCACCCTGCGCGATCTGCCGCATGTGCTGATCGAAATGCGGCAGGACTTGATTGTCGACGATGCCGGCGCACAAGCCTTAGCGTTGCGCCTCAAGCCCATACTGGATGCGGCGCTCCTGGATATGCACAGCCGGGCCTAACTTCCGCGTTGCGCCGCTTTGCGCGGGCGGGCTAGGGTCCGCCGCTTTTCAAAATTCGAGTTCCCATTATGGCCAAATCCGGCTTCGCCAAAGACCAGCTCAAATCCTTCATTAATCGCATCGAGCGGTTGGAGGAAGAGCGTGCCGCGCTCTCTGCCGACATCAAGGAAGTGTATAGCGAGGCCAAGGGCACCGGCTTCGACACCAAGATCATGCGCCAGGTGATCCGCATGCGCAAACTCGACAAGGCCGACTTCCAGGAACAGGAAGCGATGCTCGATCTCTATTTGACCGCGATGGAAATGCGCTAGCAGCATTGCTGGCGCAAAAGAAAACGGCCCGTTCGCAAGAACGGGCCGTTTCTTTTTTCGTCAACGCGATCAGCCCGCTTTGCGAACTGCCGGCTGAACCGACTCGTCGGTATCCAGGGCCACGCCGGCCATCGGCTCGTTCTGCAGTTCCGGCTCCAGGCCGAATTCCTTCAGCTTGCGATAGAGGGTCGAGCGGCCGATGCCCAGGCGCCGCGCCACTTCGGACATATGTCCTTCATAGCGCGTAATGGCCATGCGGATGATTTCCGATTCCATCTCCTCGAACTTGCGGATGTGGCCCGCGCCGTCCGTGGCGTTGAGCGCATAGGCCGAGCCGGCGGGCAGGGCGGGTGCGTAACCGCCGGCAGCGGGCGCCGGCACATTCTGGCGCACCAGCGTGTCCACGCCCATCGCAGCGGCGATCTGCGGGAAATCGCAGACATCCAGCAGCGCGCCGTCGCACAGCACGACCGCGCGGAAGATGGTGTTTTCCAGCTGGCGCACATTGCCCGGCCAGTTGAAGGTTTCCAGCAGCTGGCTGGCCTGGGGCGTGAGGCTGGAGACCGGCTTGTTCTCTTCGGCTGCGAACCGTTCGATGAAGTGACGCGCCAGGGCCGCGATGTCGCCGGTGCGATTGCGCAGGCTCGGCACCATGATGGGAAACACGTTGAGGCGATAATACAGGTCTTCGCGGAAGGTGTTTTCCTTGGCCATCTGGCCCAGGTCGCGGTTGGTGGCGGCGACGATGCGCACATCCACTTTCACGGGACGCTTGGAGCCGACGGGATCGACTTCGCCTTCCTGCAGGGCGCGCAGCAGCTTGACCTGCATGTCCAGGCGCAGCTCGCCGATTTCGTCCAGGAACAGGGTGCCGCCATCGGCTTCCTGGAACTTGCCCAGATGCTTGTCGGAGGCGCCGGTGAACGAGCCCTTCTCATGGCCGAACAGGATGGATTCGATCAGGTTCTCCGGGATCGCGCCGCAGTTCACCGTCACGAACGGTTTGCCCGAACGGCCCGAGGTGCCCTGGATGGCGCGGGCGACCAGTTCCTTGTCGGCGCCGCTTTCGCCTTCGATCAGCACCGGGATGTCGGACTGGGCGGCACGAGTGCCCAGGCGGAACACCTGTTTCATTTCCGGCGACGAGGCGATCATGTCGTCGAAGGTCAGCTTGTTGCCCGCCTTCTTCTTCAGCTGCTTCACTTCACCCGACAGGGTGCCGATCTTCAGCTGGTTGCGGATGGAGACCGCGATGCGTTCCGGGCTGGCCGGCTTGACCAGGAAGTCATTGGCGCCGGCGCGCATGGCCTCGACAGCGGAATCGATGCCGCCCTTGGCGGTGAGCACGATCACCGGCAGGTCGGGATTGCTGGGACGCAGCTTGGCCAGGACTTCCAGGCCGCCCATGTCGGGCATCACCAGGTCGAGCATCATCAGGGTGATCTGGTCGCCGCGCGGGCCGCCGATCAGGTCCAAAGCGGGCTGGCCTCCGGGCGCGGTGACGACCTGCATGCCGCTGCGCGTAATCGCAGCTTCCAGCAAACGGCGCTGAACCGGATCATCGTCCACGACAAGAATGGTCTGCGCCATGACAAAGGCCTTCCAGGAATGAAGCCGCATTGTCGTCGGCACAGGTAAATGTGGCGTTTAAGTCTGTCCTTATCCGGTACAGGCAACCGGGCGATTCGATGCTTAAGAAAAGCTGAATTGGCGCTATCCACAGCGCCAGGTCCCAAATGCACCTCGGAAACCGCCGGAAACACGGGCAAGAAAGGCTTAATAAAGCCCGTTGCCGCAGCCCCCGCGTTTGCTATATTCCGGCCACTTTCAAAGGCAGTGGGGAGCCGAAATGGCGCACGAACACGATTATCAGCCCGGTTCCATGGATATCAGCCAGCACAAGAAGTCCTATGCCGGCTTCATCGCCTTCACCAAATGGTCGTTCGCGGGGATCATGCTGATCATGATTTTCCTCGCCATTTTCCGCACCAACTGATCGCGACCCGATAAGATGCGGCTCGCGGTCCCCAAGGAAACACGAGCGGGCGAGACGCGGGTTGCCGCGACCCCGGAGTCCATCAAAAAATTCAAGGCGCTCGGCCTGGAGGTCGTTGTGCAGGCGGGCGCGGGTGCCGGCGCGCGCATTGCCGATGCCGATTATATCGCTGCCGGGGCGAGCGTTGCGCCGGACGCGGCCACGACCCTGAAAGACGCCGACATTGTCCTGAAGGTGCGCGGACCGGAAGACAGCGAGATTTCGCAGATGAAAAACGGTGCGGTGCTGGCAGCCTTGCTGGCGCCGCATGCCGAGAAGGACGCCATCGCTTCGCTGGCGTCGCAGGGCGTTATCGCCTTCGCCATGGAATTGCTGCCGCGCATCAGCCGCGCCCAGTCCATGGACGTGCTGTCCTCCCAGGCAAATCTCGCCGGCTACAAGGCGGTGATCGATGCCGCCGCCCAGTTCGGCCGCGCCATGCCGATGATGATGACGGCGGCGGGCACGATTGCGCCCGCGCGCGTGCTGGTGATGGGCGTGGGCGTGGCGGGGCTGCAGGCCATCGCCACCGCCAAGCGGCTGGGCGCCATCGTCAGCGCCACAGATGTGCGTCCGGCCACCAAAGAACAGGTGGAGTCGCTTGGCGGTACCTTCGTCGCGGTGATGGACGAGGAATTCAAGAACGCCCAGACCGCCGGCGGCTATGCCAAGGAAATGAGCGCCGAATATCAGGCCAAGCAGGCGGCCCTGACCACCGAGACCATCAAGAAGCAGGACATCGTCATTACCACCGCGCTGATCCCGGGCCGCAAGGCGCCGATCCTGGTCAATGAGGAGATGATCAAGTCGATGAAACGGGGCTCGGTGATCGTGGACCTGGCGGCGGGCGCGGGCGGCAACACGCCTTTGTCGAAGCCGGATGAAGTGGTCGAGGTCCATGGCGTCACCATCATGGGCTATACCAACCTGCCGGGCCGGCTTTCGACCGATGCATCCTCGCTCTATGCCCGCAACCTGTTCAATTTCGTGTCGCTGATCGTGGACAAGAAGTCGGGCGCGCTGGCGATCGACTGGAATGACGAAATCGTCAAGGACGCCGCCGTCACCAAAGATGGCGCGCCGGTGGTCAGGGGCTAGATATGGAAACTATGGTTATCGATCCCTTTGTCTTCCGTTTTTCCATCTTCGTGCTGGCGATCTTCGTCGGTTATTTCGTGGTGTGGGGCGTGACGCCCGCGCTGCACACCCCGCTGATGGCGGTGACCAATGCAATCTCCTCGGTGATCGTGGTGGGCGCGCTGATCGCGGTGGCGGTGCCGGTGATCGACGATGCGTCCTGGATTTCCAAGGGGTTGGGCTTCTTCGCCCTGATCCTGGCATCGGTGAATATCTTCGGCGGCTTTTTGGTCACCAGCCGGATGCTGGCGATGTACAAGAAGAAAGAAAAAAAATGAGCGCGAATCCCAATATCGCCGCGCTCCTTTATCTCGTCGCCGGCTCGCTTTTCATCCTGGCGCTGAAGGGCCTGTCGTCGCCGGCCTCCAGCCGCGCGGGCAACCGCAACGGCATGATCGGCATGACCATCGCGGTTCTCACCACCCTGTGGATTTCCGGCGTCAGCGACCCGATCACATGGGCGCTGGTGATCGGCGGCCTGGGTATCGGCGGCACCATCGGCGCGGTGATGGCCAAGCGCATCGCCATGACCAACATGCCCCAGCTGGTGGCGGCGTTTCACAGCCTGGTCGGCCTGGCCGCCGTCCTGACCGCCGGCGCGGCGCTATATTCACCCGAAGCCTTCGGCATCGGCACGCCCGGCGCTGTTCATGCCCAGAGCCTGATCGAGATGAGCCTGGGCGTTGCCATCGGCGCCATCACCTTCTCTGGTTCGGTTATCGCCTTCGCCAAGCTCAACGGCAACATGTCCGGTGTGCCCATCATCCTGCCGGCGCGGCACCTGCTCAATATCCTGATCTTCATAACGATCATCGGGCTGGTCGGTTGGTTCGCCGTGGACCAGGCCTATTGGATGTTCTGGGCCATCACCGTCCTCAGCTTCATCTTCGGCATTACGCTCATCATCCCCATCGGCGGCGCCGACATGCCGGTGGTGGTCTCGATGCTGAATTCCTATTCGGGCTGGGCCGCTGCTGCCTTGGGCTTCACCCTGGAAAACACCGCCCTGATCATCACCGGCGCGCTGGTGGGTTCCTCGGGCGCGATCCTGTCCTACATCATGTGCAAGGGCATGAACCGCAGTTTTGTCAGTGTTATCGCCGGCGGCTTCGGCGGCGAGACCGGCGGCCCCAAGGGCCCGGCGGAAACCCGCCCCGTCAAACAGGGCTCGTCCGACGACGCTGCTTTCATCATGAAAAACGCTTCGAGCGTCATCATCGTGCCCGGCTACGGCATGGCGGTGGCCCAGGCCCAGCACGCGTTGCGTGAAATGGCCGACAAGCTGAAGAAAGAGGGCGTAAAGGTCAGCTATGCCATTCATCCGGTGGCGGGCCGCATGCCGGGCCACATGAACGTGCTGCTGGCGGAAGCCAATGTGCCGTATGACGAAGTGTTCGAACTGGAAGACATCAATTCCCAATTCGCCCAGGCCGATGTCGCTTACGTGATCGGTGCCAACGATGTCACCAATCCCTCGGCCAAGACCGATCCCAAGTCGCCGATCTTCGGGATGCCGATCCTGGACGTGGAAAAAGCCAAGACCGTGCTGTTCATCAAGCGCGGCATGGGTTCGGGCTATGCCGGCGTCGAGAACGAGCTGTTCTTCCGCGACAACACCATGATGCTGTTTGCCGACGCCAAGAAGATGACGGAAGAAATCGTCAAGGCGCTGGATCACTAACGGCGCGGGGGCGGGAATGGCGGGCCACAAGGTTGATCGCAAGGACGCGATGGTAATCGGCGGCGCCTCCGTTGGTACCGTGTTCGAATGGTATGACTTCTATCTCTACGGATCGCTGGCCACCTACATCACCCGGCACTTCTTTTCCGGTGTGAATGAAACCACCGGTTACATCTTCGCCCTCCTGGCCTTCGCGGCAGGCTTTGCGGTGCGCCCCTTCGGCGCGCTGATATTCGGGCGGCTGGGCGATCTGTGGGGCCGCAAGAACACCTTTCTGGTCACCATGCTGCTGATGGGTGTATCGACCTTCGCGGTCGGCCTTCTTCCCTCTTACGCCAGTGTCGGGGTGATCGCCCCAATCGCGCTGGTGTCGCTGCGCCTGATCCAGGGTCTGGCGCTGGGCGGGGAATATGGCGGCGCGGCCACCTATGTCGCCGAACATGCACCGCCCGGGCGGCGCGGCTTTTACACCAGCTGGATTCAGACCACCGCGACGGTGGGGCTGTTCCTCAGCCTGATCGTGATCATGGTGACCCGCAACCAGCTGGGTACCCAGGACTTCGCCGAGTGGGGCTGGCGGCTGCCCTTCCTGCTGTCGGGCGTGCTGCTGGGCGTGTCGCTTTGGATTCGCCTGCGCCTGAACGAAAGCCCGGTGTTCCAGCGGCTGGTCAAGGAAGGCAAGACCTCGAAAAAGCCGCTCACCGAGGCCTTCGCCAACAAGAAGAACCTCAAGCTGGTGATCCTGGCGCTGGCGGGCCTCACGGCGGGGCAGGCGGTGGTCTGGTACACCGGTCAGTTCTACGCGCTGTTCTTCCTGGAAAAGATCCTGAAGGTAGACGGTGCGCTGACCAACCAGCTGGTCGCCTGCGGCCTGGCCATCGGCACCCCCTTCATCATCCTGTTCGGCTGGGTGTCGGACAAGATCGGGCGCAAGCCCATCATCCTGGGCGGCTGCCTGCTGGCGGCGCTGACCTACTTCCCGCTGTTCCATGCCCTGACGGCGGCCGCCAATCCCAACCTGGCCGCCGCGTCGCAGCGCGCCCCCATCACCGTCATCGCCGACCCGGCCGGCTGCGCCTTCCAGTTCGATCCGGTAGGCAAGGCGGCGTTCAACTCGTCCTGCGACATCGCCAAATCCTATCTCGCCCGCGCCGGCCTGCCTTACCGCAATGAAAGCGCCGCGCCCGGCACGCTGGCGCGGGTCTCGGTCGGCGATACCGTGCTGCCATCCTTCGACGGCCATGCGCTGGACAAGGCGGAACTGGCCGCACGCCGCACCGCTTGGGAGGCAGAGGCCGCCGCCGCGCTTGCCGCCGCCGGCTATCCCACCTCGTCTGATAGCGCCACGGTCAACAAGCCGGCGGTGATCGCCATCCTCGCCGTGCTGATGATCTATGTCGCCATGGTCTATGGCCCTATCGCCGCCATGCTGGTGGAAATGTTCCCCGCCGCCATCCGCTACACCTCGATGAGCCTGCCCTATCACATCGGCAATGGCTGGTTCGGCGGCTTTCTGCCGACCACCGCCTTCGCCATGGTGGCGGCCAGCGGCGACATCTTCTACGGCCTTTGGTACCCAGTGATCGTGGCCGGGCTTACCTTCGTGATCGGACTGTTCTTCATTCGCGAAACCCGCAATGCCAATATCGATGCATGACAATACGAGAAGCACGGCTTCCCGCTGACGAGCCGGCCATCCTGTCTTTTATCAATGGGTTGCAGGATTACGAGGCCGCATTCGAGCCGGACCGCCGCCGCGATCCCAATTTCGCCGTAGAGCATTGGCGCGAACTTCAGCATCGCTGCGCCGAAAAGCACGGCACAATGCTGATTGCGCAGGATGCGGACAAAGCCGCGGGCTGGGCCTTTGCCTATGACCAGAATGCCGAACTCTTCATCGTCGAGCCGGAACGCCGCCACGGCTTCCTGGCGGAAATCTTCGTGATGCCCGAAGCGCGCGGCAAGGGGTTGGGACGAGCGCTGATCGCGGGATGCGAGGACTGGGCGCGCGAACGCGGCCACAAGCTGCTAACCATCGGCGTCCTGACGCGCAACGCCCATGCGATCCGCGCTTATGAAGGCGCAGGCTATGCGCCCTACACGCTGATGCTGCGGCGGTATCTGGGTTAGACCGCAGACTTGAATTTCCCCGTTCATGTCCTAGATTGAAGGTGCGCAGGACGACCTCGCGCATTCCCCCAGCAACGCCCGGGACGGCCCGGCTCTTAGGAAAGAGCCGTCATGGCCTCGTTTTATCTTGTTCTCGCGGGCGCCCTGGAAATCGTCTGGGCTTACTATCTCAAACAGTCGCAGGGCTTCACGCGCCCGCTTCCCACCATCATCACGCTGGTATCGCTGGTGGGCAGCCTGCTGTTCCTGTCGTTGTCGCTACGCGCCCTGCCGCTGGGGACTGTCTATGCGATCTGGACCGGCATCGGCGCGATCGGGACTTTCGCGCTGGGCATCGCGCTGCTGGGTGAACCGGCCAGCGCCATGCGCCTTGCAGCGGCGGGACTGATCGTGAGCGGGCTGGTGCTGATGAAACTGTCGGTATGAGCGCCGACTATTTCAGGCCGCCAATCCTGCAGATTTCTTTCCACTCATCAGCCCGCACCGGCTGCACCGAGAGCCGGAAGCTGTTGACCAGCGACATCTCCGCCAGCTTGGGATTGGCTTTGGCGTCGGCCAGGGTCACCGGCTTGGGCATGTCCTTCACCGCCTTGACCACCACCAGGCCGAACTGGCCTTTTTCGTCGGTGGGATCGGGGCGGTATTCGCCGATCACTTCCACGATCCCCACCACGGCCTTCTGGTCGCCCGAATGATAGAATAAGCCCAGATCGCCCTTCTTCATCGCCTTCATGTTCAGCTTGGCGGTGTGATTGCGTACCCCGCTCCAGGGTTCGCCCTTGGCGCCCTTTTTCTTCTGCCGGTCCCAGGACCATGTTTCCGCTTCGGTCTTGAACAACCAGTAGGCCATCTATTCCGCCTTCAACTTTCTTCCCATCAACCGCAACACCACTTCACCCGGCGGCTGCGCACCGCTGAGCAGATCGGCCATCGCCTCGGCGATGGGCATTTCCACGCCCGCCATTTTGGCGCGTGCCACCAGGGCCGGCGCCGTGGACGCGCCTTCCGCCAAAGGCTGGCCGGGTGCGCTGAGATCGGCGACGGTTTTCCCCGCGCCCAGTTCGGCGCCGAAGGAAAAATTGCGCGAGGATTTGCTGGTGGCGGTCAAAACCAGATCGCCCAGGCCCGACAGGCCCATCAGGGTTTCGCGCTTGGCGCCAAGGCTCTCGCCCAGTCGCGCCAGTTCCGCGAAGCTTCGGGCCAGCAATGCGGCACGGGCATTTTCGCCCAGCCCCATGCCTTCGACCACGCCGCAGGCGATGGCATAGACATTCTTCGCCGCCCCGCCCAAGGCCACGCCGGTCAGGTCGTCGCTGGCATAGGGGCGGAAGGTGGCCGAGCCCAGGCTGGCCTGCAGCATCGCCGCCAGATCGCCTTTGGCGGCGATGGTCACCGCAGTGGGAAGGCCGCGCGCCACATCGCGCGCGAAGGAAGGGCCCGACAGAATGGCGGCCGCGGCTTGTGGCGCGGCCTGCTCCAGCACTTCGGTCACCAGTTTGCCGCTGCCCTGTTCGATGCCCTTGGCGCAGATCACCAGCGGGTGGCCGTCGCGCAAATGCGGTTTCAGCCGGTCGGCAAAGCCATGCAGCACCTGCGCCGGCACCACCAGCAGCAGGGCATCGGCCTTGGCGGCCTCGGCTAGGTGGCCGGTGGCGATCAGTTCCGCGGGCATGGTAACGCCCGGCAGAAAACGGTTTTCGCGCCGCGCGTGGATCGACGCCAGGACATCGTCCTCGCGCACCCACAGGGTGGTCTTGCGCCCAGCCCTCAGCGCCGCCAGCGCCAGGGCTGTGCCCCAGGCGCCCGCGCCCAGGACTGCGATATGGGAAAATGGAGAATCGGTCATGAAATCGTTGGTTGCTTATTCAGGTTTGAACCCTATCTTGCCCCTGAGTGGCCGCAAAGACGGGCTTCCTGCAAACCGCCCGATTTTCTCCCCATTGCCGTGTGAGTCTTCACAGATGCGCCGTTTCCCCCTTCTTCTCACCGCCGCCTTGTCCGTGTTCTGCTTGACCGGTGCCGGTCAGCCGGTTCCCCAGCGCCTGTACCAGGCCTATAGCGCGCAGGAAAAAGCCCAGCTGGACCGGATCAGCGCCTATCTCAACGGCATCCGCACCCTCCGGAGCGAATTCGTCCAGATCGGGCCGGAAGGCGGCGCCGACCAGGGCGAGCTGTATATCGAAAAACCGGGCCGCATCCGGTTTGCTTTCCGTCAGCCCAACCCGGTGACGATCGTCGCCACCGGCGGCGCGATTTATGTGAAGAATGCCCGCCTCAACACAGTGGACAAATACGACCTGTCCGACACGCCGCTGGGACTGCTGCTGAACGACAAGGTGGACCTGGCGCGCAACAAGGCGGTGCTGGGCGTGGCCGAGCAGAACGGCGCCCTTATCGTGCGGGCCCGCACCAGCACCAATCGCAACAATTCCAACATCACGCTGGTCTTTTCCACGCCCGGCCTCGAGCTGCGGCAATGGACGGTCAAGGACAATCAGGGTGGCGTCACCACCGTGGCGCTGCAAAGCCCGCAGATCGGCGCCAGCCTAGACCAAGCGCTGTTCACGGTGCCGGTCAAGACCGTCAAGATCAAGCAAAGCAGCAACTAAATGCCGGCCTGTGGCATCGTAACCGATCGCCGGTTGGTGGACGGCATGGCGACCCATCAGGCCAATGACGAGTATGTCACCGCGTTGCGCGATGGCGCGGGTGTGTTGCCGTTTTTGATTCCCTCGACCGATGCGCCGCTGGCGGTGGAGGCCATCCTGGATGCGGTGGACGGGCTGTTGTTCACGGGCGCGCCGTCCAATGTCGCGCCGTCATACTATGGCGGCAGCGATCCCAGGCCCGGCACCGCGCTGGACGAAACGCGCGATGCCACCACCTTGCCGCTGCTGCGCGCGGCCATCGCGCGCGGCGTACCGGTGCTCGCCATCTGCCGCGGCTTTCAGGAACTCAATGTCGCGCTGGGCGGCACCCTGAATCAGCATGTCCATGAGATCGCCGGCCGACTGGATCACCGCGAGGCGCCCGGCGTGTCACTGGACGAGGAATATGCGCCCGCCCATGCCATTGCCCTCGTGCCCGACGGAATGCTGGCGCGCCTGTCTGGTCAGACCGACGCCATGGTCAACTCGCTGCACCATCAGGGCGTGGACCGCCTGGCACCGGGGCTGAAAACCGAAGCGGTCGCGCCCGACGGCCAGATCGAAGCGGTGTCGATGCCACAGGGGGCTGGCTTCCTTCTGGGGGTGCAGTGGCACCCGGAATGGCGCTGGGCCGACGATTCGCTCAGCCGGGCCATCTTTGGCGCGTTCGGCGACGCGATGCGGCGCGGCTAGGCGGTTCGAAATCGCGCCGGTTTGCGCCAAAAACAATGTGGCAAAATTACTATTGTCACTCTAAAAATGATGTAACGCGGCAGGATCGCGAATTTTCTTGAAAACTGTTGTATTCCTGCATAGTTTATATCTTGATGAACGGCTTTGAGTTGCTGGCACTGCCCCCCGCTCGCTTTCAGCTCCCGTTCTTCGCCGGAGCGTCTGGTTCATCCCCTCCCGGCCGCTCCTCGCGCATTTAAGCGCATTTGCCCCCGGCCTCGTGCCGGGGGCTTTTTTTTGTGCTGTCGGCTAGCGCCAGCGTAGTGCCGACGCGCCCCGGAGTGGCGCAATCAGGCCGCTACCCGTCTCAGGGTCAGGCTGAGGCGCCCGCCGCCTAGCAGCAGGCGTGATGTGCCGGGGCGGATGCGGTCGATGCCGTGATAGGCCAGTCGGGCCGGCCCCCCGAACACGATCACGTCCCCCGACGCCAGGCTGACACTGGCGGTCTTGCCGCCGCGCCCCCATTTTCCATCAACAAAGCTGCCGCCGATGCGGAACAGGGCGGTGTCGCCCAGCGAGACCCCGATCACCGCCGCGCTGGTGTCTTTCTCGTCGCGGTCCTGGTGCAGGCCCATCTTCGCTCCGGTGCGATAGAAATTGACCAGGCAGCTTTCCGGCGCGGGATCGCCATTGATCTCACGCCAGAGTGCCAGCAGCGCCGGCGGAATATCGGGCCAGGCTTTGCCGGTGACGGGATGCAGCGGCTGATAGCGATAGCCCGCCTTGTCCGCCACCCAGCCCAGGGCGCCGAAACTGCTTTCCTCCACCGAGAAGGCTTTTCCGGTGCCGGGCATCACCGGACGGTACAGCGGTGCTTGCTTCAGCCGTTCCAGCACATCGTCCAGCAACTGCTTTTGCTGGAGCGGCGAGAACTTCTCGCGCCACAGCGTCACGCCGGGTGCAATTTTCACCGAACCACTCAGGAGGGGATCACCACTGATTGGGGCTGCGGGTGGGCGCGGTGAAGATCGCGGCATAGCCGTCGTCCAGGCCGTGTGTGTCCAGCCATGCCTTGAGGGCTTCGGGCGTGTAGCGCCCTGCGATCCATTGCTCCAGCGGCAGGCCGCCGGAATCCGCAAGCGCGAAATCCAGGAACGCCTTCAGCCAGCGTTGGTGCCGCTTGGGAAAATGCAGATAGGGAAAGCGCGCGAACTGCGCCCGGGCGGCGGGCATCGCCGCCCAGCCATCCTTGTAGATCAGGTATAGCGCGGCGGCGAAGCTGGTGCGGTCCTGTCCGCCCGAGCATTTCAGCATGAAGGGCTTGGGCGCGGTGTTGAAGGTCTCGATCAGGCGGACCAGCATGTCGCGGCTGGGCAGCTTGCGCGAATCCAGCATGGCGTCGAGATGGGCGATGCCGCCTGCCTTCGCAGTCGCGGTTTCCTTTTGCCACCAGCCCAGATCGTCATTGCGGCCGCGCAGGTTGATGATGGCGCGGATGCCGCGCCGCCGCAGGAAGGCCCCCAGGCCACCCGCCCAGTCCTGCATTGCCCGCGACGCCTCGCCCGGCACGACCCAGTGGAAATTGTAGAGAATGTCGGGCACGCTTCGCATAGAATGAAATCTAGAGCATTTTTTCGGCAACACGATGCGAATTACCAAACAGATCCTGGTCCGGAGCTGGGCCATCTCCACCCTCCTGGCGCTCCTTGTCTTCGCCGTCCTGGCGGCCTCCGACCTGCGGCTGGAGGCGCTGTCGGGTTTCGGCACCGCCGACCTGCAGGGCTTTTCCTCCGCCCGGCAGTACAATGCGGCTTTCATGGTCTGGCCGTCGCTCTATGCCGTGCGCGCCGGCTTCAACTGGGGCCTGGATTACCTGTTGATGCCGCTTTATGCGGCGTCCTTCTTCTATTCGGCCATTATCGCGCGCGAGGCTTTCGCCCCGGCGGGAACACGGCTGCACCGCATCCTGACGTTGCTGGCCGCGGTGCCGGTCGCCGGCGCCATGCTCGACACAGTCGAGAATGCGCTGCAGTTTTTCATGATGCTGTCGGGCGCCACCGACGCTCTGGCCCGCATCGCCTTCACCCTCTCCAACGCCAAGATGATGGCGATCATGGTCGGGGTGGTACTGCTCCTGGGCGCCGTCCTGGGGCAGGTGATGGAGCGCCAAAAAAAGCGCCTGAAAAGCCCGTAAAAACCGGCGCTTGACCCTTGCGGGTCTTTGCGTATATTCCGCCGCTCTCCGGTGGACTCAGGTCTGCGGAAAACCCATTATTGTCAAGGATTTAGACCATGTACGCGGTCGTCCGCACCGGCGGAAAACAGTATAAAGTGACCAAGGACACCGTCCTGAAGGTCGAAACCCTGGCGGGCGATGTCGGCTCCAAGCTCAACCTTGGCGACGTCCTGATGCTGGGCGGCGAAACCCCCACAATCGGCGCGCCGCTGGTCAAGGGCGCTTCCATCCAGTGCGAGATCCTCGAGCACGGCCAGGGCGAGAAGGTCATCGCCTTCAAGAAGAAGCGCCGCAAGAACACCCACCGCAAGCGCGGCCACCGTCAGCACTTCACCAAGGTGAAGGTGCTCGGCATCACTGCCGGTTAAAGGACAAGTCTCATGGCACATAAAAAAGCAGGCGGTTCTTCGCGCAACGGTCGCGACTCCAACCCCAAGATGCTGGGCGTCAAGCTGTTCGGCGGCGAAGTCGTCTCCGGCGGCAACGTGATCATTCGCCAGCGCGGCACGAAATTCTATGCGGGCGAAGGCGTCGGCATGGGCAAGGATCATACCCTTTTTGCCCTGCGCAACGGCCGCGTCGCGTTCAAGACCGGCTACAAGCGCCGTACCTTCGTGTCCGTGGTTACCGGCGCGAACCCGGCGATGAAGATCGCGGCAGAATAGGCGGCTGAAGACATAGGCCGCCAAGAAATTGGCGGCCCGTTACGTGCGAGGGAGATGGTCCGCCATCTCCCTTTTTTATTCCTCGCGTCGAAAGGAACGAGCGGGGAATGTCATGTGCATTTTGGAGAGTGAAAGACTGATATTGCGGTCACCCAGGCCCACGGATATCGCAGGGCTAGTGGTGTGGTTGGGCGATTTCAACGTGTCGAGAAATATGAGCCGCGTGCCCCATCCTTATCATGAAGAGGATGCCGAGATGTTCGTCGCCGGCAACGGCCCCCAGCGCGAGGGATGGCGGTACGCCTTCTCGGTGCTGCGCAAGTCGGACGGGATGTTCCTGGGCGGGGCCGGCCTGTATCAGGACGAAGGCGGGTTCGAGTTCGGCTACTGGCTGGGCACGCCCTTCTGGGGCCAGGGCTTTGCCACCGAGGTCGCCCACCGGCTGGTGACATTCGCGTTCCAGGACCTGGATCAGGAAGCCGTCCATGCCGGCTGGTTCTACGACAATCCCGCCAGCGGCCATGTGCTGGCCAAACTGGGCGCGCGCCACAATGGCAGCCAGATGCGCGAATGCCGGGCACGCGGCATGAACCTGCTGTGCCATGACATGCTGTTGACGCGGGCCGATTTCCTGCGAAAACAGGCCGCGTAGGAGCATCGGCGAGAGCCGGAGCGACCTAATAAATAGGGCTTAAAAGATGCGCTTTCTCGACGTCGCAAAAGTCTATGCTCAGTCCGGCGCAGGCGGGAATGGCTGCATCGCGTTCCGGCGCGAGAAGTTCATCGAATATGGCGGGCCGTATGGCGGCGATGGCGGCCGCGGCGGCGATGTGATTGCGGAAGCGGTGGAAAATCTCAACACCCTGATCGACTACCGCTTCCAGCAGCATGTGAAAGCCAGAAGCGGCGAAGGCGGCAAGGGCAAGGTGATGACCGGCGCCAATGGCCCCGAGCACATCATGAAGGTGCCGGTCGGAACCCAGATCTATGAGGAAGACGGCGAGACGCTGATCGTCGATATGGCGACGGTTGGCATGCGTGTGCGCCTGCTGCGCGGCGGCAATGGCGGCTTTGGCAATCACCATTTCAAAAGCGCTACCAACCAGGCGCCCGACTTCGCGCTGCCCGGCCAGCCCGCCGAGGAGAAAACCTTCATCCTCAAGCTCAAGCTGATCGCCGATGCCGGGCTGATCGGCATGCCCAATGCCGGCAAGTCCACCTTCCTGTCGCGCGTGTCGGCGGCGCGGCCCAAGATCGCCGACTATCCCTTCACGACACTCGAGCCGCAGCTGGGCGTGGTGAAGATCGACGAGATCGATTTCGTGCTGGCCGACCTGCCGGGCCTGATCGAGGGCGCGCATGAAGGCATCGGGTTGGGCGACCGGTTCCTGGGTCATGCCGAACGCTGTGCTTCGATCCTGCACCTGGTCGACGGCACCGGCGATGCCATCGCCAAGACCTACAAGACCATTCGCGCCGAACTGATCGCCTATGGCCACGGCCTGGCGGAAAAGAACGAGATCGTGGCGCTGAACAAGGTGGACGCGATTCCCGAAGGCGAGCTGGCGAAGAAACGCGCCGCGCTGGAAAAAGCCTGCGGCCACAAGGTCCATGTCATTTCCGGCGTGTCCGGCGAGGGCATCAACACGGTGCTGCGGGCAATGGCGGGGGAAATCCACCAGCGCCGGCTTTATCGCGCCGAGCAGGCGGAGTTTAGCCGCGCCGCCCCCGTTCTCCGCACCCGCGCCGAGCGCCAGTCGGCCAATTTCAACGCGCCGGTCGTGGCCAAGGAAAGATTGCAGGACGTCACCAGGGTGCGTTCCGCACCGGTCGTGAAGCCCGCTGCGAAAGTCATCGCGCCACCCAAGCCGAAGCCTGCGCCGAAGGCCAAAGCCGGGCGGCCCAAGGGTAATGCCAAGGTGAAGACCAAGACGGTCAAGACCAAGGTCCGTGTGAAAACCGGAAAAGCCAAGGCCAAGCCCCGCGCGCTGAGCAAGACCCGGCAGCGCGCCCAGAAAACCAAGCCCCGGCGATGAGCGATATCCTCGAAGGCGCCAAACTGGTGGTCGTCAAGGTCGGCTCGGCCTTGCTGGTCGATGGCGTCAAGGGTGAACTGCGCCGGGAGTGGCTGAAATCACTTTGTGCCGATGTCGCGGCGCTGAAGCGCGAAGGCGTCAAGGTGGTGCTGGTCTCCAGCGGCTCCATCGCGCTGGGGCGGCGCCTGCTGAAGCTGCCGGCCGGCGAACTGCGGCTGGAAGAAAGCCAGGCGGCGGCGGCGGCAGGGCAGGTGCGGCTGGCGGAAGCCTATGCCGACATGTTCGCCTCCCTGGATATCGTCGCGGCGCAGGTATTGCTCACCTTCGGCGACACCGAGGAACGCCGCCGCTATCTCAACGCCCGCGCCACCCTTGGCACGCTGGTCGAGCTGGGCGCGGTGCCAGTGATCAACGAGAATGACACGGTGGCGACCGCCGAGATCAAGTTCGGCGACAATGACCGGCTGGGCGCGCGCGTTGCCTCCATGATGGTGGCGGACCGTCTGGTGCTGCTGTCCGATGTGGATGGGCTTTACACCGCCAATCCCGGCATCGACGCATCGGCCAAACATATTCCCGAAGTCACCGCCATCACGCCCGAGATCGAGGCGATGGCGGGAGATTCCATTTCCGGCTTCGGCCGCGGCGGCATGACCTCCAAGCTGATCGCCGCCAAGATTGCCATGGGCGCCGGCTGCGATGTGATCCTGGCCAAGGGTGAGACGCTTTCGCCGCTGTCCGCCATTCGCAAAGGCGCGCGCCACACCATCTTCCGCGCCAGCACCACACCCGCAGCGGCGCGCAAACGCTGGATCGCGGGCGTGCTGCGCCCCGAAGGCGCGCTGGTGATCGACGAGGGCGCGGTTCGCGCCCTGAAGGAGGGCAAAAGCTTGCTTCCCGCCGGCATCCGCCAGATTGACGGGCGCTTTGAGCGTGGCGACGCGGTGGTGGTGCGCGACCGCGAGGGCCGCGAAATCGCCCGTGGGCTGGCGGCTTACAATGCGTCGGACGCGGAACTGATCGCCGGCAAGCGCACGGTCGAAATCGAGGCCATTCTGGGCTATCGTGGCCGGGACGAAATGATCCATCGCGACGACCTGATCCTGACGGGAAACGGAACATGACGGTTCACAATTCGACCGATGCATTGGCCGCCGAGATGATGACCATCGGCGCTGCCGCGCGCGAAGCCGCCCGCGCCATGCGCGAGGCCAGCGACGAAACCAAGACCCGCGCCCTCACCGTCGCCGCCGCCGCCATCCGCAGCCGGATGGGCGAAATTCTCGCCGCAAATCGGGAGGACATCGAAGCCGCCAAGGCCGGCAACATGGCCGCGCCCATGGTGGACCGGCTGATGCTGAACGATGCGCGCATCGAGGCGATGGCAAAAGGCATCGAGATTGTCGCCGCGCTGCCCGATCCGGTGGGCCGCGAGCTGGCGCGCTGGTCGCGCCCCAATGGTCTGGACATTGCCCGCGTCGCCACCCCCATCGGGGTGATCGGCATCATCTATGAATCCCGTCCCAATGTGACGGCGGATGCCGGCGCGCTGGCGCTCAAATCGGGCAATGTCGCCATTCTGCGTGGCGGCTCGGATTCCATTCGCTCGGCCGCCGCGATTCAGGCCGCGATGAGCGAAGGCTTGAAGGCGGCGGGTTTGCCCGAAGCCGCCATCCAGGTGGTCAAAAGCACCGACCGTGCCGCGGTCGGCCTGATGCTGGAAGGCCTGGGCGGTACGGTGGACCTGATCATTCCGCGCGGCGGCAAGGGCCTGACCGGGCGGGTGATCAACGAGGCGCGGGTGCCGGTGCTGGCCCATCTGGAAGGCCTTTGCCATGTTTTCCTGCACGCCAAGGCCGATCTGGCCAAGGCACGCAGCATCACGCTGAACGCCAAGATGCGGCGCACCAGTATCTGCGGCGCGGCGGAAACATTGCTGATCGACCGCAGCGTTCTGCAATCCCATGGCGTGCCGGTGCTGGAAGACCTCGCCAAGGCGGGCTGCGAGATACGCGGCGACGACGCGGTGCGCAGCGTTTTCCCCGCCGCCAAAGCGGCCACTGAGGAAGACTGGAAGACCGAATATCTGGAAGCCATCATCGCGGTGCGCGTGGTCGACGGGCTGGAACAGGCGATCCTGCACATCGAGCATTACGGCTCGCATCACACCGACTCCATCGTCACCGAAGACGCTGTCGCTGCCGAAACCTTCATGAACAGCGTCGACAGCGCCATCGTGCTGTGGAACGCCTCCACCCAGTTCGCCGATGGCGGCGAATTCGGCATGGGCGCGGAAATCGGCATCGGCACCGGCAAGATGCACGCCCGCGGCCCGGTCGGCGCCGAACAGCTCACCACCTTCAAATATGTGGTGCGGGGCAACGGCCAGGTCCGTCCATGATGGACGGACGCCCCTGAGGAGAGCGTCATGACGACCCATACCGGCGGCTGCCATTGCGGCAAAATCGCTTACAGCTTTGAAGGCGATATCGGCACGGTGCTCGATTGCAACTGCTCGCTTTGCCAGAAGCGCGGCGGTTTGCTGCATTTCATCCCGGAAGCCAGCTTTACCCTGAAGACACCACGCGCGGATATGGGCAGCTATCAGTTCAACAAGCACAAGCTGACGCATCATTTCTGCACGGTCTGCGGCATCGCGCCCTTCACCGAAGGCGTCGATCCCAAGGGCAACAAGATGGTGGCGATCAATGTGCGCTGTGTCGATGGTGTCGACCTGCAGGCCCTGGACATCAAGCATTACGACGGGCGCGCCCTCTGACATGAAGGCGCATTGGACCATTGGGCCGGGGCCGGTTGCACCCGGTCTGCGTATCGGGTTGCTGGGCGGTTCTTTCGATCCGGCGCATGGTGGCCATCTCTATGTCAGCAAGATCGCACTCAGGGCGCTTAAGCTGGATTATGTCTGGTGGCTGGTGTCGCCGGGCAATCCCCTCAAGCGCATCCCCGATGCTCTGGCGGTACGCCTGGCGCGGGCGCGCAATGCCGCCCTGGACTCGCGCATCATCGTCACCGATGTCGAGGCCCGGCTGGGTACCCGCTACACCATCGATTCGGTGACCGCGCTGCAGAAGCGTTTCGCGCAGGTGCATTTTGTCTGGCTGATGGGCAGCGACAATCTCGAGCAATTCTCGCAATGGCGCCGATGGCAGGCATTGGCGGCGCGCATCCCGCTCGCGGTGGTCCGCCGGCCAGGTTCCGTGCTGGCGTCGCTGCATGCACCCCTGGCGCGGCGGATCGGCGTGTCCCGCCGACTTGGCCCCGCGCCATCGCTGGTGGTTTTGGACGGTCCGCGCAGCTTTGAAAGCTCGACCGAGCTTCGGGAACGAGCCCTTGGTGCCGCCGCCGAGGCCATGCTAAACCTCACCCCCTAGTTGCAAAGGACGACAAGCCCTGAAATCCGTAAAGAAGCCCGCGAAAAAAGCCGCGAAGAAGCCTGCCGCCAAGAAACCCGCCGCGAAGCCCGTCAAGAAAGCGGTCAAGAAGGCGATCAAGGCCCCAGCCAAAAAGCCCGCTCCAAAGCCAGTTCCGAAGCCGGTCGCTAAGCCCGCCCCGAAGCACGCCCCCAAGGTAGCCCCAAAGCCGGCGAAGAAGCCCGCGAAGAAACTCGTCAATACCGTCTCCAAGACAGCGCCCGCGAAGAAAGCAGCGCCGAGCGACCTGCTGGATCGCATCCTGACATCGCTGGACGACGACAAGGCCGAGAACATCGTCACCATAAATCTGGAAGGCCGTTCGTCGCTGTGCGACGCGGCGGTGATCGCATCGGGGCGTTCCTCGCGCCATGTCGGCGCCATGGCCGATCACTTGGCGCGCAAGCTGAAGGAGGGCGGCTACGGCACGCGCCCGATCAGCGGGCAAGGACAGGGCGACTGGGTTCTGGTGGATGCGGGCGACGTGATCGTCCATCTCTTCCGCCCCGAAGTGCGCGACTATTACGACCTGGAAGGCATGTGGTCGGTCGGGCGCAAGTAACGCAGGGCGACCATCATGAGACTTTGGATCTATGCCATCGGCCATATGCGCGGCACGCCGGAAGGCCAGCTGTGCGAGGAATTCTGTGATCGCGCCCGCAAGATGGGGCGCAATATGGGTTTCTCCGCCGTGGCGCTGGAGGAACTCCCCGTTGGCAAGCAGCGTGACGCCGCCACCCGCATGAAAGACGAAGCCGAGCGGCTGTCCGCCAAACTGCCGGACGGTGCCCATATCGTGGTGCTGGATGCGCGCGGCAAGGGCATGACATCCGAGGATTTCGCCGAGATGCTGGGAAGCCTGCGCGATGTCGGCACCAAGGACATCGCCTTTGTCATCGGCGGTCCCGACGGGCTGGCGCCGTTGCCGGGAAAGAAAGCGGGCCGCAGCCTGGCTTTCGGTCCCCAGACCTGGCCGCACCTGCTGGCGCGTGCGCTATTGACCGAGCAAGTCTATCGCGCGCTGACCATCCTGGCCGGGCATCCCTATCATCGCGCCTAAAGCAAAAAGCCGCCGGCGTTTGGGCGCGGCGGCCTTAAAGCTTTTCGAAAAATCTACGAAGCGCTGGAGCAGATATTCTCGTGGATGGCGCAGTCGCTGGCGCCGGTTTCCTGACACTGGGCCATCGCCGTCTGGGTGGCGGTGACCTGGTCGCGGCTCTGCACCAGGAACGAGGCGTTGCGTTCGACGCTGATCGCCAGCGCGCCGCAATTGTCCTTCAGGCTGACCTTGACCACACAATCCTTGCCGCTGGCCGCCTTGTTACATTCGGCAACCGAGCGCTTTTAGGCCGCGATCGGATCGGCATAACCCCAGGCCCCGCCATATGTCAGGGACGAGTCCGACAGGGCGATGGCGCCATAAGGGCCCATTGCGGGCTTGGACAATTTCCAATAGGCCACGCCGGCCAATACCAGCAGCGAAACCAGCAACAGGGCCATCAGGCCGTAGGGCTTTTTACGTTCGTCAAAACTATGATCGCCGTGCATGGGGCAACCTTCTCCTTCAAAAGTCGGATAACCCCTTTCAAGCCCTGTGCCAGGCTTTAACGGCCCTTATCGTTCAACTCCGGCACGGCCTAACCCTTCCTTAACCATAAAGAGGGATGCTGGTGTGTCGCAGTGGGACGCTTCCCTTGGAAATCAAAGGCCCCGGCCGCGTTGAGACGTCCGCCATCAAGCGCAAGGCACCCGCCGGCGCTGCCAGTGGCGGCTTCAGCGTGAGCGCAGCGCCCGAAAGCCACGCCCAGATTGTCGCCGGTCCCGGCCCCATCGCCGCACTGGATTCCATCCTGATGCTGCAGGGCCTGGACGATTCCATGCAGGGAAAATCCAAGGGCCTGGAGCATGGCGAGCAGCTGCTGGACCTTCTGGATTCAGTGCGGGACGGCCTGCTGGCGGGCGGCATTCCGCGCGCTACCCTCAACAAGCTGGCGGCTGCGGTGACGCGCCGCCATGAAGCCTTTGCCGATCCCCAGCTGCAAGAGGTGCTGGACCAGATCGAGCTGCGCGCCCATGTCGAGCTGGCAAAGCTAGAAGTGTTGGATAAACGAGTCGCTTGAATCTTTTTGTCATTCCCGCGAAAGCGGGAATCCAACTTCCTTCAAACATTCAAGTTGGATTCCGGCTCGCGCTCTTCGCGCTTGGCCGGAATGACAAATAGGCTAGAGGCCCAGGAAGGGAACAAAGCCACCGTAAATCATGCGCTTGCCATCAAAAGGCATGTCTTTATCCATGCCCTTCAGGCGCGGGTCTTCCAACACTTTCTTGTTGCAGGCGTCGCGGACCTCCTTGGACGGATAGACGATCCAGGAAAAAATCACGATCTCGTCTTCCTTGGCCAGCACTGCGCGCGGGAAAGACGTCACTTCGCCATAGGGCGTGTCGTCGCCGACGCATTCAACATAGTCTGTGGCGCCGTATTCCCGCCAGATCGGCTCGCATTTGCGGGACATGTCCTTAATAGGCATCCAGATTCTTTTTCGGGACCGCGATCACAAAACCGTCAATATAGGCCATGGCATATCTCCGTGGTTTCATCCAAAGGACGTGAGAACCTGCCCCATTCCGACAGCGCCTAGGCAATAAAAAAAGCGGCCATGGGCCACCTTTTTTGTGTTCTTCGGGAACCTTCAGATATCCAGCAACAGACGTTGCGGGTCTTCCAGATTGTCCTTGACCTTGACCAGGAAGGTGACGGCCTCGCGGCCGTCCACGATACGGTGATCGTAGGACAGCGCCAGATACATCATCGGACGGATCTCGATCTTGTCACCAACCGCCATGGGGCGGGGCTGGATTTTGTGCATCCCCAGAATGCCCGACTGGGGCGAATTAAGGATGGGCGTGGACATCAGCGAGCCGAACACGCCGCCATTGGTGATGGAGAATGTGCCGCCCTGCAGCTCTTCCAGCTTCAGCTTGTTGTCGCGGGCGCGGGTGCCGTAATCCACAATCGCCTTTTCGATGTCGGCCAGCGACAGAAGGTCGGCGCCCTTCACCACCGGCACCACCAGACCGCGTTCGGTCGAAACCGCGATGCCGATATCGAAGTAATTCTTGTAGACGATGTTGTCGCCTTCGATCTCGGCATTGACGTTGGGCAGGTCCTTCAGGGCCGCGACCACGGCCTTGGCGAAGAAGCCCATGAAGCCCAGCTTCACGCCGTGCTTCTTCTCGAAGATGTCCTTGTAGCTGGCGCGCAGGGCCATCACCGCCGTCATGTCCACCTCGTTGAAGGTGGTGAGCTGGGCGGCGGTGTTCTGTGATTCCTTGAGGCGCAGCGCGATGGTTTTGCGCAGCCGCGTCATCGGCACGCGTTCCTCGCGGGCTTCATTGTGGCGCGGGCCAGACGGCGCGGCGGCGGCGGGCTGCGGCGCCGACGAACGCGCGGAAAGCGCGCCCAGCATGTCGCCCTTGGTGACGCGGCCGTCCTTGCCGGTGCCGGCGACGGACGCGGCGGCGATGCCGGATTCGGCGGCGATGCGCTTGGCCGACGGCATGGCCGGAGCATCGGCTTTGGGGGCGGCCGGAACAGCGGCAGGTTTGGGGCTTTCAGCCTTCGGCGCGGCTTTGGCCGGGGCGCCGGCTTTGCCTTCGGCGATGGCGCCCAGAAGCGCGCCCACCTGCACGGTGGCGCCGGCTTGGGCGGCGATGGATTCGATGGCGCCATCGGCGGGCGAGGGCACTTCCACCGTCACCTTGTCGGTCTCCAGTTCCAGCAGGGGCTCATCGCGCTTGACCGCGTCGCCTTCCTTCTTGAACCACTTGGAGATGGTGGCCTCGGTGACGGACTCGCCCATCGCGGGAACTTTGATTTCAATGGTCATAAGCGACTCTGATTTAGAGGGCGAAAATTAAAGGGCCAAGATTTAAAGGGTCAGCGCGTCATCCAGGAACTTGGCCAGTTCGGCCAGGTGCTGCTTCATCAGGCCGGCTGCGGTGGAAGCGTATTCGGGACGGCCGGTATAGCGCGGGCTGCCCTTGCCGCCCAGCTTGGCGACCGTATCCTCGATCCGCGACCGGATGAAATGCCAGGCGCCCTGGTTCTGGGGCTCTTCCTGGCACCAGACGATCTCGGCCTTGGGGAAGCGGGCCAGCTCCTGGGCCAGGACATTTTCCGGGAAGGGATAGAGCTGTTCCAGGCGCAGGATCTGGATGCGGTTCTCGCCCCGCTTCTCGCGCTCTTCCATCAGGTCGAAATAGACCTTGCCGGTGCACAGGACGACGCGCTGGATCTTGGTATCCTCCACCAGCTTGACCGTGGTGGCGCCGGGCACGACTTCGGCCTGGTCGCGCAGCACGCGGTGGAACGAGGTGCCGGGGATCATGTCGCTGAGGAAGCTGGTGCACTTCTTATGGCGCAGCAGCGACTTGGGCGTCAGCACGATCAGGGGCTTGCGGAAGCTGCGATGCATCTGGCGGCGCAGGATGTGGAAATAGTTGGCCGGCGTGGTCGGGACGCAGACCTGCATATTGTCCTGGGCGCAAAGCTGCAGGTACCGCTCGAGACGGGCGCTGGAATGTTCCGGCCCCTGGCCCTCATAGCCGTGCGGCAGCAGCAGGGTGATGCCCGACATGCGCAGCCATTTCATCTCGCCCGAAGCAATGAACTGGTCCATCACCACCTGGGCGCCGTTGGCGAAGTCGCCGAACTGGGCTTCCCACAGGACCAGCGCCTTGGGCTCAGCGGTCGAATAGCCATATTCAAAGCCCAGCACCGCTTCTTCCGACAGCAGCGTGTCGATGATCTCGAAGCAGCCCTGATCCTTGTCGATGTGCTGCAGCGGGTAATAGCGTTCCTCGGTCTGCTGATCGACCAGGGCGGCATGGCGCTGGCTGAAGGTGCCGCGGGTAGAATCCTGGCCCGAAAAGCGGACATAGGAGCCTTCGTCCAGCAGGCTGCCCAGGGCCAGGGCTTCGCTGGTCGACCAGTCGAAACCTTCGCCGCTTTCGAACATCTTGGCCTTGGTTTCCAGCTGGCGCACGATGGTCTTGTGCAGGGCGAGGCCTTCGGGGGCGGTGGTCAGCGCCTTGCCGACCTTGCGCAGGACGTCTTCGGCCACGCCGGTTTCGCCGCGGCGATCGCTGTTCTTGGGCGCTTTTTCCAGGCCCTGCCAGCGGCCATCCAGCCAGTCGGCACGGTTGGGCAGATGCGACTTGGACGCCTCGAATTCCTGGTCCAGCTTCTCGATGAAGGCGGCGCCCATGGCGTCGGCTTCGCCTTGCGTCAGCGTGCCTTCTTTCACCAGCTTGCCGGTGTAGAGCTGCAGGGTGGAGGGATGGTCCTTGATTACCCGGTACATCAGGGGTTGGGTGAAGGCCGGCTCGTCGCTCTCGTTATGCCCGAATCTGCGATAGCAGATCATGTCGAGCACCACGTCCTTCTCGAACTTCTGGCGGAATTCGATGGCGATGCGCGTGGCATGGACCACGGCTTCGGGATCGTCGCCATTCACGTGGAAAATTGGCGCCTGCACCATCAGGGCGATGTCGGTGCAATAGGGCGAGGAGCGCGAGAACATCGGCGCGGTGGTGAAGCCGATCTGGTTGTTGATGACGAAATGCATGGTGCCGCCGGTCCGGAAGCCCTTGATGCCCGACATGGCGAAACATTCCGCCACCACGCCCTGGCCCGCGAAAGCCGCGTCGCCATGGATCAGGATCGGCAGCACGCTGGTGCGCGCGTCGATGTCGCGCAGCTGCCACTGCTTGGCGCGGGCCTTGCCCAGCACCACCGGATTGACGATTTCCAGATGCGATGGGTTCGGGGTGAGCGACAGATGTACCTTGTGGCCGTCGAACTCGCGGTCTGATGAGGCGCCCAGATGGTATTTGACGTCGCCGGAGCCTTCGACATCCGACGGATTGGCCGCGCCGCCCTGGAATTCGTGGAACAGCTGGCGATAGGGCTTGCCCATCACATTGACCAGCACGTTCAGGCGGCCGCGATGGGCCATGCCCAGCACCACTTCGCTGACGCCCAGCTGGCCGCCGCGCTTGATGATCTGTTCCAGCGCCGGAATGGTGGCTTCGCCGCCATCCAGGCCAAAGCGCTTGGTGCCGACGAAACGGGCGGAGGCGAATTTCTCGAAGCCCTCGGCCTCGATCAGCTTGTTGAGGATCGCCTTCTTGCCTTCCGGCGTGAAGCGGATTTCATGTTCGGCGCCTTCGATGCGGCGCTGCAGCCAGGTCTTCTGCTCGGCATCGTTGATGTGCATGAATTCATAGCCGATGCGGCCGCAATACAGGCCGCGCAGCGTTTCCAGCAAGGTGCGCGGCGTGGCGGTATCGAAGCCCAGGATACCGTCCACGAAGACCGGTGCTTCGAGGGCGGCACCTTCAAAACCGTAATGCTTGGGGTCGAGTGTCGCCTGGGGCGTCTTGGGCGTAATGCCTAGCGGATCGAGATCTGCTTCAAGATGGCCGATCATGCGATAGGCGCGGATCATCTGCACGGCATGGATCGAAGCCTTGGCGGCTTCGGTGGTGTTGGCGGCGGATGCGGCAGCGGGCTTGCCTTTACCCTTGGCCGGTTCCTGGCCGGCCAAAGGGCTTTGGCCAGTAAGCGCGGCGATCAGGTCGCCGCTGGCGATGTCGGGTTTGCTGTCGCGTTTCCAGGCCGGGCCACGGCCCAGCTGGGTGGGCGAAAGCCCCTGTTCGCCGGCTTGCGAAAAATACGCCTGCCAGCCTTCCTCAACCGAATTCGGATTGGCCAGCCAGGCGGCATACAGCTGCTCGACATAGGCGGCGTTGGTGCCGTTGAGGAAGGAGGTCGCCTCGAGAATTTCGTTGGAGGCGCGGTTCAACCGGTCTGAGGAAATTTGTTCAGTCATTTCAAACGCTTATGGCTGAGCTTGTTGGGCTCTGGCCCTTCCTGGTGCCGCGTCTCTTATGGCGGTGCGTGGTAACTGCTTCTGCCAGCCGATTCAACGCTGAATGCAGTTAATATGGGCTCAATAACCCCCATATGCACGGCAAAAGCGGGGGACGTGCCCCGCCGCGCGCGCATGTCCCGGCCCAGTATGTGGACCGGTACGGTGACGGTTTAAAGGCGGTTACTTGCCGGAGAGAAGTTCGACCAGGGTCGTACCCAGAGCAGCAGGGTTCGGCGAGACGCGGATGCCGGCTGCTTTCATCGCTTCGATCTTGCTGTCAGCGCCGCCCTTGCCGCCCGAAATGATGGCGCCGGCATGGCCCATGCGGCGGCCCGGCGGGGCGGTGACGCCGGCGATGAAGCCGACCATGGGCTTTTTCACCTTGGAACGCCTGATGAAGTCGGCGGCATCTTCCTCGGCGGTGCCGCCGATTTCGCCGATCATGATGATGCTTTGGGTTTCCGGATCGGCCAGCAGCATTTCCAGCACCTCGATATGCTCGGTGCCCTTCACCGGATCGCCGCCGATGCCGACGCAGGTGGTCTGGCCCAGGCCGACCGCGGTGGTCTGCCAGACCGCTTCATATGTCAGGGTGCCGGAGCGCGACACGATGCCGACCGTGCCGCGGCGATGGATGTGGCCGGGCATGATGCCGATCTTGCACTCGCCGGGCGTGATGACGCCGGGGCAGTTGGGTCCGATCAGGCGCGACTTCGAGCCCGACAGCGCCCGCTTCACCTTCACCATGTCCAGCACCGGAATGCCTTCGGTGATGCAGACGATTAGCGCGATCTCCGCATCGATCGCTTCCAGGATGGCGTCGGCCGCGAAAGGCGGCGGCACATAGATGGCGGACGCGTCAGCGCCAACTTTTTCTTTCGCCTCGCGCACCGTGTCGAACACCGGCAGGCCCAGATGGATGCTGCCGCCCTTGCCCGGGGTGGTGCCGCCGACCATCTTTGTGCCGTAGGCAATCGCCTGCTCGGAATGGAAGGTGCCCTGGTTGCCGGTGAAGCCCTGGCAGATGACCTTGGTGTTCTTGTCGACGAGGATGGACATTATTTCGAACCCTTCACGGCGGCGACGACCTTCTGGGCCGCGTCGGCAAGATCGTCGGCGCTGGTGATGGCCAGACCCGACTTGGCCAGTATTTCCTTGCCCTTTTCGACATTGGTGCCTTCCAGCCGGACTACCAGTGGCACCTTCAGCGAGATTTCCTTGGCGGCGGCGACGATGCCGTCCGCGATGATGTCGCACTTCATGATGCCGCCGAAGATGTTGACCAGGATGCCCTTCACGTTGGGATCGCTGACGATGATCTTGAAGGCCTGGGTGACTTTTTCCTTGGTGGCGCCGCCGCCGACATCCAGGAAGTTGGCGGGCTCGCTGCCGAACAGCTTGATGATGTCCATGGTCGCCATCGCCAGGCCGGCGCCGTTGACCATGCAGCCGATCTCGCCGTCCAGCTTGATGTAGGAGAGGTCGTACTTGCTGGCTTCGACTTCCGCCGGATCTTCCTCGTCCAGGTCGCGCAGCGCCTGGATGTCCTTGTGGCGGTAAAGCGCGTTGTCGTCGAAGTTCAGCTTGGCGTCCAGGCAGATGACGTTGCCGTCTTTGGTGATCACCAGGGGATTGATTTCCAGCAGGCTCATGTCCTTGGCGATGAAGGCGTCGTACAGGCTCTTGATCACCTTGCCGAGCTGCTTGGCGGCGTCGCCCTTGACGCCCAGCGCCACGGCGATCTCGTTGCCGATATAAGGCGAATAGCCGGCGACCGGCTCGATCTGGAAGGTGTGAATCTTTTCCGGCGTGTTGTGCGCCACCGCTTCGATGTCCATGCCGCCTTCGGTGGAGACGATGAAGGCGATGCGGCTGGTGGCGCGGTCGACCAGCGCCGACAGATAGAGTTCGCGCTCGATGGCCGAGCCGTCTTCAATATAAAGCCGCTTCACCAGGCGCCCCGCCGGACCGGTCTGGTGGGTGACCAAGGTCATGCCCAGGATTTTCTCGGCTTCCTTTTTCACATCTGCGATGGACTTGACGACTTTGACGCCGCCGCCCTTGCCGCGGCCGCCGGCATGGATCTGGGCCTTCACCACCCAGACCGGTCCGCCCAGTTCTTCGGCGGCTTTGACCGCTTCCTCGACGGTAAAGGCGGCCTTGCCCTTGGGCACCGGCACACCGAATCCGCTCAGAACCTCTTTGGCCTGATATTCGTGAATATTCATGGGGTTAGCCTTCGAAAAGCAGGGCGGAATGGAAAGCGGGCGCACAATAGCAGGGGTCCGGCTTTGTGCAACGCGGCAGATGGCCCGCAAATGAAAAGGCGCCCTGCAGTGCAAGCAGGACGCCTTTCCTGACCATCCAGAGCCCCCTACGGCCCAGGATTTCGTGAAGCCTACCGGCTTATTAGTAAGAGCCTTGGCCGACCCCGCCATTCAGGCTCATGCCCGACAGGCGCAGTTCGCGCGCCTTGGACTGCGCCGCCTGGGCCGCCATGTCCCGCTGCTGCGAGGTCATGGAGTAGCTGTAGCCCGAGCTGACCCGGCTCGTGCCGCCGACCATCTCGCGCTTCTGATCCAGGCAGACGCGGGTGACATAGGTGAAGAACATGTCGTTGGTGCCCCACTTGCGCAGATTGTTGCGCTCGGTGCAGTCCGGCACCTTGTCGGCAACGGCGCATTTGAGCATGCCATCCTTGTAGTGGCGCACGGCCTGGCCGGGGGCGCAGGACAGGACCTGTGCATCGTTCAGCGAAACCGCCATGCCCTGTTCGCCCATCATCACCGAACCCACCATCACCTTCAGGCTCGAGCCCGGCAGGCAGCGGACGACTTCGCCCTCATAACCGCTGTTGATCCAGGTATCGCCGATCATGTGCGCGGCGGGGAACTGATGACCATCGCGCGACAGGCAGATGGCGTGGATCGCCTTGACCACCGTGGTGTCGGCCCAGCGGCACTGACCGCCCGCAACCGCACCGCCGGCAGAGACGGCAGCCTGCGCCACGGGCGCGGCGCTGCCCTGCGCCACGGCCGGGCGGCCGGTCTGCACGAAGCGGCCATAACCATAGGCGCCTTCCGGACCGCCGGGCTGGACATAGCCGTAGCCATTGCCAGAACCGCCAGGCTGCTGGCCGTAGCCCTGGGCGTAACCCTGGCCGGGGCCATAACCGCCGCTGGCCGCGCCATAGCCACCAGGTGCACCGTAACCACCAGCCGCAGCGCCATAACCGCCGCCCGCGCCATAGCCGTACACGCCTTCGCCCGGCGCGACATAGCCGCCGCCATAAGCGCCACCGGCATAACCGCCGCCAGCCGCATAGCCGCCGCCGGCAGAGCCCTCAACATAGCCTTCGCCATAGCCGCCTTCAAAGCCGTTGCCGGCCTTGTAGCCATAGGGCGCCTTGGCGAAGTTCGAATAGCGGGTGGCGAAGTTGTTGGGCGCGTAGTTGCTGTTCCGCTTGGCGTTGAAATTGTTGTTCTGGTTGAAGTTTTGATTGTTGTTGTAGGCGTTGAAGTAGTTCTGGTTGTTCTGGTTCTGGTTTTGATACTGGTTCTGGTTGTTGAAGTTGTTGTTGACGAAATTCTGCTGCTGCTGCTGGTTGTTGTTGTTGACGAAGTTCTGCTGCTGATTCTGGTTGTTGTTGTTGACCAGATTCTGCTGCTGGTTCTGGTTGTTGAAATTGTTGTTGACGTTGTTGTTCGTCTGGTTCTGGTTGTTGAAATTGTTGTTGTTGTTCGTCTGATTGTTGTTGTTGAAGTTGTTCAGGCTCTGGTTCTGGTTCTGCGCGATATTGAAGGTGTTGCTGCCAGGCGTGCTGCTGCCGCCGCCCGTGCCGCCGCCGATAGCGAACGCGGTCGCATTGGCCGTCGCATTGCTGGTTGCGGTATTGGTATTGTTGTTCGTGCTGGTGTTGGTGTTGTTGTTGGTCGCGTTGCTAGTGTTGTTGTTCGTATTGTTGTTCGTGCTGGTGTTGTTGTTGGTCGCGAACGAATTCGAGGTGTTGTCCAGCGTGTTGGTGTTGGTGGCATTGCCGCCGGTGGCGGTCGAGTTGCTGGTATTGTCGTTGGTGTTGGTCGCGTTGCCGCCGGTCGCGGTGGCAAAGCCGCCCGTCGCCGTTGAGTTCGAGCTGTTGTCCAGGGTGTTGGTATTGGTGGCATTGCCGCCAAAGCCGGTGCCGCCCTGCGCGGTGACGTCGATGGTATTGGCGTTGGTGGCATTGCCGCCGGCACCGCCGGTCGCGGTCGAGAGCGAGCTGTTGTCCAGCGTATTGGCGTTGGTGGCGTTGCCGCCCTGAGCCGTATTGTCGTTGGTGTTGGTGGCATTGCCGCCAAAGCCCGTGCCGCCGGTGGCGGTCGAGTTGCTGGTGACGTCGCCATTGGTGGCGTTGGCCAGGCCGCCCGTGGCCGTCGAAGTGTTGGTGCCGCCGGTGCCAAAGCCCGTGCCGCCCTGCGCCGTGATGGTCGGGCTGATGGTGGCGTCGTTGTTGGACGTGCCGCCCGTGGCGCTGGAGGTGCTGCTGCCATTAGCGGTGACATCGCCATTGGTGGCGGTGCCGCCCGTGGCATTGCCGCCGAAGCCGCCGGCGCCGCCAGTGGCCGAAGTATCGCCCACGGTACCGCCGAACGCGGTCGAAGCCGAGGTGCCGCCGGTCGCCGAGGTATCACCAACCGAGCCGCCGAAGCCGCCCGCGCCGCCGGCGGCGGTTAGGGTCGGGTTCACGTCGATAGTCGGCGCGATGGTGGCGTTGTTGTCCGAGGTAGCCGTGCCGCCATTGCCGCCCTGGGCCGTGATGGTCGGGCTGATGGTCGAATTGTTGTCCGACGAGCCGCCGAAGCCACCCGCGCCGCCCGTGCCGGTGCCCGTGGCGGTAACATCGCCATTGGTGCCGCCGGTCGCGCTGGCGGTGCCGCCCGTCGAGGTGTTGTCGAGGGTGATCGGGCCCGAATTGCCGCTGCCGGTGACATAGGCCGTCGACAGGCCGCCCGCACCGCCTTCGCTGCTGGTGGTGTTGCTCGGCGTGAAGGTGTTGTCGTTGTTGGCCGACGCGGTGCCGCCATTGCCGCCCTGCGCGGTGTTCGACGAGGTCTGGTCGCCATTGGTGGCGTTGCCGCCCATGGCGCTGATGGTGGGCGAGAAGGTCGGGCTGATGGTGGCGTTGTTGTCCGAAGACGAGGACGAAGTGCCGCCCGCGCCGCCGAAGCCGCCGGCGCCGCCCGTGGCGGTGTTGGTGGGATTGGCGGTCTGAGTCTGGTCGCCGCCGGTCAAGGTATTGTCGCCGGTGGTGTTGGCCGCGCTGTTGGCGTTGGAATTGTTGGCCGAATTGTCGATGTCCAGGGTCAGGGGGAACGAGCCGCCACCGCCCGAACCCGTGCCGCCGATCACGAACACCGTAACGGTGGGCGTGGTGGTCTGGTTGTTGTTGTTCGTCTGGGTCGGGTTCGCCGTCTGGTTCGACGCGAAGCTGGGATTGGCCGTGAAGCTGGGGCTGGTGGTGAAGGTGTTGCCGCCGCTGTTGGCGTTGCCGCCATTGCCGCCCTGGCCGAAGCCGCCGGCGCCGCCGAAGCCGTTACCGGTGCCGCCATTGGCGGTGACGGTCGGGTTCGCGGTGGCGTTGCCGCCAGTGGCGGCGCCGCCCGTGGCGCGGTTGTCATTGTCGTTGGTGTTGGCCGAGGTGCCGCCCGTCGCCGCCGATGTGGTATCGCCGACCGACGCGCCAGAGGCATCGCTGTTGGCGTTGATGATAATGTTGGGGGTCGAGCCGCCGCCGGGGGTCGAGCCGCCCAGCACGAACACGGTGGCGGTGCCACCCGCACCGCCCAGGCCGCCCGCGCCGCCGAAACCACCCGCGCCGCCGGCCGCGGTGTTGGTGTTGTTGGGCGTGAAGGTCGGATTGAAGGTGTTGGTCGGGGCATTGGTATTGGTGCCCGTGACCGTGCCGCGCTGATTTTGATCCTGATCCTGTGTTTGATTGCTGGTCGCGGTGGTATCGCCAACCGTCGAGGTGCCACCGGTACCGGTGCCGTTGCCGATCACGGTCAGCGAGAGCGAAGGCGTTGTGCCCGAGCCTGAACCGCCGTTGTTGGTGACCGCGCCGCCGGCGCCGCCAAAGCCATAGCCGTAGCCATTGCCGCCGTAGCCATTGCCGCCGAAGCGCCGGTACCGCCCGCCGCAGCGCCGCCGGTGGCATTGCCGCCGCGCGCCGTCAGGGTCGGATTCTGGGTGTTGGTCTGCGCCTGGGTCGCGGTCTGGTCGCCGCCGGTCAGTGTGTTGTCGCCGTTGGTCAGCGTGGCGGAATTGTCGGCGTTGTTGGCCACCGTCAGATAGATCGGCGTCGAGGGCGGGGGCGTGGTACCGCCGCCGGGAGTGCCCAGCGAGATGACATACACGGTTGCCTGGCCACCCTGGCCGCCCTGCGCCGTCTGGGTCTGGGTCGGATTGTAGGTATTGCTTGGCGAATAGGTCAGGTCCGGCGCATAGGTCGGATTGAAGGTCGGCGTGAACGTGTTGTTGTTGGTCGGCGCATTGGTGTTGGTGTTCACCGGCGCGTTGACGTTGGTGGGCGTATAGACGTTCGTCGGCGTGTTGGTCGCCGTGCTGGTCTGGGCCTGGATTTGCGTGCCGCCCGTGACATTGGCGGTGCCGCCGTTGACCGTGGCGTCATTGTTCGAGGTCGAATTGCCGCCATAGCCATAACCGCCATAGCCGGTGCCGCCGCCGCCGATGCCGCCGAAGCCGCCCGCGCCACCGGCCGCCGTTGCGGTGTTGGTGCCGCCGGTGCCCGTGCCGCCGCGGCCGCCTTCGGCGTTGGAGTTGGAATAGCTGGAATTGTCGTTGTCGTTGTTCGCGCTGCCGCCATTGGCGGTGACGTCCACATCGCTGTTGCCGCCCAGGCCGATGCCGCCTGCGCCGCCCAGGCCGATGCCGCCGGCGCCGCCATAACCAACGCCGCCTTCCGAGCTGGAGTTGGAGGTGCCGCCGGTGGCGCCGATCACCGTGATGTTGGTGGTGCCGCCGGTGTTGGTGGCGTTGCCGCCCTGCGAGGAATTGTTGTTGGTGTTCTTGATGGTCGAGTTGAGTTCGGAGATCGCCTTGGCCAGCGCCACCGCGGCCGCGTCCGACGACGAATAGTTGTTGTTGGTCGTGCTGTTGGTGTTCGTGTTGTTATTGTTGTTGTTGTTGTTATTGTTATTATTATTGTTGTTGTTGTTGCCGCCACCGCCGCCATGGCCGTTGCCGCCGCCATAATTCCAGACATTGGTCTTGTCGATGTTGATCGATTTTTTGATCACGATGGTCTTCGAGGCGTCGATGGTCTTGGACGCGTCGATATACTTGGAATTGTCGATCGTCTTGTTGATCGTGATCGGCTTGTAGATGCTGATTGGCTTGTTGATGTTGATGTTCTTCGACGCATCAATGTTGTTGGTGATGGTGATGGGCTTGTAGATATTGACGTTCTTCGACGCGTCAATGTTCTTGGTGATGTTGATGTTCTTGGAATTGTCGTAATTGTTGGTGACATCGATCCGCTTGGAATTGTCGATGTTCTTGGTGAAGTTGTAGGTCTTGTCGACGTCAATCCGCCTGGAATTGTCGATGTTGTAATTGTTGGTGACGTCGATCTTGCCCTTGTCATAGCTGCCGCCGCGATTCTCGCGCGAACCGGCATAGTCACGGCCGCCGAACTTGGCGGAGTTGTCGACATCGATCTTGCCGCCATTGCGCACGCCGGCAGAGTCACGGCCGCCGAAGCGGGCCGAATTGTCGGCGTCGATCTTGCGCGAACCGTCGAAGCCGGCCTGCTGGCTGCGCTCGGCGCCGAAGTTGCGGCCGCCGAAGCGGCTGGAATTGTCCACATCGATCTTGCGCGAGCCGTCAAAGCCGCCGGAGCGGTTGCTGTTGAATACGGATGGCACGCCAGGGGTGGCGTCCGCATCGATCCGGCGCTGGCCGTCGACGCCGAAGCCGCGGCGGTTGCCGCCTTCAGCATTGCGGCTGCCGAAATTGCGCCCGCTATTGCCGGTATCGACATTCATGCGCTGGTTGTTGTCGGCATTGGCATTGTTGCCGCCGTTGCGGCGGTTGCCGCCTTCGGCATTGCGGGTGCCGAAATCGCTGCCGCCAACGTTGCCGCCATCGTTGTTATTGTTACCGCGGCCGAATTCGCGATTGCCGCCGAAGTCGCGGTTGTTGCCGGTCTCGACATTCAGGCGTCCGGCGCCGATGCCGGCATCGCTGTTGGGATTGGGGTTGCCGCCGCCGAACACGTTCAGCTTGCGATCGCTGCCGAAGTTGCGGCCGCCGCCGCCGCCGAAATCGCGGTTGCCGTTACCGGCATCGACATTCATGCGCTGCTGCGCGTCGTTGTTGCCGCCGCCGGTCACGTTGAGCGGGCGATTCATTCCGACATTGCCGCCGCCGCCGAAATTGCTGTTGACGCCCGGCGTCATGTTGGGACGGAAGGCGCTCATGTCGCCGCCGACACCGGGGGTGCGCGGCATGTTCATCTGGCGGATGTTGTTGGTGCCGACGCCCGGAACGCCCTGGCAGGTCAGGTTTGATACACCGGCACCCATGCCGGCGGGGGCGCCCCATGTGCCAAGCTGGCTCATGCCGTCGGCTTGCGCCGCAATAGGTGAAACAACCATGCCGGCAGTTGCCAGCGCGGACGTGAGGAACATCAGGGACTTAACGGACATTTGCACTATATCCTTCGCCATTAGGGGCATGAATGGTCATTTGAGACGTTTCACGATCCGTGCCAGCTAAGGACCCCCACATTTCGGCTCTGTCCCAAAATGGGACGGAGGCCATTGTTGGTTTCAGTGTGGGCTACAACCGATAAAAATCCGGTAATCGTAGAAACCAAAATCGGCCAATATCTGGTTTATTTCGGGAATGTCGGTCCATGCGCGCGATTTTTTTCGCCTCGCGCATCGCTTTGTATGGGGGTGACCGGTTTTCGCCCGCGCCAAACCCTCTGGCATGGCTTTCGCTCTGCTCCCTGGCAGATGGCCTAGGTGCGTTCCGTTACGAAGCATCGCGGCCTGGCACAAGGGATTTGCATGGGCATGAAACACAAGAATTCACATCTGCTGGTGGGATACTGGAGCCGTCTGCGCAAGGGCCGCGACATCCCCGACCAGACCGACATCGATCCGCGCGCCATCAAGCGCCTGCTGTCCTATACGTTCATCCTGGATTGCGAGAATCCGTCGCGCCCCATTTACCGTCTTGCCGACACCGCGCTGTGCGAGCGTTTCGGTTTTGAACTCAAGGGCACCAGCTTCCTGGCGCATTGGGAATCCCAGTCCGGTCTTTCACTCGCATCCCTGCTGCGCCAGTCGCTGAAGACCTGCCAGCCGGTGTGCCTGTCCTCCATCGCCGCCACTGCCGACAATGGCATGGTCGAGCTGGAAACCATTCTCACACCCGTTTCCTTCAATGGCGGCCAAGCCACCCGCTTCTTCGGCATGGTGCAGATGCTGAGCGACCCGACACCCCTTCTGGGACGCTCCATCGCCTATGAACGCCTGGTCGGTTCGCAGCTGATTCAGGAAGACGAACCGATGCCCCAGTACGACCAGGACCAGCCTCCTCCGCCTCCGCCTCCGCCTCCGCCTCCGCCGCCAAGCCTGCGCGCGCATCCCAAGGCGCCCTATCTGCGCTTGGTGGTTTTGCAGGAAAGCCCGGCTTTCATGCTTTTCGGATCGGGCGACCTGCTGCAGAAAATGTTTGATGTGGTCGGCCGCTGGCGCGCCGCCAGCAGCGAGGATTACAGCCGCTTCGTCTAGGGACTAGCGGGCCGGTAAGGTGGATGTGGTGGCGGGATTGTCGAGATCCGGACGCCGCGCCGCCGGATCGTTCCGCAGCGGCCCTATCGGATCGGCGTGCAGGATACTGCGGTCCAGGCGTGCGTCGGCTTTTTTACGCTGCAAATACGGGATTTCATACGCTTCGACCTTGGCGCGGTAGGCTTGGAATGTTGCTTCATCCTGCGCCGTGCGCTTGTCGCAGCGGGCCGCCGGCAGGTTCGCCTGCAGCTGGCACCAGAGATCGAAATTCATTTCCTTGACGGCATAGTTGCTGTTGCGCTGCGCCGTTGCCGGCGCGCTGATCGCAGCCGTCAGCAGCAATGCCAGGAAGATCCGCGATCCCATCGCCTTCATAGCGCCAAGCTTAGGCACTTTGTTGCTGGCCCGATAGGGACAAAAAGGCAACGCCTCCGCTCTCTTTCGAGAACGGAGGCGTTTGGCTTTGTCGCAGATTATGGTTGCAGCGTGATAACCGTGCGGCGGTTGCGGGCTTCGCGGACACCGTCTTCGGTCGGAACCGCAAGATCGGTCTCGCCGACGCCGCTGGCATGCAGGGCAGGGCGGCGCGCGCCCATCTGCACCAGGGCTTCCACCACGACATTGGAGCGCTGCACCGAGAGGCGCTGGTTGTAGTCGGCGTCACCGGACGTATCGGTATGGCCAACAATGTTGATGTTGGTCTGGCCGCCGGTGCGGGCGCTGTTGATGACATTGGTCAGCACCGTCAGCTGTTCGGCTTTCAGGGTCCAGGAGTCGAAGTCGAAATAGACCGTGAAATCCGGAGCTGGAGCCGGAGCCGGCAACGGAGCAGGGGCCGGGGGCGGCGGTGTGTAGGCCGGAGCCGGCGGCGCCGGGCGGGCAGCGGTTTCCAGGCGGATCAGCGAGGAATCCAGCGAGGTCTTGCAGGCCTGCGACGCAGCGCCGGCGCCGGGCACCGTGCCGTACAGAATCCAGCAGTCATAATCGACCTGGGCGCGGGCGGCCTGGTCGGGAAACTGGTCCTTTCCGGCAGCCACGGCGCGCACCAGGCGGTCGCGAATGGTGGCGGCGTTGGAGTTGGGTGCTGCTTCGGGTTCAGGTTCGGCGCCGCTCGCCGCCAGTTCGGCCTTGGCGGTGAAAGCCTGGGCCAGCAGGTCGCTGGTGGTTTCGCTGCTGGAGAAGATGTCAAAGATGGAGCTTTCCACCTCTTCAGCCGGCAGGTCGGCGGCCAGGGTGGCCTGGTCGGTATAGGCGACTTGCAGCGCCTGGGTGAAAGCCGAACCGGCGCCTTCATCTATGTCGTCGCCAAAAAGGGTGGAGCAGCCAGCCAGGCCGATGGCCAGGAGGGCCGCAGCGGTAAGCATGGGCAAGCGGCGGCTGCCACGAAAATCGGCGGAAAAGCGCATTTTTTTGGTCCCCACAGGCGGCTTGTTCTTGCGGGCTCCAGCCCTGGAGCCGCCGCCGAAATTACCACTCTACTATAGCGCGGCGGAACCGGACGAAAAAGACCCCCGCCCCAAAATGGTTGACCCCGGCCGATTTTGCCGCTCGCAGGCCGAAAAAGCCCCGAAAAAGGTTGATCGGGGAGGGGCGCGGTAACCTCCTGTTGACCGAGACGGGGTAAAACAGCCGCGAAGCATTAACAATTGGGGCAGGCCCATGCAGGCCTTGGCGATGGCCATGAAGGACGCCGAGCCGGTCGTCGCGAAGGCGGTTGCAGAACGCCGGCGTTTTCGCCGCGTCAAAGTAGACCTGCCAGGACGGCTGTTCGTCCCCTCCGACAGCCGCGAAGCGCGCTGCACCATTTCCGACCTGTCGCCGGGCGGCGCCAGCATCGCCTGCGAAACGGTGCCGGATGCCGGCACGCCGGTGGTCCTGTATGTCGACAATTTCGGCCGCTTCGAAGGCACCGTGGTGCGCCGCGGCGGTTACGGCTTCGGCCTCTCTTTTGTCTGCACGCCCTCCAAGCGCGAACGTACCGCCGAGCAGCTGACGCTGTTCATGAACAAGACGCTGGTGGACGACAGCGTGCTGCGCCGCCATGAACGCTCCAACCAGAAGGGCTTCGCCAAATTCACCCGCGCCGACGGCCAGATCGTGCAGTGCGAGGTGATGGATATTTCGGTCGGCGGCGTTTCGCTGAAAACCGACACCAAGCCGCCGATCGGCGAATTTGTCCTGATCGCCCAGATCGCGGGCCGGGTGGCGGGCCATCATGGCGACGGGGTCGGCATCGAGTTTGTCGGCCAGGACAAGGTGCATGAACCCGCCCACCAGATTAACGTGGTCCGTCTGTAACGGGTGAGTCGCTCCGGCGCGCCGGGGCCGGGGAAGTTTGCAAACCATGCCCGTCTTTGCCGCGGCCATCTTCACCAGCGCCTTCCTGCTGTTCTGGGTACAGCCGCTTTTCTCCAAGATGATCCTGCCGCTCCTGGGCGGCGCGCCGTCGGTGTGGAACACCGCGATGATGTTCTTCCAGCTGGTGCTGCTGGCCGGCTATGGCTATGCGCATCTGCTGACCCGCCGCGTGAACAGTCTGCGCTGGCAGATCGCGATCCATGGCGTGGTGGTGGCGATCGGCCTGGCCTTTCTGCCCTTCGCGCTGTCCGGCAATCTGGCGCCGCCGACGGATCATTCTCCTGTGCTTTGGCTGGTGGGGCTGCTGGCGATTTCCGTCGGCTGGCCCTTCTTCGCCTTGTCGGCGTCCGCGCCGCTGCTGCAGGCCTGGTTCGCGCGTAGCGGGCACAAGTCCAGCGGCGATCCCTATTTTCTCTATGCCGCCAGCAATGCCGGAAGCCTGCTGGCCTTGCTGTGTTTTCCGGTCCTGCTGGAGCCGGAACTGACCCTGGCGGGACAGGCCGGCGCGTGGCGCGCCGGCTATGCCGGGCTGCTGCTGCTGCTTGTGGTCACGGCCGCGCTGCTGTTGCGGGGCAAAGCCGCTTGCGCCAAGCCCGAGACATCTGCTGCCAATGCCGGCGGCTGGAAACAGCGCCTGATCTGGATCGCGCTGGCCTTTGTGCCCTCCAGCCTGCTTCTGGGCGTGACAACCCACATCACCACCGACATCGCCTCGGCGCCGCTGTTCTGGGTGGTGCCTTTTGCGCTTTATCTGCTGTCCTTCGTCATCGTCTTCGGCCGTCCGCTGAATCGGGACTGGGTGCTGATGGCGCAGGGCGCCGGCATCGTTGCCATCGCGGTGATGACCATCCTGGTGCTGGCCTTCGGCCTGGGCGGGACGGTGCTGCTGACGGTGGGCATTCATCTTTCCGCCCTCTTCGCCACCGCGCTGATGTGCCATGGCGAGCTGGTGCGCCGCCGGCCGGCGGCATCCGGCCTCACCACTTTCTATTTCTGCATGTCGATCGGCGGCGCGCTGGGCGGCATTTTCAATGCGCTGGTGGCGCCGGCGCTGTTCTCGTCCGACATCGAATATTACCTGGCGCTGGTGGCAGCCTGCCTGCTGCGCGGCTTCGTCAAGGGCGACCTGCGCCAATACAGGATCGGCGATTCCCTGTATCCCCTTCTGCTGGGCCTGGTGGTGGCGCTGGCGGTGTGGCGCTTTGGCCATACCGTGCCTTTCGCCATGGTGGGGCGCCTGCTGTTCCTGCTGCCCTGTGCTTTGGCGCTCTACTGGTTTTCCGAACGCAGTCTGCGCTTTGCGCTGGGGATCGCGGTGGTGATGGGCGGCGCCTTCTTTGTGCGCAGCTCGGTGGATGTGCTGCATATCGAGCGCAGCTTCTTTGGCATCAACAAGGTCAAGCTGCTGGAAAAGGATCGCAAGATCGCGCTGGTGCACGGCACCACCATCCACGGCACCCAGTTCACCGATCCCGCCCGCCGCCGCGAGCCGCTGTCTTATTATGCGCGCTCAGGTCCGGCGGGCCAGATGTTCGCAAGCGATGGCGCGCGCCCCCGCACCGCCCTGATCGGGCTGGGGACCGGGGCGCTGGCCTGTTACCGCCGCCCGAACGAGGACTGGACCTTCTTTGAGATCGACGGTGCGGTGGAGCGGATCGCGCGCGACACCCGCTATTTCCATTATCTCAGCGCGTGCGAGGGCGCCAAGGTCCGGCTGGGCGACGGACGGCTGTTGCTGGGCCGGGAGCCGGATCGCAGCTACGACCTGATCGTGATCGATGCCTTCAGTTCGGACGCCATTCCCACCCATCTGCTGACCCGCGAGGCGCTGGCGCTGTACCTGCGCAAGCTTCGTCCCGGCGGGGTGATCCTGTTCAATCTCAGCAACAAGTATCTCGAGCTGGGCCCGGTGCTCTCCAATGGCGTCGCCAGCGTCAAGGCGTTCGCCCGGCGCCAGCTCTATTATCCAACCGATGCGCAAACTAGGCAGGGTGCGGCCGCCTCGGAATGGATGGTGATCGCGGCAACCCAGGCCGACCTGGAATTCCTGACGCGCGACAAACGCTGGCTGGCCACGCAAGGCCAGCCCGGCGCGGCGCCCTGGACCGACGACTTCTCCAACATCTTCCGCGTCATTGTCTGGTGACGGGCTAGCCCAGGTTTTGGATCTGGCTTGAGGCCAGCATCAGCTTGGCCACCGACAGTTCGCCGCTGGCGTCCAGGTCGGACAGAAAGCTGCGCATGCGTGTCAGTGCCTCGGCATGGGTCTTGGCCCAATTTTCCGCCGAGCTGCCGCCCACTAGCAGCTTGCGCGCGATGCGCCGCTGGGCGGCATAGAGATCGTCCAGCAAGCGCCGCAGCGCCAGGCGGTCCTAGTGATCGGGCGGCGAGAATTTCGCCGCCAGCGCGCGCAGCCGGTCCAGACCCAGCATGTCGCCTAACGCGAAATAGATCGCGGCGACCTTGGCCGGCTCAAGCTCCGCGTCATGCGCCAGCAGCGCCACGTCCAGCGCCGAGGTCAGCGCCTGCAGCAGCGCCACGTCGCGTGCCACGTCATCGGGCACGCCGCTGCCGGTGAGTTCGGCGATCCTGCCATTATCTTCACCCGTCATCAGATGGCTCTGGCGCAGCACCTCGACCCCGGCGCGATAGAGCGCGCTGGTGTCGACGATCCTGGCGTCCTGCGGCACATGGGTGAGAAACCAGCGGGTGGCGCGGCGGAACTGGTCGGCGATGGCGCCATAGAGCTGGGTCTGCACCCGGGCATCGACCTTGCCGTCCAGCGCGTCGATGCGGGTCTTCAAAGCGCTGAGGCCAAAGGCGCCGTCGCTGAGCACAAAGCCGCGCGCGATGGCCGCGCCGGGCAGGCCGGTGACTTCGGCGGTGCGCAGCACGAACAGCGGGCCGGCCAGGTTGACGATGGCATTGACCAGTACGGTGGAAATGATCTCGCGCTTCAACCGGTGGCGCTGCGGCTCGTCCGGGAACGTGCGCACCGCTTCGGGCGGGAAATATCCGGCCAGCAGCGCGGCAAAAGCAGGATCGTCGGGCAGGTCGCTGGCCAGCACCTCGGCATCCAGGTCCAGCTTGGCTTAGGCCAGCAGCACGGCGAGTTCGGGCCTTGTCAGGCCTTTGCCCGCCTGTGCCAGGGCTTTCAACTCGCCGTCGCCCGGCAGGAATTCCACCGCGCGGTTCAGCCGCCCGCGCGATTCCAGGTCGCGCATCAGACGGGCATGGGCATCGATGTCCCGGGGGCTGCGGGCTTCGGCCACCGACAGCGCCAGGGTCTGGTTGTAATTGTCGGCCAGAACATGCGCGGCAACCTCGTCGGTCAGCGAGGCAAGGAACGCGTTGCGCTTTTCTTCGCTGAGTTCGCCGTGCATAACCGGGCCGCTGAGCAGGATCTTCAGGTTCACTTCATGGTCGGAGGTGTCGACGCCGGCGGAATTGTCCACCGCATCGGTATCGATCCGTCCGCCGCTGCGGGCATACTCGATACGTCCCAGCTGTGTTACGCCCAGATTGGCGCCTTCGCCCACCACCTTGGCGCGCACCTCGTTGCCATTGACGCGGATGCCATCATTGGCGCGGTCGCCGGCGTCCATAGGGGTTTGCGACGATGCCTTGATGTAGGTGCCGATGCCGCCGAACCACAAAAGATCGGTTCTAGCTTTCAGCAGTTCGTGGATCAGGGCGGGCGGCGACATCGCGTCCTTATCGGTATCGATCAGCGCCTTGATTTCGGGCGAGAGCGGGATTTCCTTCAGGCTGCGGGCGAAGATGCCGCCGCCTTTGCCGATCAGCGCCTTGTTGTAGTCGTCCCAGCTGGAGCGGGGCAGGGCGAACAGGCGTTCGCGCTCCTGGAAGCTTGGTTCGGCATCGGCGTTTGGATCCAGGAAGATATGGCGATGGTCGAAGGCCGCGACCAGGCGGATATGGCGCGACAGCAACATGCCGTTGCCGAACACATCGCCGGACATGTCGCCCACGCCGATGACGCTGAAGTCCTGGTTCTGGATGTCGGTGCCCATCTCGCGGAAATGGCGCTTGATGGCTTCCCAGGCGCCGCGCGCGGTGATGCCCATTTTCTTGTGGTCGTAGCCCACGCTGCCGCCGCTGGCGAAGGCATCGCCCAGCCAGAAGCCGCGCTCCAGCGCGATACCGTTCGAGATGTCCGAGAAGGTGGCAGTGCCCTTGTCGGCGGCGACCACCAGATAGGGATCGTCGCCATCGGGCCGCAGCACATCGCGCGGCGGCAGGATATTGCCGTCCTTGTCCAGATTGTCGGTGACGTCCAGCATGGCGTTGATCAGGGTCTTGTAGGCGTCGATGCCGACTTCCATCGACTGTTCGCGGGTGGGGTTGGGCGGCATCCGCTTGGGAAAGAATCCGCCCTTGGCGCCGACCGGCACGATCACGGCATTCTTGACTTGCTGTGCCTTCACCAGTCCCAGAATCTCGGTGCGGAAATCCTCCCGCCGGTCGGACCAGCGGATGCCGCCGCGCGCGATGCGGCCGAACCGCAGATGCACGCCTTCCATGCTGGGGGCATAGACGAAAATTTCTCGCCAGGGGCGCGGCGCGGGCAGGTCGTCCAGTTTGCCGGAATCGAATTTCATCGCGATATAGGGCTTTGCCGCGCCGCTTGAATCTTTCTGCCAGAAATTGGTGCGCAGCACCGCGTCGATCACATTCTTGAAGCGGCGGATGATGCGGTCGTCATCCAGAGACGGGACATCCCGCAGCGCGGTCTCGATCTGCCGCTCGATCGCCGCGATGTTGCTGTCCTTCTCGCGCACCGCGCCGTCGGGCTCGTTGCGGGCATAGAACAGCGCCACCAGCAGGTTCGCGACATCGGGATTGCGCGCCAGCGCCTGCTGCATATAGGCGAGGGAAAACGTGAACGCTGCCTGGCGCAGGAATTTTCCGCAAGCCCGCAGGATCGCCACGTCGCGCCAGTTCAGGCCCGCGCCGATCACCAGCCGGTTGAAACCGTCGCTTTCGGCATCGTCCCGGAGCACGGCATGGAAGGCGTCTTCCAGGGGCCCGCGGATGTCGTCCAGATGGACCGCCAGCCCGTCCTCGCGCTCCATGGCGAAGTCCAGGATCATCGCTTCCTGCCGCCATCCGCCCTCATGGCCGAAGGAAACGGGATAGGAGTCTTCCGCGATCACCTTGAGGCCGAGATTCTCGAACACCGGCAGCGAGGATGACAAAGGCAGCAGCTCGCCCAGCACATAGAGCTTGAGGTACAGCGACGCAGTGGCATCGCCTTCCTTGCGCCAGACGCGGGCGCGGACATGAAACTGGTCCTTGGCGCCACCGATCTCCTCGAGCATGGCGAGGTCGCGCACGCCTTCATGGGCGGGAAAGGTGCCGCGATAGCCGGGTGAGAAGCGGGGGCTGCGCGCCGCCAGGCGGGCGCTGCCGTCGGTGCGGCCATGGGCGGCGCACAGCGCCTTGGCAAAGGCATCGTCCCAGGTTTCGACCATGCCGGCGATCTGGTGCTCCAGCGCGCGCACATCGACCTTTGGCAGCGGGCCGTCGTTGCTGCCGATGATGAAATGCAGCCGCAGTAGCGGGCTTTCGTCCACCGCCGCGTCGAAGGCCGATGTGCGGCCGTTCAGCGCCCTGGCCAGCAGGGCGTGGATCTGCTCGCGGATCGGCGCGGTGAGATGATCGCGTGGCGCCAGCAGGATGACGGAGACGAACCGGTCGAACCGGTCGAAGCGCAGGAACAGCCGCAGGCGCGGCAGGCCGCCCATGCGCAGGATGCCGGTGGCGACCTCGGACAATTCCTCGGCCGAGACCTGGAACAGCTCATCGCGCGGAAAATTGTCCAGGATGTGGGACAGCGCCTTGCCATTGTGGCTGGCGGGGGCGAGGCCGGCGCCGGACATGACCTGCTCGATCTTGCGGCGGAGCAGGGGAATGTCGCGCGGCTGGGTGCTGTAGGCGCTGGAGGTGAAAAGCCCGACAAAACGGCGCTCGCCATTGAAGACACCCCGCGCGTCATAGGTTTCGACACCGATATAATCCATGTGGGCGCGCCGGTGCACCAGGCTGCGGGCATGGCTCTTGGTGACGATCAGGGCCTCGGGCGCATCCATCCAGGCGCGCACCTCGGCCGTCATGCCGGTGCGCTCGCCGCTGCCGGCCTCGCCTTTGTAGATGACCCTTGTGTGTTCGTCGGTCAGTACGCAGAGGCTGGAATCCTTCACCGGTTCCAGCCGGCCATGGGCGCCGTCCCTAGCCAGCAGATAGTCGCGCGCCCCCAGGAACGTAAAATGGTTGTCCGCCAGCCAGTCGAGGAAGGCCAGGTCTTCTGCAATGTCCACATCTTTCGGCGGCGCGGCGGCGAGGCCGTCGCGGGCCTCTTTCAGCCGCGCCAGCATGGCACGCCAGTCGCGCACCACCACGGCGCCCTGCAGGAAGACATCGCGTATCGCGTCGCTGAGGGCCTTGCGTTGGTCGCCGGCGATGGCGTCGCAGACCAGCGCGATGATGCTGGTGCGCACGCCATCAATGGTGATGATCGGATGGATGGCGGCGCGGACGCGGGCGCCGCCCGCCAGGGCCGCGGCCAGCGCGGAATCGAACAGGAAGGGCCGGTCATCATTGATGCCGACCAGCACCGTGTCGTGGCTGTCATCCAGCAGGGCGACACGGATCGCGCCGCGCTGGCGCTTGCCCGCTTCCACCCACAAGGCCTTGGCGAGCGCCGCCAGCCGGCCGGCATCGGTGTGCAGCACATCTTCCGGCATGGCGCCGGCATAGAGCGCGTCAAAGAAGGCCAGCAGGCCGGCGTCGCGCTCCTGCTCGATCAGCCCCCGCGCCTCCTGGATGCGCAGATGCGCGGCACGTGCCTCTTCGGTGTCGGCGGAGCGGACGGCATTGGTCATGGGATGAGCCTTATGCGGACAGGAAGGGGTCGAAGCGGCTGCCTTCGAAGCAGTCATTATACCGGTACGGCGGCGCAGCCGTGCCGGTTTCTCTCAACGCACGGCCAGATCGCGCAGCACGGGTGGGCGCGGCGTCTGTTGCAGCGCAGAAAAAGAAACGATGCCGATGCCTGCGACCAGTATGGCGGCGGCAACCCAGGTATCCAGCGGCCAGGCGCCAAGCACGGCGGCGCCGGCAGTGGTGAGCGCCGCTGGTGCGGTGAAGGCCGTCACGCCTTTTCTGTCCTTCAGGATCAGGGCCATGGCGAAAGAGGGCAGGACGGCGAAAGCGAAGACCAGCATGGGCGCCGGTAGGCCGGGCATGACCAGGAAGGCGCCGCTGCCCCAAGCCGCGCCTGTATATAAGAGAAGCACGCGCAGATCTGACGCCGCTTCCTGCAATGGCACCCGCCGGAGCGAGCGGGCAAAGCCGCGAATATAGTTGCGGGTCATGGCGATGATCCCGATCAGCACCAGCACCGCCCAGGCGAATTCGGCTTTCAGGCCGCCGCCGCCCAGGATCAGCATCGCCGTTCCCGCCAGCATCAGGGTGACGCAGGCCTGCGGCTAGCGGCCGAGGAAAAGCGTGCGGTGCAGGTTGCGGCTGGCTTCGCCATGCAGGCGGGGCAGCTGGGCCAAAGCCTGAAACGGAACGGAAGTGTCGAAGGGAACGGGCGCAATCACGCGCACGGGATCGAAAGCCGGACCGGGCGGTTTGCTATCGGTGAGCGCCATTTGCGCCTCTTTTCGCCGTGAAACCTTCACGCCAGCGTTAAGACTTACAGGCTTAACAATGTATTAATGAGAACTAGGGCCTGTCCTCAATTAGAGGATTCCCAGTTATGGCGGCGCGTGATTCATAGGCAGTCGGCTGATTCGGAGCTGACAGATGCGGCGTTATGGATT
>JBEENS010000001.1:0-144140 GCA_041192105.1 Pseudomonadota bacterium | reverse complement strand
CGCCCTCCGGTTCCGCTACGCTCCACCTACCGCCGGCCATAGCGCTGGAGGCTGGAATGCACTAACAATCAAAACGGACCACCCAGTGGGGGCCGATCAGGATCGGCTCGGCCGGCGACAGACCGCGAAAGCCGTTGTCGCCGGTCTTCTCCAGGTCGAGCAGTTTCAAAAGCCGGAACAGGGCTGGAGACGCCATGCCCCTCCTTACCACGCGTCGCTGTGTAATACTATCTAGTTGATTTTATTATATAAATATACTAAACAGCGATGGCCTGACAGCTGATGGCGGGCACCTTTCCCCAAATGAATGAAGGGGGAGCGACTTCCTGTCACCGGGGAAATGTACTTTGGGAGCAATTCCCCTCCCGCTGTGGCTGCCTTGTCACAGGGGTCCAGCAAAACCTTGCTAAGCAGAGCCAAAGCTGTCGCAAAGCAACAAATGCGACGGAGACATTTTCCATCCACGCCGTTATAAGCGCACATTGTTTTCGTCGAACGGCGGGGGGGCCTGCCCGTCGGTATTTTCAAGCGAGGGTAGACTAAATGAAACTTCGAATGCTCGTCATGGCGACTGTGGCCGCCGCGGCTCTCAGCACACCTGCAATGGCCGGTGAAGGCTGGTACCTAGGTATTGGCGGTGGCTGGGATCAGCAGGAAAGCATCCAGTCCCGTTCCGTTACCAATCCGGTGATTGGCAACAGGAATTCCCCGGCCTCCGATAACGCAATCGGCATGATCTCGGTCGGCTATGCCTGGGGCAATGGATGGCGTCTCGAAAACGAAATCGCGCTTACCTCGCATGACATCAAGCTCGCGGGCGTCAACGGTGGCGGTCAGGTGACCTCGACCATGGTCAACCTGAACTATGATATTCCGCTGGGCGATACTTGGAAATTCACCCTCGGTGGTGGCGTTGGTATTGGCAACTACCGCACCCGCGTCGGTGTCAATGGCACCGCCGTCGACTATGTGAAGGGCAGCACCACGGCGTTCCAGTGGCAGGGCATCGCCGGTCTGGCCGTTTCGATCTCCCCGGATGTCGATCTGTTCGGCGAATATCGCTATCGCTCGAACGAGACGAACGCCAATTTCGCCAGTTCGTACCTGAATATCACCCCGATCAACGTGAACCGCGTGTCGGAAAACGTGGCGATGTTCGGCCTGCGTTGGTTCATGACGCCGCCGCCGCCGCCGCCGCCGCCGCCCCCGCCGCCGCCGCCGCCGCCGCCGCCTCCCCCGCCGCCCCCGCCGCCGCCGGCGAAGACGTACATCGTCTTCTTCGACTTTGATAAGTCGAACCTCACCGCGGAAGCTCAGGCGACGGTCACCGAGGCTGTGTCCGCTGCCAAGACGCTGGGCTCTGTCCGGATCATGGTCACCGGCCACACCGACACCGTCGGTTCGCAGCGGTACAACCAGGCGCTTTCGATCCGCCGCGCAACGTCCGTCAAGGACGAAATGATGCGCCAGGGTCTGGGTGCCGACGCGATCGCAATCGAGGGTCGCAGCTTCAACGATCCGCTGGTTCCGACCGGTCCGGGCGTTCGCGAGCCCAAGAACCGCCGTGCGGTTATCGATCTGGGCGGCTAATCAGCCCAAATGAAATGAGAAAGGGCGGACCTCACGGTCCGCCCTTTTTCTTTGTGACCTACGCACGGCGTGTTTTTAATGGCGCTCCGGCTCACGCCTACGCGCTGTGCGGTTATCGATCTGGGCGGCTAATCGGCCCAATGAGGGCGGAGGGCCATCGGCACAATAAAAAGGCGCGGGAAATGATCCCGCGCCTTTTTGCTTTGTCTGGTTAAGCCCTCAGTAAACCGGATTGGGCGGGTCGCCCGCCAGGGTCGGGCGGGGAATGGGGATGATGCCGGGGCCGGCCTGAATGCCCTGGAAGGTAATGGCGACCGTAATCTCGCAGCTGTTCACCGGATTGGCCTCATTGACGGGGACACCGGAAACAAAGTCCTCCAGGACCGGTTTGTCGGGCGCCAGCGCGGCGGCAAACACGATATTGGCGCTGCGGCAGAAATTTTCATGCTGGCCGGGCTTGGTGCGGCGCAGATCGGCATTGGCGATGGCGCGGGTCTTGTAGGAGTCATAGGCGGCATTGCCCCGCGCGTTGCCGTGCAGGCGCTTGAACATGCGTAGCATCAGCGCATCAGAGGCGCGCAATTCCTTGCCGAACACGGTCTGGAAACGGTTGAAATTGGCCACCGCCACCGGCCCGCAGGCCAGGGCCGCATCGGTGAGCTCCTGCTGTACCGCCGAGATCTGCACCGCGGAGATTTCAGACGCGCTGGCGCAATTGGACCTGTTGCGAATCTGAGCCTGCGCCGCCGTGGCGCCCACCAGGCTAAGGACGGCGACACAGGCGCCCAGTTTGGCGCCCAGCTTCATGCGTTTCATGCAAAACCTCTTCGACAAGCGCACGCGCGCCAATGAACCCAAGCGCATACCTTAAAACACAACCGGGGGGGCCGCCAAGCCATTGGGAATAAGGAATTTTTGTGGCGGCCTCGAATTTACGGAAACACCAGCCCGACAGCGCGTTTCCTGTCTGAACCCAATGGCATTCCTTTTATGCGCCAAGTCCGGACCGCCTGTTTCGCCGCTGCGGCCCTTATTATGGCGATGCCGGCACATGCCTTCGCGGCCAAGCCTGACTTCAATGCCCCCCATCCGGTGCAGCACGCCAAGGAGGGCAAGTTGGCCCCGACTGAGCCCTATCCCATGAACTATACCGACCAGATGGCGCAGAGCCTGGGCGTGCGCGACGGCAAATGGGAGGCCTTCACGTCGAAGGACCCCCTGACCCCCAGCCTGAATGCCGGTATGGGCAGCAGCGGCCCCATGCTCAAGCTGCAATGGCAGCCCTGAACTCCCGGCTTCCTCAACTCCTCCCATTCTAGTATCTGTGCGCCCAGCTTTTATTTAACGCGTGCCTCGCGGCATGCAGGCGCGCATGGAAGCGCGCCGGAGGTGGCGCATGGCTTATAAAATCGCGGTAATCGGGGCGACCGGCAATGTTGGCCGGGAGATGCTCAACACCCTGATCCAGCGCCAATTCCCCATATCCGAGGTGGTCGCCCTGGCGTCCCCCCGCTCCATCGGCACCCAGGTCTCGTTCGGCGACGGCACCCTTAAAGTGAAGGCGCTGGACTATTACGACTTCAAGGGCACCGACATCGCCCTGATGAGCGCGGGCGGCGCCATCGCCAAGGAATGGGCGCCCAAAATCGCCGCCCAGGGCTGCCTGGTGATCGACAATTCCAGCGCCTGGCGGATGGACCGGCAGGTGCCGTTGGTGGTGCCGGAAGTAAATGCCGACGCGCTGAACGATATTCCCAAGGGCATCATTGCCAATCCCAACTGCTCCACCGTCCAGCTGGTGGTGGCGCTGAAACCGCTGCACGACCTGTTCACCATCAAGCGGGTGGTGGTTTCGACCTATCAGTCGGTGTCGGGCGCGGGCAAGGAGGGGATGGACGAACTGTTCCGCCAGACCCGCGCCGTGTTTGTCGCCGATCCGGTGGAAGTGGGAAAGTTCACCAAGCAGATCGCCTTCAACGTGATTCCCCATATCGACGTCTTCCTGGATTCCGGCATCACCAGGGAAGAATGGAAGATGGCGGTGGAGACGCAGAAGATTCTCGATCCCGACATTCAGGTCACTGCCACCTGCGTGCGGGTGCCGGTGTTCGTGGGCCACAGCGAATCGGTGAACATCGAATTCGAGAAGCCGGTGACGGCCGAGAAGGCCCGTGCCGCCCTGCGCGCCGCGCCGGGAATTCTGGTGGTGGATAAGCGCGAGGATGGCGGCTACGTCACGCCGATCGAATGCGCCGGCGAAGACGCCACCTTTGTCAGCCGGATCCGCAAGGACCCGACGGTGGAGAACGGCCTCAATCTCTGGATCGTCTCCGACAACCTGCGCAAGGGCGCCGCCCTGAACGCGGTGCAGATCGCCGAAGTTCTTATTAAACGCAACCTGCTACGGGCCGCGTAGCAACGCGGCCATTTCAAGGAGAACCGCATAATGCCGAAAGCCTACTGGATCGCTCGCGTCGATGTTCACGACCCCGAGACCTACAAATCCTATGTCGAAACCGCCAAACCGGCGTTTGAGCGTTACAAAGCCAATTTCCTGTGCCGCGGCGGCAAGACCGAAGTGCTGGAAGGCGTGGCGCGGGCGCGCAACGTGGTGATCGAGTTCGCATCCCTTCAGGACGCGCACGACTGCTACCATTCGCCGGAATATACCAAGGCGCGGGAATATCGCGACAAGGCCGGCCAGGGCGAATTTCTTCTTGTCGAAGGCGTTTAAGCCCCGCCGCAGTATCCTGTATGTCCCCGCGGACAAGCCGCGCGCCCTGGAAAAGGCGCGCGGCCTGGACGCCGATTGCATTATCCTGGACCTGGAAGACGCGGTGGCGCCGGAGGCCAAGGCGCTGGCGCGTGCTGCTGCCTGCGCGGCGGTGGGAAATTTTGCGCCGCGTGAAGTGATCGTGCGGATCAACGCCCTGTCCAGTCCTTGGGGACCGGACGATCTGGTGGCGGTCAGGGCCGCCCGGCCGGACGCCATCGCACTGCCCAAGCTGAAAGACGCCGAAGACGTGATCGCCGCCCGCGCCCTGACGGACGGCATTGCGCTCTGGGCGATGATCGAAACGCCCCGCTCGGTGCTGAATGTCGCCGAGATCGCCGGTGCCGGCGTGGCCGCGCTGGTGCTGGGCAGCAACGATCTTCTGAAAGACATGGGGGCGCGGCACATGCCGGGCCGCGCCAATCTTCAGGCAGCCATGTCGCTGTGCGTGATGGCGGCGCGCACCGCCGGCATCGCCGTGCTGGATGGCGTGCACAATGATCTGAGCGACATGGACGCTTTTTCCGTCGCCTGTCAGCAGGCGCGTGACTTCGGCTTTGACGGCAAGACCCTGATTCATCCCGGCCAGATCGCGGTCTGCAACGCCGCCTTCACGCCCTCGCCCGAGGAAATCGCGGCGGCGCGGCGGGTGGTGGAGGCCTTTGCCGCCAATCCCCAAGCCGGCGTGTTGATGCTGGACGGACGCATGGTGGAACGGCTGGATTTAAGAATCGCCGAACGCACCCTGTCGCGGGCGAATTGATGCTGCTGAACCAGTATCGCGCCGCGGTTTTCAAAGGCGATCTGAATGCCGATGTGGCGCAGGAGAATGCCGTGCGCCGGCTGAACCTGCTGGCCAGGGCATTGGGCAAAAAGCGCGGTTTTTGGCTGTTTCGCAAGACTCCCGCCCCCATCAAAGGGCTCTATATCTGGGGCGATGTCGGGCGCGGCAAAACCCTGCTGATGGACTTCTTTTTCGAGGAAGCGCCGGTGGCGAAGAAGCGCCGGGCTCATTTCAACAGCTTCATGGTGGATGTGCATGCCCGCATTCACGCCCAGCGCCAGAAGGCAGGCAGCGACGATCCCATCCCGCCTGTGGCCAAAAGCATCGCGGACGAAGCGCGCCTGCTGTGCTTTGACGAATTCCAGGTCACAGACGTCGCCGACGCCATGATCCTGGGGCGTTTGTTCGACCGGCTGTTCGCCAACGGCGTGGTCATCGTCGTGACCAGCAACACCCCGCCGGACCGTCTTTATGAAGGCGGATTGAACCGCCAGCTCTTCCAGCCCTTCATAGAAGAGATCAAGCATCGGCTGGAGGTGGCGGAACTGAACGGGCCCACCGACTATCGGTTGCAGCGCATCTCCGGCCTGAATGTCTATCTGACGCCGCTTTCACCCCAGGCCGATGCGGCGATGGATGCGGCATGGCAGCGGCTGACGGACTCCAAAACCGGAAAACCCATGTCCCTCACCGTGCTGGGGCGCACCCTGGTGGTGCCGCAGGCGGCGCGCGGCGTGGCGCGCTTTTCGTTCGACGAACTGTGCGACCGGCCACTGGCGGCGGCCGATTATTTAGCGGTGGCGCTGGCCTTCCATACCGTTTTTATCGACCATATTCCGGCGATGACCGACAATATGCACAATGTGGCGCGGCGTTTCACCCTGCTGATCGACACGCTGTATGATGAAGGGGTGAAATTGATCTGTTCCGCCGCCGCGCCGCCCGACCAGCTTTATCCCGCCGGAATCGCCTCGGCCTCCTTCCGCCGCACCGCCTCGCGCCTTGCGGAGATGCGGTGCGAGGATTACCTGCGGCGGGGCCACGGCATTCACGGATTGGCGTCCTGATGGAAAATGTATTGTGGGCATGCGCTTTTGTACTGGCCTGTATGGGCTTTTATCACTTCGTCTGGCCGGCCCTGAAACGGTTTGACCAGACCAATGTCGCGCGCATCAACCAGCAGGACCGCGACAAAACCGATGCCAACGCCCATTTCCGCCATGCCTTGGAAGTGGCCGAAGAGCAGGTGGAAGATATACAAGAAATCAGGAAGGGCAGCGCAATCCACTATCTGTTCGAGGCGCAGGTGTTTAGCAGCCGGGACGAGGCGGAAGAAATGCGTGCGCGGCGCATCGGCGTGGTGGCACGGCGGTTTTACGAAGAACTTCCCACCGCCCTGACCGCGCGCAGCGAAGCCCGCGCACCGCTCTCAGCGCGCGAACGGGCCAGCCAGCGCTGGAAGAAAACGATTCACTAGGCCGCTTCGCCGCGCATCAGGCGGGGCAATTTTCCAATATCGCCGCCCGCATGGCGCATGAAGAACCGTCGCGCCGGGCCAATAGCGTCCACGATTCCCAGCCCCAGATCACGCAGATGGCGCAGCGGCGCGATGTCGTTGGAGAACAGCCGGTTGAGGGCATCGGTGGACGCGGCCAAGGCAAAAGAATCGAACCGCCGCCAGCGTTCGTACCGCTTGAGTGTATCCAGGGCGCCGATGTCACGGCCCAGCCGGGCGGCATCCAGCAGCACTTCGGCCAGCGCCGCCGCATCCTTCAGGCCCAGATTCAGGCCCTGCCCCGCGATGGGATGGATGCCATGGGCGCAATCGCCCGCCAGCGCAAAGCGCGGACGCACAAAATCGCGCGCCAGATGGAAGCTGAGTGGATAGGACCAGCGGGGGCCGGCGGCTGTGGTCTTGCCAAGATGACTGCCAAAGCGGCGCGACAGTTCTTCATTGAAGCCCGCTTCGTCCAAGGCCAGCAGCGCGGGCGCTTTCTTCTTGTCCTCTGTCCACACCAGCGAGGAGCGGTTGTCCGTCATCGGCAAAATGGCGAAGGGACCTGACGGCAGGAAATGCTCATAGGCCACGCCATTGTGCGGCTTCTCATGCTCCACCGTGGCGACGATGCCGGTCTGTGGATAGGACCAGCCAACCAGGTTGATGCCCATTTCATTGCGCAGCCGCGATGCGCGCCCATCGGCGGCGACCACCAGCGGCGCAGCAATCTCGGAGCCATCTTCCAGCAGCACAACCGCGCCGCCGCCATCGGTCTTTATGCTTTTCACTGTCGCAGGCGCGATCAGTTCCAGGTTTTTGCTGGCCGCCACCGCGCCATACAGCGCGGCGCGGATGTGCCGGTTCTCGGCGATATGGCCCAGCGCCTCGGCGCCGACTTCCAGGGCATCGAAGTGCAGGGAAAAAGGCGACGCTGGCCGTCCAGCGACGCCATCCGTGACCAGTATTTCGCGAATCGGCTGGGCGTGCGGCGCCAGGCCTTCCCACACCCCCAGCACCGTCAGCATCCGCACACTGGCATAGGCCAGCGCCGACACCCGGCCATCGAATTTGGGGTCGAGAATCGCCGCAGCCGGGACCGCATCGGCGATCACGGTCTTGAACCCACCCTGGGTCAGCGCCAGGCCAAGGGTCAGGCCGACCATGCCGCCCCCGGAAATCACCACATCCGCCTGCTTCAAGCTTGCGCTCCAATCACGCCTAGTATTTAGGCAAAAACGGCATTTTGCTTACTTTACAGGCAAAATACCCTGCCTGTTTTAGAGTCACCGCAGTACGTTTTTCCGCCAAAAATCAATTTATAACAAAGCTTTAGTCATTATCCCAAGAACTGGCCCGCTTCTTGATAAATCGTTAAGGCCGGGCCCTGTGGTCCGGCGCAGGAAAAACCACGGAAGGACGGCAGATGAAGCTTATTACGGCGATCATCAAACCCTTCAAGCTCGATGAAGTGCGCGAGTCTCTCTCGGCGCTCGGCGTTCAGGGCATGACGGTGACGGAAGTCAAAGGCTATGGGCGGCAAAAGGGGCATGCGGAGATCTATCGCGGCGCGGAATACGCTGTGAGCTTCCTGCCCAAGCTCAAAATCGAAGTGGCGGTGAAAAGCGAAATGCTTGAGGCGGTGATCGATGCGATCACGTCCAAGGCAAAGACCAGTCAGATCGGCGACGGAAAGATCTTCGTCACGCCGCTTGAACAGGTCGTGCGTATCCGCACCGGCGAAACGGATGGTGACGCGCTGTAGGCCCAAAAGGCTGCACGCGTCCATAAAGGGGACTGAAACATGAGAACTGAAAGTTTGAAGAAAGCGGGTCTTGCGGTGCTTGCCGGCCTTGGCACGCTCGCGCTGACCGCTGGCGCAGCCTGCGCACAGGCTGTAGCGGCCGCGCCGCCGACGCCGGACAAGGGCGATACGGCGTGGATGCTCGTCTCCACCATCCTGGTGTTGCTGATGATCGTGCCGGGCCTGGCCCTGTTCTATGGCGGTCTGGTCCGCTCCAAGAACATGCTGTCGGTGCTGACCCAGACTCTGGTCATCACCTGCATCGTCATGGTGGTGTGGGCCTTGTGGGGCTATTCGATGGCCTTCACGGACGGCGGCACGCTCAACGCCTATATCGGCGGCTTCTCCAAGGCGCTGCTCAAGGGTGTGGATACCGCCACCATCGTCGAGACCTTCTCGCGGGGCGTGGTCATTCCGGAAATCGTCTTCGTGGCGTTCCAGATGACCTTCGCGGCAATCACCACGGCGCTGGTCATCGGCGGCTTCGCGGAGCGCATGAAATTCAGCGCCATCTGCGTTTTCTCCGTCCTGTGGCCGACCTTGGTCTACTTCCCCATCGCCCACATGGTGTGGTGGTGGCCCGGACCAGAATTCGCCTCGACCAATCCGGCAGATGCGACGGTTGCCGGCGCGGGCATGATCTGGGGCTTCGGCGCGCTTGATTTTGCCGGCGGCACCGTTGTGCATATCAATGCCGGTATCGCGGCGCTGGTCGGCGCGATCCTGTGCGGCAAGCGCATCGGCTACAAGACCGAGGCCATGGCGCCCCACTCGCTGACGCTGACCATGGTCGGCGCCTCGCTTCTGTGGGTCGGCTGGTTCGGCTTCAATGCCGGTTCCAACCTGGAAGCCAACGGCTATGCGGGTCTGGCCATGCTCAACACCTTCCTCTGCACCGCAGCGGCGGGTATTGCCTGGCCGGCCTTCGAATGGCTGCTCAAGGGCAAGCCGAGCCTGCTCGGCGCAGCCTCGGGTGTGGTTGCAGGTCTTGTTGCGATTACGCCTGCCGCCGGCTTTGCCGGTCCGATGGGCGCGATCGTGCTGGGCCTTCTGGTCAGCCCGGCCTGCCTGTTCTTCGTCAGCGTTGTGAAGAACATGCTCAAGTATGACGACAGCCTGGATGTCTTCGGTGTGCACTGCATCGGCGGCATCATCGGCGCCATCGCCACCGGCATCCTGGTGGATCCGGCGCTGGGTGGCGCGGGCATCGTGGACTACACGGCGGGCGGCGCGGCCGTCTATCCGGGTCTGGTCCCGCAGGTGATCGCGCAAGCCAAGGGCGTGCTGACCACCGTGTTGTGGTCCGGCATCGGCAGCCTGATCGTGTTCGGCCTGATCAAGCTGACCATCGGTCTGCGCGTGAAGGAAGAAGTCGAGCGCGAAGGCCTCGACATCGCCGAGCATGGCGAACGCGCTTACAATATGTAAGCAAGCCTTGCTCAAGCTTTGGGGGTGCGGGTAACACCGCACCCCTTTTGCTTTTTACAGATAACAAAAATCGGGGAAAACGATGTCTGCGAAATCCACCCCCCACACGCTTAAAGGTTCCTTGCTGGGCCTGCTGGCGGCAGCTTTTCCGGTGACGCCGGCATTCGCGCAGACCCCCACGCCTACCCTGAACAGCGGCGACACCGCCTGGCTACTGACATCGGCGGCGCTGGTGCTGATGATGACCATTCCGGGCCTTGGCCTGTTTTATGGCGGCATGGTGCGCAAGAAGAACGTGCTGGCGACCCTGGCGCAAAGTTTCGGCGCCACCGCTTTGGTCTCGGTGCTCTGGATAATTATGGGCTACAGCCTCGCCTTCAAACCCAATCCCAATCCGGCCCTGAACCAGTTCATCGGGGATTTCAGCTATCTTTTCCTGCAGCCGATGAAGGTGGACTCGCTGTCCGGCACCATCCCGGAATCGGTGTTCATGCTGTTCCAGATGACCTTCGCGATCATTACCCCGGCACTGATCGCCGGCGCCTTCGCCGACCGCATGAAGTTCAGTGCCTTCCTGTGGTTCATGGGCCTGTGGCTAATCTTCGTCTATTGCCCGATCGCCCACATGGTCTGGGGCGGCGACATCCTGTTCACCATGGGCGCGCTGGACTATGCCGGCGGCTCGGTGGTGCATCTGAACGCCGGCACTGCCGCGCTGGTGACTTGCCTGGTCCTGGGCAAGCGAATCGGCTACGGCCGCGAGAACATGTCGCCGCACAATCTAGTGCTGTCGGTGATCGGCGCATCGCTGCTGTGGGTCGGCTGGTTCGGCTTCAATGCTGGCTCCGCGCTGACCTCCGGCTTCAATGCCGGCATGGCCGCTGTTGCCACCCAAATCGCCACCGCCGCCGCCGCGCTGTCCTGGATGCTGGCCGAATGGGCCATCGCCAAAAAGCCCTCGGTGCTGGGCATGATCTCGGGCGCGGTTGCCGGCCTGGTGGCGATCACCCCGGCGTCAGGCTTTGTCGATCCGGTCGGCGCGCTGATCATCGGCGTGACCGCCGGTGTGGTTTGTTATGTCGCCGCCGCGTGGATGAAGAAGGCGCTGGGCTATGACGACAGCCTGGATGCCTGGGGCGTGCATGGCGTGGGCGGCGCGCTGGGCGCGCTGCTCACCGGCGCCTTCGCCAGCAGCGCCATCAACCCGGCCGGCTAAGGCTGGCTGAATGACGGCAATATCGGACAGATGCTGATCCAGCTTTATGACATCGGCATCACCTTTGCCTATTGCGCGGTGGGCACCTTCATCATCCTCAAGCTGGTCGACATGATCATCGGCCTGCCCGTCTCGCCCGAAGTCGAGGTCGAAGGCCTGGACATCAATCTGCACGGCGAAACCGTCCACGACTAAGCGTTCGTCCCCGAAGACTTGGGCGCCATCCGCGATGGGTGGCGCCCGTTTTGGCTTAGGTTTTCTTTGCGGTCCGTAGCGACAGCGTGCGGACGCGAGCTTAGAAAACCTTGCCCCGCACCGAGCGGAGCGAGGCCGGATGCCAACGGGTGACACCATCTTCATCCGCCTCTACATTCCCGCACCGCCTTGTTTTCGGGAGTGTCCTTGTCCTTCAACGGCCGCCTTGCCGACCTGCCGCCCGGGCCTTTTGCCCGCCTGGCGATGTTGCTGGGCGATGAGAAGCCTGGCAAAGTCCCTATTTCCCTGGCGGTGGGTGATCCCAGCGGCACGGTGCCGGAATTTGTGCGCACGGCGCTGGCCCAAAGCGCCGCCAGCTTCGGCAATTATCCCGCCATCACCGGCACACAGGACTGGCGCAATGCGGCGGGCGAATGGCTGAACCGCCGCTTTGCCCTCAATGGGGCCATCGATCCGGAAAAGCATCTGCTGCCGCTCAACGGCACACGCGAGGGACTGTTCTCAGTGCTGTTTCCCTTCATGCCGGAAAGCAAAGGCGGCGGGCGGCCTGTCGTCGCCATTCCCAATCCCTTCTATCAATGCTATGCGGCCGCCGTGCTCGCCAGCGGCGCGGAGCCGCATTATGTGCCCGCCACCAAGGACAATGGCTTCCTTCCCGATTTCGCCGGCCTGCCCAAAGCAACACTGGAACGGCTGGCGGCGGTGTACATCTGCTCACCTTCCAATCCCGAAGGCGCGGTGGCGGACGAATCTTACTGGAACGTCCTGTTCAGCCTTGCCGAGCAGCATGACTTCTTCGTGCTGGCGGACGAATGCTATGCCGATATCTGGTTCGATAAGTCTCCGGTCTGCGCGCTTCCGGCGCGGCTAGCCCAAAGCGGCGGCTTTAAAAACCTGCTAAGCTTTCATTCCTTGTCCAAGCGCTCGGGCCTGCCCGGCCTGCGCTCCGGCATCGTGGCCGGTTGCCCCGGCCTGATCGAGAAATTCCGCGCCTTCCGCAATGTGGCGGGGCCGACGGTGCCGGGGCCGGTGCAGGCGGCCTCCGCCGCCGCCTGGCGCGACGAGGGCCATGTCACCGCAAACCGTCTGGCCTATGCCGAGAAGATGGCCGCCGCCCAGCGCATCCTGGAGGGCCGCATGACCCGTCCGGGCGGTGGGTTCTTCCTTTGGCTGGAGGTCGGCAATGGCGAGGATTTCGCCCTGCGGGCCTGGCGCGACCAGGGGGTGCGGCTGTTACCGGGCACCTATATGGGCCGGGAAATTAACATCGGAAAAACCCAGTCAAACCCTGGCTTTTCCTATGTCCGGGTGGCTCTCGTTAGTGATTTGTCAACCATTATGACCGCACTCGAAAGATTGAGAGAAATTCTCTAGCGGGCGGGTTTTGCATGGCGCAGTCCAGAATGATCGGTGGGGTCTATCACCCGCGCGCCAAAGGCGGTGCCATGAGCGATGCCCTGGCCGACGCCAAGCGGGCCGTGAACCGGCTCACCCGCATGGTGGCGCTGCGCGGTGCGGGCCTGACGCTGGTGCTGGCGGCAGCGGCGGCGCTGATCGCCCTCGTCACCTATGCCTCGGACGATGCCAGCCTGAACAATGCCAATGTGCGCGATGTCGCCAACTGGCTGGGTCCGCTGGGCGCCGTGGCGGCGGATTTGATGCTGCAGATTTTCGGTCTGGCCGCGATCGCCTTCCTGGCGCCGCTGTTTGTCTGGGGCGCGCGCGCCCTGCGCGGAAAATCTCTGAAATATGCCATGTGGCGGCTAGTCGCCTGGCCGCTGGGCACGGTGACCGTGGCGGCAGGCCTAGGACTGTTTCCGCAGCCCGCCACCCTGCCCGCCGGTGCGGGCGGGATGATCGGCATTGCCGCCAGCGGACTTTCCGTCCATGCGGCGCAGATCTGGCAGCTGCCGATGCTGAGCTGGGCGCTGCCGCTGCTTTTGTTGCTGGCGGGGCTGCTGCTGGCCTTCCTCGCCACCGGCCTGCGCCTGATGCCCATGGTGCGTGGGGTGATGGCTATCCCTGCCGGTGCGGTGTGGCTGGTCGGCCTGATCAAGAAACCCGATTTCGGCTTTCATCATCATCAGGACGATGAAGACAATGATCATGAGTATGACGATGACGATGAAGGCGCCTATCACCTGGACGAGGCGCAAAGCCCCGGTTCGGCCAGTCCCGGCTCAATAAGGCCTGAGCCCATCGCCGCCACCCGGCTGGCCGAACGCCAGAAGACCCGCGTCCAGCGCGACATGCGTGCCCCTGCCGGTACCGCCAAGCGCGCCGACAAGCAGCCCGCGCTCAACCTGGCCTCGGGTGACTACCAGCTCCCAGCGCTGGGCCTGCTGGCCGAGCCCATCACCGTCAAGGATACCCACACGCTCTCCGACGAGGCGCTGGAGGAAAATGCCCGCATGCTGGAAGCGGTGCTGGCCGATTTCGGCGTCAAGGGCCGCATCACCGCCGTGCGTCCCGGCCCGGTCGTCACGCTGTATGAATTCGAGCCCGCCGCCGGCGTGAAATCCAGCCGCGTCATCTCGCTGTCCGACGACGTTGCCCGCTCGATGAGCGCGGTGGCGGCGCGCATCGCCACCATTTCGGGCCGCAATGTGATCGGCATCGAACTGCCCAACCAGTTCCGCGAGACAGTTTACCTGCGCGAGATGTTCGCCTCGGCCGATTATGAAAAGGCCCGCGCGCCGCTGTCGCTGGCGCTGGGCAAGACCATCGGCGGCGAGCCGGTGATCGCCGATCTCGCCAAGATGCCGCATCTTCTGGTGGCAGGCACCACCGGTTCGGGCAAGTCGGTCGGCCTGAACACCATGATCCTGTCGCTGCTGTACCGCATGTCGCCGCAGCAGTGCCGGCTGATCATGATCGATCCCAAGATGCTGGAATTGTCGGTCTATGACGGCATCCCGCATCTTCTGTCGCCAGTGGTCACCGATCCGCGCAAGGCGATCGTCGCCCTGAAATGGGCGGTGCGCGAAATGGAAGACCGCTATCGCAAGATGTCCAAGATGGGCGTGCGCGGTGTCGAAGCCTTCAACGAACGCGTCAAGAAAGCCAAGGACAAGGGCGAGGTCCTCAAGCGCACGGTGCAGACCGGATTCGACCGCGAGACCGGCAAGCCGGTCTATGAGGACGAGAATCTGGAATTCGAGGCCCTGCCCTATATCGTGGTGGTGGTGGACGAAGTCGCCGACCTGATGATGGTCTCTGGCAAGGAGATCGAAGGCGCGGTGCAGCGCCTGGCGCAGATGGCGCGCGCGGCGGGTATCCATCTTATCGCCGCGACCCAGCGCCCGTCGGTGGACGTCATCACCGGCACCATCAAGGCCAACTTCCCCACCCGCATTTCCTTCCAGGTGACGAGCAAGATCGATAGTCGCACCATCCTGGGCGAACAGGGCGCCGAACAGCTGCTGGGCCAGGGCGACATGCTCTATATGGCGGCGGGCGGGCGCATCAAGCGCATCCACGGCCCCTTTGTGTCGGATCACGAAGTGGAAGACGTGGTGCGCTTCCTCAAGGCGCAAGGTGCGCCGGAATATCTCGACGCCGTTACCGAAGAACCGGATGAAGACAGCGACGATCCCTATGCGCTGCTGGGCGGCGGCAACAGCCAGCCGGGCGACGATCTTTACGACAAGGCGCTGGCCGTGGTGGCGCGGGACAAGAAGGCGTCGACCTCTTACATCCAGCGGCGGCTGCAGATCGGCTACAACCGCGCCGCCAGCCTGATCGAACGGATGGAGCAGGACGGCGTGGTCTCAAGCCCGAATCATAAGGGCGTGCGGGAAGTCTTGCTGCCGGATCACGACGACCGCTGACGATTTTGCTTCTTTTTATTGTGCGCATCCGCGCCCTCTTTTAACTGTGCGCATCCGCGCACGGGGCAAACAAAAAAGCCCGGCTCTCGCGAGCCGGGCTTTTTCTTTTCAATGTCAGTGACGCCTAGTCGGCGGCGAAGCAGTAGAACTGACCCGCACCGCCGGTCTTGACCAGGGCTTCCTGGCTGCAGCCCTGCGAACCATGGCTGGCGTTCCAGGAGGTGAAGTTGCGATTGGTGTTGGGACCGTTGCGGTCGTGATGGCCCAGAACCGCCGAACCTTCGGCATTCTTGGTCCAGTTGCCGCAGGTGGTGTCGGTGCCAACGCCCGCCGGCAGATAACGGCCGGCGCTGTCGGAGCCGGTGAGGATGTCATGGGTATTGGGCGTGTCGCCACGGCCATTCACCACGGTTCCCTTTTCCGTCAGCAGGTTGGCCTTGGTCAGATTGGCGTTGGCGCTGTCGTGCAGATCATCGACGCTGCGGGCGATGGTGACGCCCTTGGCATTGACCCACGGACCCTTGCCAATACGGTCGCGCGCATCCACCGGACCCGCGCCGTTCGGCACCTGGGTAGCGCTGAGATAGGCGCGCCAGTTGGTCTTGGTCGAACCCGCCGCTTTGGCCAGCACCGCGCAATGCGCGTCCGCCCCGGCCAGACCGCCGAGATTGGCGCCGTCGCCCTTGCCCATGCTGGTTATGAAAAAGCTCATATTGCCCTGCGCCTGCACGGTGGCTGCGCCGGCAATGCAGACTGCGGCCCCTGCGAAAAGCAGCGAACCCAAAAGTGCGTGTTTCATGAAATCCCTCCCTGGAAAATTTTATCGGCCGGCATCACCGTGCTGAAATATGGCGTAAAAATGGCGGAAGGTCAGCAGGGGAATGGAATGTCGTCCTATATCGACCAATCACTGGGTGCCGGCGAAACCGTTATCCTCAGGGCGCAGTTTCACTGGCTTTATGTGGGCTATGCCTGGGGGGCGCTGCTGCTGCCGCAGACGGTACTTTGGGGCTGTATATCAATCTTGGCACCACCCCGCGCGACGCCAGCAGTCCCATCAGTTGGGTCCTGCTACTGACCGCGATTTGGGCCATCTGGGGCTGCATTACCTTTATCCGGCTGATGGTCCGCAAATGGACCATCGAGATCGGCATCACCAGCCACCGTTTTGTCGAGCGCTACGGCCTCTTCACCATGCGTACCAATGAGATTGCGCTGCCCAACATCGACGGCGTGAAGGTGCATCAGTCCTTCCTGGGCCGCATCTTTGGCTTTGGCACGGTGCAGATCGAAGGCACGGGCGTGGACCGGGTCATCACCCCGCATATTGCCGATCCGGTTGGCTTTGTCCGCGCCATCCAGACAGCCAAAGAGCACCTCGCGGCGCTTTAGACGACTTTCAGCAAGGCCTGTGCATGGGCGCGCGGGAAGGTCACGGTGATGCGGGTGCCGCAGCCCCGCGAGCTGTCGACCCGGATGCTGCCTTTGTGCAGGTCCACCAGCGCCTTGGTCAAAGGCAGGCCCAGGCCGGTACCCTCATAGCGCCGTTCCAGCCGGTTATCGACTTGGGTGAAAGGCTGGAAGGCGACGTCGACGTCCTCGGGATCCATCCCGATGCCGCTATCCCCGACGGTCACCGCGATCTCGTCCTGGGTTTCGGCGAGGTCCAGCGAAATGGTACCGCCGCGCTCGGTGAACTTGATGGCGTTGGAAAGAAGATTGAGGAATATCTGGCGCAGCTTGGCGGCATCGCCGGCCAGGGGAATTTCGTGGCAGTACTCCGGCGCGACCAGCGCATGACCGGCGGCGACGCATTGTTCGCGCACCATGGCGATGCAGTCCCCGAGCACCAGGCGCATATCCACCGGCTGCGCATCCATCACAAGCTTGCCGGATTCGCTACGGGACAGGTCCAGCACGTCGTTGATCACGGACAGGAGATGGCGTCCGCTGCGCAGTATGTCCTGGGAGTAATCGAGATAGCGCGCGTTGCCCAGGGTGCCGAAAAGCTGGCCGGAAATGATTTCCGAAAAGCCGATAATGGCGTTGAGCGGCGTGCGCAGTTCATGGCTCATATTGGCCAGGAAGCGGGTCTTGGAGGCATTGGCGGCTTCCGCCTCGCGCTTGGCGCGGCGCAGGCTTTCCTCGCGTTCCTTGATGGCGGTGAAGTCGGACAGGAAGATGATCGAGCCGCCTTCCGATGTCGCGCTGCCCGTCATACGCAGCCAGCGTCCGTCGGCCAGTTCCAGTTCGGCATGGCCTGACACATTGATGTGCTCGCTCGGCGCCTGGGTGGGCGCCAGCTGCTGCTGGATCAGCGCCAGCGCGGCGTCGAACGGCGTGCCCGGCATCAACCGCCCGGCGATGGCGGGGAAGAATTCGCGCAAGGTGCCGTTGGCCATGGCGATGTTGCCATCCGGCGCCACCAGCATTACGCCTTCACGGCTGGTTTCCAGCGCGTCAACAAGACGATTTTCCGCCGAGCGGCGCAGCGCCGTCTCGCGTGTCATCATCTCGCGGATATTGTCCTGCATCACCGTCATCGAGCCCAGCAGCGCGCCGGTCTCATCATTGCCGCCCTGCGGAATCGGCGTTTGCAGCTCACCCCTGGCGATGCGGTCGGCAACGCTGGCGGCGGCCTGCAGCGGGCGGACGATGCGGGCGCGCAGCAACAGCGTGATTCCCGCCGCCAGCAACAAGGCCAGCGCCGTCATCGCGATGACCGCGTATTTGTAGTTGCCGATATTGGTCACGGTCTGGCGGCGGCCGACGAAGCTGTGCCCGGTATTGAATTCGATCAGAAGGTCGAACTTGTCGTCGATCTGGCGATCCAGCTTCGCCAGTTCCGCTATGTCACCTTTGGCGCGCACTTCGCCCCAGCGTTTCATCAGGGGACGGATCTGCGCGATCATCTGCTGCTCGTCGGCTTCCAGGCTGCGCTGGGCGGCGACATCTAGGTCTTCGGTGAAGGTCTCGGCAAGCGCGGCGATCTCGGCCGCGATGGCGGGGCGCTTATCCGGCGCCGCATGTTCAAAGCGCAGTTCGGCCAGCTGCATTTCGGAAAAATCGGTCTGGGCGGCGCGGGCATAGTTGATCGCCATCAGCGGGCCGTCGAACGTTGTCACCGCGATATTGCCCGCCGCCGACAACACGCCATAGCTGGCCAGGCCCATCAATCCAATGATGGCGCTCATGACGGCAAAGGCGCCAAAAATCCTGGCGCCAATCGTGTATTTGGCAAGCTTCATGTGTAGCAATGACCTGGTCGGCAAACGCAGAATTAGTTCGACCGGTACAGGGTTTATGGCGGCTCAAGGAGACTTGCCGCCGGGGCGCCAAAAGGCCCGCTTCGGCGGCCTATTTCACATGCACCGTCATTTTCATGGTGGGGTGAATGTGACAGCGGACCTGAAAGGTTCCGGTGCGCAGAAAGGTTTGATTGATGTTTTCGCCAGGACCCTTCTCCTCGGAGTCGAACTGGCCGTCCACATAGATTTGGTGGATAAAACTGTCGTCATTGGTGAAGGTCAGGCTCTCGCCCCGCATGATGGTCACGGTGCCGGGGCGAAAGGCACGGCCCTTCTGGACGATGCGGGTGTTTGCGGCGGCGTCGGCTAGGATGGGCACCAGCACGATGGCCGGCAGCAACAGCAGGACAGGGCCGAACTTGTGCATGGCTCCATTCTAAAGGCTGCCGGTTAAAGCCTGTTAAAGCCCCTTCCTGCTCGCAAACCGGCGGGAAAAGCGGGGGTGGACAGGGTTAGGCCCATGGCCTATATCCCCCCACCTTCCGTGACGCGGGGTGGAGCAGCCCGGTAGCTCGTCAGGCTCATAACCTGAAGGTCACAGGTTCAAATCCTGTCCCCGCAACCATTCGCAAAAAGGCCAGCCTAGTGCTGGCCTTTTTCGTGAATGCCCGCCGGTACGAAGACCCTGATTCATAGGGCTTTCGCAACCGCGAAGCTCCCCCTGCCCAATCCTTGTGCATAGTTAATCGGGCCCCGCGATCCTGATTGCGGGGGGGGGGGGGCCGCCGCTATAACCCCGGCCCTCAGGGCGGATTTTGCTGAGTCTTTATCGCTTTGCGTGTTGAAGGGAGTGTGTATGGGAACCCAAGTCCCCGCCGACTACCGGCCGTCGGAAAACGAGCCCTTTATGAATGAGCGCCAGCGGGAATATTTCCGCCGCAAGCTCAATCTCTGGAAGGACGAGATTATCAAGGAAAGCCGTGAGACCATCCAGAATCTGCAGGCCGAGACCGTGCCGCATGCCGATCTGGCCGACCGCGCGTCCACCGAGGCCGAACGCCAGCTGGAACTGCGCACCCGCGACCGCCAGCGCAAGCTGATCGCCAAGATCGATTCGGCGCTGCGCCGGATCGACGACGGCTCCTACGGATTCTGCGAAGAGACCGGCGAGCCGATCTCGCTCAAGCGCCTGGATGCGCGCCCCGTCGCCACTTTGTCGATTGAAGCGCAGGAGCGCCATGAGCGGCGCGAGAAAGTTTATCGCGACGACTAGTCCGTTTCCGATTCAAAAAGATAAAGGGCCGGATCTTTCGATCCGGCCCTTTTGTTTTTCCCCACCGCTTTGTCCGGTGTGTCTGCGTTTACCAGGGCATGATGATGTCGAACAGCTGCGAACCATAACGCGGCTGCTGCACATCGCTGACCAGGCCCCGGCCGCCATACGAGATGCGGGCTTCGGCGATCTGGGTCAGGTTGACGGTATTGTCCTGGCTAATGTCTTCGCGGCGCACGATTCCCGACACGCGCATGTCGCGCAGTTCGTTGTTCACCCGCACCTGCTGGTGACCATCGATCACCAGATTGCCGTTGGGCAGGACCTGCGCCACCAGCGCGGCCAGGGTCAGATTGATCGATTCCGAACGTGCCACCGCGCCGGTGCCGGAGTTGGACATGTCCGAGCCCATCTTCACCAGGCTGGACGGATTCATCGCACCGGGCAGCACGGTTTCCAGGCCGAACAGATTGTCCAGGCTGGCATTATCGCTGTTGGTGCGGCTGCGCGAAGTGGTGTTGGAAAGTTTGGCGGCATCGGCGGTCGAGACATTCACCGTGATCACATCGCCGATCAGGCGGGCGCGCGGATCGTTGAAGAAGCTCTTGGCGCCGGGCTGCCACAGCGAATTGTCGACATGACGAATGGGCGCGGGCCGCGGGATTTCGGCCACGATCTGGCTGCCGGCAGGGTTGCCCACCGCCGCAAGCCTGGGCGCTTCGCCGATCTCTGAAATCCGGTCAGCCGCCGAACAGGCGGCCAGCGGCGCACCGATCAGGAGGGCAGCGGTGATTTTCAAAAGCAGGTTACGCATGGGAGATCCTATCGGCGAGCAATGGTGTTGGGGGAAGCAATCGGGCCGCCATTGGCGCGCACGGTGCCCGGCGCGGTAACGGTGGCGGAGATCATGCGGAAGGAGGCGGGATTTTGGATGGTGACGGTATCGCCGATGCCACCTTCGCTCATCGCCCGGCCCATCGCGACTAGTTCCACGCCGGGGGCGCTGAACTGCATGGTGACGGTCTGGCCCTTGGTGATAACGATAGGACGGCGCAGATCGTCGCCCCGGAAGGGCTGGCCGGCGGACAGGACACGGCGCGCCTGCATGCCCTTGATGTCTTCCATCCTGGTGGGCACGCCCGACATCAGGGCGTTGCCATCTACGGTCGTATAAGTCAGATCGCTTTCGCCGATGACGTCGCCGCGGGCGATGTCGTGGGCGGGCACCACGATGCGCACCGTGTTGGCAACAGCGCCGGAGGCGCCCATGAAACAAGCCGGGGAAGCGATCAGCAAAGCGGCGAGCAGGAGCGTCGGCGAGAGCCGGAGCGACCAAGAATGAAGTGAGCTTTTCATGGCTTACGACCCCAATCGCGCGGTGTTCTGCAGCATCTGATCGGCCGCGGAGACAACCTTGGAATTCATTTCATAGGCGCGCTGGGCGGTGATCAGCGCGGTGATCTCGTCCACCGAGTTCACATTGGAGGTTTCCAGAAATCCCTGCTGCAGCGTGCCATAGCCGGTCGAGCCCGGCACACCCGCCTGGGGCGAACCCGAGGCCGCGGTTTCCAGATAAAGATTGCCGCCGACCGCATTCAGGCCCGCTTCGTTGGGGAAGCGCGTCAGTTCCAGCTGGCCGACGGTGGTCGGGGTGGCGCTGCCGGCGACAGTGGCATTGACCTGGCCCTGGGCGTTGATCTGTACCGAGAGCGTGTTCTGCGGAATGGCGATGCCCGGCTGCACGATCAACCCGTCCTGGGTGACCAGCTGGCCCTGCGGCGAAAGCCCAAAATTGCCGGCGCGGGTGTAGCCATCGGTACCGTCGGCCTGCTGGATGCGGAAATAGCCCGCGCCCTGGATGGCGACGTCATAAGGGTTGGAAGTGTTTTTCAGGTCGCCCTGGGTGGTGACGCGATAGATAGCGGACATGCGCACACCGGCGCCGATCTGCACACCCGACGGGGCATAGGTGCCGGTGTCCGAGGTCTGAGCGCCCGGCGTCTGGATGTTCTGGTAGAGCAGGTCCTGGAATTCAGCCCGCTGCTGCTTGAAGCCGGTCGTGTTCATATTCGCCAGATTGTTGGCGATGACTTCGACATTGGTCTGCTGGGCGAGCATGCCGGTCGAGGCGATGGAAAGGGCGCGCATTTGTCAGGTCTCCTTAACTGGGCATACGGCCAAGCTTTTCGATAGCCTGGCGCTTCAGATCTTCATGGGATTTGGCAAGGGTGGCGGTTGCCTCATAGGCGCACATCACTTCAATCATGTGGCTGATCTCGATCACCGGCTGGACGTTGGAGCTTTCCAGCATCCCCTGCTTGAGGGTGGTGGCGGTGGGCACGATCGGCGCCTGGTCGGTGGAATAGAGGTTGCCGCCTTCCTTCTTCATGGCGGTGGCGGCATCGGCAAAGTCGACCATCCGCATCTTGGCCAGCTGGCCGGTCTTGCCGCTGACGGTGCCGTCGGGCGCGATGCTGATGTCGCCGTCATCGGCGGTGATGGTGATGGCGCCGCCATCGCCCTGCACGGCATGACCGTCGGTGGTGACGATCTGGCCGTTGGCGTCCAGGCTGAAATGGCCGTCGCGCGTATAGCGCACGCCCGCAGGCGTCTGGACTGCGAAGTAGCCCTTGCCGGAGAGCGCCACGTCATACATGGCGCCGGTGCGAGCGATACTGCCCTGGCTGACATCGCGCACAATGCCGGCATCTTTCACAAAGCTGATGCTCTGCATGCCGGTCTGGTCTTCAGCCGGGCGTACCTGGGTGATGAATTCTTCGAATCTGGCGGCTTCGCGCTTGAATCCCGGCGTCGAGGCGTTGGCGAGATTGTTCGCGATCACGTCCATCGCGCGATAAGCGGCGAGTTGCTGCGAAAGACTAACGAGAAGTGAATTATCCATGGCTTCGGATCCTTTCTGGTCCGACAGCAGGAACAGTGCAGCCGCCGTGCCAGCAAGAAAGGCCCGGTTTTATTGGTTTTTACGCGCGACGTGCTGACGGGGCGGAATAATTTGCCGGGCTCCTGAGGCCCCACCCGGCAATTTGAACCACTCCTTAACCACGTTTGCTTACCTTGAGGGCGAGACGAAGAACGCTGGGAAGAATTCCATGGCCAAGAAAGAAGCTCCTGACGCAGAAGGCGCGGGCGAGAATGCTGAAGCGACCGGCGAGGGCAGTGACGCCGCGCCGAAGAAAGGTTTTGGCAAGATTCTCGGCATGCTCAAGAGCAAGAAGATGCTGATGTTCGGCGTTCCGGCTCTGCTGGTCCTTCTGGGCGGCGGCGGCGCGGGCGCCTACCTCTTTATGTCGAGCGGACATGAAGGTGCCGAGGCCGAACATGCCGAGGAAGTACCGCTGACCCCGCCCAAGGTGGCCTTCAGCGACATGCAGGACATTCTGGTCAATATCCAGAGCAGCGACGGCACCCCCGCCTATCTCAAGCTGGGCGTTTCGCTGGAGCTCGAGGACGAAGAGCACAAGGCCGCGCTGGAGCCGCTGATGCCGCGCATCACCGACCAGTTCCAGGCCTATTTGCGCGAATTGCGGCTGGACGACCTCAAAGGCTCGGCCGGTGTGCTGCGCCTGAAGGAAGAGCTGCTGCGCCGCGTCAATGTGGCCGCCGCGCCGTACAAAGTGCGCGATGTGCTGCTCAAGAAAATGATCGTCCAGTAGTCGTGTCGCCGCGACGACCCACTAAATAAGTAAAGGTCCAGGAAAATGGCTGACGAAACCCCCGTAATCGACGAAGCCGTCCCGGCGGATGCTTTTGCAAATACCGCCGCGGCCGAGGCCGGCGGCGCCGCCGAACGAGTGCTGAACCAGGAAGAAATCGACTCCCTGCTGGGCTTCGATGTCGGCGGCGACCAGACGCAGGACAAGTCCGGCGTCCGCGCCATCATCAATTCGGCGCTGGTCTCGTATGAGCGCCTGCCGATGCTGGAAATCGTCTTCGACCGCCTGGTGCGGCTGATGACTACGTCCTTGCGCAATTTCACATCCGATAACGTCGAAGTCAGCCTGGATTCCATCACCTCCATCCGCTTCGGCGACTATCTCAACTCCATTCCCCTGCCCGCGATCCTGGCGGTATTCCATGCCGAGGAACTGGACAATTACGGTCTGTTCACCGTCGATTCCAACCTGATCTATTCGATTGTCGACGTGCTTCTGGGTGGCCGCCGCGGCTCCAGTGCCATGCGCATCGAGGGCCGCCCCTACACCACCATCGAGCGCACCTTGGTCCAGCGCATGATCGAAGTGATCATGCAGGACATGTGCGCTGCGTTCGAACCGCTGGCGCCGGTCAATTTCAGCCTGGACCGCCTGGAAACCAATCCCCGCTTCGCCGCCATTGCGCGCCCGGCCAACGCCGCCATTCTGGTCAAGCTGCGCATCGACATGGAAGATCGCGGCGGGCGCACCGAATTGCTGCTGCCCTATGCCACCCTGGAGCCGATCCGCAAGCTACTGCTGCAGCAGTTCATGGGCGAGAAGTTCGGCCGCGATTCCATCTGGGAAAGCCATCTGGCGACCGAACTCTGGTCCACCAAGGTGGATATCGAAGCCATCCTGGACGAACAGACCATGCCGCTGAACCAGGTGATGAACCTGGAAGTCGGCCAGACCATGATGCTGGGCGCCAGCCCCGACTCGAAAAATCCAGCTGCGTTGCCGCGGCGTGCCGCTGCTTACGGGCCGGATGGGCCGGGTCGGCGCCTCCGTCGCGGTGCGGGTGGATGAAGCCATCGAACGCACCGATGCGTCCCGCGCCCTGTAAATCACATTTTTAAGAGAGATATCGCCGTGAACATTCCCATGGATCTGACTTTCTATCTCGAACTGGGGCTGCAAATCCTGCTGGCCTTGACGCTTTGCTATTGCGTGGTGCTGGAACGCCGCCTGGCCGCCGTGCGCAAGGGCCAGGAAGGCCTGTCGCGCACCATCGGCGAACTCAACATGGCGATCTCCGGTGCCGGCGCTTCTTTGCGCGCACTGAAGGCCGCAGCCGGCGAAGCCGCCCATACCCTGGACGACCGGTTGAAGCGCGCCCGCCTGCATATCGACGAACTTTCGGTCCTGACCACGTCGGGCGAACGCATCGCCCAGCGCATGGAAGGTGCGGCTTTATCGCCGCGCGTCGCCCGCGAAATTCCCGACATGCCGCTGCCCTCGACTTCCATTCTGAGCCGTCTGGCCTCTCGTGCTGAAAGGGCCGTGCAATGAAGCTTCCCCGTTATTTTCGCCTGCTGCCGTCGGTGGTCGTGGTCGGCGCCAGTCTCCTGCTGCTGAAGACCAGCGGCCTGGTGCATGAAGCTTATGCGGAAGCCACCGAAACTGCTGCCGCACTGACCAAGGATCCGATTGCCTCCAATCCCGACTATGCCGGCGGGGCTGACGATGACATCGCCTCCGCCAGCGAAGTCGATGTGGTCAATGCGCTGGGCAAGCGCCGCAAGGAACTGGATGCGCGCGGCACGGTGCTGACCAACCAGGCCAACATCATCGCCGCCGCCGAAGCGCGGGTGGACACCAAGATTTCCCAGCTCAAGCAGCTGCAGGCCAAGATCATGGGCCTGTTGCAGCAGCGCGACGATGCCAAGAAGGCGCAGGTCGCGGCGCTGGTGAAAAACTATGCCGCCATGAAGGCCAAGGATGCGGCCCGCATCTTCAACAATCTGCCCGACGAGGTCCTGCTGCCGGTGGCGCAGGAAATGAAGTCGGATGTGCTGGCGCCCGTGCTGGCCAGCATGAACCCGGAAAGCGCGCAGAAACTGACGGTGAAGCTGGCCAACCGGCTGACCCTGCCGCAAACCACCGATGCGATAGTGCCGCCGCCTGCTCCGGTGGCCGCGCCGCCGCCGCAGGAAACCGCCGCCGCCCCGGCTGCGGCACCTGCCGCCCCCCCGGCACCCAAGCTTCCGCCGCACCAGCCAAGCCGGCGGAGTCTGAAAAGTCTGAAAAACCAGAGACTTAGTTATTTAACCCGAGGTTAACGCGACCCCGCGATTATAGAGTGAGAAGGGGAACAAGCCGTTGATCCGCACGGTCCGCAACATCGCACTGGTGATGGCGCTTGGCGTCAGCGCACCGGCATGGGCCGACAGCGTCAGCGGCACCATTCAGAACGGCTATGGCCGCCTGAGTTTTTCGGTTCCCGCCACGACCAAGGTCAGCGCCACCACGACCGGCGGCGTCCTAGCGATCGCCTTCAGCGCCAAGACCGATATCGATCCGGCAACCGTGGCCGCCGCCTTGCCGCGCCTGCTTGCCAATGGCCGCGCCGATGCCGACGGCATGACCTTGCGCTTTGCCGTGAGCCAGCCGGTCAAGCTGCATGTCAGCCAGATGGGCGCGCGCGCGGTGGTGGATGTGGCACCCAGCAATTTCACCGGCGTGATGCCGGACTTGGTGGCGCCGCCCAAGCCGCAAGCCAAGCCGCTCGACATGGCGAGCCTGCCCGAGATCAAGCTGCGTACCGGCCGCTACGAGAAGTTCACCCGCCTGGTGTTCGACTGGCCCAGGGACGTTTCCTATCAAGTGTTTCCCGGCGCGGGAAAAATGACCATCCGCTTCGCCACCCTGGCGCGCGCCGATGTATCGGTGATCGCGCGCCTGGCGCCGCCCTGGGTGAAGAACGCGGCCTGGCGCATTGACGGCAGCAGCACCCTGGTCGAATTCGATACCGACTCCGATTCCGGCTATCACCATTTCAAGGACGGCAGCAAAGTCGTTCTCGACATATTGGCGCCCAAGACCGACGTCGCCGCCTATGCGCCGCCCGGCACCGCCAAACCGGTCGCGACCAAGATGGTCGCCGCGCCGGCTCTCAAAACCACGACGGTCACGCCGGCCCAGGCCCAGGCCATCGCCCAGACCGCGGCGCAGCTTGCGCCCAAGAAGCCCGAGGCAAAAACCGCCGAAGCCAAACCCGATCCCCACGCTAAGCCTGCCGATCCGCATGCAAAAGCAGCCGACGTGAAGCCGGCAGAGGTGCAAACCGCGGAAGCGGTACCGCCGCTGCCCGAAATTCCGGTGGCCGATGCCAAACGCACCCGCGATGGCGCGCTGATTACCTTCAGGGGCGCGGGTGGCCGCGCCACCGCCGTGTTCGTGCGCGGCCTCACCGCCTGGGTGGTGCTGGAAAATGCGCCCAACTTCGATTCCCGCAATCTGAAAAACACGCTGGGCGATTTCGCCGAGCGGCTGGACGCGGTGTCCAGCAACGGCCTTGGCATTCTGCGCATCACCCTGAAAGCGCCGGCGCAGATCGGCGCGCGCGGCAAGGGCCCCGACCTCGAAGTGGAAATCGCACCCCAGGTTGCGCCCGCGCCTGTGATTATCGGTTTCGCCCGCAACCAGTCCGATCCCAAACGCGCCTCACTCTCCACCCTGCTGCCCGCCGCCGATCGCGCCTTCCGGCTGCTGGACCCGGGCAGCGGCGACATGCTCACCATCGTTCCGACGGCGCCCGGACGCGGCATGCCGGGCCTGCGCGTCTTTGCGGACTTCGCCGCCCTGCCCACCGCCAGCGGATTGGTGATCACGCCTTATGTGGACGACCTGAAAGTGGACGTGGCGCAGGCGCGCGTCATCATCTCGCGTCCCGGCGGCATGGTGCTGACGCCGCCGCAAATGCCGGTGGCGCAGTCGCCATCGGCCATAGCTCGTTTCGGCGACGGTCCCTCCTATTTGAATTTCGCCCAATGGGGCGTTGCCAGTGGCGGCAGTTTCCTGGCCACCGAGCGCCGTCTGACCCAGGCGGCTGCCAAGCAATCTCCGTCCAAGGCAGGCACGGCGCGGCTGGCGCTGGCGCGCTTTTATCTGGCCAACGGTTTTGCTGCCGAAGCACTGGGCGTGATCCAGCTGTTGCAAGCCAATGATCCGGCCCTGACCGGCGATGCCCAGCTGACCACCATGCGCGCCGCAGCCGCTTATATGATAGGCCGCTACCGCGACGCCCATAACGAACTGGGCGGCGCGGCTTTTGACGCCGACCGCCACGCCGCCTTCTGGCGCGGCCTGGTCGAAGCCGGCATGGAAGACTGGAAAAACGCCCATGCCCATCTGGAACAGGCCGGTCCGATTCTGGGCCGCTATCCGAAAATCTGGCAGGCCACGGCGCATCTGGCCGATGTCGAGGCGTCGCTGGGCATGGGACGCCTCGACCTTGCCGACGCGGCGTTGACCCGGCTGCCCAAGGAGCTGGACCCGCGCCAGACCCTGGTCGCCGAGCTGGCGCAGGCGCGCCTGGCCGCGGCGCAGAACAAATATCGCGAGGCCACCGCCGGGTTCGCCAAGGTCGAGAAAAGCGGCGACGAGAAACTCGCGGCGCAGGCCATCTTCCACCATACCAATGCCGCGCTCAACGCCGGCGCGATCACCGCGCCGCAAGCCATCGAGAAACTGGAAAAACTGCGCTTCCGCTGGCGCGGCGACCACCTGGAAATGAAGACCCTGCGCAAGCTGGCCTCGCTCTATTTCGGGCGCAACCAATGGCGCAAAGGGCTGAAGAGCCTGCGGGTGGCGACGCAGAACTTCACCGGCCAGGACGCGGCGCGGGTGGCGCAGGACGATATGCGCGCCGCCTTCGTCAAACTGTATCTCAAGGGTGGCGCCGACAAGATCAAGCCGGTGGATTCCCTGGCGCTGTTCTATGACAATATCGACCTGACCCCGATCGGCCCGGACGGCGATGACATGATCCGCCGCATGTCGGACCGGCTGGTAGCCGTCGATCTGCTGGGTCCCGCAGCCAGCCTTCTGGCCTATCAGGTGGACAAGCGTTTGGATGGCATCGCCAAGGCACAAGTCGCCACCCGCCTGGCCGCCGTCTATCTGATGGATCACAAGGCGCAGCAGGCCGTCACCGTGATCCGCGAGTCGCACATCACCGGTTTGCCGCAGGAGGAAATGCATCAGCGCATGTTGCTGGAAGCGCGCGCCTTCGCGGCCCTCAAGCAATGGGACAATGCGCTGGACCTGATCGCGGTGGACGAGGCCGAAGACTCGCGCCGCCTGCGCGCCGATATTTACTGGGAAAGCGGCAACTGGGCCATCGCCGGACAGAAGGCGGAAGAAATGGTCGAACCGCGCTGGGCCGACGCCGCCCCGCTATCGGTTGCCGACCGCGCCCATGTGCTACGCGCCGCCGTGTCCTATTCGCTGGCCAATGACGAGGCCGGGCTGGAGCGTATCCGCACCCATTTCGCCCCCAAGATGAAGACCACCCCCGACGCCAACCTGTTCGCGGTCCTGTCAGCCAGCATAGATGCCCATGGCCTGGCCTTCCGCGAAGCCGCCGCCCGGATCGCGGCGGTGGATACCTTGCAGGCCTTCATGAAGGACTTCAGCAAGCGCCACGCGGACGTGAAGAGCTAGAGCTTCTTCTCTGCAAGCCAGAGCAGCATCCGCTTCACCATTTTTTCCCAGCCCGGTTCACCGATCAGCCAATGGCCGAAGCCGGGCAGCACTTCCGCCGTGGCGCGCGCGCCATACAGCGCGGCGATCTTGGCCACCGTGCTGGGTGGGTTGATGCGATCCTCACTGCCGGTGAGAAGCAGCATTGGCGCCGTGACCACATCGGCCTCCACCGCGCTGGCATGGTTCATGTCCAGCGCCCAGTTCATTACCTCGAAGGTGGCGCGGCCGGATTCCGGGACAAAACGGTCATAGACCGCGTCGCGCGTATCCTTGGGCAGCTTGTCGAGGGAATGGGCCAGAGCAACGTCGCGGCTGGGCTCCAGCACATTGTTCCAATAGCCCGGCTGCATATGCATCGACTGGGCGGCGCCAATCTCGAACAGGGTTGTGGGCGGCACGCCCCACGGCGCCGATGGCGCCAGCAGGATCAGGGCCGAGACTTTGGTGCGGGCGGCTAGCATCTGTGCCAGCAATCCGCCCATGGAATGGCCCACCAGGATCGGCGGCTGCTTCAGCGCCGCGATTTCTTCTTCCAGGTCGGCGGCATAGTCGGCCAGGCCCGTGGTGCCCAGCGCCGCGGGCGCAGGGCTGTGGTCGTGAAAGCGCAAGCTCGGCGCGGTGACTTTGTAACCGGCAGCTTCGAATTTTTCCTTGAGCCCATCCAGGGACCAGGGGCCGCAGAAGGCGCCGTGGATCATCAGGACTGGCGGCTTCATGCGTATTGGCCCAGCACGGCGATCACGCTTCTGTAGGTATCGCGCTTGAAGGGAACGATCAGGCCGGGAAGCGCGCCGAGACTCACCCACTGGAAGCTGGAAAATTCCGGCTCATGGGCGGTGAGATCGATGTCGCCGTCCTGGCCGGTGAAGCGTAGGGCAAACCATTTCTGGCGCTGACCTTTGTACTTGCCGTGAAAGGCTACGCCGATCAGATGCTCGGGCAAATCATAGGTCACCCAGTCTTCCATCTCGCCCAGGATCTCGGCCTTGTCGGTGCCGACTTCTTCGCGCAACTCGCGCAACGCTGCCTGTTTTGGGATCTCGCCTTCGTCGATGCCCCCCTGCGGCATCTGCCAGCCTTCGACGGTCTGGTCGATGCGCTTGCCCACGAACACCTTGCCGTCCTGGTTGAACAGCATGATGCCGACGCAAGGCCGGTACGGCAGATCGGAAGGCATTCCCCAACTCTCAAATCTATGGCGCGCAGGATTTTGGTCATCCAAAAAGGAGCGCGGAGCGATGTGGGCTATAAGCCCATGAGCGAACGCGCGACGAACTTGGGGGCCAAAAGCCCAGCGCCTATTGTTTTGGCTGATTTACTATGGCCGAAACCGGCACCAGTACAAAGCCCCGCGCTTCCAGGCCCTTCGCCCAAGCGGTGATGCGCGCAATGCTGACCGGATACAGGAAGGCCGCGCCCACGGCGCTGCCGGTGGCGCGGGCCTGGGTTTCCAGTTCCGACAGGCGGCGGTCTATTTCCAGCGCGGTCTGGATGCCGTCGACGGTAGTGTTGCTCTGTATCGCCGGTATGCCGACCTGTGCCGCCACACTGGGCGCCACCGACTGCGCCGCGGCGCCATTATCGAAGAAATAAAGACCGCGGCGATTGAGATAGGTCAAAGCGGGCGACAGCGCCGAACTGTCGGACAGGAAGCGCTGGCCGAGCAGGTTGGTCACCCCGGCATAGCCGGTGAACCGCGTCAGCGCCCAGGTCAGACGCTGGATATTGGCGGCTTCGTCCTGTCCGGCGCGCAGGGTGTGCGGCCCCGGATCGCTGTCGGGAAAATCGAACGGCTCCATCGGAATCTGCAGCAGCACTTCGTGCCCGCGACCGCGCGCTTGGCTGACCCATTGCCCGACATCGCCCGCGTACGGCGAAAAGCCCAGGGTGATGCCGGCGGGCAGACTGTCCAGCGCGGTCTTGGTGGCGCTGGCCGAAACACCCAGGCCGCTGACGACAATGGCGATCTTGAATTTGGCGCCCATCGCGGCCGGCGCGGCATAGGCTTGCATGGGCCTCCGCCCATCATCGGCGATGCGCGGCAGGGGGCCAGCGGCCGTGTTCTCGATCAGCGCCGGGTCCGCCAGCAGCGCCTTGCCGGCATAGATCGCCTGGGTCACCGGCGCGGCAGCGGTGTTTTCTTCCAAAACGGGTGCGAGCGGCAGTGTGGCCGGGCTTTTGACGCCCGGGACGTCGCCCAGCTCAAGGGTGATGGCAGGTGCCGCCGGATGCCCGAACAGGGTGATGGCGAGTGATCCCGCCGCCAGCAGGCAAATGGTGAAGGAACTGGCGAACGCCAGGGCGCGTCCAGCCTTGGACACGGCAAACCCTTCTGCGGGATCGGCGGCAGCAGCCATGCCCCATTAATGCGATGGGCATGGTTACGCGAGGGTTAACAGGTCTTAACGCGGGCTGGCAGGAGCCTTGGCCGGCGGCGGGGTGGTGGCCGAGGCCACCGTCATCTTGCCGCGCAGCAGGTCCAGGGCATAGGCGAGCTGGAAGTCGTCATACTTCGTGCCCGCCGCCGGCTTGATCACCGGCGCATTGGTGCGCTTGGTCGGCACCGGTTCACCCGACAGATGGCCGCGCAGGTCCGCTTCCGACGGACGCGCCAGCTTGGGCACATTGGCTTCATCGCCCTGCGCCACCTGGATGTCCGGGATGATACCCTGCGCCTGGATGGAGTGACCCGATGGCGTGAAATAACGCGCGGTGGTCAGGCGCAGCGCGCCGCGGCTTTCGCCCAGCGGGATGATGGTCTGCACCGAGCCTTTGCCGAAGCTGGTCAGGCCGACGATGGTGGCGCGCTTGTGATCCTGCAGTGCGCCCGCAACGATTTCCGATGCGGACGCCGTGCCGGCATTGATCAGAATCACGATCGGTTTGCCATCGGTGACGTCGCCGCCCTTGGCGTCATAACGCTGGGTGTCTTCGTTGCGGCGGCCGCGGGTGGAAACGATCTCGCCCGTGCCGAGGAAATCATCCGACACCTGGATCGCCTGGTCGAGCAAGCCGCCGGGATTGTTGCGCAGGTCCAGCACATAGCCCTTGATGCCGGGGCCGACCTGCTTCTTGAGATCGCGCACGGCCTTTTCCAGACCATCGGCGGTCTGCTCGTTGAAACCGGGCATGCGGACGTAACCGATATCGCCTTCGCGGCGGAACGCGGCGGCATCGACGCGCACGATGGCGCGCACCAACGTCACATCGAACGGCTTCTTTTCGCTTTCGCGCAGGATGGTCAGCGTGATCTTGCTGCCCGCAGGGCCGCGCATCTTGTCGATGGCCTCATTCAGCGGCAGGCCCTGGATGGAGCCGCCGTCAATGCCGGCGATGCGGTCGCCGGACTTGATGCCGGCGCGCGACGCGGGCGTGCCGTCGATGGGCGAGATCACCTTGATCAGTCCGTCTTCCTGCGTCACTTCGATGCCGACGCCGCCGAACTGTCCCTTGGTGGTGATCTGCATGTCGCCATACGACTTGGCGTCCATATAGCTGGAATGGGGATCGAGGTTCGACACCATGCCCTGGATGGCGGCGTCGATCAGTTCACTGTCCTTGACGGGGCGCACATAGTTGGCGCGCACGCGCTCGAAGGCATCGCTGAAGAGATCCAGCTGTCCATAGGCACTGGCATCATTGGCGCCCTTGGCTTCCGGCAGCGCGATCATGGCAACGGCGAATCCGCCCACCAGACCCAGACTGACCAATGCAAACTTATTCATGTGCCGTTCGCCTTTCCAATTGCGGGGCGTAGATTCAACTTCAACCATGGCGCGGGATTCTGGCCATGGCCGCCGCGACGCAGCTCAAAGTAAAGCCTGTTGTCCGATCCTTCGGCGGGCATGGTTCCAACTGGCTCGCCCGCCAGCAATTGATCGTTTGGCCTTACCGTCACGCGTCCCAGTCCCGCCAGTACCATATCGTAGCCAGTGGTTATCTCCAGGATCAAGACTTGTCCGCTCTTATGGTAAGGGCCGGCGAAAAGAACCTTGCCGTCAGAGGGCGTAATCACCTGGGCCCCGGCCCGGGTTGCATAGGAAAGGCCCGGATTGCCCCTTTCCCCCCCTGCCACCACGGTTCCTACCACCGGTTCCAGCAGCGAGTTCTTGGCCAGCCCGGCTAGGGAACCGCTGTTTTGCGCCGTGACGATGACGACGCTTTGCTGGGAAGATCCGTTCTGGCGCAAGGCCCGGACCCGCGCCGCCAGCGCCTGGAAGTTGGCGGCTTCGCGGGCGATGACCGCCAGCTGGGCCTTCAGGCTGTCATAGCTCTGGGCCGCACCCGCCGCTTCCTGCTCCTTCTGCACCAGAAGCTGGTCGAGATCGGCGCGGGCGAGGGTAAGCCGGGCGCCGGTGTCGGCCGCCTGGTGGCGCTGCTGTTCCAGCGCCGCCCGGCTGCGCTTGAGGGCGTCGATGCGCCGCGACAGGCTGGCGGCCTGGGCATAGACCGAGGGCAGCGAGGCGCCGATCAGCATGGCGCCGCGCGCCGCGCCCAGCGCATCGTCGGGGTGCATGGCCAGGGCCGGCGGCATGTCATGCTGCAACCTCTGCAGCACGGCCAGCAGCCGCGTCACCGCCACCCGGTCGTTGGCAAAGCCGGCGCTGAGGCGAACATTGTCTGCCTGCAGCTTTTCAATCTGGATATCGGCGGCGATCCTGGCGCGTTCCAGGCCTTCGATGCGCGCGGCGGTGGCGATCAGACGCTGCCGCAATTCCATCGCCTCCGCCGCCAGCATCTCGCTCTTCTGCCGAGCGCTGGCCAGTTGCGGCTGACCCTGCTTCAGTTCCGACGACAGGCTCCGAAGCTGCTGGGCGCTGGAGGGAAGCTTGGCCAACGCCTTGCCGGGAAGGGCGCGCGACAGATCCATCACCACTTCGGGGGCGCGCAGGTCGGGACGCGGCGTGGGACGGATCGGCGCCATGACGCGCTGCGGTTTTTTGGGCAGGGCGGCGAAAGCGGGCGGCGCCAGGAGAGCCGCGGCAAGAAGAAAAGAGAGCGCCTGTTTCACGCAGCTGGCACGATCAACGAATGGCCGGTCATCGCCTGCGGCTTTTCCAATCCCATCAATGCCAGCAGGGTGGGTGCGACATCGGCAAGACGGCCATTCTCCAGTTTCGTGCCCGCAGGCGCGCCAAAGGCGATGACCGGAACATCCAGTATGGTGTGGGCGGTGTAAGGCTCGCCCGTGTCGGGGTTCTGCATCATCTCGATATTGCCGTGATCGGCGGTCAGCAGCATCACGCCGCCCGCTTTCTCCAAGGCGACGACCAGGCGGCCGATGCAGATGTCGATCGTATCCACCGCCTTGATGGCGGCGCTCATGATCCCGGTATGGCCCACCATGTCGGGATTGGCATAGTTGCAGACGATCAGGTCGTATTGGCCGCCTAGAATCGCCTCTTCCAGCTTTTCAGTGACCTCGAAGGCGCTCATTTCCGGCTTGTGATCATAGGTGGCGACGTGCGGGCTGGGCACCATGATGCGGTCCTCGCCATCAAACACATCCTCGCGCCCGCCATTCAGGAAGAAGGTGACATGGGCGTATTTCTCGGTCTCGGCAATGCGCAGCTGTTTCATGTGATGCCTGGCAACCACCTCCCCCAGCGTCTCGCGCACATCTTCCGGCGCAAACACCGCCTGCATCAGCGGCTTGAGCTTGTCGGAATATTCGTTGAGTCCCGCTGCGCCGCTCCATGTCACGACGCGCCCGCGCGCAAAGCCGTCAAATCCCGGGTCGAGCAGCGCGGTGGAAATCTCCCGCGCCCGGTCGGCGCGGAAATTTGCAAACAGAAAGACGTCGCCATCCTCGACGCCGGCATAGTCGCCGAGCACGCAGGGCAGCACGAATTCGTCGGTGATGTCTTCAGCATACGAGGTGTTCAGCGCCGCATCAGCATCGTCAAAGCGGCGGCCTGACGCGTCAATGATCGCGTCATGGCACTTCTCAACCCGGTCCCAGCGTTTGTCGCGGTCCATGCCATAGTAGCGGCCCGACAGGCTCGCCAGCCGGACGCCGGCCAGGCCGGCAATGTCGCTCAGGAATTTTTCGAGAAATCCGCCCGCGCTTTTGGGCGGGGTATCGCGCCCATCCAGGAAGGCATGGACGAACACCGGCACGCCGGCGGCGCTGATGATTTTCACCAGCGCGGCGATGTGATCCTGGTGGGAATGCACGCCGCCCGGCGACAGCAATCCCATCACATGCACCGCCCGCTTTGCGTCTTTGGCTTTTGCTATAAGCGCCAGAAGAACCGGACGGCGCGCAAGACTGCCATCCTCGATGGCGACATCGATGCGCGGCAGGTCCTGGGCCACGACCCGTCCCGCCCCGATATTCATGTGACCGACTTCGGAATTGCCCATCTGGCCTTTGGGAAGGCCGACCGCGCTTCCCGAGGTTGCCAGCAGCGCATGCGGGCATTCCGCCAGCAGCTTGGTGTAATGGGGGGTGTGGGCCGCGGCGATGGCATTGTCCGGGGCGGCTTCCGGCCGCCAGCCCCAGCCGTCGAGAATGCACAAAAGGGCGGGGCGCGGCGCAGTCATATGGGCAAAATAGGAAGCCCCGCCTGCCCTGTCTATCTCTTTGAGGGGCTTAGCGGAATTCCGGCCCCGTGGCCCAGAGGACCAGCGACTTGCGCACCCCCGCCGTCACCGACGTCACCCGGTGCAGGAAAAAGGACGGAAAGGCGATCACCGTGCCGCGCGTCCGGGGCGCAGTGGTGACCCCGCTGCCAATCTGGAACTGCAGGTCACAGCTCTCATAGTGCGATGGGTCGCTGAGTTGAACGCTCAGCGATATCTTGCGCGGCTTGTGGCTGTTGCGGCCATAATCGATATGCCAGTCCTAATGCCCGCCTTCTTTGCCGTCATAGACCGTGTATTGCAGATTCTCGAGCCCGGTCAGCGCAAAGCGGTAGAACTGGGTATTGAGACGCAGCACGATCTGCTCGAGGCGGTCATAAAACTCTTGCGTCTGCGCATTGCGCTCAAGCCAGGCGAGATGGGTGATGCGCACGGCCTCGAGATCGTCGCGCTGGACCGCGATCTGGGCTTTCTCAAGAATCTGCGCATCGCCATAGGCGATAATGGCGTCCACTTCCGCCGGCGTGGGCGCGCCTTCCCAGCCCAGGAAAGGCCCCAGTACGACGGGAACAGACAGATTCATCGAAACTCCGGACCCGCCGCCCAGATCACCAGTGATTTTCGGATGCCCGAAACAATGGGGGTGACGCGATGCAACACATAAGAGGGAAAGGCGATCAGGGTTCCGCGCTTTTTGGGTGCGGCCTGCACAGTGTCGCCGGAATGGAATTCCAGTTCGCAACCTTCATAGGCGGCGCTTTCCGACAACTGCAGGCTGAGGGAGATTTTGCGCGGTTCTTCCTGCGCGTTACCATGATCCTTGTGCCAGTCGAAATGCCCGCCATTGCCGCCATGATAAACGGTGTACTGAAAGCTTTCCGCCAGACCGTACAGTTCATAGCCGAAGAACTGGTCGTTGAGCTGCAGCACAATCTGTTCCAGGCGGGCATGGAGCCATGCCGTTTCCGGATTGCGTTCGATCCAGGCGACATTGGTGATCCGGATATTGTCGTATCCCGCGCGCTTGCCTGACAGGTCGGCTTTCTGCTGCGCCAAGCCATCGCCATACTTTTCCAGCGCATCGAGTTCGGCGGCGCTGAAAGCGTCTTCCCACATGACAAACTCGCCTGCGGGCACAGGTAAGGTCGCGGGCGGCGATAATAACATATGATAGGCTTTCGGCGCGGTCGTTACACGCTATTTGAACTCAGGTCCTACCGCCCAGACAACGAGTGATTTTCGCACACCTGATGTTATCGGTGTCACGCGGTGCAGGACGTAAGATGGGAAGGCGATGACGGCGCCGCGCGTTTTGGGCGCAACATCTGTGAGATTTCCGGCGCGCACTTCCAGTTCGCAGCCTTCATATTTCGCAGAATCGCTCAACTGTATGCTCAGCGACAATTTGCGAGGCTCCTGGTCCGGGGCGCCGTAATCCTTGCCGTAATCCTTGTGCCAGTCGAACCGTCCGCTTTCGGCGCCGTCATAAAGTGCGTACTGAAACGTCACCACCCCGGAAAGGTCGTAGCGGAAGAACTGCGCGTTCAGGCGCAGGACGATAGTCTCCACCTTTGCATAAAAGGCTTCCGTCTCTTCATTGCGCATCACCCAGGCAACCTTGGTGACGCGGATACTGTCGCGGCCGGTATTCTTCGCGGACAACTCGGCCTTCTCAAGCGAAAGCAGGTCGCCATACTGCTCCATGGCGTCCAGTTCCGCAGGCGTGAACAGATTCTCCCAGACGATCAGCCCGCCGCTCATTATCACTGGCGATGACGCGGGATTGAAAACAGACATGCATGTCCCCCAGCATATTATTTTAATATAGCAATGCTCTTCACTTGAACTTCGGTCCGGTCGTCCAGACCACCAGCGATCTGCGCGTGCCCGAAACGATGGGTGTCACGCGGTGCAGCACATAGGATGGAAAAGCGATCACCGTGCCCTGCTCGCGCGGCGCGGTTTCAATATTGCCGCTGGCGCAGAATTCCAGGTTGCACCCTTCATACGCCGAAGGATCACTGAGTTGCAGCGTCATGGAAAGCTTGCGCTGCACATGCAGCGGTCCGTGATCGACGTGCCAGTCATAATGACCGCCTTCTACGCCGTGATAAACGGTGTACTGGAAATTCTCAGAAAAGCCGCGCAGGTCATACTGGTAGGTGGCGTCGTTCAGGGCCTGCGCCACGCCCTGCATGCGGTCGAAAAGCCATTTGGTTTGCGCATTCTGTTCGATCCAGGCGGTGTGTGTGATGCGGACCTTGTCGAACGCGGCCCGCCGGCTTGCGGGAATGTCAGGCGGCACCGCCCGTTCCGTCGTCAGCCCGTCGCCATAGCCCGCGATCCGGTCGATCTCTTCGCGCGAGAAAGCATCCGCCCAGGCGGTGAAGGTCAGGGTGGAGAGACGGGTTTCTTCGTCCATGGAAACCGGAAAGTAAGGCCTGCTTTGGCCTTAGTCCATGCGCCCGGCCGAGCGCCTGCGCCTGTGCAGCTGCGAAACGCAGGCGCCCCATGCAGGACCCGCGCAGCACGCGGCGCGGCGATTGTGTAGGCTTGGTGTGTCGAGGGACCCATGCAGCAGCGCACCATCTTCGGACGGCATTACGCCCTGGCTGTGGTCGCCGTGATTTTCGTGGCGCTGCTGGCGGCGGCCGGCCTGCGCTCCACCCCCGGCGTCCTGATGGTGCCGTGGGAGCAGACGTTCGGCTGGTCGCGCGGGACGATCAGCTTCGCGGCGGCCTGCGGCATTTTCCTGTTCGGCCTGACCGGGCCCTTCGCCGCCGCCGCCATGCAGCGTTTCGGCATCCGCGCCACCGTGATCGCGGCGCTCAGCATGATGAGCCTGTCCAGCTTCGCCAGCCTATTCATGACCCAGGCCTGGCACCTGATCGTGACCTGGGGGCTGGTGTCTGGCATCGGCTCAGGCTGCATCACCAATGTCCTGTCGGCCACCATCGTCAATCGCTGGTTTGTCACCAATCGCGGGTTGGTGATGGGATTGTTCGCCGCCTCCACCTCCACCGGCACTTTGGTTTTCATTCCTGCCCTGTCGGCCATCGCGCAGGCGGGCGGCTGGCAGCCGGTGGTGCTGTGCGTGGCGCTGGCTATGGCGGTGCTGATTCCCGTGGTCTATTTCCTGCTGCCGGAATGGCCCGGCGATGTCGGACAAACACCGTTCGGGGCCGGTCCGGACCATCTGCCGGAAATCCGCGAAAGCGGCAATCCGCTGAAGACCGCCTTCACCGCCCTGGGAGAGGGCGCGCGCAGCCGCGATTTCTGGCTGCTGTCGGCGACGTTCTTTATCTGCGGTTTCACCACCAACGGGCTGGTGGGCACCCACATGATTGCGCTGTGCCACGACTACGGCATGGCGGCGGTGACGGCGGGCAGCCTGCTGGCCATCATGGGCCTGTTCGACCTGGTGGGGACCACCGCATCCGGCTGGCTGACCGACCGCTATGATCCGCGCAAGCTGCTCTTTGCCTATTACGGGCTGCGCGGGCTATCGCTGATCTATCTGCCCTTCGCCGATTTCACCTTTTTCGGCCTGTCGCTGTTCGCGGTGTTCTATGGCCTGGACTGGATCGCCACCGTGCCGCCGACCCTGGCCATCGCCAACAAGAGCTTTGGCATCAGGAAGGCGCCCATCCTGTTCGGCTGGATTTCCGCCAGCCACCAGATCGGGGCCGCGTCAGCTGCCTTTCTGGCCGGGGCCTCGCGTACCGCGTCAGGCTCTTATCTACAGTCCTTCGTGGTCGCCGGCTTTGTCGCGGTGCTGGCGGCTTTCCTGTCCCTTATGCTTCTGCGCGCACCAAAGCCCCAGCCGGCCTAAACCGCAGCACCGGCCATTTTCACCCGGCAAATGCTGCCCACGGCAAGCCGAACACTGTTCGGCTACGTCATAAACCATTGAAAAAAAGACATATTTTTCAAGCCCAGGCGGCACGAAACTGGCAAAGCCTTTCGCGCACACAAAGGCAGAAGCCGTCCATGCGCCGCGCACCTTATTATCTCCGCCTCGCCGCCCTCGCCGTGGGGGTCGCCATGGCGGCGGCCCCCATACCCGTCCTGGCTTTCAGCCGGGTGAAGGACCTGATCGAGGTCCAGGGCATTCGCGACAATATGCTGGTCGGCTACGGCCTGGTCGTGGGCCTGAACGGCACCGGCGACAGCCTGAAGAACGCGCCATTCGCGCAGCATCTGCCTGATCGGCGCCGGCCAGCTCGAAGAAGGCTTCCGGGAATATGAGATCCGCAACGACCAGCGTTTCCGTTCCTACTTCCATCACATCATCGAGGCGCCGAAGTGGAACGGCGAAGATCTGGCCGGCAAGAAGGTTCTGATGGTCGGCGAGCAGGGCCTGGGCGATGAATTCATGTTCGCCAATATCCTGCCCGATGTGCAAGCGGCTGTCGGTGACAGTGGCAAGCTGCAGATTTGCGTCGACCACCGGTTGGTCGCCCTGTTCCAGCGTTCCTTCCCCAAGGCAGAGGTCGGCACCTACGACGATCGCACCCTGATCGACGCCGACGTCAACAAGGCGTTGCGCCTGATTCCCTTTGCCTCGAAATAAAACAAACCTGACCTTTGGTCGCCGATGGGATCGGCGCTGCAGGTTTATCGGGACAGCCTGGCCGACTTCCGTCACGAAGCCTTCCTGGTGCCGGATACCGAGCGGATGGCCGGGTTCAAGCGCCAGCTGGACGCGATGGGGCCGGAAAAAAAGATCGGCCTGTGCTGGCGGTCCATGATGCTGGGCGCCAAGCGCGCCAAGTATTTCTCGCCCATCGACCATTGGGGCCCGATCCTGCAGACGCCGGGGGTCACTTTCATCAATCTTCAGTATGGCGATTGCACCGCCGAGAGCGTCCGAGCCGAGGAAAAGTTCGGCATCAAAATTCACCAGATCGAAGGTCTGGACCTGAAGGACGATATTGACGGCTCAGCAGCGCTCTGCGCGGCGCTGGACCTGGTATTGTCCGCCCCGACCGCTGCGGCGGCTACCGCCGCCAGCGTCGGGACGACCGTCTGGTTCCTGACCGCAGGCCGCACCTGGCCGCAACTGGGGAGCTGCGAATATCCCTGGTATGCCGACACGCGCGTATTGTCGCCGGAGAAGTTTGGCGACTGGGCGACGCTGATGCCCGATGTCGCGGATGAGCTGGAAGTCTTCGCGTCCGGCGCAGTCCGTCGCGAACTGGCTTAGTCACATATCAGTGTAAAAGGCCGGCCCCGCGATTTGGGCTTCCAGCCCGCCGCGATGGCGGCACGTATGTCGTCCGCCAGCCGGTAGGGATCAATGTCGGGCCGTGCCGTGCGGCCACCCGGCAACTCGCGGAACGGATACTCCAGGATCAGCTCGCGGCGGGTCTCGTCGCTGCGCTCGACCGACAGGCGCAGCCCGACATGGTCGCCTTTGGCGCTCCAGATCTGCTCGCTTTTCAGGGTCCAGCGCAGCAGCCAGCCATCCACTTCCAGCGAACCGCTCAAGTCCCTTTTTCGGCGTTGGGTCATGCGCCTTCATATCACAGGCACGGACTCAGGGCGCAAGCGACCTATTGCTGCTGTTGCTGCTGGTGGTACAGGCGTTCCGGCATGGACGGCGTTGGCATGGCCGAGGTCATGGGCCGCGCCACTTTCAGGAAATCCTCATGCCGCACCGGCGCCTGGGTCGGTTCCAGCGATACGGCGATGGAAAGCTCGCTGTCCGCCCCACCCTTGTAGGTGCCGCGCGTCGGCGGCACATCGGCGTAATCGCGGCCCACCGCGGCGCGGATATGGCGTTCACAGGCCATGATATTGTTGGTGGGATCAAAACCGACCCAGCCCAGGCTGGGCAGATAGGCTTCCACCCAGGCATGGGTGGCATCGGCGGCGGAACGGTCGCGATTGCCCTTGTGATAGAGATAGCCGGAGACATAGCGGCAGGGAATGCCCCAGTTGCGCGCGATGGCGGTCATGATATGGGCAAAGTCCTGGCAGACGCCGCGGCGCTGTTCCAGCGCCACTTCGATCGGCGAGTTCACTTCGGTGACCCCGCTCTCATATTCAAAGGAAGCGTAGATGCCGCGCTGCAGGGCCTTGAGCGCGGTGAGCGGGTCGCCATCGGGCTTGGCAAGATCCGCGATCCGCATGAAGCTTTCCAGCTCCGGCGAGGAGCGCGCAAAGCGCGATGGCTCCAGCATGTCGAAATGGTCGTCGTTGAGATTGAATGTGTTGTAACGGCCCCATTCCAGAGCATCGAGCTTGTCGGGCAGGGTGCGCATCTGGCCGATTTCCACCACCGCCTGCGCTTCGATGCGAAGCTCTTCATGCTCGCGCAGCAGATTGAAGTGATAGACCGCGTTGCCCAGATGATCGGTATAGGCATAAAGCTGGGCGCGCGGATTGGTGGCGATCTGGAAAGAACGCAAAGTCTGCGGCCCTTCCGAGCGCGGCTGCATCCGCAATTCCATCACCGATTCCATCACCGGCGAGGAATAGCGGAAGCGGGTGACATGGCGGATCGAATAAAACATCAGTGCTCTCCGCGAACGCAGGCCCGCCTCCCCTTCGCGCGCGTAAGCGCGCAAGAGGGGGAGGTGCCCGTAGCAGCGCTTGCGATGCGGAGGGCGGAGGGGGTCATCATCAAAGCACAGTCTCCGCACCGTATGTGATGTAGGACGAGTACAGCGCCTTGTGGATCTGCTCGCACTGTTTGGTGATGTCAGCGATGAAGGCGGCGACGCCGCCCGACATCAATTCATCCACCTGGCCGAAATCCACCGCCGCCTTCAGCCGTCCGGCCAGGCGTTCGACGGCAGCGCGGCGGGCCGGCGGGGCGCCCGGCGCCACGCGGGCCAGGGCTTCGGTCATGCGGTCGACCGAGAAACAGATGGAATGGGGAAATTCGGGATCGAACAGCAGGAATTCGGCGATCTTCTGCGGCCTGATCGAAGCGGTATACCGCTTGGTGTAAGGCTCCCAGGCGGTGCAGAATTTCAGCAGCACCAGCCAGTCAAAATATTTGGGGCCGTTCTCATTGTTCTGTGCGGCGCTGAAATACAGGTCCAGAAGGCGGCCCAGCTGCTGCACCCGCTCGATATGGCGGCCCAACTCCAGAAAGTACCAGCCTTCGCCGTGGCTCAGAGTGGAATAGGTGACGCCTTCCAGGGCATGCATTTCTTCCAGAATCTCGCGGAACAGGCGCGCGGGGGTATGGACCCAGATCGAATCCATCGTCATCGGCGAAAGCCGCAGATAGAGGCGGTTGAGATTTTCCCAGACCTCGTTCGACAGCGCCTCGCGCACCTGGCGGGCATTGTCGCGCGCCAGAGCCAGAGAGTTGATCAGCGAATTGTCATTGTCGCGGTCGAACGCCAGCCTGCCGGTGATGGCAAAAGCGTCCAGATGCGACGGCGCGGCTTTCTCGCCGGTCAGCGCCTCGGTGACGCGGGCCCAGCTGGCAGCGGCATCCTCGGGCGTCTGTTCCACCATGGAATCCAGCTTCACCGCGATCAGCCGGGCGGTGTGCTCGGTCCGTTCGATATAACGGCTCATCCAGTAGAGGGATTCTGCGACGCGGCTTAACATCCATGGCCGGCCCCCGAGCCGGCCATCCAGATGGATGGGCAGGTCAAGCCCGCCCATGGTGAGTTGTGGGTTGAGAGATACAACGTCATTGCGACAACACCCATGTATCTTTTGAGCCGCCGCCCTGGGAAGAATTGACCACCAGGCTGCCGCGCTTCAGCGCCACGCGCGTCAGGGCGCCGGGCACGATCTTGGTTTCCGCCCCATGCAGGATGAAGGGACGCAGATCGACGTGCCGCGCCTCGACGCCGCTGCCGATGAAGGTCGGGGCAGTGGAAAGCTGGATGGTGGGTTGGGCGATATAGTTTTCCGGATCGGCCTTGATCTTGGCGGCGAAGTCATCGCGTTCGGCCTGGGAGGCGTGCGGTCCGATCAGCATGCCATAGCCGCCCGATTCCCCCACCGCCTTCACCACCAGCTTGTCGAGATTGGCCAGCACATGGCTCAGCGATTTTTCCTCGCGGCAGAGGAAGGTCTCGACATTGTCCAGGATCGGCTCTTCGGCCAGGTAATAGCGGATCAGGCGCGGGACATAGGCATAGACCGCCTCGTCATCCGCCACGCCAATGCCAAGCGCATTGGCGATCATCACATTGCCCGCACGATAGGCGTTGAACAGGCCCGGCACGCCCAGCGCGCTATCCTCGCGGAAGATCAGCGAGACGATGAAGTCGTCGTCAATGCGGCGATAGATGACGTCGATGCGCTTCAGGCCCGATGTGGTGCGGGTATAGACGACATTGTCGTTCACCAGCAGGTCGCGTCCCTCCACCAGCTCCACACCCATCTGGCGGGCGAGAAAGGCGTGCTCGAAATAGGCCGAGTTGAAGACGCCCGACGTCAGAATCGCGATGGAGACGTCTTCATGGAAAGGCACCAGCGAGCGCAGCGTCGCCAGCAGTTCGAGCGGATAATGCTCGATGGGGCGCACGCCCATGGAACGGAACACGGCGGGAAAGGCGCGGCGCACCACATCGCGGTTGGCCAGCATGTAGGACACGCCCGATGGCACGCGCAGGTTATCTTCCAGCACCACGAAATCGCCGGCCTCGTTGCGCACCAGATCGCTGCCGCAGATATTCACATAGGCGCCGTGCGGCACCGGCAGCCCGCGCATCTCGCGGCGATAATGTTTGGAGCCATAAATCATCGAGCGCGGCACCACCCCGTCCCTCAGCACCCGTCCGTCGCCGTAAATGTCGCGCAGGAAAAGATTGAGGGCCAAGATGCGCTGGGTCAGGCCGCGTTCGACACGCTCCCATTCCTTGGCGGTGACGATGCGCGGGATCAGGTCGGTGGGAATGATCCGCTCGGTGGCGCGATTGTCGTTATAGACGGTGAAGGTAATGCCCTGATGCAGAAAGCTTTGCTCGCAAGCCTGCTGGCGGCGGTTCAGTTCTTCCAGCGGCAAGGTGGAGAGCCGCGAGTCCAGCGCCGTATAGGGCAAACGCGCCTTGCCCTCATGGGTGAACATCTCGTCATAGGGACGGCCCAGCTCGTAACCGGTATAGGGCGCATCCACCCCCGGCTGCGAAACCCGGCCCGGTCCGGCGATAATATCGGGGCCGCCAAAATCCTCGGTATTCGCGAAAGCTTCATGCTGCATACGCGAAGTCTCACAGGACACCCGACCTGCCGCAAGCGCCGCGTTGTGGCGCGGTGCCGCGCCGATTGGCCGCTCGATGCTGCGGACGCAGACCAAAAGCGCCGGCACCTGTGCATTCTGAAATAACGTAGCTGATACAATAGTTTATTGAATAAGCGCCAGCAGCGAAGCCTGGTTTGGCGCCACCGCGATCCGCACCTCCCGGAAAGGAAGCGGCAGGGCATTGGCGGTGACGGGGCTGATGCACAGCGCGATCAGCTTTTGTGTCGGCAGGCCTTGCGCCAGCTCGCAGAAAATCCGCGCGCTGCGCGGCGAGAAAAACAGCGCCGCATCCAGTGCGCGCTGGCTCAGCCCGGCGCGCGCCGCGGGCGGCAGGACCGGCGCGGCGTCCACACGATAGAGCGCGGCGCGGCGCACCGAAAAACCACGCTGGCTGAGATTTTCCGCCAAAGTCCCCGGCGCATCCTCGCCACAGACATGCAGCAGCACGCCTTGTTGCGGCGTGGTCCAGCCCGCCGTGGCTTCGGCCAAAGCACGGGCATCGCCATCGGCATTTCTGATGTCGGTAAATCCGCCCCTGCGCGCTTCCTCGGTTGTTTGCGGCCCCACCGCGAAAATGGGCAGATCGCGCCGCGCCGTCCGCCGGACCAAGGCGCGGATGCCGTTAGCGCTGGTCGCCAGTATCGCCTGGACATTTTTCAGATCGGGTTCCGGCCCGTCATGGAATTGCGTGCTGAGCAGCGGCGCCAACAGCGCGGTATGGCCCATTTCGGCCAGGCGCGCGGCGATCTCTTCGCCGTCTTCCGTCGGTCTGGTCACCAGGACGTGCATGGATCAGCGCCTTTGCCGCATGGCCATTTCGGCGTAAAGCAGCGGCCCATGCGTGACAAGCCTTTCACCATTCTGGGCATCGAGACCAGCTGCGACGAAACCGCGGCGTCGGTGGTGCGCGGATGCATTCCCGGCCCCGGCGAAATTCTCTCCAATATCGTGTTCAGCCAGACCGAGGCCCATGCGCCCTATGGCGGGGTGGTGCCGGAAATCGCCAGCCGCGCCCATTTGGAGATACTGGATGGGGTGATCGAGCGCGCGCTGGACGAGGCGAAAATCACCTTGCAGGAGCTGGACGGCATCGCCGCCACTGCCGGCCCCGGGTTGATCGGCGGGGTGATGGTGGGACTGACCACCGCCAAGGCCCTGGCCCTGGGCGCGGGAAAACCGCTGCTGGCCGTCAATCATCTGATGGGCCACGCCCTCACCGCCCGGCTGACCCATGGCGTGGAATTTCCGTTTTTGCTGCTGCTGGTTTCGGGCGGGCATTGCCAGCTTGTCGGTGTCGGCGGCGCCGATGATTTCCGCCTCTATGGCAGCACGATTGACGATGCGGTGGGCGAGGCCTTCGACAAGACCGCCAAGATCCTGGGCCTGCCCTATCCCGGCGGTCCGGCAGTGGAAGAAGCGGCGCGCGGCGGCAATCCCAAAGCCTATGATCTGCCGCGCCCGCTGCTGTTCAAGTACAAGCAGGGCCGCGCCGGGGCGGATTTTTCTTTTTCCGGTTTGAAGACAGCGGTGCGCCAGCTAGCGCAGGACCGACGCGTTTCGGTAGCGGACGCCAGCGCCTCTTTCCAGGCCGCCGTGATCGATATCCTGCGCGACCGCAGCCGCTTCGCCATGGGCCTGTTTCGGGCCGATTTCGGGAACGCCGTTTCGGGGGGCGCCAATACGATGGTGGTCGCGGGAGGCGTGGCGGCCAATCAGGCGATCGGCGCGGCGCTGGCCCAATTGTGCGGAAGCGAGGATTTCATCCTCCGCGTCCCGCCGCCCAGACTCTGTACCGACAATGCGGCCATGATCGCCTGGGCGGGCGTGGAACGTCTTGCGGCCGGCGCGAACGGTGACGATCTCTCGATCTCACCCAGGGCACGTTGGCCGTTGGCCAATGTGCCCCTCTTATGACCTGGGGGCTCCGCCCCCGGGGGGGCGTTGGCCGCTTGCCGTCCGTTAGATGGTGGCGGCGATGGTCAGAAGGCCCAGCACGCCGGTCAGCGCGATGGCGGCAACATTGAAGATATCGGCGATGGTATTGTTCACCGTCTCGTCCTGCTGCGAAGTCTGGCTACGAAAATTGTTGGTCATGTCGTGCTCCTTTGAAAATCAAGTCTGATACGACTAGTTCGAAATTCTTTGTTGCACTGCGATATAGACCGCTTAGGGTTGCAATTCAATGAAGCTAAGCCATGCATTTTATGACTATTTCGTAGCAAAAACAGTCATTAACCTATTGAACTCATTGAATTTGCAATTAAATTGCGTGCAAACATGTATCTGCTGTGCAATTGCAGCATGTAAGGGATGCAAAGTTTGAAAATCGCCACCTGGAATGTCAATTCGGTGCGCCACCGCATTCAGCTGGTGACCCGTTTTCTGCGCGACGAGCAGCCCGATGTCCTGTGCCTGCAGGAGACCAAGGTGATGGACGAGCTGTTTCCCAAGCTGCCTTTTCACAAGCTGGGCTACACGCACCAGGCTATTGCTGGCCAAAAGGCCTATCACGGCGTGGCGATCCTTTCGAAAACCCCGTTCCGCGAAACCGGCGTGCAGGATTTCTGCCGCGAAGGTCATGCCCGCCATATGGGCGTGACCCTGGCCAATGGCGTGGAGCTGCACAATTTCTATGTGCCGGCGGGCGGCGACATTCCCGATCCCAAGGCGAATCCGAAGTTCGCCCACAAGCTACATTTTCTCCAGGGCATGGAGAAATTCTTCGCCGCGCGAACAGCGAAGAAGAGCAATCCCGTCCTGTTGCTGGGCGATCTCAATGTCGCGCCGCAGGAGCATGACGTGTGGAGCCACAAGCAGCTCCTGAACATCGTCAGCCACACGCCGGTGGAAACCAAATTGCTGGGCGAGGTGCAGGCCGCGTTCGACTGGACCGATGCCACCCGCCACTTCATTCCGGCGGAAGAGAAAATCTATTCCTGGTGGAGTTATCGCGCCAATGACTGGGAAGCCTCGGATCGCGGGCGCAGGCTGGACCATGTCTGGACCAGTCCGGGCCTGAAGGGCGCGCTGAAGTCACAGAGGATTTTGAAGAAGATGCGCGGCTGGCAGAAGGCCAGCGATCATGTGCCCGTGATCGTGGAGCTCGACGTTTGAAGCTGGCTCTACTGCGCCACGGCCCCACCGACTGGAACGCGGCAGGAAAAATACAGGGCCATACCGACATTCCGCTCAGTGACGCGGGTCTGGCCAAAATGACGGCGCTGCGCCTGCCCTTCGCGGTCAGCCGCGTCTATGCCAGCCCGCTGCTGCGCGCCCGGCAGACCATCCAGGCCCTGGCGCTGGGCGAAGCGGTCCTGGACGCGCGGCTGATAGAGCAACATTGGGGCCGGTGGGAAGGCCTGACCCGCGAGCAGATTTTCGCCCAGCATGGCGAGGACGCCTTTGTGAAAGCCGGTTCGCAGCGGGGCGAAGCCTTTCGTCCGCTGGGCGGGGAATCCACCGGCGAGCTGCATGCCCGGGTCGGCGCCTTTCTGAAAGATGCCGCAAGCAGCGACGACGATGCCGTGGCGGTGGCGCATCTGGGCGTGCTGCGCGCCGCTTATACCCTGGCGACCGGCTGGGACATGGGCGCGGCGATGCCCGCCGATCTGGATGTGTCGAAGATTCTGGTCCTGTCGCTGGGCGCAAACGGAACGCCGAAGATCGAAGCACTCAATCTGGAATTTGTGTCCTTTTAGTCTCCATGGGCGGGCTTGACCCGCCCATCCGGTGCAACAAGTGCACCCGGCAATCTCTGGATGGCCGGCTCAAGGCCGGCCATGGAGAAATGAGGACTAACGCCAGAACGGTGTGAGTTTGCGGAGCTTGCGATAACGCTTCAAAGCCTGGCGGATGACGCGCGGCGTCTGCGCCCCATACCAGCCCACCAGGGCGCCGGCGGCAAAACGCAGGGCGGAGTCATTTTCCTTTTTCACGCTCTTATTGTCTTCGGGGCGCAGCAGCTGGCCGATCACGGCACGGACATTGGCGGCATCGTTGAGATCACCCAGATGGGCCTGCAACCCCCGCACCTGCTTGAGATAGCGTTGCACATCGTGCTTGGGATAGAGCGGAGCAAAGAATTCGGCGGTGTAGCGCAGCTTCTTGAGCGCGATGCGCAGCCGGTGCAGATCGCCTTCGTCCCGGGACCGGGCGGTACGGCCGCGCTTCTTCACCCGCGCAATCTGGCGATCCAGCATCCGGGACGCCGTCCTGGGCAGGCGGCGCTGGCGGGTCAGCGGCAATTGCGACTGGGCCAGGCCCGCGACATCGTCGGTGAAAAGCTCAAAGGCGGGCGACTTGATGCAGGCGGCGGTGTCAGCCCAGGCCGCGTCGCGCACCCGTTCCACCCGCGCGCGCAATTGCGCGAAACCTTCGGCGTCTTTCTCATGAGGCGGCGTTTCGAGCAACTTTCCGACAAACACATCCAGGTCGCGCGCCGGCGCCAGCCGCCCGGACAGGATCTTGGCGCGGCCGCGCAATTCCTCCAGCCATTCCTGGCTGAACTCCCGCCCGAAGGCGCCCAGCGCCACTTCCAGCCGGCGGAAGGCCACCCGCAATTGATGCAGGCCTTCCGCCGAACGTCCCGCCCGCAGAATCGCGGCATTGGCGGTGATCTGGGCGAGGCAATCGGACAAGGCGGCGCGAAAGGCTTCCTCGGGCCGCATCGCGGCGGCGATATAGGCGGGCAGCGCCTTGACCGGCTGGGCCGGATCCAGATTGCGGCGGGCGAGGGAATGAATGGTGACGCGGGGATCGTCCATGATTCAGATCGGCCGTGTGGGCAGGCCAGCTGCCGCCAGCGCCGCCTTTGCCTGCGCAATGCTGACTTCGCCGAAATGGAAGATCGAGGCCGCCAGCACGGCGCTGGCATGGCCGCGTACCACACCGTCCACCAGATCCTGGACATTGCCCACTCCGCCCGAGGCGATCACCGGCACGACAACCGCATCCGCCACGGCGCGCGTCAGTTCCAGGTCATAGCCCGATTTCACGCCGTCGCGGTCCATAGAGGTGAGCAGGATTTCGCCCGCGCCATAACCGACCAGCTTTTTGGCATGTTCCACCGCATCGATGCTGGTGGGCTTGCGGCCGCCATGGGTGAAGATTTCATAGTTGCCCTTTTCGCCCTTCTTGGCGTCAATCGCGGCGACGATGCACTGGCTGCCGAATTTCTCCGCCGCCTCCTTGACGAATTCAGGGCGCGAGACGGCGGCGGTGTTGATCGAAACCTTGTCGGCGCCCGCCAGCAGCAGCGAGCGGATATCCTCCAGGGTGCGCACACCGCCGCCCACCGTCAGCGGCATGAAACAGACTTCCGCCGTGCCCCGCACCACATCCAGGATCGTGCCGCGATTTTCGTGGGATGCGGTGATGTCCAGGAAGCAGAGCTCGTCGGCGCCCGCCTTGTCGTACAGGATCGCCTGTTCCACCGGATCGCCGGCATCGCGCAACCCTTCAAAATTCACGCCCTTGACCACACGGCCGTCTTTCACGTCCAGGCAGGGAATGATGCGGATCTTTAGCATGGGAATACTGGGAGCATTACATTCTGCCCTTCGCCATGGCGGCGATGTTCATCAGGGTGCGGCCTGTCACCGCCTCGGCGGGAACGCCGGTGGTGCGGGTCAATACTTCCGCTTCCAGCAGCATGTCCAGCGCCTCGCCCAATTTGTCGCTGTTCCAGCGCTGGGCCTGGGCCTTGAAGGCCGTGCTGCGCGAAAAATGCACCGGCGGGCGCAGCCGTTTCATCACCGTGTCCAATGCCTCGCCGCGATTGGTGCTTTCGCGCGCCTGCAGCAGTTTCTGGAAATGCCCCATGGCGCTGCGGATCACCTGGGCCGGCTGGGTATCGGAAACCCAGAGCCGTTCCAGTTCGCGGTCCAGCTTGGCGAGGTCGCCGCCCGCCGCTGCGTCGCAGGCGCTTTCGCTGCGCGCTTCCGCCTCGTCGCCCATTACGGCGCGGACATCCTCGATCCCGACCTGCTTCTTGCCATGCATGTAGAGCAGCAGCTTTTCAATCTCCCGCCGCGTCACGCCGCGATCCGAGCCCAGCCGCGACACCGCATCTTCCAGCGCATCGGGCGCGATGGACAGGTCTTCGGCGCGCAGTGCATCACGCACCACATCGCCCAAATCCCGCGCCGAGTCCGGATAGCATTGAATGGCGACGGCGCTCTTGTGGCCGTCGAAAATCTTGCGCAAGGCGCTGGTCTTGGCCAGATCGCCCGCCTCGATCACCACCAGGGCATCGCCCTTATGGTCGTCCATGAAGGATTCAAACAGCTCGGCCAGGTCGTTGCCCGCGCCGCGTATCCTGACCACCCGCCGGCCGCCCATCATGGAAATGGCAGCGGATTCATCGGCCAGCCGCGCGGGGTCGCCCAGCAGGATGGCTTCGTTCAAGTCCGCGACATTGAAGGGATCGGTCAGATCGGGCGCCACGGTCTTGAGCAGCTTTTCGGCTCGCTCCTGCACCAAGCCCGCATCGGGACCATAAACCAGCGCCAGCATCAGCCCCTTGGGGGGCGCGGTGACATAGCGGTCGGCTTCGTGATTCTTGACGATCATCTGCGTCGCCGGAACCAGACACCCAGTTCCAGCCGGATGCGTTCGGCCACGTCCTGCGCCGCGCGCTTGCCGGAATCCTGTTCGGCAGCCAGGGTGGCATAGAGTGATTGCACCACATTGTAGGAAGACAGCTCGCTCTGGCTGCCCTGGTAGAGCACCGTGCCACCGGCATCGCTCAGGACATAGCGGGCTTCCAGCCGGTTGTTGTAGCGGGTGATGGCGGCGTCGTTCTGCAGCGCAATGCCCTGGCTGGATTCGCTCAGGTTGATCTTGAGGCGATAGCGCTTTCCCGTCACCACGCCATCGGAGTTCAGGACATCGATCAGGCGGGTGCGCAGCTCAAAGCCGTTCCGTTCGGCGATGTCCTCGACATAAATGGAGGACAGTTCCGGCGCCAGGTTGCCGCCATACATCGGCTGGAAACCGCAACCCGAAAGCAGGATGCCAAGCGCAGCAAGGGCCGCGATCCGGATCATGCGACGATATTGACGATACGATTGGGAACGACAATCACTTTCTTGGGCGCCTTGCCTTCCAGCGCCCGGATCACGCCTTTGTCCGCCAGGGCGGCGGCTTGCACTGTCTTGCTGTCGGCATCCTTGGCCATGCTGATCTCGCCGCGCCGCTTGCCATTGACCTGAATGGCGATGGTGACGGAATCCGATGCCGTCAGGGCCGGATCATATTTGGGCCAGGGCGTTTGCGCCACCAGTTCGGCATGGCCCAGCGCCTGCCAGCAGCTTTCCGCCAGATGCGGCATCATCGGGGCCGCCAGCAATACAATGGCTTCCAGCGCCTCGCGCCGGGCGGAGGCATCGGCCTTGTCGGCGGCCCCGATGGCGTTTGCCAAGGTGTAGAGCTGCGCCACGGCGCGGTTGAAACGCAGATTTTCCAGATCGCCGGTGACGGCGGCGATAGCCCTGTGGGTCGCCTGGCGCAAGGTTTTCGATGCTTCATCGTTGGCGGTGACGGGCGCACCGACCGACGGCAAGCCTTCGCTTTCGGTGGCCAGCCGATAGATGCGCTGCACGAAGCGCCAGCAGCCTTCGGCGCCGGCATCGGTCCATTCAATGTCGCGTTCCGGCGGGGTGTCCGACAGCATGAACCAGCGGATCGTGTCGGCGCCGTAATCGGCGATGATGGTTTCCGGCGCAATCACGTTCTTTTTCGACTTGGACATCTTTTCGGATGCGCCAATCGCGACTTCCGTGTCCGTGCCCAGGAAAAACGCCTTGCCGTCACGCTTCTCGATTTCATCCGGCGTCACCCAGCTGCCATTCGCATCCTTGTAGGTCTCGTGGCAGACCATGCCTTGCGTGAACAGGCCGGCGAAAGGTTCGGGCTCGCGCACCAGGCCCAGCTTGGACATGGCGCGGGTGAAATAGCGCGCATAGAGAAGATGCAGGATGGCGTGCTCGATGCCGCCGATATACTGGTCCACTGGCATCCAATAATCGGCGGCCTGTTTGTCCACCGGCGTGTCGGCATGGGGATTGGTGAAGCGGATAAAATACCAGGACGAATCCGCAAACGTATCCAGCGTATCGGTGTCGCGCACCGCCGCGCCCTTGCAGGCCGGACAAGTGGTGGTCTTCCAGTCGATGTCAGCGTCGAGCGGATTGCCCTTGACGTTGAAGTTGATGATCTCGGGCAGCTTGACCGGCAACTGGTCCAGCGATACCGGCACCACGCCGCATTTTTCGCAATGGACCATCGGGATGGGACAGCCCCAGGGCCGCTGGCGCGACACCAGCCAGTCGCGCAGGCGGTAATTCACCGTGCGTTTACCGATGCCGTCTTTTTCCAGACGCGCGGCGACTTCCGCCTTGGCCTGTTCCACCGTCATGCCGTCCAGAAAACGCGAATTGGCCAGCTTTCCCAGGCCGACATAGGCTTCGGTGCCGACATCAAAGCTCTTGGGATCAGCGTCCGACGGCACCACCACCGGCGTCACGTTGAGTTTGTATTTGCGGGCGAAATCCAGGTCGCGCTGGTCATGCGCCGGGCAGCCGAAGATGGCGCCGGTGCCGTAGCCCATCAGCACAAAGTTGGCCACCATCACCGGCAGCTTCCAGTTCGGATCGAACGGATGCGCCGCGGTGAGGCCGGTATCAAAGCCCAGCTTCTCGGCTTTTTCGATTTCCGCTTCCGCCGTGCCGGTCATGCGGCATTCGGCGATGAAGGCTTCCAGTTTCTTGTCCTTGGCCGCCAGCTCCTGGGCCAGCGGATGATCGGGCGACAGGGCCACGAAAGACGCGCCGAACAAGGTGTCGGGGCGCGTGGTGAAGACGTCGAGCCCGGTGTTGTTCGACAGTTTGAACTGGAAGCGCAGGCCTTCGCTGCGGCCAATCCAGTTCTTCTGCATGGTGCGGACTTTTTCCGGCCAGCGGTCCAGCGTGTCGAGGCCCGCCAACAACTCGTCGGCAAAATCGGTGATCTTGAAAAACCATTGCGACAGCTTGCGGCGCTCGACGATGGCGCCGCTGCGCCAGCCGCGCCCGTCAATCACCTGCTCGTTGGCGAGCACGGTCATGTCCACCGGGTCCCAGTTCACATCGGCTTCGCTGCGATAGACGAACCCGGCCTTGTAGAAATCCAGGAACAGCTTTTGCTGCTGGTGATAATATTCCGGATCGCAGGTGGCGAATTCGCGGCTCCAGTCGATGGACAGCCCCATCATCTTGAGCTGTTCGCGCATCGCCGCGATATTTTCGTAGGTCCAGTCGCGTGGGGACACACCCTTGTCGCGCGCCGCATTTTCCGCCGGCAGCCCGAACGCATCCCAGCCCATGGGGTGCAGCACGTTATAGCCCTGGGCGCGGCGGAACCGGGCGATGACGTCGCCCATCGTGTAGTTGCGGGTATGGCCCATATGGATGCGCCCCGACGGATAGGGGAACATCTCCAGCACATAATATTTGGGCTTGTCGGATTGGAAGGGCGTCGCAAAAAGCGCACGCGCATACCATTCCTGCTGCCAGTGTTTTTCCGATTCCTTGGCGTTGTAACGCGCCATGCCTCGGGCCCTAGTTGGCGGTGACGCTGGCGAGACGCAGTTCGCGGGCGCGGGTCAGGATGGAATCTTCCAGCTTGTGCGCCATATCCGGGCTGGGTTGGGCCTCGGCCCAGGTGGCACCGTTGCGGATCTGGCGGAACACCACAACCTTGAGCCCGTCGGCGCGCAGGGTGCGGTCCATGATGTAGACGGTCACCTTCAGCCGCTCATCCGGGCTGGCCGGCGCGACATACCATTCGGAAATGATGACGCCGCCGAACGGATCGGCCGAGACCAGCGGCAGGAAGCGCAATGTGTCCAGCGAGGCATGCCAGAGGAAAGAGTTGACCCCCAGGGTCATGCGGGTGGAGGCGCTGACGATGCCGCCGGTACCGGTGTCCATCTCCCGGGTACCGTCATTGGAAGAGCCGCAGCCGGCCAGAACCAGCGCACACAACAGGGCAGGCAGAACTCGCATGGATGTCATTTTCCCAGGGTCTAAAGGCACAAGGCCGAAAGGGCTTATAGCGGCGGGGCCGAATTGGCGCAACGTATTGCGGCTTGCCCGCAAGCGGCCAGTTTGGCTTATGCTGGAAGGACTTAGAGGCGGGGCTCATTGCATTTTCGTAAGATTAGGACGATTGCGGGACGGGAGCCGTGACGGCAGGCCTTGCTGCCAGCGGCTCGTTCAGACCAATGACGAGATCGCCGCGATGCCGCTGAAGGCGGGGGCGAGTAAGGCGGCATTGCGCGGCGTGACGCCGCCCAGGGCATAGACCGGGACCATCCCATGCTGCGCGATGAAGGCGGCCCGCACCGGCGTCAGGACGACCGCGCCCTTATGGCTGGTGGTGACAAAGACCGGCGACAGAAAAACCGCGTCCAGTTCGCGTACATGCATCAGCAGGCGCAGCGAATGTGCCGACGCGGTGATGATCCAGTCGGGATGACGCACACGCCAGTGCATCGCCTCGCGGATACGCACCTCGGGCAGATGCAGGCCCGCCGCGCCAATATCTGCCGCCAGTTCAGGATCGTCGGCAATCAGCAGCGGCGCGATACCCTGCAGACGGTACGCCAGCGCGGCGCGCTTCCTGGCATCGCGGCTGCGCACCACCACCAGACCGCTGCGCGGCAGGCGCGCCGCCGCACTGGCCCAATCGGCCTTGCGGTCATCGGTCATCAGCACCAGCGGCATCTCGTCATTGAGACCCGCCTGACGCCTTGCTAGGTTCGCGGCCATGAACATTCCGGAAAATCTGGCCGCCATACTGGCCCGCATCGCGCTCGCGCGAAAGGCCGCGGTCGCACCCGCCCCCGCAACAAGGCTGGTGGCTATCGCCAAGACGATACCGGAAGACGGCATCCGCGAAGCGCTGGAGGCAGGTCAACGCCTTTTCGGTGAAAACCGTGTGCAGGAGGCGCAGAAGAAATATCCGGCGTTGAAAACGGATTTTCCCGATCTGGAATTGCATCTGGTCGGGCCGCTGCAGAGCAACAAGGTGCGCGAGGCGGTGGCGCTGTTCGATGTGATCCAGACCCTGGACCGCGAAAAGCTGGCCGACGCACTGGCTGCCGAACGTGACAAAACCGGCAAATGCCCGCGCCTGCTGGTACAGGTCAATACCGGCGAGGAACCGCAAAAGGCAGGCGTGCTGCCGCGCCAGGTGGCAACGTTGATTTCCACCGCGCGCGAAAAGAATCTGCCGGTGGAAGGCCTGATGTGCATTCCGCCCGCCGACGACGATGCCGCACCGCATTTTGCCCTGCTCGCCAAGCTGGCGCGCGACAATGGGTTGCAGAATCTCAGCATGGGCATGAGCGGGGATTTCGAACTGGCGGTAAAATTCGGCGCGACTCATGTGCGCGTCGGGACAGCCATCTTCGGTACGCGCGCGGTAGACGATCAGACGATCTGAATCGTATCACCGGGCTGGAGCTGCTCCAGTGCCGCCAGCGCGTCCTGATATTGGAGCGCCACGCAACCATGGGTGTAGGAATAATCGCTGCGCGCCAGGTGCAGAAAGATGGCACTGCCCTTGCCGACCACCACCGGATCGTCGTTATAGCCCAGCACCAGAACCAGGTCGTAAAGATGATCGTCGCGCCACATAGTCTCGGCACTGGCGGGATAAGGCAGTTTCACCAGCCGGTTGTAATTGGGATCACCCGGCGCATCGCACCAGCCATCGTCCTTTTCAATCGCGCGCGTCGGCAAGACGGTATCGGGTTTTGTGATTCGGTCGGCGCGATAGAAAATCTCGCGCAAGGCAAAGGTCCCGCGCGGCGTAATGCCGTCGCCTTCGCCGCCCTTGACGGCAATGCCGCCAGGACCGATGGCGCAAGCGCGCTGGCCCGCGCCCCAATCCAGCCATGCGCCGTCAGCGGCGGAGGTGACAGTCAGATTCATGTTCGGATGATAGCCTCAGTTGAGGCTGGCGATAACCGGGGTATAGGGCGCCGTCATGGCCATGCTGCGGCGATAGGCATAGAGCGCGCGGTTGGCGGTGTCGCTGCTGACGCCCTTGGCCGACAGGGCGCCGGTCAGCGCCAGGATGTCGAGCGTATCGGGCGCCGCCGAAGCGACATCGATATTGGACAGGCTGGGCAGTTCGCCGGACGGCAGGGACTGTTTGGGCGTGATGGAAACCGCTGCCACAAGGGTGGTGGGCGCATCCTTGCCATCGAACCAGCCCGTCACCGTGTTTTCGATGCTGGCCAAGCTGGTGTTCGTATCGTCACCATCGTCGAACCAAGCCATCACCGTGTTTTCGACGCTCTTGCCGGTAATGGCTTCAAAAGCGACATCGGCGACGGCGGTGACCGCGCCCCACAAGCCGCCATACAGGGCATCACCCGCGATCTTTTCCACCGCACCCAGCTGATCTCCGGTGGCTGCGCGATAGATGCTGCCGATGATGGGCAGATGCTGCAGCGGATTGACCACATCCAGCAGGTGATCGAAGAAATCTTCTTCCTTGGCCGCGCCCTTCACATCGGCAATCTGGGCGCCCTTGATGTCCGCAACCTCCGCCGGCTTGGCGGTTTGCGCGCGCAGGGTGCCGTATGGCGGCATCGCCACCATCGTCTTGCGCACTGGGTCGTAGGTCATCATCCCCCTGTCACGAAGCAAGCGCCACGCCAGAAGATTTTCCGCACTATTGCTGGAATTTTATGCAGGCGCGCCGCATGCAGCCCGGCAAGATTTGCCGCCCCACGCGCGAGCGCGCTAGTCTGCGCCACCCCAAACCTCATAAAGCGAATCATGCCGAATACCGCTCGCATCCTTCTGGCAGAAGCCGACACGGTGCTGCGCGCCAGCCTTGCCGAACAGCTTCAGCATGAGGGCTATGCGGTGGTGGCGGCGCGCAGTGGCGAAGACGCCGCCCATGCGGTGCACAGCGGCCCATTCGCCTTCGCCATTATCGGCTTGGAAAATGGGGACGGCGTGGCCACCGATTTGCGCGCGGTCGGCCTGGCCTGTCCCGTGCTGCTGCTGGGCGATAGCGAAGGGGCGACCACGCAGGAAAGCCTGGCAAAACCGTTCCGCTTTTCCGCGCTGCTGGCGCGGCTGCATGCCTTGTCCACCCACCATGCCGGCAGCGGCGATGCGGCGGCCAGGATCGGGCCTTATACCTTCCACCCGTCCGCCAAACTGCTGCAGACCGGTGCCCGCAAGGTGCGGCTGACGGAGAAGGAAACCAATATCCTCAAGTTTCTCCATGCCAATGCCGGGACCGTGCCGCGCGAAATCCTGCTGCATGAAGTCTGGGGTTATGGCCCGGCGGTCGCCACCCATACCCTGGAAACCCACATTTACCGCCTGCGCAAGAAGATCGAGCAGGACCCGGCACGGGCGCAGATCCTGCTGACCGAGGGCGGCGGCTACAGGCTTTCGGCGTGATTCTTCAATGGTCGTGCCGAACGGGCGCGGAGCGCCCCTTCAGATTAATAGCGCGCGAAGCGCGCGGGGCCCTCGCTCCCGCTCGGGTTGTTGGTCGCTCCGGGTTAATGGTCGCGCTGCAAGGCCCGTTAAGAACTTGTTTAACGCGCGTTAACACCTGGCTTCTAGAACAGCGGGATGGCAAGGCCGCCGTCCCGATCAGAACCGCCCTCCGTGCCCGCTCCGCGCCGCCGGACGCGCGCGCCCAATCCCACTTCGCGCCCGGCCTCGGCCCATGCCGATTCCGCGCCCCGCCCGTCCAAACGCCGCGCCACATGGCCTTATGTGCTGGTGATGCTGGGGGCCTGGGCACTGATTTTTGGCGGTCTGTTCTTCTCGTATTTCCTGTCCAACCTGCCCGATGTCGGCAACCTGATGGTCAGCGGCCCGTCGCAGGACATCACTATCCTGGATGACCGTGGCCGCCAGATCGCGCGCCGCGGCCTGACCCAGGGCCAGATGGTGAAGGCCGAGGACCTGCCCGATTACGTCTCCAATGCTTTCATCGCCGTCGAGGATCGCCGCTTCCGCAGTCATCTGGGCATCGATCCCATCGGCCTGGTGCGCGCCGCGACCACCAACATGGCGGCGGGCCGCGTGGTGCAGGGCGGCTCGACCCTTACCCAGCAGCTGGCGAAGAACCTGTTCCTCAGTCCGCGGCGCACCTATGAGCGCAAGGTGCAGGAAGCCATGCTGGCGGTGTATCTGGAGTCTCGCTATTCCAAGAACCAACTGCTGACCCTGTATCTCAACCGGGTTTATTTCGGCGCCGGCGTCTATGGCATCGAAGCGGCGGCGCAGAAATTCTTCGGCAAGCACGCGAGCGAACTGGGCCTGACCGAAGCGGCCATGATCGCGGGCAGCGTCAAGGCGCCCGCCCGCTACAATCCGATTGCCGACACCGACGCCTCGCTGACCCGCGCCCGCATCGTGCTGCGCGCCATGCAGGATGCCGGATACATCGACGACGATACCCGCACCATGGCGCAGGCGACGCGGCCGCGCATCGTCCATGTCACCGGCACGCCGGGCGCGGGCTGGTTCGCGGACTGGATCGTGTCGCGCCTGTCCAACTATATCGGCGCGTCCGCCGAGCCGATCTTTGTCGAGACCAGTTTCGATCTGGCAACCCAGACCATGGCGGAACGCGCCGTCACGCGCGGGCTGGCCGGCGATGGTGAAGCCCTGAATGCCGGCCAGGCGGCGCTGGTGGCGATGACGCCGGATGGCGCGGTGCGCGCCATGGTGGGCGGCCGCAGTTATTCCGCTTCGACCTTCAACCGCGCCACCGATGCGGTGCGCCAGCCGGGCAGCGCCTTCAAGCCCTTCGTTTATCTGGCGGCGCTGGAGTATGGCCATGTGCCGGAAGAAACCGTCAATGCCGCGCCGGTGAATATCAATGGCTGGAAGCCGCAGGATTACGAAGGCCGCTTCAAGGGCGAGATGCCGTTGATCCAGGCCTTTGCGCAATCCTCCAACTCGGTCGCCGCCCAACTCACCGCCGAAGTCGGCCCGCGCGAAGTGGCGCGCACCGCGCGGCGGCTCGGCATCTCGTCGCCGCTGATGGAAGTCTCGTCGCTGGCGCTGGGCACCTCGGGCGTGACGCCGCTGGAACTGACCGGTGCCTATGCGCCCTTCGCCAATGGCGGCATCGCGGTCGAGCCGTTCGGCATCCTGAAAATCCGTACCAAGGCCGGCAAAATCCTGTACCAGCACACCCCGCCCGGCAGTGATGCGGTGATGAGCGCCAATAACAATATCCAGATGACGCGGCTGATGATGGAGACGCTGGTCAGCGGCACCGGCAAGGCGGCGCGGCTGGAAGGCCGCGATACCGCGGGCAAGACCGGCACCACCCAGGATTTCCGCGATGCCTGGTTCGTGGGCTTCACTGCCGATCTGGTCTGCGGCGTGTGGATCGGCAATGACAACAATGCCCCGATGCTCAAAGCGACCGGCGGCGGCTTGCCGGCGCGCATCTTCAAGACCTTCATGGAGAATGCCGGGCAGGACATGCCGGCGCGGCCGCTGATCGGCACCACCCTGGTCGCGTCGGCTCAGCAGAGCGTGGTCCAGGACGCGCTGGAGCCCGAAGATACGCCAAAAAAACCCGACGCCTTCCAGCGCATCCTCAACGGGTTGTTCGGCGGCTAGCCCGTTACGGCTGCGTATCTCTGAAGTTCGCGGCCATTCAGCTTCAGCCAGTTTTGCGGCATTTCCAAATCGGGCACCAATTCGCGCACATGCGCCCAGAAGCGCGGGCTGTGGTTCATTTCGCGCAGATGCGCGACTTCATGCGCCACCACATAATCCAGCACAAAATCCGGCGCCAGGATCAGCCGCCAGGAAAAGGACAGCGACCGCGCCGAGGAACAGGAGCCCCAGCGGCTGGCGGTATCACGCACCGTGATGCGCGATGGCTTGACGCCCGCTCGCGCGGCATGGGCCAGCGCCCGCTCCTCGAACAAGGCGCGCGCCTCGCGCTTGAGAAAATCCAGCACCCGGCGCGGGGCATGGGCTTCACGCCCCCGCACCCAGATGATTCCGTCTTCGCGCCAGACCGGGGCGGGGCCGCGCGCGATGACGCGGATTTCATGGGGATGTCCGCGAAAGGGAATGACCGCGCCGGGCGTGAGCGCGACCGATCCCGGCACCTTGGCAAGCTGGCCCGAGATCCAGTCGGTTTCGCCGCGCGCGAAATCCAGCGCCACGGCCAGGCCGCGCCGCGTCGGCGCGGTGACGCTGACTTCGCCGGTGGCCGGATTGACCTTGACGATCATGCGCCGCGCGCGCGGGTTGAGGCGGACCCGCACTTCGAGCATCCGTCCTGCGACCTTGAGGAGTTCGTGGCAGGGCAGGGCTTTTCTCTTGAACAACTTAAGCAACAACGGGTGATGCCTCGCGCGATGATATGTTATATGTAGCGCGGATCGTTCGCTGACCGAAGAAGTTTTGTCGTCATGATTCGTGATGCACAAATTGCAAGATTGATGGGCGCAGTGGCGCTGGCCTTGCTGCTGGGCGCGCTGGGCTTTCAGTATCTGAGCCACCTGCCCCCGTGCGAGATGTGCCATTGGCAACGCTGGCCGCATATCGCCGCCGCCGTGATCGGATTGCTGGGTACGTCTGTATGGAAATGGGACACGCGCGCCCTGACGGTGCCGGTCATTGTGCTGGTGGCCGTGCTGGGCCTTGTGATCGCCAAGCCCTGGCCGATGTGGCTTTACATCGCAGTCGTGACCACCCTGCTGGCGGGCCTGGCCGCAACACAGAAAGACATGCGCGGGCTCGTACTGCTGGCGATAGCCCTGGTGGCGATATCGGGTGTGATCGGCGCCTATCAGACCGGCATGCAGGCCGGACTGCTGCCCGGGCCGGATGCCTGTTCGGTGGCCAAGCCCTATATCGTCGGCAGCGGCGATCCCGATCCGCAGATTAGCTGCAACGCTGTGACCTGGAGCCTGTTTGGCCTGTCGCTGGCCGCTTACAATGCCATCTTCTCGCTGGGCGCAGCGGCGATCGGCACGGTCCTGCTGCTGCGGAAGCGCGCATGACCCGCAAGCCCAAGCCCCCCTCTCCCGGAAATGGCGCCCCTGATATCGAAGCGATGATCCGGGTGGATCATGCCGGGGAATATGGCGCGGTGCGCATTTATGAAGGCCAGCTGGCGGTGCTGCGACGGCGCCAGGGCACCGAACGCAGCGTCGCAACCATTGCGCACATGGCCGAGCAGGAACAGCGGCATCTGAAGGCCTTCGACAAGATGATCAATGAGCGCCGGGTGCGGCCCACGGCGCTGGAGCCGGTGTGGCGCATCGCCGGGTTTGCGCTGGGGGCGGCCACTGCCGCGATGGGCGAGAAGGCCGCCTTCGCCTGCACCGCCGCGGTCGAGGAAGTGATCGATGAGCATTACGCCGCTCAGATCGCGGCCCTGGAAGACGGCAAGGACCCCGCCCTGAAATCCGCCGTCGAGGATTTTCGTGCCGACGAAGCCGCCCATCGCGACACCGCGCTGGCGGCAGGCGCCGAGCAGGCGCCGGGCTACAAGCTGCTCAGCGAAACCATCAAGGCCGGCTGCCGTATCGCCATAAAGCTGTCGGAGCGAATCTGAGCCTACGCCTCCAGCACGCTGTCCCAATACAAGTAGTCCGCCCAGCTTTCGTGCAGGTAATTGGGCGGAAACTTGCGCCCATGCTCGCGCAACTCGATCACGGTGGGCTGATGCGGGCGGATACGCGGATGCATCTTGGCCTGGTTGGGCATACGCCCGCCCTTGGACAGATTGCAGGGCGAACAGGCGGTGACGACATTCTCCCAGGTGGTGCGGCCGCCTTTGCTGCGCGGGACGACATGATCGAAGGTGAGGTCCTTGGGATCGCCGCAATACTGGCATTCGAACTGGTCACGCAGGAAAACATTGAACCGGGTGAAAGCGGGGCGGCGCGCAGGACGGATATAGGTCTTGAGCGACACCACCGAGGGCAGCTTCATCTCGAAGCGGGCCGAGTGCACCACCCGGTCATATTCCTCAAGAATGGTAACCCGCTCCAGGAACACCGCCTTGATGGTGTCCTGCCAGGACCAGAGCGAGAGGGGGTAATAGCTCAGAGGCCGGTGATCGGCGTTGAGCACCAGCGCCGGACAATTGCCGGAGGTCACGGCTAACACGGAAGAAATTCCCTGAAGGCAATTCTCCTTTGCCCCGACTTTAGGGCCAAGCGCCTGAATTGCTCAAGAGGCTAGCCGATTCGCTATGACGGTTTGCAGACACAGCGTGTCTCGCCGGATGTTTTCAACAGCCCGCGGAAGGCCTGATCGAGGAATTGGCCGGCCAGGCTGAGGCCGTCCGGGTCGATGCCATGCCCCATGCCGCGCGCCAGATGCCACTGCACCGACGCGCCGGAAAGCCCCAGCTGCGTGGCGGCCATGAACAAGGCCTGGGGCGGGATCACCTGGTCGCTGTCGCCATGGGTCAGGAGAATGGGCGGATAAGGCGCGGAGGCTTCCGGCGGCGGCGCCGGCAGCATCCCGGAAAAACCCACGATCGCGGCCGGCTTCACCTTGCGCCGCAGGCCCACATGCAAGGACAGCATGGCGCCTTGCGAAAATCCCGCCAGCGCCAGATTTTCCGGTGGGATTCCCAGCCGCGCCAGTTCGGCATCGAGATACTCTTCCAGCACCGGTCCCGCGACCTCGACACCTTTCTGCATCTCATGCGGATCGATGCGCGAAATGGGAAACCATTGAAAACCGGGCGCGCCGGGGACGCGCGTGGGCGCGTTGGGCGCGGCAAAGGCCATGGTCGGCAGCAGCCCCTGCCAGTGCGCCGCCAGGCCGATCAGGTCGTTGCCATCGGCGCCATAGCCATGCACCAGCACCACCAGATGGGTGGCGGGACCGCGCGCGGGCGGCAAAGTGGGACCGAAAAGTGCCATGTGCGTTTCTATGCGTTAGACTTGGAGCGACCGCGAACCCGAGGCAAAGCCGAGGGCCTCGCGGCGCGACCATAGGAAAAGCATGATTGTCACAAGGTTCGCACCCAGTCCAACCGGGCTTTTGCATCTGGGCCATGCCCTGGCCGCCATCACCGCCCATGAGAGCGGTGACGATTTCCTGCTGCGCATCGAGGATATCGACAAGGGCCGCAGCCGCGACAAGTTCATCGAGTCGATTTTCTTTGACCTGAAATGGCTGGGCCTGAGTTGGGACGAGCCGTCCCTGCGCCAGTCCACCCGCATGGGCGCCTATGCCGAGGCGCTGGTGAATCTGAAGGCGCGCGGCCTGGTCTATCCGTGTTTCTGCACCCGCGCCGAGATCGCGCAGGAAATCGCCCGCGCCGGCGAGGCGCCGCACTTTAGTCTAGTGGCCCCTACGGGGCCGGGGCCGGAAGGTCTGCTCTATCCCGGCACCTGCCGCGCGCTGTCGCCGGAGGAAGGCTTGCGCCGGATGGGTGGTGGCGAAAGCTATGCCCTGCGGCTGGATGTGGCCAAGGCGGCCGTCCTGACCGGGCCGCTGACATTCAACGAGCACGGCCATCGCCATCCCGTCGATCCGATGCGCTTCGGTGACATCGTGATCGCGCGCAAGGACATGCCGACCTCGTATCATCTGGCCGTGGTGGTGGACGATGCGCATCAGCAGATATCGCTGGTGACCCGCGGCGAAGACCTGCTGCCTGCCACCCATATCCAACGATTGCTACAGGCCCTGCTGCGCCTACCCGAACCGTCCTATGCCCATCACCCGCTGGTGCTGGATGGAACCGGCAAGAAATTCTCCAAGCGCGATGGCGCGGTCACGCTTCAGTCGTTACGGGAAGCGGGCCTGACCCCCGCCGACATCCGCGCCCGCATCGGAATTTAAGAACCGCCTTCGATCAGGTCGCGCAGATAGGCGACGTAATCCTCAAAGGCGCGGCGGCCCTGCTTGCTCAGCCGGACGCGGGTGCGCGGGCGGTTTTCGGAGAAGTCCTTTTCCACCGCGACATAACCGGCCTGCTCCAGGGTATGGATATGGCCGCCGAGGTTGCCTTCGGTGGCGTCCACAATTTTCCGCAACCGCACGAACTCGATTTGCTCGGTGGCCGTCAGGGCCTTGAGCGCCGCCATGATCTTCAGCCGCACCGGCTGATGGATGAGATTGTCGGGCTGGTCCATCTCAGGCCTTCCGCATCCACAGGCCCGTCAGCAACAGCGAGCCGCCGCCCACCAGCGCCATCCAATGGAAAAAATATTCGCGCAGATAGAAATAGGCGACCAGAGTCGACACGCCCATGAAGACGCCGACCAGGATGTTGCGCAGGCCCAGCCACAAGCCGATGGCGGTATAGATCGCCGCGAACAGCAGCGGTAAATAGGCCGCGGGCTGGATATCGGTGGGATGCCATATCGTGAACAGGAAGAACGAGAAGATCCAGTGGATCGCGAACAGCGCGCCCATCCGCCAGGACTTGCCGGGCCGGCGCGCATTCTGTCTGCGGCCGATCAACACGCTGGCCAGCGCACCGGCCATGCTGATGACCATCCACATCCAGGCGGGATGCTCGCGCGGCAACAGGGCTTCGGCGCCATAGCCCAGCAGCCACACTAGGCCCCAGATGAAACAGTAAGGCGCGGCCATGCTGTAGCTGTAAGCCTCGAAACTGCAGCGCTCGGTGGCGTCGGCCTCCTTCAAGGCATTGGCGGCTTGTTCGGCGCTGATCATGGCTGTCTCCCCCAGTTCCAGAATACTCTGCTATATAGAGTTATCTGTTTCAACAGGATTTTCCTCCCCTGATTTGACGTGTTACTTGCGCACCATGTCCGATGTTCTGAGCCGCCTGTTCGCCACCGTCGCCGCCCGCAAGGGCGGTGACGCCAGCCAGTCCTACACCGCCAAGCTGCTGGCGGCGGGCGTAGAGAAATGCGCCGCCAAGTTCGGCGAGGAAGCCACCGAAACGGTGATTGCCGCCATCCAGCAGGACAAGGCTGAGCTGGCCAAGGAATCCGCCGACGCGCTCTATCACCTGCTGGTGCTGTGGGCAGCCAGCGGTATCACCCCGGACGATGTCTATGCGGTGCTGAAGGCCCGCGAAGGGCAGTCGGGACTGGACGAGAAGACCAGCCGCAAGGGCTAAGCCCGCGCCTACTCTTTTTGGGATTCTTCTTCGGCCAGACTCTTGACCAGATCCAGCATGCGCTTGCGCACGCGAACATCCTTGATCTTCATGAAGGCCAAAGCGAGCTGCAGCCCTTCGCCGCTGGAAACGAATTCCATCACCGGCGGCGTGCCTTCCGGCTCCTGGCCGGATGCGACGACGCCTTCATAGAAAAAATCCACCGGCACATTGAGGATACGCGACACTTCATACAGGCGGCCCGCACCGATGCGGTTGACGCCCTTTTCGTATTTCTGCACCTGCTGGAACGTCAGGCCCAGCAGGTCGCCCAGCCGTTCCTGACTCATGCCGATCAGCATGCGCCGGATGCGCACACGATTGCCGACCTGGATATCGATGGGGTTGGTCTGCTTCTTGAGCACGCCGCCACTCAAATCAATTCGGGCGGGAACTTGCCTCATCTATCGTCCGGCGAAAACAACTAATTTCATTCTCAGCGCGATTGTTATTTGCGTGCCAACATAAATGCGGCAAACGCGCCGGTAACCAATAACAACAGGAAAATGAGATCGCCAAACCGCGCATAAAGTGTTTGCGGCAATGCAGCGGGAAGGCGTGTGTCCACGATACCCGCCTGATTGAGCGGCAGAGGCGCACGCAGCTGCCCCAGAGGATCGATCAAGGTGCTGATGCCGGTGTTAGCGGCACGCGCGATGGCAAGGCCCTCTTCGATGGCGCGCGTGCGGGCGATCAGCAGATGCTGGCGCGGCCCGGCCCAAGGCCCGAACCAGGAATCATCGGTGATATTGACGAACCAGCCCGGCCTTTGCGCCTTGGGGTCGGTGACGGCATGCGGAAAAATCACCTCATAGCAGATCAGCACCGATACCGGCGGGGCGCCGGCCGCCGCCAGCAGCTTGGGGCCATCGCCGCTGGAAAAGCCGCCGCCCGTGGTCAGCTTGGTGACGCCGAGACCGCCCAGCTGCTTGGCGAAAGGCACATATTCGCCGAACGGCACCAGATGGAATTTGTCATACACGACAGGCAGCACGCCGCCGGGACCGAACAGATACAGGCTGTTGTAGAAGGACAAGCCATCGCCGGCCCGCTCGATCCGGTCCGACCCGATCATCAGGGTCTGGCCGCGCGCCGTGAACAGCGCAATCTGGTCCAGCGCGCCAGGCGCGCGCGCCACCGGAAAGCCGGTGGCGGCTTCCGGCCAGATGATATGGGTGGGTCTTCCCGTCGCCGCATTGGCAGGGCGGATGCTCAGGTCCATCAGCCGCTGCCAGTTGCGCATCGTGAACTGGCGGGCATATTTCTCCCGCTGCGGGATGTTGGGTTGTACCAGCCGCAGCGATACACCCGGAATGTCAGTGATTGTTGTGGACGCCACCCGATGCACGCCAAAGCCCCATAACGCGGCGAACACCAGCGCGCAGGCAGCTGGCACGTGCCAACGCTTCTCGGCCAACTCCGCCAGCGAACCGCCCAGCAGGATGGTGAGAAAAGACAGGCCATAGGCGCCCATCAGGCTGGCCGCCTGCAGCACGCCCAGCGATGCGCCCCAGCCATAGGCTGACAGATTCCACGGAAAGCCCGTGAAGATATGGCCGCGCAGCCATTCGGCGGCCGCCAGTATCACTGCGAAAACAAAGACGCGCGCCGGCCCGTCCTGCCAAAAATAGGCGGCCAGGCCGCAGGCCAGGGCGCCGAACAGCGCCAGTCCCGCCGGCAGCGACACCAGCGCGAACGGCATCTGCCAGAGATGCGCGGACGGATCGACCATGAAGGCAAAGCCGATCCAGTGCAGGCCGACCAGAAACTGCCCGAAGAAAAAGGCCCAGCCCGCGGACATGGCGCGGCGCACCGGCCTGGGGCTGGCATCCGCGCCATCGATCAGCAGCACCAAGCAGCCATAGCCGATCAGCATCGCGGGAAAGAAGCTCAGCGGCGCGAAGCCGGTGGCCGAAACGGCGCCCATGGCAAACGCCAGCAACAGGCGCCGCCATCCCGTGAGGGCGCGTATCCCCACGCCCATGCGTGCGAGAAAGCTCATTCGGGTTTTTTGGGCAGCTTGACGCGCAACCGGCGCACGCGGCGCGGATCGGCTTCGAGGATCTGGAATTCATACCCGCCGGGATGGGCGACGATCTCGCCGCGCTGGGGCACGCGCCCCAGCAGCGACGTCACCAGCCCGCCCAAACTGTCTATGTCCTGCTCGCTGTCCGCGACTTCCAGGTCGTGGCCGGTCTGGGTCTTGAAATCATCCAGGTCCATGCGCGCATCGGCGATGACCCCATCGCCATCGGGCTTGAGGATGACGTCGGCATCGTCATGCTCGTCGGCAATATCGCCCACGATTTCCTCGATGATGTCTTCAATCGAAACCAGCCCGTCGGTGCCGCCATATTCATCGATCACCAGCGCCAGATGGGTATGGGTCGCCTGCATCTTCAGCAAGAGGTCGAGCGCGCGCATGGAAGGGGGCGTGAAAAGGATAGGCCGCCGCAGCTTGACGATGGTGGTGGGCGACAGGCGGTAGGACTCATCGTCCTGCGCGTTAAGATGCGCCAGAACATCTTTCACATGCACCAGGCCGGTGGGATCATCCAGCGTGCCGCGATAGACCGGCAGGCGCGAATGCTGCGCCTCGCGGAACAGCTGCACCAGCTCGCCCAGCTCCATGCTTTCATCCACGGCGATGATTTCAGCGCGCGGCACCATCACGTCACTCAGCCGCAGCTCGCCGAACCGCAGCAGGTTGCCCAGCATCACCCGTTCTTGGGCCGATAAAGCGGCCGATTCGCGGTCACTCTCCTCGATCACCTCTTCCAGGCTTTCGCGCATCGCCGCCGACGAGGCATCCTGGCCGATGAGGGCGTGGATCAGCCGTTTCAGAAGCGGGGTGGGTTCGCTCATGGCGCCGTCACGTAGGGATCGGCAATGCCGAGCCGCTTGAGAATCTTCACTTCCAGCGGCTCCATCGCCTTTGCGTCCTTTGGACGTTCATGATCATAACCCGCCAGATGCAGAACGCCATGCACCACCAGATGGGTGGCGTGGTCGGCAAAGGTCTTCCCGGTGGTCTTGGCTTCTTTTTTGGTCACGCCATAGGCGATGGCGATATCGCCGCGATGAGCAGCGGCGGACGCGAAGCGCCCCGCCGTGCGACCATTTAAAAAGTCGCCCTGACTGGGGAAGGACAGGACATTGGTCGCCTTGTCCTTGCCACCGAAGTCACGATTGAGCGCCCTCAGCTTCTTGTCGTCCGCCAGCAGGATGGAAAAGCCGCCTTTGAGCCTGGCGCTCCGGCGCGCACTGTCCGCGGCCCTGAGCAGCTTCGCCTGGAGGCCCCGATGTGAACGCCAGTTCTGGTCTTCGACCACCAGCGTGATCCCGCTCATGATTTGCCGCCGCGATTATAGGCGGCAACGATGCGCGCGACGAGGGGATGGCGCACCACGTCTTTTTCGGTGAACCGCGTCACGCCGACGCCTTCGACCCCTTCCAGGAAGGCCAGCGCCTCATTCAGGCCCAGCGCCACGCCGCCCGGCAGGTCGCTTTGCGAGGTATCGCCGGTCACGACCATGTGGCTGTCTTCGCCCAGCCGCGTCAGCGCCATTTTTATCTGCGCCGGGGTGGTGTTCTGCGCCTCGTCCAGGATGACAAAAGCGCGGCTGAGGGTACGGCCGCGCATGAAGGCCAGCGGCGCCACTTCGATCACGCCCTGCTCGATCAACCGCCCGGCGGCGTCACCCAACACATCGAACAGCGCGTCATAAAGCGGCCGCAGATAGGGATCGATCTTCTCTTTCAGGTCGCCCGGCAGGAAGCCCAGCCGTTCGCCCGCTTCCAGGGCGGGACGCGACAGGATGATCCGCTCGACGCGCTTGTCATGCAGCATATGGGCGGCGAAGGCAGCGGCGAGATAGGTCTTGCCGGTACCGGCGGGGCCGATGCCGAACACCAGCGGATGCTGGCGCATCATCTCCAGATAGGCCGACTGCACCGGAGAACGCGGCCGCACCGCGCGCGATGACGCGGTCTTGATCGCGCCCGGCGCATGGCGGCGGGCCTCGTTGGTAAAGCGGATTTCCGCATCAACCTCCGCCAGGGTGACGCTTTCGCCCGCCACCAGCCGCTGGTACAGCGCGCGCAGGATGGCGCCGGCGCATTCGCGGTCCTTGCCTTCAACCGCCACCAGATTGCCGCGCATGTCGATGCCGACATTCAGCTTTTGCTCCAGCCGCGCGAAATGCTTGGCATGAGGGCCGGAAAGGCCGCGCAGCAGCTTGTTGTCCGGAAATTCCAGGGTCGTGACGGGCGTCTTCCTGGCGCTCAAGCCAGAACCCCGTGCAGGCTGTTGGCGGTGCGCCGCTCGATCCTGACATCGACAATCTGCCCGATCCGCGCTGCAGCCTTATTCACATGCACCGGCTGCAAGTATTGCGAGCGGCCCATGAGCTGGCCGGGCTCGCGCGCCGTCTTCTCAAACAGCACCGGCAACACCTTGCCGATCTGGGAATCGTCGAAACTGTATTGCTGCGACAGCAGCAGCTTCTGCAGCGCTTCCAGCCGCGCGGCCTTCACCTCTTCCGGTATCTGCTTGCGCATGGTGGAAGCCGGCGTACCGGGGCGCTTGGAATATTTGAAGGAGAAGGCGGTGGCATAGCCGATGTCACGCACCAGCCCAAGCGTGGCATCGAAATCACTGTCGCTTTCGCCGGGAAAACCAACAATGAAATCCGAGGTCAGGGCGATGTCGCCTCGCGCGACGCGAATGCGCTCCACCAACCGGCGATAGTCGTCTGCCTTGTGCTGGCGGTTCATCGCCTCCAGCACCGCATCGCTGCCGGACTGCACCGGCAGATGCAGGTAGGGCATCAGTTTTTCGTTCTCGCCATGCGCCGCGATCAGGTCATCACCCATGTCGCGGGGATGGCTGGTGGTATAGCGGATGCGTTCGATCGCCTCGATCTCGCCAATCGCCTCGCACAGTTTCGCCAAGCCCCAACCATCCGCCGCATAGGCATTCACATTCTGGCCCAGCAGCACGATTTCGCGCGCGCCCTTGTCGGCCAGCTGCCGCGCCTCGGTCAGGATGGCCTGCGGCGGGCGGGAATGTTCGTAGCCCCGCGTGTACGGCACGACACAGAAGGTGCAGAACTTGTCGCAGCCTTCCTGCACGGTGAGGAAGGCGCTGACATTGCTGGCCTGCGGCGGCGCCAGGGTGTCGAATTTTTCCAGCGCCGGGAAATCGGTTTCCAGCACATGGCCGTTCTGGCGCGCGGCGCGGGCGATCATCTCGGGCAGGCGGTGATAGGATTGCGGCCCCACCACCAAATCCACCTGCGGCGCACGCGCCACGATCTCCGCGCCCTCGGCCTGGGCGACACAGCCGGCTACCGCCAGCACCATCCGTCCGCCGTCCTTGGCCTTGGCGGCCTTCAACTGCTTGAGGCGGCCCAGCTCAGAATAGACTTTCTCGGCGGCCCGCTCGCGGATGTGACAGGTGTTGAGGATCACCATGTCGGCGCCTTCCGGCACGTCCGTCGCGGCATAGCCCAGCGGCGCCAGCAGATCCGCCATCTTGGCGGAATCATAGGCGTTCATCTGGCAGCCATAGGTTTTGACGAAAAGCTTCTTCATGCCGCAGGGGTTATCGGGGCCGGGGGGCTGAAATTCAAGGTTAGGAACGCCCGGCAAGGGCATGGGCCTGGCCGGCCCGCACCACATCTTCGGCACGGCGGGCCAGTTCCTTGCGGTCCATCATGTCTAGGCTGAGGGGCTCGTGGAACTGGACCACCACATCCAGCGGTCCGGCCAGCAGCGCCTCCCACAGATGCGGCAGCATTTCCATGTCGCCATACCAGGCGAAATAGGGTCGGTTTTCCCGCCCCATCGGCAGGCCGTGCAGGCCGGTAAAGGCCGCCGAGACCGGCTGCACCTTCACATAATGGCCATTGGCCAGCCGTGCTTCGGCCGCGCCCAGCAGCGCGCTCTTGAAGGGCAGCACGGTGTTGCCGGTGTGGCTGGTGCCTTCGGGAAACAACACCAGCGCATCGCCTTCCAGCAGGCGGTCGCGGATGGCATCGCGGGTTTCGCCGGTGGTGGTGCGGCGAGCGCGATCGACAAAGACGGTGCGCTGCAGCCGCGCCAGGGTGCCGAAGAAGGGCCAGCGCGCGACTTCCGACTTGGCAACGAATGAGATCGGCGCCACCGCCGAGAAGATGATGATGTCGGCCCAGCTGGTGTGATTGGCGACCAGCAGCACGCCCTCGCCGCTGACTTTTTTGCCCACCACGGTGATGTGGATGCCGAACAGGCCAGCGACCAGGCGATGATAGAAATGCGGAAAGCTGCGGGCGGCGGGCATGCGCAGCTTCAGGAACAGCCACTGCACGGGCATCAACAGCAGCGTGACGATGAAGAAGACCGCCGTGATGGCGGCGGCGCGCAGGCGTGCCATCAGGCCCCAACCATCAGGATTGCGGCTTGCGCCCCTTCGGCACCCCGTACAGCTCCAGCCGGTGGTCGATCAGCTCGAAGCCCAGTTCCTCAGCAACGCGGCGTTGCAGCTTCTCGATATCCTCGTTGCGGAATTCGATCACGCTGCCGGTCGCCACATCGATCAGGTGATCGTGATGGGATTCCGACACTTCCTCATAACGCGAACGGCCATCGCGGAAATCGTGACGTTCCAGGATGCCGGCATCCTCGAACAACTTGACGGTGCGATAGACCGTGGCGATGGAGATATGCGGATCAATCGTCGAGGCGCGGCGATACAGTTCCTCGGCGTCGGGATGATCGAGGGCGTCCGACAGTACCCGCGCGATGACGCGGCGCTGGTCCGTCATCCGAAGGCCCTTATCGACACACAATTTCTCAATCCGGGTCACGGACAATTCCTTTGCTGGTCGCTCCCGCTCACGCGGACGCTCCTGTCGACACAAAGCTTTTCAATGCGTGTCACGATATTTCCCGATTGCGCAAAGGAGCCGCATGTTAGGCGAATTTGGCAGGCAGCGAAAGCCTGAGAACCAGCGCATCCCTACCATTGTAATAGGCTTTTCGCGTCCCGACCTTGGAAAAGCCCAGCCCGGCATACAGTGACATGGCCGCCGGGTTGTCGACGCCCACTTCCAGGAACATGCTGTTCGCCCCCATCTCGCCCGCCTTGGTGATAACGGCTTGCAACAAGGCGCGGCCCAGCCCCCGGCCGCGCGCCGCTGGCGCCACCGCCAGGGTCAGGATCTCCGCCTCGTCGCCCGCCACCCGCGCCAGCACGAAACCGTCTTCATGGGCATAGGCAAGAGTGCCCGGCTTGACCAGCAGCGCGCTGATGGCGGCGGCGTTCCAGGGATCGGGAAAGCAGGCCATATGCACCGCCGCCAGCGCGTAGGTGCCGGCGCGGGAGTCAAAAGGCACCACGTCAAACAAAAGCTTTTCCACCAGGTAACTTTGCATCTGGAGCGCGAAGATAAAGCGGACCGGGCACCGCAACCGGCACCGGCAGGGCATGGGCCAGCCGCGCCACCCACAAGGCATCAGGCTGGCGGATGGTGGAAAGCGTGAAATCCGCGCCCAGCATATCTTTCGCTGCCGCCGCGCCCGTTCCCGCCAGCGCGCAAGGCCCGAAGGCGCGGATACGCTCCACGGCATCGGCAAAGGTCATCACGCAGGGTTGCAGCACAACCTGCTCGCCATCTTTCAGCAACAGATAGGCTTCCTCGCGCCGCGCGTCGTGAATGACGGCGGCTTTTGTCTGCCGCGTTTCATCCATCGCCGCCAGGGCAATGACTTCCAAAGTGGTGACGCCGGTCAACGGAAGCTTCAGCGCCAGCCGCAGCCCGCGCATGAAAGCCAGCCCGACCCGCTGGCCGGTGAAGGTGCCGGGGCCGGTCGTAACGGCAAGATGTGTCAGGGCCGGAAATTCCGCGCCCGCCGCGCGCATCGCGTCCTGCACCATCGGCGCCAACCGCTCGGCATGGCCCCGGTCCATGGCTTCAAAAATGTGGCTGAGGATTTTATCGCCATCCAGCAGCGCGACCGAACAGCCGCCCAAAGCGGTATCTGCGGCCAACAGCTTCACAGACCGCCCTTTATTTTATGGGCGCTCTCGCTCTCGCGAACGCGCCGTGCGGTATCTACGGCCAGCAGCTTCACTAGAGAATCTTGCAGGCTTCGTCGAAGCCAAGACGGGCGGCGCGGGGACGAACGCTGCCCTCCATGCCATAGCCCAGATTGCAGAGGAAATACGATTTGATGGCGGTGCCTGCGAAGAATTCCTTGTCCACGCCATCCTTGTCGCAGCTCGACATCGGGCCGCAATCCAGGCCCAGCGCGCGCGCGGCAACGATGAAATAGCCGCCCTGCAGGCCGGCGCTGCGCATCGCCATGAAGCGCGCCTTGTCCGGATTCTGCGCCAGCGTTTCCGGCAAGGACGTGGCGCGCGGCGCCAGCTTGGACAAAGTGCGCGCGAAATCCAGGTCGTAAGCGATGATGGCGGTGGCGGGGGCGCTCATGGTCTGCTTGCGATTGCCTTCATCCAGCAACGGCTCCAGCCGCGCCTTGGCTTCTTTCGACACCACGAAGTGAAACCGCGCCGGGGTGATGTTGGATTCGGTCGGCCCCCAGCGCATCAGGTCATAGACCGCCATCAACAGCGCGTGGGAGACCGGCCTGTCCTGCCATTGGCGCAAGGTGCGGGCGCCGCGGAAAATCGTGTCCAGCGCCGCATCGGCAATCGCGTGATCGGGTTCGGCGAGATAGGGCTCGGCGTTGCGCTCAATTGTGTTCATTGGGCAGACGCTATCACACCGCTTCGACCGCGGTCACTTCCGGCACATAGTGGCGCAGCATGTTTTCGATGCCGTTCTTCAGAGTCATCGATGAGGACGGGCATCCCGCGCAGCTGCCCTGCAGATGCAGCGAGACCACGCCGCTGGCGCCGTCAAAGCCCTTGAAGATGATGTCGCCGCCATCCTGTGCCACCGCAGGACGGACCCGGGTTTCGATCAGTTCCTTGATCTGCACCACAATGTCGGAATCCGCGTCGCTGTAACTTTCCTCGGCCTCGTCGGCGCCGCCTTCCAGCAGCGGCAGCCCTTGGGTGAAATGCTCCATCACCGCGCCCAGGATGGCCGGCTTGAGATGCTTCCAGTCGCCGTCGCGCTTGGTCACCGAAATAAAGTCGGCTCCGAAAAAGACGCGGCTGACTTCGGGGATGGAAAACAGCGCCTTGGCCAGCGGCGAACGGCCCGAGGAGGAGGCATCCGGGAAGTCGGCCACGCCGCCTTCGCCCATCACCTCCCGGCCGGGAAGGAATTTCAGGGTGGCGGGATTGGGAGTGGATTCGGTCTGGATGAACATGGCTGCGCTTTTCGTTGGACACTCCCGATAAATGAACCTCGGGGCGGTGCGCATCAAGGCTTGGGGGATATATACTTTTATCCGGATAATATTGAATTATAAGTTTTATCCGGGTAATTAATGGAAATGAGCCATATCGCCTTTTCCAGCTTTGAACAGATCGCTTCTGGTACCCTGCCCCAGGTCTATGAGGCCAGTCGCCATATCGCCGGAGCCCTGATTTTCGACCAGGCCAGCGGCCGGGTGGTGGATATCGATCCCCGCTTTCCGCCTTCGGACGAAGATGGCCCCAAACCGGGCCGCCCCAAGCTGGGGGTGGTGCCCCGGGAAGTTACCCTGTTGCCCCGGCACTGGGACTGGCTGGCGACCCAGCCGGGCGGCGCCTCGGTCGCCTTGCGTAAGCTGGTGGAAGAGGCCAGCCGCAACCCGGCCGCCCAGCTGCGCCAGCGCCGCGACGCCGCCTATCGCTTCGCCACCGCCCTGGTCGGCAATGCGCCGGGATATGAGGAAGCCATCCGGGCGCTTTATGCCGGGCAACGCGACGAGTTCGCCGCCCATATCGAGGCCTGGCCGGCGGATGTCCGCGCCGAACTTGAGAAAATGACCGCCGAAGCTTTTTAACGGAAGCGACCGGCAACCCGAGCGGAGCGAGGGCCTGTCCGGCGCGACCCAATTAAAAGTCAGACGCGATGCCTTTCATCTCCCAGTCGCCGTAACGCGTTGGTTCGGGTCCCTTGGGTCCGCCCAATTCTGGCGGCAATTCTTTTTTAGCCTCGGTGGCGCGGCGGGCCTCGGCTTCGGCGTTGGCGCGCTGGGCCGCCTCGGCAATGCGGGCGGCAACCTGGCCGGGAGATGCTTGATTGCGCATCCGGCGAGATTACATCAGTGGCGTGAGGAGAACAAAGAAATGAATACCCTTCGCACCGGCATGCTGCTGGCCCTGATGACCGGGCTGTTCGTGGCGGTCGGCGCCATGATCGGCGGCGGCACCGGCGTGATGATCGCCTTCGCCATGGCGCTGGCGATGAATCTGTTCGCCTATTGGAATTCCGACAAGGTCTTGCTGCGCATGTATGGCGCGCGCCAAGTCGATGCCGCCAGCGAACCCGAACTGTTCGGCATGGTGGAAAATCTGGCGGGCAATGCCGGGCTTCCCATGCCCAAAGTCTACATCATGGAAAATCCGCAGCCCAACGCCTTTGCCACGGGGCGCAATCCGGAACATGCCGCCGTGGCCTTCACCACCGGCATTCTGGAACAGCTGACCCCGGAAGAACTGGCGGGCGTGGCGGCGCACGAACTGGCGCATATCAAGCATCGCGACACCCTCACAATGACCATCACGGCGGTGATCGCGGGCGCCATTTCCATGCTGGCCAACATGGCCTTCTTCATGGGCGGGGACCGCCGCAACCAGCCGGGCGGCATGGCGCTCACGCTGATCGTGTCGATGCTGGCGCCCATCGCCGCCATGCTGGTGCAGGCGGCGATTTCGCGCGGGCGCGAATTCGAAGCCGATCGCGCAGGCGCGGAAATTTCCGGCCGCCCCATGTGGCTGGCCAGCGCGCTGGGCCGGATGGAACGCAGCGTGCGTGACGGCACGCCCAATCCGGAAGCCGACGCCAATCCGGCCACGGCGCATCTGTTCATCATCAATCCTCTGCATGGCGGCGGCTTGGCGGGCCTGTTCTCGACCCATCCGTCCACCGAGGACCGTATCGCGCGCCTCAGCGCCATGTCGGGTCAGGCCGCGCCCGTGACGGCGCAGCGCGGGCCGTGGATTGGCGGGCGTGAGATCGTGACGCCGTCGAAGGGCCCTTGGGGGTGAGGCACGACCCGCTTCGCGGGGCGTGTTTCACCCTTGCGCGCTGTAACCGCCATCCACCGGAATGGCGGTGCCGGTGACGAAGTCGGACTCGGGACTGGCCAGAAACATGGCGATCCCCGCCATGTCCTCAGGCGCACCCCAGCGACCGGCGGGCGTGCGGGCCAGCACCTTCTCATGCAATCCTGATACCTGCTCGCGCGCGCCCTTGGTCAGTTCGGTGTCGATCCAGCCGGGCAGGACGGCATTGACCTGGATATTGTCGGCGGCCCAGGCGACAGCCAACGATTTGGTCAGCTGCACCACCGCGCCCTTGCTGGCGCCATAGGGCGCGGCAAAGGACGCGCCGAAAATCGACATCATGGAGCCGATATTGATAATCTTGCCGCCCCGGATGCGCAAATGCGGATAGGCGGCCTGGCAGCAGAGGAACAGGCTGGTCAGGTTGATGTTCAGCAAGCTGTGCCATTCTTCCAGCGAAAATTCCTGCGGCGATTTGCGAATATTGATGCCGGCATTGTTGACCAGGATATCCATGCGCCCGAACTTCTGGACCGTCGCATTCACAGCCGTCTTCGCACCGCTTTCTTCCGCCAAATCCACCGCGATGGCAGCGGCACTGCCGCCCAGGACTTCCACCGCGCGCCCGTTCTTTTCGGCATCACGGCCCGCGATCATGACCGTGGCTCCGGCAGCAGCTAACCCTTTGGCCATACCCAGCCCGATGCCGCCATTGCCACCCGTCACCAGGGCGACCTTTCCCGTCAGATCAAACGCCGTCATGGCCTCACCTCGCATATGGAAGTCGCGGATAATGCTCTTGGGACAGATACCCGCAAGAGGCATGTCAACGCCGGCCTTTGGCTGGCAGCGGCCTTGCTCTAAACAGAGGCCATGACAGATATCAGTACCGGATTGCCCGCCCGAAGCGCGGCGCTCGCCATTCTGTCCGGCGTGCTGCAGAAACGCCGTCCGCTGGATGCGGGGCTGGATCAGCTTGCGGGCCTTTCCACCCGTGACGCCGGTTTCGCCCGGGCCCTGGTCAGTCAGACCTTGCGCCATATGGGCGCGCTGGATGCAGTGCTGCGCAGCTTTGTGAGCAAACCGCTGGCGCCGCACAAGGCGGGCGCGACCAGCGAGATATTGCTGCTGGGGGCCTGCGAGCTTGTGATTTTGAAAGTCGCGGCCCATGCGGCGGTGGATGCCGCCAACCAGCTGGCGGCCAAGGATTTCAAGGCGGTGCATTTCAAGCCGCTGATCAATGCTGTGCTGCGCAAGGTGGCCAAGGACGGCGCATCCGTGCTGTCGGGGCTGGACCGCGAACGCCTGTCCACGCCCGACTGGCTGTGGACGCGCTGGACCGCGCATTATGATTCCGGAACGGCGAGGGTGATCGCCCGCGCCCATCAGCGCGAAGCGCCGATCGACATTGTTCTCAAATCGGCCGACGCGCCCTTTCCGCCCAGCGAAGCCCTGTTCGGCCATGCGCGGCGCCTGACCGATCCGGGCCGCATCGATGAACTGCCGGGTTTTGCGCAAGGCGACTGGTGGGTGCAGGACTGCGCCGCGACCCTGCCCACTCTTCTGCTGGGCGATGTGCGCGGCAGGACGGTGATCGATCTCTGCGCCGCGCCGGGCGGCAAGACCATGCAGCTGGCGGCGGCAGGCGCGAACGTCATTGCGGTGGAAATCGATCCGGTACGCGCCGAACGTATCCGCGAAAATCTCAGCCGCACCAACCTGGATGCCGAAATCGCGGTCGCCGACGCACGGGACTTTGGCACCACTGCGCCATTCGTGCTGATCGACGCGCCCTGCACCGCCACCGGCACCATCCGCCGCCATCCCGACCTGCCCTGGATCAAGGGCGCCGCCGACGTCACCGTCTCGGCGGGCGCGGCTTATGAAATTCTGGAAAGCGGCGCATCGCTGGTCGATCCGGGCGGCACGCTGGTATTCGCGGTCTGCTCGCTGGAACGCGAAGAAGGCGAAGAACAGATTGCCGTCTTCCTATCCGCCCATCCCGAATTTTCGCGGCATCCCATCACGGCGGAGGATGTGTTCGGTCATGGCGAATGGATCACGCCCGAAGGCGACCTGCGCACCCTACCCTGTAACTTCAGTGAACAGGGCGGCATGGATGGATTTTATGCGGCGCGGTTGCGGCGGGACATCTAACCTCCGATGTCATGGCCCGCCACCCCGGTCCGCGCGAAGCGCGGCCGGAGTGTAAACTCCGTGCGGGCCACCCAGATGATACGGCGCAAATTTTCAGCAAGAAATATCGTTGTGCCGTCGGCATCAGCGCATCACGCAACTGGGTGGCCCCGATGCCCGGGCCATGACAGTTGAGGTGCGGCTAAAGCCGCCCCAGCGCATACGCGATGGTGAGATAGACTTTGCCGGTATCCGCCGACAGCAGGGTCGAGGTCAGCAAGCCGCCGCCATCGCCTTCGCGGGCCCGCATCAGCAAGGTTTCAAACTCGCTGAGATAGGCATCGGCCGCGCTGTGGAAACGTTCGTCGTCCCTATACAGCGTGGCGATACGGTCTACCGCGCGGCTATCGATCGCATCCGCCAACCGGCGCGCGAAGACGGCGCGGTCGCCGGCGAGATAACGCTTCCAGTCCTCATCGCCCGGCTGGACCTCGTCCAGCGCCGAGAGGTCAATCGCCATGTCGGCCAGCGCCAGTTCCAGCGCCCCCAGGGTGGCGGCATTGTCGATGCCGGTCTTGGGTACCATGCGCATGTCGCCGCCATGCTCGGCGGCCGCCAGCAGGGTCTTCATTTCCCAGGTCTTGCCATCGTCCTTGCGGCCGGCCTTGTCGGGGGGCCGGCGCGACGTCAGCTTGCGCGCCAGACCCTTGAGGCCGTCGCTTTCCGGTTCGGGCTGCGGCTTCATCGGCCCACCCAGATCGGGCGATGTGACCTTGTGCGTCGAGCGGGCGTGAAGAGTGGACATGGTGCGCGCCGACAGGTCCAGCAGCTGTTCGGTTTCGCTGGCCATCATCTGGCGCACCCGACGCGCTTCTTCCTGCGCCAAGGCGGGCAGTCGAATCAGGTGCTTTTCCACATCGCGGGTGGTTTCCGACAGCAGGCCGCGGATCTTGCCGGCTTCCGCGCTCATCTCGCCGGCGGTGCGCAGCAGGCGTTCGCATTCCGCCATCGCCTCGCCCACCAGCAGGCGTGCATCATGCTTGGCCTGGGCGGCGCTTTCGCCGATCAGGGTCTGGGCCCCGGTGCCGGCATCCTTCAGCGCCGCCGACAGGCCGGCCAGCACCGTGGCCGCCGCTTCGCTGGTTTCGGTCAGCCGTTCGGCTTCGCGCGCGAAGGCGCCGGTCAGCTGCGCGGCGCGGTTGGCGGCGTTGGCCATGATCAGTTCCAGATGGTGCTCGGCATCGCCGGTGACCAGTTCGAATTTCTTGGCTTCGCCGCCCAGTGACTCGATGGCGTGTTCCATGCCGGTGCGCTGCTGCGACAGCGCCGTCTCGAAGGCGTCGCTTTCGTCCTTCAGCTTCTGCACCAGTTCCTGCATCTGCGAGCGATGCTTTTCCTGCCGCGCCAGCACGAATTCGGCGCGGCTCATGGCGGCGTCGGAGACTTCCTCGATGCGCGAGGCATGGACTTCCAGCGTCTTGGCGGCTTCCAGCGGCGATTCCGCCGCCGCGGTGATGGCGGCGCGGAAACCGGCGGCCTGCACATCCAGCGACTGGGTCGCCATCTTCAAGGTGCCTTCCGCCGATTCCATCATCGCCTTGAGCTGCGCGGCGCGGCCAGCCACGCTTTCTCCGGCGCGGCTGGCCGCGTCGGTGAGATGGTCACCCAGCGATTCCAGCCGCTGGCTTTCCTGATTGAGGCGGGCGGCAATGGTGTCGCCGCGCACCGCGGCGCGCGCGCCCGCGTCATCTAGGGTGGAAATCTGTTTTTCCAGCACCGCTTCCAGGGTGCGCATGCGCTGGAAGGCGACATCAAGTCCGGTGTTGAGGCCGTCCAGCTCGCGGCGCACCGCGCGGGCCAGCCGCGCCGCATTGTTGGCGGCGGTTTCATCGGCGGCGAACAGGCGGTCGCTGGCCGCCAGCATCAATTTGGTGGCGTCCGCCATGGCGGCGCTGCGCGCCAGCGCGGCGGCGATGGCGACAAACAGGAAGGGCGGCAGCGCGATGGCGGCCGCGATCAGCGCCAGGGTGGAAAGCGGCTGCGCGCTCAACCCCTGCGGGCCGAGCCAGCCCCAGACGAAGGCGGCGGCGATGCCGATCCAGAACAGCGACAGGAGGATGCCGGCGCCCAGCGCAAGGGGCGCGAAACGGCTGGGCTTGAGGCGCGGAATCGGTGCGGCGGGGACCAGCTGGCTATTGGCGGGTTCCGCCGCCTTGTCCAGCGGGATCGTCTTGCCGAATGTTCTGGCCATCGTCTAAAGCCCTGAATCCGCCCTGCCTTTTTTATCTTAAGCATGATCGGGGGGCATTTCACACCGAAATGCGCGCATTAACGCGGCTTTAGCCGCAGCGGGCGCAGGATTGCGGGGTATTTGCAGGAAGCCGCCATGTCCGACGCCCCCGTCGATCTCGACCACCTCGCCCGCTACACCGGCGGCGACAGGGTGCTGAATGCCGTGATCCTGCGCCTGTTCGATGGTCAGGTCAGCGAGATGGTCGGCCAGCTGCTGGGCATCCTGGAACAGCGCGACGGCCGCAAGTGGCGCGAAGTCACCCATACCATCAAGGGCGCGGCGCGCGGCGTCGGCGCCTTTGCGATGGGCGAAGCCGCCGCCGCCGCCGAACCTGTTGACCCCGCCACCAACCGCGACCGCGCCGTGGAAGTGATCGAGGCGCTGCGCGTCGAAGGCGATGCGGTGCAGGCTTTTATTGCTGAGTATCTCGCCGCTTAACGCTTATCGAACGCGTCAAACTCGTGCTTGATGGATGCTTCGATCAGCGTCCGCCACACCGGCTCCGCGATCTCGGCTGACAACCCCGCCTTCTTTCCTTCCGCGATCACCTTGGCCACCACGTCTTCGATCCGCTCAGGATCGCGCACCTGGTCGCGGCCGGTTTTGAGATGGGCGGCGCGTTCGATATAGGCTTGGCGCACTGCCAGCAGCGCCACCAGCCGCGCGTCCAGGGCATCGATCGCCACGCGCAATTGCGCCATGGAAGCGCAGTTTTCGGCGGGCTTTAGGCCAAGGGTCTTAGGAGCGTCATTTTGCATCGCAGCACTGTAATAGGCGGGGGTTGTGACTCTGGCTATTTCTACATATAAAAGCGACGTTTTCCCAGCGATTACACGAAGTTAGGTGTGAAATCCACATGAGCGCTGCTACCATCGAAACGGATGTCGTCATTATCGGCGCGGGCCCCATCGGCCTGTTCGCCGTGTTCGAACTGGGTCTGCTGGATCTCAAATGCCATCTGGTCGACATCTTGGACCGGCCGGGCGGCCAGTGCACTGAGCTTTATCCGGAAAAGCCGATCTATGACATTCCCGGCCTGCCCATCGTCACCGGCCAGGAGCTGGTCAACAAGCTGCTGGATCAGATCAAGCCTTTCAATCCGCAATTCCATTTCAACGAAATGGCGACCTCGCTGGAAAAGCTGCCCGACGGCAAGTGGAAGCTGAAGACCGATGCGGGCACCGAGATCATCGCCCCCGTGGTGGTGGTCGCGGCCGGCGCCGGCAGCTTCCAGCCCAAGCGTCCGCCGGTGCCGGGCATCGAAGCGTTTGAAAATGCCGGCGACGGCATCGGCGTGCATTACGCCGTGCGCAAGATGGAAACCTTCCGCGGCAAGAACATCCTGATCGCCGGCGGCGGCGACAGCGCGCTGGACTGGGTGATCAATCTCGCCCCGCTGGCCAAGACCATGACGCTTGTCCATCACCGCGACGGCTTCCGCGCCGCAGCCCACAGCGTCAACCAGATGCGCGAACTGGAAGCGGCGGGCAAAGTGAAATTCCATGTCGCCAGCGTCAAGGCGATCCATGGCGAGCCGGGTAAGCTGAGCGGCGTAACCCTGGCCGGCCACGACAAGAGCGAGTGGCATCACGAGGCCGACGCGTTCCTGCCCTTCTTCGGCCTGACCATCAAGCTGGGGCCGATCGCGGAGTTCGGCATCAACCTGAATGAAAACCTGATCCCGGTGGACACGGCGCGCTTTGAAAGCCAGACGCCGGGCATCTTTGCCATCGGCGACATCAATTCCTATACCGGCAAGCTGAAGCTGATATTGTCGGGCTTCCATGAAGCCGCGCTGATGTCACAGGCGGCGTTCCACATCTGCCGCCCCAACGAGAAGCTGCGCTTCCAGTACACGACCTCTTCCTCGAACCTGCAAAAGAAATTGGGTGTTTCGTGAAGATCATCGCCACCGATCGCAAGGGCAAGGAACACACACTGGAAGGCCGTGACGGCTGGAGCGTGATGGAAATCCTGCGTGACGGCGGCCTGGATGTCGCGGCCGAATGCGGCGGCGCCTGCGCCTGCGCCACCTGCCACGTCTATATCAACGAAGGCTGGTTCGAGAAGCTGCCCAAGCCGTCGGAAGCCGAAATCGACATGCTGGACATGGCACTGGCGGTGGAGCCGAACTCACGCCTCTCCTGCCAGGTGATCTGCAGCGCCGAAACCGACGGCATCAAAGTGACCGTCGCGCCTGAGTGAGCCCAAGGCGTGCGCAAGCGCGTGAGCAGGTCCAGTGGACCTGCGAGAATGGGCGAACGCCGCGAGTTTAGGCGAACGGCCAAGCCCCTTTACCGTTTCCCATTTGTTCCGATAGGCTCGTGCCCTACCCCGAGGGCCGGATGACAGTCGCGCACGTCTACACCGTTGCCTTCCAGGGCATTGATGCGCGCCGGAGCAGCGGCGAACCCGTAGCGCCAGCGAAGGGCCTCGCCGTGCGACCATTGAAAAATACGAGCGGGCTTCTATGACGGTAGCCCACGTTTATACTGTGGCGTTTCAAGGTATCGAAGCCCGCGAAGTCGATGTGCAGGTGCATATCGGCGAATCCGGCGCCGGCCAGTTCAACATTGTCGGTCTTGCCGACAAGGCGGTGGCGGAAAGTCGCGAACGGGTGCGGGCGGCATTGGCCGCCATCGGCCTGGCGCTGCCCTTCAAGCGCATCACCGTCAATCTCGCCCCCGCCGACCTGCCCAAGGAAGGCTCGCATTACGATCTTCCCATCGCGCTGGCTTTGCTGGCGCCGATGGGCGTGCTCCCGGCCAGCGAAATGGCAGGCTATGTCGCGTTGGGAGAATTGTCGCTGGACGCGGCGGTGACCGGTGTGGCCGGCGTGTTGCCCGCCGCCCTGGCGGCATCCGAACAGAATCGCGGCCTGATCTGCCCCGCCGTCAATGGACCGGAAGCCGCCTTTGCCGGCGACATCGAGATTCTGGCGACACCGTCGCTGATCGCCCTGGTCAATCATGTGAAGGGCGCTTCGGTGCTGACGCCGCCGGTACCGCGCGTGGTGGAAGCGGTGCGCGCCGCGCCCGATCTGCGCGACGTCAAGGGACAGGAAAGCGCCAAGCGCGCCTTGGAGATTGCGGCGGCGGGCGGACATAACCTGCTGATGATCGGCCCGCCCGGCGCCGGCAAGTCGATGCTGGCGATGCGCCTGCCCGCTTTATTGCCGCCGCTGGACGCGCGCGAAGCGTTGGAATTGTCGATGGTGCAGTCGCTGGCAGGCGAGCTGCAGGGCGGCGCGATTTCGCGCACCCGCCCCTTTCGCAATCCGCACCATTCGGCTTCCATGGCGGCGCTGGTCGGCGGCGGCCAGAAAGTCAGGCCCGGAGAAGTGAGCCTGGCGCATCTCGGCGTTCTTTTTCTGGACGAGCTGCCGGAATTCCAGCGCGGCGTGCTCGACAGTCTGCGCCAGCCGATTGAGTCCGGCGAGGCGGTAGTGGCACGCGCCAACGCCCATGTGCGTTATCCGGCGCGTTTCCAGTTGATCGCAGCGATGAATCCCTGCCGCTGCGGCTATCTCAGCGATCCCACGCTGGGCTGCGGCCGCGCCCCCAAATGCGCCGGCGATTACCAGTCACGCATCTCAGGGCCGCTGTTCGACCGTATCGACATGCATGTGGAAGTGGCGGGCGTCACCGCCGCCGATCTCACGCTTCCACCCGCCGCCGAAGGCAATGCAGAAGTCGCTGGGCGGGTGGCGGCAGCGCGCCAGCTTCAGCGCGAACGCTTCGCGGGTTTTGCGGTGCGCACCAATGCCAAAGCCGAAGGCGAACTGCTGGACCGCATCGCCAAGCCAGACGCGGCGGGGTCAAAACTGCTGACCGAAGCCGCCGAGCGCATGCGCCTGTCGGCGCGCGGTTATCACCGGGTGTTGAAAGTGGCACGCACCATCGCCGATCTGGCGGGCTCCGCCGATGTCGCCAAGCCGCATATCGCCGAAGCCTTGTCTTATCGCCGGATCACGCATCTGGCTTAACGGAGGAAAATTATGTCCGCACGCATCACTCGCCGCCATGTCGTGATTTCGGGCCTGGCCGCCACTCTGTTCGCCGCGCCCGCCTTTGCGCAGGACGCGCCTATTCCCGCCCGTCCCTTCATCGAAGTGCCGGTCGCACATCCCATTGCGCGCACGACCCAGCCGATGAAGATCGGGGTGATCGGGTCGGGCAATATCGGCGGCACGATTGGCGAGCTGTGGGCCAAGGCCGGGCATCAGGTGATGTATTCCGACCGCGATCCGGCGCTGGCCAAAGCGCAGGCAGCCCGCGTGCCCGGCACAAGCTCTGGCACTGGGGAAGAAGCGGTCGCCTTCGCCGATGTGATTTTGATCGCAGTGCCGTTCGGAGCGTGGCCGGCAGTGGCGCAGCAGTATGGCAAGGCCTTGCGCGGCAAGATCGTGATCGACCCGACCAACCCCAATGCATCGCGCGACGGCGCCCTGGCCGCCACGGCGCTGACCAAGCCCAGCACCGGCGAGATGGTCGCCGAATTCCTGCCGGGGGCGCGGATCGTGCGCGCTTTCAACACCACCAGCTACGCCAACTTCGCCAAGGAGGCAGGCCGCCCCGGCGTGAAGATGGGCATCCCGGTCGCCGCCAGCGATCCGGCGGCGCTGGCCATCGGCGTGCGGCTGGTTGCCGACATCGGTTTTGACGCCGTGCCGGTCGGCGGCGGGCTGAACGGCTCCGCCAAGTTTGAATTGCGCGGACCGGCGGCGGGCCTGAAGACAGCCGCCGAACTCAAGGCGGCCATGGCGCCCTGACACGCCCACGGCAGGTCATGCCGTGAGCGATGTCCGGACGAACAACCGGTTCAGGGCATGTCGGCGCTCGCCACCTGCTGGCGGACGCTGATCAGGTTGGCGCGAATGGCCCGGTTCAGGCTGGATTCGATCTCGGCCCAGATCTGGGACGTCGCCTTGCCGACCGCCTGATCCACGCAACGGCGCATCAGGATCTTGCGGATGGACGGTGTGGCTTCGTTGGTCTTGAGACAGACTTCATGGGCCGCGGCCTGGAGGCGTTCGGCCAGGATGGCGGCATCCTGCGGCTTGCTCAGGTTGAGATCGCCATAGGCGACATTGATGGACGCGACATCGACCGTCGGTGTCATGGGCGCGGCGCGCAAAGCCCGCCCTGTTGCCGCGCCGGTGGTGCCGCCGGCCACCGCCACCCGCGCCCCCGATGTGACGGGACTGGGGGTGCGGTTGTTCGGCTGCGCCCCCGAACAGCTCGCCGCTTTGTCGCCGGCCGAGCGCGCCCGTTGCGCCACCGGCCTGGCCCATCCCGACCGCAGCGCGGTGACCATTCCCAAAAGCCATGTCCAAGACCCGGCGCGCCGCGCCGCGGAGATGAAGGCGAAGAATACGCCGGTGCGCATTCCCTGCACCTATGTCGGGGTGGCGCCGGGGCCTTATTATTCCACCACGCCGACGGGGATGATCGATCCGTTTTGTACCCTGGACGGATTGCTCAACGGCTTCCCCTCCCCGACCGGCGTCCCCCGGTAAGGAACTTTTCCCTGTGCTGCCCCGTTATCGCCCATTATCCGGGCAAGTTTCTGAGACGGGGCAAGCCCATCTATTGAGGCAGGAGCATTCATGAAGCCGATCATGATTTTGGGCATTGTTCTGATTGTTGCCGGCATCGCCGGCCTGGTCTTCAGCAACATCAGCTGGACCGAAACCGAGCCCCTGCTGAAGGCCGGGCCGCTGCAGATCAACACCGAGGAACGGCACACGGTCTGGATTCCCACCGCCGCTGCGATCGCCGCCGTGCTGGCCGGGCTGGGTCTGGTGTTCGCCAGCAAGCGCGCCTAGCGCTCGCTAGCCGTGCTGCATCCGCGAACACGGTAGTCTGGGAGCGACCGGCAACCCGAGCAAAGATGAGGGCATGTCCGGCGCGACCCTTTAAATGCGCCACAGTTCCCGCCTATCATCCGCCCGATAAACCCAAGGGAGAGGATGATTATGCATTCCGTTGCCAAAAATATTCTGGGCGCGGCCGCGTTTGTCGGCCTGAGCGCCGCCGGTTTCGCCGCAATCGCGCAATCCGATCCGAAGGTCGGCGTCACCGTCAACGATCCGATCGGCCCGGTGCCCGATCCCACCCGCGTCACCTCGACCTTGCCCAAAGATTTCAAATGCACCGGCGCCGTCGGCAAGCAGGAGACCTGCATCCTGTTTGGGGACCCCGCCAAGCCGGGCCCTTACATGGTGATGTACAAATGGTATCCCGGCAATTTCTCCAAGCCGCACTATCACAACAATGTGCGCTGGGCCTATATCATTTCCGGCACCTGGTGGACGTCCAGCAGCAGCGTCTATGACGAGCGCCTGACCTATCCGGTCCGTGCCGGATCGGCGGCGGTTGACCTGAAGGAAGGCATTCACTGGGACGGCGCGCGCACCGGTGAGAAAGAGCCCGCCGTGCTGATCCTGTCGGGCATCGGTCCCAACATCACCTATAACGTGGACGAGAACGGCAAGCCCGTCGGTCCGCCGCGCTAAAAGCCTGTACTGAATAACGCGCCGTCCGGTGATGCCGGGCGGCGCGATTTTGTGAATGGGGTTGGGGACGATGAATTTAGACAAGCCGCCGCGCCGGAAATTCCATCCGGTCTATCTTCTTCTGCTGCTGCCTTACATCGCGCTGCTCTGTGTGCCGTACTATAACGTCATCGAGCCGACGCTGCTGGGCATCCCCTTCTTCTACTGGTGGCAGATGCTCTGGATACCGCTGGGCTCGCTTTGCATCCTGCCTGTCTTCCTGCGTGGAGAAGGCAAATGAGCATGGAACCCAATGCCGTCACCCTGACGGTCTTCCTGGGCCTGTTCGCGCTGGTCACCGTCGTGGGCTTTTTCGCGGCGCGCTGGCGCGCCGGCGATCTTTCCGAGCTGCATGAATGGGGTCTGGGCGGACGGCGCTTCGGCACCTGGGTGACATGGTTCCTGCTCGGCGGCGATCTCTACACCGCCTATACCTTCATCGCCGTGCCGGCCCTGATGTTCGGCGCCGGCGCGCCCGGCTTCTTCGCCGTGCCTTATACGATCTTGATGTATCCGCTTTTGTTCGTCGCCTTCCCACGCCTGTGGTCGGTGGCGCAGAAGCACGGCTATGTCACGGCAGCCGACTTCGTGCGCGGCCGCTTCGGCAGCCGCAGCCTGTCGCTGGCCATCGCGGTCACCGGCATCGTCGCCACCATGCCCTACATCGCGCTACAGCTGGTGGGTATGCAGGTGGTGCTGGCGGCGCTGGGAATGAATTTCTCGGTGAACGTGCCACTGTTCGGCCCGGTGGATGTGCCGCTGCTGGTGGCCTTCACGATCCTGGCCTTCTACACCTATTCCAGCGGCTTGCGCGCGCCCGCGCTGATCGCGGTGGTGAAGGATATTCTGGTTTACATCACCGTCTTCGCCGCCATCATCTTCATTCCGATGCAGCTGGGCGGCTATGGCGCGATATTCGAAGCGGTGCCGCAGAAGGCCCTGCTGCTGGCCAAGGGCGCGGGCAACAATCTGGGCGCGGAGTTCGCCTATGCCTCGCTGGCTTTGGGCTCCATCCTGGCGCTGTTCCTGTATCCGCACGCCGTGACAGGCTTACTGTCCTCGTCCAGCCGCCAGGTGGTCCGGCGCAACGCGATGATCCTCCCGGCCTATTCGCTGGCCTTGGCGCTGATCGCGCTACTGGGATACATGGCGATTGCGTCCGGGGTGGGAACTGATCCGCAATATGCCGAAGGCTTTGCCGCATTCGGCAACAATTTCGCCGTGCCGGCGCTGTTCCTGAAAATGTTCCCGGCCTGGTTTGCCGGCGTCGCCTTCGCCGCCATCGCCATCGGCGCTCTTGTGCCTGCGGCGATCATGTCTATCGCCTGCGCCAATCTCTTCACCCGCAACATCTATCGCGAGTTCATCAACCCCAATTGCACCGCGGCGCAGGAATCCAACGTCGCCAAGATCGTGTCCATCGTGGTCAAGTTCGGCGCCCTGATTTTCGTGCTGGAGATGAAAAGCACCTATGCCATCCAGCTGCAGCTGCTGGGCGGCATCTGGATGTGCCAGACTTTGCCTTCGGTGCTGCTGGCGCTTTACACCCGCTTCTTCCATCCCATGGCGCTGCTGGCGGGTTGGGCTACTGGCCTGATCGTGGGCACCTGGATGGTTTCGGAACTGGCCTTCAAGAGCTCGACCTACACGCTGCATCTCTTCGGGCTGGAGATTCCCTGTTATGCGGCGGTCAGCGCGTTGGTACTGAACCTCGCGGTCAGTTATGTGCTGACGCTGGTGATCAACATGGTGTCGAACGCGCCCAAACGCGACGAGACAGTTCCCAGCGATTACGTCTGAGCTGACGATGCTCTTTCTGTCATGGCCCACCGCGTGGGGGCCATCCAGTTGATAGCGCGTCAATAGCGAAAGCGAGCCTCGGATCGTCTGGGTGGCCCGTTCGTACGCTGTTGCTACAAACTTGCGGGCCATGAAAAGCGGGATCAGCCAAACCTGCCGGTGATGTACTGCTCGGTTCTTTTGTTATCAGGCGCGGTGAAAATCTTTTCCGTCGCGCCATATTCGATCAGCTCGCCCAGATACATGAAGGCGGTATAGTCGCTGGCGCGGCTGGCCTGCTGCATATTGTGGGTGACGATCACGATAGTGTAGTCGTTCGCCAGCTCCTCGATCAGTTCCTCGATCTTGGCGGTGGAAATCGGGTCCAGCGCCGAGCAGGGCTCGTCGAGCAAAATCACTTCCGGCCTGGTCGCCACGCTGCGGGCGATGCACAGACGCTGCTGCTGGCCGCCGGACAGGGACAGTCCGCTGGCGCTGAGCTTGTCTTTCACTTCGCCCCACAGCGCGGCGCGGCTCAGCGCGTCTTCCACCCGTCCATCCATCTCCGAGCGCGGAATGCGTTCATAGAGTTTGATGCCGAAGGCGATGTTGTCATAGATCGACATGGGAAAGGGCGTCGGCTTCTGGAACACCATGCCGATGCGGGCGCGCAGCAGGTTGAGATCCTTGGTGGTCAGCAGATTTTGCCCATCCATCAGGATTTCGCCTTCGGCGCGCTGGGCGGGATAGAGTTCGAAGATGCGGTTGATGGCGCGCAGCAGGGTGGACTTGCCGCAGCCCGACGGGCCGATAAAGGCCGTCACCTTCCGCTCCATCAGGGGCAGGGTGATGTTCTTCAGGGCTTTGCTGTCGCCGTAATAGAAATTCAGGTCCCGGATATCGACCTTGATTTTTTCCGCCGCGGTTGCGTGTGCGTGATGCGCGGGGGCGAGGTGAACTGCGGTGTCCATGTATCAGATCCGTTTTTGATTGCCGAGAATGCGGGCGATGATGGAAAGCGTCAGCACCGTGGCGGTGACCAGCAGCGCACCGGCCCAGGCCAGGTCGTGCCAGTCTTCGTAGGGTGATATGGCGTACTGGAAGATCACCGCCGGCAGCGACGCCATCGGCTTGGTCAAGTCGGTGGACATGAAATTGTTGTTGAGCGCGGTGAACAGGATCGGCGCGGTTTCGCCAGAGATGCGCGCAATCGCCAGCAGGGCCCCGGTAATGATGCCGGCCCGGGCCGCCTTCCAGGTCACCAGCTTGATGACAAAGTTTCGCGGTGCGCCCAGCGAGCTGGCGGCCTCCCGCAGGCTGTCAGGCACCAGCAGCAGCATGTTCTCGGTGGTGCGCACCACCACCGGGATCACTATCACCGCCAGGACGGCGATGCCGGCTACGGCCGAGAAATGGCCCATCGGGACCACGACCAGCTCGTATACAAAGAGACCAAGTACGATGGACGGCGCCGACAGCAGGATGTCGTTGACGAAGCGGACTACGAAGGAAAGCTTTCCGTACCGCGCATATTCCGCCAGATAGGTGCCGGCGAAAATCCCAATCGGCGTGCCGATCAGCACCGCGCCCAGGCTCATCACCACACTGCCGAAGATGGCATTGGACAGGCCGCCTGCGCTGCCCGGCGGCGGCGTCGCTTCGGTGAACAGATGCGGCCCCAGCGCCGCGACACCATTCGACAGCAGCGCCCACAGAATGAAGCACAGCCAGATCAGGCCGAACACGGCGGCGCTGAATGACAGGACGATAAAAGTCGTGTTGGCGAGACGGCGGCGGAAATACAAAGCCCGGTTGACGACCATTACTTGCCCTGCCCCTTTTCCATCGAGCGCAGCATCAGTTGTGCCGCCGCCAGCACGATGAAAGTAATGACGAATAGCAGCAGGCCCAGTTCGATCAGCGCGGAGGTGTAAAGTTCCGTCGTCGCTTCGGTGAATTCATTGGCGATGGCGGCCGAGATCGAGGTGCCGGGCGCGAACAGCGAAGGTGCGATGCGATGCGCATTGCCGATCACAAAGGTGACGGCCATGGTTTCGCCCAGGGCGCGACCCAGCGCCAGCATCGCGCCGCCCACCACGCCGGTGCGGGCGAAGGGCAGCGCCACTTTCCGGATCACTTCCCATTGTGTGGCGCCGACGCCATAGGCGGCCTCCTTCAGCACCGAGGGCACGGTTTCCAGCACATCGCGCGTCACCGCCGCGATGAAGGGCAGGATCATGATGGAGAGGATCAATCCGGCGGTGAAAATGCCGATGCCATAGGGCGCGCCCCCGAACAGGGTGCTCAACACCGGTACATCGGCAACCGCATTCATTACCGGTTCCTGCACAGCGGCCTGGAACCAGGGCGCGAAGACGAACAGGCCCCAGATGCCGTAGATGATGGAGGGAATGCCGGCCAACAGCTCGATGGCGATGCCGATGGGCCGACGGAACATGCGCGGGCAGAGTTCGGTGAGAAAAATGGCGATGCCGATTCCCACCGGCAAGGCGATCAGCATAGCGATGGCGCTGGTGACCAGGGTGCCGTAGATCGGGCCCAGCGCGCCGAAGCGGTCACGCGCCGGGCTCCAGGCTTCCGTGGTGATGAAGCTGAAGCCGAAGGCCTTGATGGCAGGCATGGCTCCGAGGATCAGGGAGGTGATCACGCCGGCGAAGATCAGCAGCACCAGGATGGCGGCCGCCATGGTCGTCAGGCGGAAACGGGTATCGCCCGCGCCGGCACGGCGCGCAGTCTGGGTTCTGATGGTGAGGTCGGCGGTTTGGGTCAAACTGATATCGGTCAAAAGACAGCCCCGGAAGGTCGTAAGTCGGGCGCAATCCACACCCCTCCCGCGCCACGAACATCACAGTCCTGCAAAGCTTTTGTGACAGCAGGCCGACCGCGCCGCAGATAGATGGTAAGCATCTGTTTTTGTTTGGTTTTGTTTTCCGGAAAAATACTAACAGCCAATCCGGCCCCGGTTAACAAATCGGGAGGAACTTTAAGCGTTTCTGAAGGGGCGCCGGGTGACACTTACCCGCGGAAAATCAGGGAAAAATGCCCGGCAATGTCCTTTGCGCGGATCATCAGGATTGTATTTGGCGCCATCGCAGGCGTCATGCTGGTTGCCGCCCTGGGCGACATCCTGTTGTCGGGCCAGCTTTCCCTGATTTCGACCTCCAGTTTCGGCGCCCTGGTGGCGGTGGCGCTGGCCTACCTTCTGATCAACATGCTGGCGTCACGCGAACGCGAAGAAATGCTGGAGCGCCAGAGCACCCAGATCAAGACCGTCGCCGGCCGGCTGGAAACCTCGCTGAAGAATGCCGCCGTCATCAATGCACGGCCGAACCAGAGCGAGGCGCGCTACAAGGGGCTGGTGGACGCACAGGGCGATGCCATCTTCCGCCGCGACGCCTCCAGCCGCCTTACCTATGGCAATGATGCTTTCTTCAAGCTGTTCGGCGTCAGTCCCGCGCGAACCGTCGGCTATCCCTTCGCGCCCGAGCCGCATCCCGAAAGCCGCGCCCCACTGTTCGGCAGCTTTTTGGAATCGGGCCGCAACCGCGCCCGCTATGACCAGCATGTGATGACCGCACAGGGCTATCGCTGGATCGCCTGGGAAGATTTCGCGGTGCGCGATCTCCATGGCCGGCTGGTCGAGGTGCAGAGCGTCGGCCGTGACATCACCGACCGCAAGACGCTGGAAACCGCACTGACCGAAGCGCGCGATTCCGCCGAAGAAGCCAGCCGCGCCAAGTCCGGCTTCCTGGCGACCATGAGCCACGAGATCCGCACGCCGATGAACGGCGTGCTGGGCATGGGCCGGCTGCTACTTGAAACCGAACTGCGGCCCGAACAGCGCACCTATGCTGAAGCCATCACCCATTCGGGCGAGGCGCTGCTGACCCTGATCGGCGACATACTGGACTTCTCCAAGATCGAAGCGGGGATGCTGCATCTGGACGAGGACGACGTCGATCTGCGCACCATGCTGTGCAACATTTCCGAACTTCTGTGTCCGCGCGGCCATGCCAAGGACGTCGAAGTCACCGCCATCGTCGTGCCCGAAGTACCGCAGAAAATCCGCGCCGACGAAGGCCGCCTGCGCCAGGTCATCACCAACCTGATGGGCAATGCCGTCAAGTTCACCGAAACCGGCGGCGTCTGCGTCGAGGTCCGGGGCGTGATGCAGCACGGCCGTCCCTTCCTGCGCTTTGAAGTGCGCGACACCGGCGTCGGCGTGCCGCTCGCCAAGCGCCAGGCAATTTTCCAGGAATTCATCCAGGCCGATGCCAGCCATGCCCGCAAGTTCGGCGGTACCGGGTTGGGGCTGGCCATCTCCAAGCGGCTGGTCGACACGATGGGCGGCGAGATCGGTGTGGGTGCGGCACTCGAGGGAGGTTCCAGCTTCTGGTTCACCCTGCCCGTAACGGTGACCGAACCGGCCAGTGACAGCGCGCCCCCGCTCCAGGGCCTGCGTGTTGCGGTGATGAGCAAGAACAGGGCGCTGCGCGAAGGCCTGTATCTGCAGGTGGCGGCAGCCGGCGGCATTCCCGTCGATGCCACGGGCCAAGCCGACGCGGTGCTGATCGACGCCGGCACCGGCAATGCGCCCGAGCTGACGGTGCATCCCGATCCCGCCGTTCCGGCGCTGGTGCTGCTGACACCCAATGCGCGCGGCTGCCTGAAAGACATGCGCGCCCTCGGCTTTGCGGGCTATCTGGTCAAGCCGGTGCGGCAATCCTCGCTGGTGGCGCGTCTGCTGCTGTGCTGCGGCGACCGCCGCGCCGAGTCACCGCAGGCCGCTGCAGACGCGCAAGCCTCTGGCTGTTTGAACCCGCACGCCGCGCCGGTGATGCAAAGCGCGGACGCGGACGAACCACCACCCTTCATCACCGCGCCGCAGGCTTGGGCGCTCGATTATCCGGATTTCGATCCGCCCGCGATTCCCGCGCCCTTCATGGAAGACCATCCCGTCGCCGCACGAAGCGTCGGGCCTGCTGTTGCGAAGGTTTCGGCGGAAGACGGGTTGCGCATTCTTCTGGCCGAGGACAATCCCATCAACATGATGCTGATCCGCGAGCTGCTGCGCCGCCGCGGCCATAGCGTGGTGGAAGTCACGACCGGCACTGCCGCGGTGCAGGCCATGCTGGACGACACGTTCGATCTGCTGCTCACCGACATTCACATGCCCGGCATGGACGGGATCGAGGCGGCGCGCGCCATCCGGGCCGGCGAAGTGCGCACCGGACGCCGCCGCACTCACATCGTGGCGCTGACAGCCGATGCACTGGAAGACGGCAAGAAGGCCTGCCAGCAGGCGGGCATGGACGGCTTCCTCACCAAGCCGGTGGACCCCGCCGAGCTGGAGGAGATGTTCCTGATGCTCTTCCCCAGCGAAGAGCGCGCTTATACCGCCGTCGCCTGAGCCTTCGTAAGGGCTAGGCATCGCGCAGAAATTCTGTAGCCTTCGCGCGGGAACGAAGCGGGGCAATCATGACGGACACAGCGGCGCATCGTAGCTGGCTCGATGGCATCAAGCCCTATGTCGAGAAGGAGCCTATTGCCGCCTTCTTACTGGGTGTCTCGTCCGGCTTTCCTTATGCGATGATCGCCGCCACCCTGACCACCCGGCTGGCGCAGGACGGCATCTCCAAGCGCAGCGTCACCGCCTTCAGCCTCGCCTTCCTTGTCTACAATCTCAAATTCCTCTGGGCCTGGATGGTGGACGGCGTGCGTCTTCCCATTCTCGGGCGGCTGGGCCAGCGCGTTTCCTGGATGATCTTCGCGGGGCTTCTGGTGATCGCGGCGGTCGCTAATCTGGGTTTTGTCGATCCCGCCACCAGCCTGATCCAGACCGCCTATGCCGCGATCCTGGTGGGCGTGGCGGGCGCCACCTTCGATATCGTGATCGATGGCTACCGCATCGAAATTCTCAAGCCGCACCAGCTCGGCACCGGCTCGGGCATGACCCAGTATGGCTGGCGCATCGGCTCGACACTCGCTGCCTCCATCGCTTTGGTGATGGCCGCCTATATCGGCTGGAGCTGGTCCTATCTTCTCTGCGCCGCGCTGGCGCTGCCCGCGATGCTGACGGCATTGATCCTGGGTGAACCCGAACATCACCGCCAGGCCGTCAAGCGTTCGGGCTTCGCCTCGGCCTTTAAGGCGACCTACGAACCCTTCGTCGAATTCTTCAGCCGGCAGGGCGCGTTCCTGGTGCTGCTGTTCATCCTGCTGCACAAGATCGGCGACACGCTGAGCCAGCTCACCGTGCGGCTGCTGTTTAACGATCTGGGTTTCACCAATGTCGAGATCGCCACTTACGATGTCGGCATGGGCTTCTGGGCCTATCTGATCGGCATCTTTGTCGGCGGGGCGATGTACGCCAAGCTGGGCATGAAGCGTTCGGTGCTGATCAGCCTGATGCTGATGGGCGTCACCAATTTGAGCTTCGCAATTCTCGCCCAGGCCGGTCACACCAATTGGGGCATGGCGGCGGCGATCGGCTTTGAGAATTTTGCCAGCGGCATCGGCGGCGTCACAGTGGTGGCCTATTTCTCCGCCTTGACCGACCTGCGCTTTACCGCATCGCAATATGCGCTGATCTCGGCGGCGGCCAGCATCTTCGGCCGCATCCTGACCGGGACATCGGCGGGCGCGCTGGTGGAATCCCTCGGCTATGTGAACTTCTATCTGCTCACCACCCTGGCCGCCGTGCCTGGCATCTTGCTGTTCTGGCTGATGATGCGCGCCGGGCTGATAGATGCCTCAATCGGATCGGCGGGCAAACCCCGTGAACCTGTCCAAAAAACCGGCGCTTCCGCGCATTAACGCCTTTTAACGCCACTTAGCGTCACTGGTCGATGGACTGTCACAATCCATTGCTCCGGGGGTGGGGGATGGGGTAAAATTGGCAAACTGTCGCAATAGGGGATTACCCCATGCACAGGAGCCGATGGCGGTGAGACGTGGGGACCGCGCCAAACAGGAAGCGATCGTGGTCAATATTTACGAAGCGGGACCTTTCGAAGGCCGCGTGGAGCAATGGCCGGTTCTGGCCTTCTCCGGCGCGCTGGAAGTGCGCCTGGCCGAGACCGAACTGGAGATCGAACAAGCGCAGCGCCTGCGCTATTCCGTTTTCTATGAAGAGATGAGCGCCATCCCCTCGCCACAGATGCGCGAGACCGGACGCGACTTCGACAAGTTCGACGATGTCTGTGATCACCTTCTGGTGGTGGACCGCGACGCCCATGACGAAGATGGCCAGCCGTTGGTGGTGGGCACCTATCGTCTCACCCGCGAACGCGACGCGGCCAAGGTCGGCGGCTTCTATGGCTCCAGCGAATTCGACCTGTCGCCGATGCTGAAGGCGCTGCCGCCCGAAACCAAATATCTGGAACTGGGCCGCTCCTGCGTCCTGAAAAGCTATCGCGCCCGCCCCGGCACCATGCAGCTGTTGTGGAAGGGGCTAATGGCCTATGTGGCGCGCTTCGACATCGACATGATGTTCGGCTGCGCCTCGCTGCCCGGCACCAATGTCGAAGAGATGACATTGCCGCTTTCCTATCTCCACAATTTTGTCCCCATGCCCGAACACCTGCGCGTCAAGGCGCGCCCCGAACTGTTCGTGGAGATGAACCGCATGCCCAAGGAGGCGATTGATCCGCGCGAAGGCATTCGCAGCCTGCCCGCCATTCTCAAGGGTTATGTGCGCGCCGGATGCGGCATCGGTAACGGCGCCGTGGTGGACCGCCAGTTCGGCACCACCGACGTCTTTATCTATTTCCCCGTCTCCGGGCTCGATGCCCGCTACAAAAGCCGCTTCGGGCTGACGAAATGACAGCGCGCTAGCGCGCTGTCATCCGTTCGTAGCGGCAGCGTGCGGACGAGCGGCGTTCAGCCACGAGGGAGTTCCTAGCGACAGCGTAGGAACGATCCATTTAAAGAGGAGATAAAAATGCGCGTGTTCGGATTGGCGCTGGCGATGCTGCTTGCCTGTGGCGCGCCCGCACTTGCGGAAAAGACCCTGATTGAATCGCCCGAGGCGCCCAAGGCGATCGGGCCTTATTCGCAGGCCATCAAGAGCGGCGGACTGGTGTTCGTCTCCGGCTCGCTGCCCTTCGATCCCGCCGGCAAGGTCGACTACAGCCTTCTGGATGTCACCACCCAGACCAGGCGGGTACTCGACAATATCGCCCTGACCTTGGGCGCGGACAAACTGACCCTGGCCGATGTGGTGTCTGCCACCGTCTATGTCACCGATGTGAACGACTTCGCCGCCGTCAATGCGGTCTATGCCTCTTATTTCAAGGCGCCCTATCCGGCGCGAACCTTCGTGCAGGTCGCAAAATTGCTGCGCAATGTGAAAGTCGAAATCACCGTCATCGTCGCCGCTAAATAGTCCGGCCTGAAAGGTATCCCGTGAAGATTCTTTCTGCTCTCCTTGTCCTTGCCACCTTCATCAGCCCCGCATGGGGCGATGACCTGGGCCCGCAGGTACAGAATTATCGCGCAGCCCATGAAGCGGCAATCGTCGGCCAGTTGGATGAACTGGTCCGCCTGCAAAGCGTGGCGGCAAGCCCCGATGGCCTTACCGCCACTGCGGCCCGGCTGGAAACCCTGTTGAAGGCGCGGGGATTCAAAACCTCGCTGATGACCGCGCAGGGCGCGCCGCCGGTGGTATTCGGGTCCTACAACAGTCCCGGCGCCAAACGCACCGTTGTCTTTTATGCCCATTATGACGGCCAGCCGGTGACGCCCGCGCAATGGAATTCCGCTCCTTTTGTGCCCGCCATGCGTGATGGCGCGAAAGATGTGGACTGGAAGAATGCCAAGCCGCCCTTTGATCCAGAATGGCGCTTTTTCGGCCGTGCCACTGCCGACGACAAGAACTCCATCACCGCTTTTCTGGCAGGATTCGATGCCCTGAAAGCCATTGGCCGCAAGCCATCGGTCAACATCAAGGTGTTCTGGGAAGGCGAGGAAGAACGCAGCTCACCGCATCTTGCCGAAATCCTGCGAAGCCATAAGGACGAATTGGGCGCCGATCTGTGGTTGATCGGCGACGCCCCGGTGCATCAGTCTCGCGCGCCCACTTTGTATTTCGGCGCCCGCGGCAATCTGGGGCTGGAAGCAACCGTCTATGGCCCGCTGCGCGCCCTGAATGACGGGCATTATGGAAACTGGGTGCCCAACCCGGCGGTCATGGCCGCCGAACTGATCGCGCAACTGCGCGACAGTGAAGGGCGCATCCTGATCCCCGGCTTTGGCGATGATGTGCGCCCCCTGACCGCCGAGGAAAAGGCCGCGATTGCACGGCTGCCCTCGATGGAAAATGATTTGCGGCGCGAATTCGGCATCGGCCGCAGCGAAGGTAACGAAGGGCTGACAGCCAGCACCATGCGCCCCGCCCTCAATATTAAGGGCCTGCGTTCCGGCCAGGTCGGGGCCGAGGCGGCCGGCGCCATTCCGGTGGATGCCATTATGGCCATGGGCTTTCGTCTGGTGCCGGGCCAGACGCCGCAAGGCGTGCGGGCCAAGGTGGAAGCGTTCCTGAAATCGAAGGGCTGGACCGTCGTCACGGACGCGCCCGATACGGCAGCGCGGCTGGCGCATCCGCGCATCATCCGGCTTGCCTGGCGCGATGCCTATCCCGCCTTGCGCAGCGACATGACCAGCCCGGCGGCACGCGGGGTGATTGCCGCCGCCAATGCCGCCGCCGGAAAACCGGTCACGATCCTGCCCATGATGGGCGCCAGCGTGCCCCTCTATCTGTTCGACGACATCATGAAAGTGCCGGTGATCGGCCTTCCCATCTCCAACCATGACAACAGCCAGCATGCCGCCAACGAGAAACTGCGGCTGCGCAACCTTTGGGATGCGGTGGAGGTCTATGCAGGAATGATGTCGCGGCTGAACTGGTAATCAGGACAGGTCGAACAGCAGCACTTCGCTGGGGACTTTCTCCCCCGTGCGCGCGCAAGCGCGCTGACGGGGGAGGTGGCGTAGCTGGCCCTCGGGCCAGCGAAGCCGGAGGGGGCTAAGATAAATCGAACAGCAGTACTTCCGCTGCTGTTCGAGACCGGACGGTAATCTGCGTCTGGTCGGAGATGGCGGCGGCGTCACCCGCCTTCAGCGTTTCCTCGCCCAGCGTGACTTCGCCCCTGGCCACCTGCAGCCAGGCCTTGCGGCCCTGCGCCAGGGGACGAATGGCCTCGACATCGGCGTCCAGTTTCGCCACCCAGATTTCCGCATCCTGCACCAGCCGCACTTCGTTCTCGCGCGGCTCGGGCGCGGCAATGCGGCCGAAATGATTTTGCACCACTTCGGGGGGAATCGTTTTCTGCTCATAACCGGGCGCGATGCCGGTCTTGGACGGCATGATCCAGATCTGCAGCAGATGGCAGATCTCGGTGGGGCTGGCGTTGAACTCGGCATGGACAATGCCGCTGCCCGCGCTCATGCGCTGGATTTCGCCGGGGCGGATGGTGCCGCCGCCGCCCGTAGAATCCTTGTGGGCGATGGCCCCTTCCAGGATGTAGGTGACGATTTCCATGTCGCGATGGGGATGGGGCGGGAAGCCCGCGCCGCCCTTGATCCAGTCTTCATTAATCACGCGCAGCGGCCCGAAGCTTTCAAAGGCCGGGTCAGAATAGTCGCCGAAGGAAAAGCTGAAGCGCGAATCCAGCCAGTCGATCTTGCCCTTGCCGCGGTCTTCCGATCTGCGCACCGTGATCATTTGCGTTTTCTTTCAATGGCATCCCAGACAAGGGCTGCGATATCGGCGCCGCCGAACCGCTTGACCTCGTGAATGCCGGTCGGGGAGGTAACGTTGATCTCGGTCATATAGTCGCCAATCACGTCGATACCAGTGAAGATCAGCCCGCGTTTTTTCAACGCTGGCCCGATGGCGGCGCATATCGCCTTTTCACGGGCCGTCAGGTCGGTGGCTTCCGGGCGGCCCCCCACATGCATGTTGGAGCGAGCCTCGCCCGAGGCGGGAACCCGGTTGATGGCGCCGGCGAACTCGCCGTCCACCAGAATGATGCGCTTGTCGCCCTTGCGCACATCGGACAGATAGCGCTGCACGATGACCGGCTCGCGATAGAACTGGGTGAACATTTCCATCAGGGCGCCGAAATTTTCGTCATCGGATTTGACCCTGAAGACGCCGGCGCCGCCATTGCCATAAAGCGGCTTGAGGATGATGTCTTTAAACTCGTCTCGGAAGGCGCGGATTTCGCGCAGGTCAGACGTAATCAGGGTCGGTGGAATGAACTCCGCGAATTCGGTGACGAAAAGTTTTTCGGGCGCATTGCGCACTTCGGCGGGGTTGTTCACCACCAGCGTCCTGGGATTGATACGCTCCAGAATATGGGTGGCGGTGATATAGGCCATGTCGAAGGGCGGGTCCTGGCGCATCAGCACCACGTCCGCGGCGCTGAGGTCGTAAACAAACCCGTCGCCCAGCGCAAAGTGATCGCCCTTCACGGCGCGGACATTCAATGGGCGCACATGCGCCGTCACCTTGCCGTCGCGGAAGGACAGATCGCGCGGGCCGTAATAAAGCATGGCATGTCCGCGCCGCTGCGCTTCCAGCGCCAGCCCGAACGTGGAATCGCCGCCGATATCGATCTTCTCGATCGGGTCCATCTGGATTGCGACGGTCAGCGCCATGAAAACCTCTGCTCAAATTTCAATGATCGCAACGCGGGCGCGTTGCTCAGAAATCGGGCCGCCACACATCCCGGAAATGCACCGGCAGGGCGCGCGGGACGATGGCGACAATATCGAAACGGCTGCCGCGCCGGGCCAGGCCGGGGCGGCTGGTGAGATATAAGGAGGCGGCGCGGGCAATGCGAGTCTGCTGGCCGGGCAGCACCGATTCCGCGGCGGCGCGCGCACTGGCCCGCGCCTTGACCTCGATAAAACAGACCGGGCCGAAGGGCGCCGCGGCCACCAGGTCGATTTCCCCGGCATGTGTTTTCAGCCGCCGCGCCAAAATCCGATAACCCTTCAGCCGCAGCCACAGCGCCGCCACGCTCTCGCTGTTATGGCCACGACGTTCGGCAAGCTGGCGACTAGTTTTCATCTTTCAGGTCCAGCGCGCGGTCATAGATTTTCTTGCGCGATCCATCGGTCAGGTCGGCGATCAGATTGGCGGCGGCCTTGACCGGCATGAAGGCCAGGGCGGCAGTGAGCGCCGCATCGATCTTGGCATCGTCGGTCACGGCCTCGCCGGGCGGTCCTACCAAAAGCGTAACCTCGCCCCTGGGCGCTCCCGCCTTGTCGTAATGCGCCGCCAGTTCGGACAAGGAGCCGCGCCGCACTTCCTCATGCATCTTGGTCAGTTCCCGCGTCATGGCGCAGGGCCGGTCGCCCAGCACTTCGGCCATCGCCGCCAAAGATTCCGACAGACGCTGCGCCGATTCAAAAAAGATCAGGGTGGCGCGGACGCTTTTCAATTCTTCCAGCGCGCTCTTGCGTTCGCCCTGGCGGCTGGGAAGGAACCCGGCGAACAGGAAACGGTCCGATGGCAAACCGCTCAAGGTCAGCCCCGCCAGCACCGCCGAGGGTCCGGGAATGGAGACGATATTCGCGCCCGCCTCGATTGCGGCGCGCACCAGCTTGTAGCCGGGATCGGATACCAGCGGCGTGCCGGCATCGCTGACTAGCGCCACCACCTCGCCCTGCGCCAGCCGCGCCAGGATGCGGGGCCGCATTTCGGGGGCATTGTGGTCGTTATAGGCGATCAGGGGTTTGGAGACGCCGTGGATCGACAGCAGCTTGGAGGTGACGCGGGTATCCTCGGCGGCGATGACGTCGCAACCTTTCAGCGTGTCCAGCGCTCTCAAAGAAATGTCGCTGGCATTGCCGATGGGGGTGGCCAGGATATAGAGGCCCGCCGCCAAACTGCCGCGATCCGGTGATTTACCGCCCGCGTTCGAAGGCTTAAGTTCGTCCGGCAAAGGATGTTTCGATGACATTGCGTTCCCTGTCCCGCGTTTGTGCCATTGCCTTGAGCCTGGCGATAGCCGGTTGCGCCGCCAAGCCCGCGCTCCCGCCGCCGCCCATGGCCGCTGCGCCCCAGGCGCCCCTGGCTGCCAATCCGCTGGACCGGGACCTGCCCAATTATCTGCGCCTGCCCGGCCTGCCCGACGGCCCACCGGTGCGGGTGGGCGTGATCCTGCCCTTTTCCAGCAGCACACCCGCCACCCGCGCCCTGGCCGCGTCGATGGTGAAGGCCGCCCAGATGGCGATGTTCGATACCGGCAATCCCCGCATCCTTCTGATCACCGCCGATGAAGGCAATGGCGGCGACGGCGCCGCCAAGGCCGCCGAGCAGCTTCTGGCGCAGGGCGCTGAAGTTATCGTGGGTCCGCTGTTCGGCGCCTCGGTGTCGGCGGTGGCGCCCATCGCGCGCGACCGGGCGGTGCCGGTGCTGGCCTTTTCGACCGAGCGCAGCGTGGCGGGCACTGGCGTCTATCTGCTGAGTTTCCTGCCACAGAATGAAGTGCGGCGGGTGGTGTCCTGGGCGGCCAGCAAGGGCCACCGCCAGTTCGCGGCACTGGTGCCGCAGAGCGCCTATGGCGATGTGGCGCAGACCGCTTTCCGGCAATCCGTCATTGCCGCCGGGGGCAATATCGTGGATGTGCAACGTTTCGCACCCAACGCCGCCGCAATGACCGCGCCAGCCGGCGTGATCGCCAAGAGCGGCGCGGACGCGGTGCTGATCGCACAAGGCGGCACCATCCTGCGCGCCATCGCGCCGACCCTGTCGCTGGACGGCATGGCGCGCGACAAGGTCAAGCTGCTGGGCACCGGCTTGTGGGACAATGATCCCGCGCTGGCGCGTGAAGCCAGCCTGCAGGGCAGCTGGTATGCCGCTCCAATGCCAAATGCCGATGCCGATTTCATCGCCAAGTATCGCGCCGCCTTCGGCACTGCCCCGGCCGGGCTGGCGAACCTCGCCTATGACGCGATGGCGCTGGTGACGCTGCTGGCGCAGGGCGAACCCTATCATCGCTTCACGCCCGCAGCCCTGATGGACCCCAACGGCTTTGCCGGGGTCAACGGCATTTTCCGCTTCAGTGCCGATGGTATATCGGAGCGCGGGCTTGCCGTGCTGGAAATGAACGCCGCCGGGCCCGTGGTGGTCAGCCCTGCGCCGACCACATTCCTGCAGCCGGGGTTTTAGTTCAGCAGTTTTTCGATCACGCTGTTGAGCAGCAAGCGCCCGCTGGGCGTTGCGGTCAGCGTGTCGCCATCAAGAGTCACAAAACCCTGCTGCGCCATGGCTGTGATCTTTTGCGCCTGCGGCCGCGCGCCCCAACGCTGTTCATAGGCGGCGAGATCGAGACCTTCGGCCAGGCGCAAATTCATCAGCAGATGTTCGCGGCTTGCTTCGTCGTTTGAGACTGTCATGCGCTCGGCAAAGCCATGGCCGCTTTTGCCGACCGTGTCGCGCCAGCGTTCCGGCAATTTGATCGCGGCGGTGGCGGTGCGCCGCCCGTCCAGATTGAGCCGCCCATGCGCGCCCGGGCCAACGCCGGCATACTCGCCATAGCGCCAATAGATCAGGTTGTGGCGGCTTTCCGCACCGGGGCGGGCATGGTTGGAAATCTCATAGGCCGGCACGCCCGCCGCTTCGGTCAGTTCCTGGGTGGTCTCATAAAGCCCGGCGGCCATATCATCGTCGGGAATTTGCAAGCTTCCGTTCCGGTGCAGCAACGCATAGGGCGTTTCCGGCTCGATGGTCAGCTGATAGAGCGACAGATGCCCGGTGCCGAAATCCAGTGCCTCTTTCAATTCGCCGCGCCACGCGGCATCGCTCTGGCCGGGGCGGGCATAGATCAGATCCAGTGAAACCCGGTCGAAAACACCCATCGCCATTTTCAGCGCGGCCCTGGCCTCGGCCACATCGTGCAAGCGTCCCAGCTTTTTCAGGTCGGCATCGTTGAGCGCCTGCACCCCCAGCGAGACACGATTGACGCCGGCGGCGCGGTAATCGGCAAAGCGCGCCGCGTCTGCGGATGCCGGATTGGCTTCCAGGGTGATTTCGGGATCGTTGGCCATCGGCCACAACGCGGCGATCTTCTGCAGGATGCGCCCCACCGAGCGACCCTGCATCAGCGACGGCGTGCCGCCACCGAAGAAAATCGTTTCGACCACGGGGCGGAAGTTTTTATTGGTCGCTCGCCCATACGCTGCCGCTATGGGCCTCGCCGACGCTCCTTGCTTTCCCGCCACCCAGTCCAGCTCCGAGAGAATGCCGTCCACCCAGCCGTCTTCATCTATCGCGGTACGGACATGGGAATTGAAATCGCAGTACGGGCATTTGGCGGTGCAGAACGGCCAGTGGACGTAGACGCCGAAGGCCAACTCACAAACTCTCGGTGAAGATGCCGGAGTGGAGCAATTTCTCGAACGCCACGGCGCGATGGCTCATGGCGTGTTTCCTGGCCGGATCGATTTCCGCGAAGGTCTGCTCCATGCCGTCGGCGATGAAGATGGGATCGTAGCCAAAGCCGTGATCACCGCGCGGCGGGAAGGTCAGGCGGCCATGCGCTTCGCCTTCAAAGGTCTGGAATTCGCCCGACGGCAGCGCGACGCAAAGGGCGCAGACGAATTTGGCGGCGCTTGTCGTCAGACCCTTGTGGCGCAATTCGTCATGGATACGGTTCATCGCGAGGCGGAAATCCTTGTCCGGTCCCGCCCAGCGCGCCGAATAGATTCCCGGATCACCGCCCAGCGCGTCGACGCATAGGCCGGAATCATCGGCCAGGGCGGCAGCGCCGCTGGCCTTGGCGGATGCATGTGACTTGAGCTCGGCATTGGCGGCGAAGGTTGTGCCGGTCTCTTCCGGTTCGGGCAGGCCCAGCGATCCCGCGCTGATGGGCTCGATGCCATGCGGCCCCAGCAGCGCCTTGATCTCGCGCACCTTGCCGGCGTTGTGCGAAGCGACCACCAACTGGCTGCCGCGCGGCAGCCTCACGCCAAAGCTACTTTTTGCAGCACGACCAGTTCGCCGATGCCCTTGCGGGCTAGCTTCAGCAATTCCAGCAGCTGTTCTTCGCTGAAGGGCGCGCCTTCGGCGGTGCCCTGGATTTCCACCATCCCGCCCGCACCGGTCAGCACGAAATTGGCGTCGGTCTCGGCAGTGGAGTCTTCGTCGTAATCCAGATCGAGCACCGCATTGCCCTTGACGATGCCGCAGGAGATCGCCGCGACATGATCGCGGATCACCGGCGCGGTGACCAGGCCAGTCTTCTTCATGAAGGCCAGGCACTGACCCAGCGCGACAAAGCCGCCGGTGATGGCGGCGGTGCGGGTGCCGCCATCGGCCTGCAGCACGTCGCAGTCCAAGGTGATCTGGCGTTCGCCCAGCGCCGACAGGTCGCAGATCGCGCGAAGGCTGCGGCCGACCAGCCGCTGGATTTCCTGGGTACGTCCCGACTGTTTGCCGGCGGCGGCCTCGCGGCGCATCCGGTCATGGGTGGAGCGGGGCAGCATGCCGTATTCCGCCGTCACCCAGCCCTTGCCCGAGCCTTTCAGAAAGGGCGGCGCCTTTTCCTCAAGGCTGGCGGTGACCAGCACATGGGTGTCGCCGAACTTGACCAGGCACGAGCCCTCGGCATGGCGGGAAAATCCCGGAGTGAGGGAAACGGCGCGCATCTGGTCGGGGGCGCGGTTTGAAGGGCGCATGGAGCCTCATATATGGGTCTGCTAACGTGGGGCGTTACCTACAGTGGCCTTCGCCCAACAAGCAACCGTATTACAGAATATTTAAGGTTTTCAATAGCTTGAGTCTGGAACCGCGCCCCTCTCTGGTTGTCCCGCCCGGCCTGACCGACCGGCCGCGCGAGGTATTCCGCCATCTGGTGGAAGCTTTCCTGGCCTCGGGCGAGCCTGTGGGGTCGCGCACCCTGTCCCAGCGCCTGCCTCTGGCGCTATCGCCCGCCTCGATCCGCAACGTGATGTCGGACCTGGAATCCATGGGCCTGCTCTATGCTCCCCACACCAGCGCCGGGCGGGTGCCGACCGAAAAAGGCCTGCGCCTGTTCGTGGACGGGCTGCTGGAAATCGGCGAACTGGCGCCGGACGAACGCGTCGCCATCGAGGCGCGGATGTCGGGCAGCGGGCGCGGTATCGAAGAGCTTCTCACCCAGGCCACCCAGTCGCTGGCAGGCCTGTCGCGCTGCGCCGGGCTGATGGTCACGGCCAAGCAGGATTCGGCGCTCAAGCATGTCGAGTTCGTCGCCGTTGCACCGGGCAAGGCGCTGGTCATCATGGTCAGCGAGGATGGCCAGGTGGAAAACCGCGTCATCGACACGCCGGTAGGGCTTCCCGTTTCGGCGCTGATCGAGGCGGGCAACTATCTGGGCGCGCGCCTGCGCGGCCGTACCATCGACACCGCCCGCGCCGAAATCCTGGCCGAACTGGACAGCGAGAAACTGCAACTGGACGCTCTGACCGCCAAGGTGGTGGCCGAAGGGCTGGCCACCCTGGCCGGGCCGGAAAAAGTCCTGATCGTGCGCGGCCAGTCGAACCTGCTGGACAGTGTGGGCGCGGGCGACGATATCGAGCGCATCCGCAGCCTGTTCGACGATATCGAGCGCAAGGCCGACCTGATCCGGCTGCTGGAACTCGCCAAGGATGGCGAGGGGGTGCGGATCTTCATCGGCTCGGAAAACCGCCTGTTCTCGCTTTCCGGCTCCTCCATCGTCGCCGCGCCCTATGCCAATGCGCAGGGCAAGATCGTCGGCGTGATAGGCGTATTGGGGCCGACCCGGCTGAACTATGGCCGCATCATCCCCATGGTCGATCATACCGCCAAAGTCATTGGACGACTGCTTGCTTAAGGTTTAAGGACGCGCCCCATGAGTGACCAACACAATCCCGAAATGCCCGATATCGCCGAGAACCCCCATGCGGCTGAATTTGCCGTGCTGGAAGCATTGCGGGCCGAAGTCGAAACCCTCAAGGATCAGCGCCTGCGCGCCCTGGCCGAGGTCGAGAATATCCGCCGCCGCGCCGACAAGGAAAGGGCCGAAGCCGGCCAGTATGCCGTGACCAAATTCGCCCGCGACATGGTGGGTATCGCGGACAATTTCGCCCGCGCCCTGGCCGCCGTGCCGGCCGGCGTGCGGGAAGCCGCCGACCCGCAGGTTGCCGCCGTGCTGGACGGCGTGGAAGCCACTGACCGCCAGCTGCTGCAGACCCTGGAACGCTATGGCGTGAAGCAGATCGAAACCGGGGACGGCAAGTTCGATCCCAATCTGCATCAGGCAATCGCCGAAGTGCCGGGCGATGGCAAACCGCCCGGCAGCATCGTGGATGTGGTACAGACCGGCTTCATGATCGGCGACCGGCTGCTGCGTCCTGCCATGGTAACGGTGGCGCGCAAGGATCCGGCGTCCGCAAACATCGACACGAAAATCTGATGGGGCACATGGCTGACCTGAAAATCGTCGTCACCGGCGCCTCTGGACGCATGGGCCGAACTTTGATCCGCGAAATCGCACAGGGCTCCGGCATCACTTTGTGCGGCGCGCTGGAAATGGAAGGCCATCCCAATCTGGGGCTGGACAGCGGCACCCTGTCCGGGATGCAGCCCAATGGCATCATGCTCACCGCCGATCCGCTGCCGCTGCTGGCCCATGCCCAGGCGTTGGTGGATTTCACCACGCCCATGGTCTCCACCATGCTGGCCGACCTGGCGGCGCAGGCGCGCATCGTCCATGTCATCGGCACCACCGGTTTTGACGAAAAGGGCGAAGCGCGGATCAACGCCGCCGCCCGCCATGCGGTGATCGTCAAATCCGGCAATATGAGCATGGGCGTCAATCTGCTGGCGGCGCTGGCCGAACGGGCCGCCAAGGCGCTGGCCGATTACGATATCGAGATTCTGGAAATGCATCACCGCAACAAGGTGGATGCCCCGTCGGGCACCGCCCTACTGCTGGGCGAAGCGGCAGCCAAGGGCCGCGCCGTGGCGCTGAGCAAGCACGCGGTCAAGTCCCGCGATGGCCATACCGGCGCGCGCAAGGACGGCGATATCGGCTTTGCAACCCTGCGCGGCGGCAGTGTGGTGGGCGAACATTCGGTGATCTTCGCCGGTACCGGCGAGCGCATCACGCTTTCCCATTCCGCCGAGGACCGCTCCATCTTCTCGCATGGCGCGCTGATGGCGGCGCGCTGGGGCCATGGCCAGAAGCCGGGTCTTTATTCGATGACGGATGTGCTTGGGTTGAATGCCTAAGCGTTTCACAGCCGCCGAAGCCGAAGAGTTCTTCGCGCGGCTGAAGAAGCTTGAGCCCGAGCCCAAGACCGAACTGCAATACGTCAATCCCTACACATTGCTGGTGGCAGTGGCGCTGTCGGCCCAGGCCCCCGACAAAGGCGTCAACAAGGCGACCGCGCCGCTGTTCAAGACGGTGACCACGCCGCAGGCGATGGTGGCGCTGGGCGAAGCCGGGCTGACCGAAGCGATCAAGACCATCGGGCTTTATCGCGGCAAGGCGAAGAACGTCATCGCCTTGTCGAAGATATTGCTGGAACAGCATGGCGGCGCGGTGCCGCAAAGCCGCGAGGCGCTGGAAGCCTTGCCGGGCGTGGGGCGCAAGACTGCCAATGTGGTGCTGAACGTCGCCTTTGGCGAACCAACCATCGCGGTGGACACCCATATCTTCCGCGTTTCGAACCGCACCAACCTGGCGCCGGGCAAGAATGTGGTCGAGGTTGAGATGGGCCTGGAAAAGATCGTGCCCGATCATTTCAAGAGCCGCGCCCATCACTGGCTGATCCTGCACGGCCGCTACACCTGCGTGGCGAGGAAACCCCTGTGCCTGGTCTGTGTGGTGCGCGATCTCTGCCGCTTCAAAGAGAAGACGAAAGAACTGCCGCCGGAAAAACCGCGCGCGAAAGTCCGTTAACCTCACCAATCTCACCATGGCCGGGTTCAACCCGGCCATCCAACTTTGCTTCATCAGTTGCTGGATGGGCGGGTCAAGCCCGCCCATGGAGAACTTGTTTATGACGTCTTCGGTGGCGAAACGCGGAGCGCGGTGAGGCAGCCATCGTCCGCCGCCGCGCTCACACCATGCGGCAGGGTCTCGACATGGCGCACCGCCAAGGGCGCACCATAGAAAAAGAAGAAGGCGCGGCAGGCCGCCCCGTCATAACGCCACATCTCGATGGCGCCGTCCTTGCGGACAAAGGCCGGGCGGCCGAAAGCCGCCTGCAGGGCCGCAGCCGAAAGGTTGAAGTAGCCGGGCGGTTCGCCGCGCGGCGGGGCGCTGGGAATGGCTGCGGCGGCGCGGGGCTGGCGCGGCGCCTGATTGGCACAGCCTGCGGCCAGCAAAGCAACAAAAAAACAGGCGACGCGGCGGATCATGCCAGCCTTCTGCACCAGGCTTTTTGGTCTCACAAGTGCTTCTTTTATCCCCCTCCCCCGCCTGGCGCTTCGCGCCGCGGGGGAGACGCTTGCAGCCCCGGCCCTATCCCGTATAAGCGAAACCGAATTTCGCGGGGGTTTGCATGTCGCAGCAGTATGATGTCGCCGGTCTGGGCAATGCCATTGTGGACGTCATCGCCTCGGTGGATGACCGGTTCCTGCTGAACCATCGCATCGCCAAGGGCGGCATGACCCTGATTGACGAGTTCCGCGCCAAGGAACTGCTCAAGCTGCTGGCCGACAATCAGCAGACCATGAGCAGCGTGCATGAAGTGGCGGGCGGCTCGGCCGCCAACACCATGGCAGGCATCGCCTCGCTGGGCGGCAACGGCGTGTTTGTCGGCAAGGTATTCGACGATCGGCTGGGCAAGGTGTTCGGCGACTCCATGGCCAGCCTGGGCATGACCTTCACCACCGCGCCGGCCTGCCAGGGTTCCTCCACCGCCACCTGCATGATCGCGGTGACGCCGGACGGTCAGCGCAGCATGAGCACCTATCTGGGCGCCTGCCGCGAACTGGTGCCGGACGATATCGACGAAGAACAGGTCGCGGGCGCCCGCATCCTCTATATCGAGGGCTATCTGTGGGACCAGGACGAAGCCAAGCAGGCGGCGCGCAAGGCGATTGCCGCCGTGAAGGGTGCGGGGGGGCGCATTGCCCTGTCGCTGTCGGATTCTTTCTGTGTCGGACGCTTCCGTGACGAATTCCTGCATCTGCTGGCCAAGGATGTGAACATCCTGTTCGCCAATGAGGACGAAGCCAAGGCGCTGTTTCAGCAGGACAGCTTTGACGGCGTGATCGCCGCCGCCAAGCAGTGGGGCGGCATCGCTGCCCTGACGCGCTCGGCCAAGGGCTGCGTCATCATCGAAGAAGGCCAGGAAAATGTCGTTCCCGCCGCGCCGGTTAGCCGCGTGATCGACACCACCGGCGCGGGCGACCAGTTCGCCGCCGGATTTCTTTATGGCATGACCCATGGCAAGGGGCTGGCCGATTGCGGAAAGCTGGGCGCGCTGGCGGCAGCGGAAGTGATTTCGCACTATGGCGCGCGTCCCGAGACCTCGCTCAAGGAACTCGCGGCCAAAGCCGGGCTGATCTAAACTCACCCTTCGACAAGCTCAGGGTGAGGATATCCTCATGCTGAGCCCGTCGAAGCATGAGGATCCGTCGCCTATCAGATGCAGGGTAACCTCCCGCTGATGCGGTGCGTCGCGATGCTCGAAGACGTAAATCCCCTGCCAGGTGCCCAGCGCCAGCCGGCCCTTGTGTAATGGAATCCCGATGGAAGTTTGCGTCAGCGCCGAGCGGATATGCGACGGCATGTCGTCAGGGCCTTCCGCCGTATGACGGTAGTTCATGCCGTTGGCCGCCAGGTGGGCGAAGAAGCTCTGCAAATCCTTGCATACATCGGGATCGGCATTTTCCTGGATCAGCAGCGAGGCCGAGGTGTGGCGGATGAAGCAGGTGAGCAGCCCGTTCTCGATCCCCGCGCTGCGCACGAAATCGCCCAGCGCATCGGTGAATTCATAAAGCCCCGGCCCATGGGTCGGCACGGTGAGAGTGCGCCGCGCCTGTTTCATGGGCTTTTACGCAAATAGACATAGAGCGCGCCGCCGCCGCCATGGCGGACATGCGCGGGTTTGGTACTGGCGATCAGCGCCGCCAGCTCCGGCTCCTTCAGCCAGCGCGGCACCATCTGCTTGAGCACGCCATGCGGCGACGCCAGCCAGCTGGTGCTTTCCTCCTTGCGGGGATTACCTTTTCCGGTCACCACCAAAATCAACCGGTTGCCGCGCTGCCGCGCGCCAATCAGAAATTTGCCCAGGGCGCGATAGGCAGCGGCTTCGGTCATGCCATGCAGGTCGAGCTTGGCGTCCGGCTCCAGCAGGCCGCGCCGCAGACGATCTTCGGTGGCGCCATTGACGCCGCTGGGCTGCAATGCGGCGTTTTTTTTCTTCGCGTTAGCTTTGGACGCGGCGATTTTTATGGGCCGCGCCTCCCGGAAATCCTGCTCGAACTGCTTGCGCTCCTCGTCGCTGACCTTGCGGCGGCTCATGGCCAGCTTCTCGATGCCCCGGTTTTCTCGGCCAAGGCGTTGGGCAAAAGCAGATAGAGCCGCCCCGGTGCCTTCATCGCACCGGCGCGGCGCTCCGCCTCCGCGCCAAAGCCGAAAAAGATGTCGCCGCGCACTGCGCCGCGAATGGCGCCGCCAATATCCTGCGCCACCAAAAGGCCGCGCATCGGATCGGGTCCGCCGGCATCGAGATAAAAAGGCGCGCCCAGGGCATGAATGCGCGGGTCCACCGCCAGGCTGGCCCCGGGCGTCAGCGCCACGCCCAGCGAACCGGTGCTGCCCAGCGCCGTGTCCCCCAGCGGTTTAACTTCAAAGAAGATGTAGCTTTCATTGCCTTCCATCACGCTGCGGGCGCGGGCAGGATTGGCCAGCAGCCAGGCGCGGATGGTTTGCAGCGAAACAGTCTCGCGGGTCAGCGCGCCTTCGGCGATCAAAGTGCGGCCGATGGCGGTATAGGGGCGGCCATTCTCGCCGGCATAGCCGATGCGCGTGCTGCCGCCATCATCGAAGACGATCCGGCCCGACCCCTGAATCTGCAGGAAGAAAAACGCCACCGGATCGTCGGTATAGAACAGCACCGGCGCATCGGAGGCGGTATTGATCTGAGCCCGGTTGGCATAGGGCACCAGGGCATGGCCCGACACCCGTCCCGAAACGCGCTCGCCTTTCAGCTTGGGAATGAACTGGCCAAGGTCAACGCGCACCAAGTCGGGCGGCAGGCCGTGGACCGGCGTCTGATACGCGCCCTGCCGCGTGCGGCTGCCGCGAATTTCCGGCTCGTAATAGCCGGTGAACAAGCCTGCGCCGCCGGTCAGCGCAAAAGGCGTGAAATTGGATTGAAAAAATGTTTTGGCGCCGCCGCTTGCGCCTGCGCAAACACTGCGCCAGTCGGCCACGGTGCCGGCATAGCCCGCGCCGCCCATTGCCGCACTGTCTGGTTTTGCCGCCAGCACGGCGCAGCTGCGCCGGAAGGATTGCAGCGCCGCCTCAAGCGCGGCGCCATCCCATCCCGGCAGCGCATCAAAACTGACGCGAGTCATGCTCCAGGATTCAGGGGCAGGTGGTTTGGGGGCCTGGCTGGCGCAGCCCGACAGCGCGCCGATCACGGCAGCCAGAATCAGGAAACGCACTGCCCTCATCCGGGCATGTCACCGGCGGTGGTGATCAGCAGCCAGTTGGGGTCGCGGGAATCGACATTGCGCGCGAAGGTCCAGACATCGGTGATCGGACCGGCATCGAATTCCGCCGTGAAGGCGACGGTGATTTCAGCCTGCCGTCCGTCCAGCACGGCGTTGACGATTTTGGCGTCCGACAATTTGGTGAGCGGCGCGGGCGGCTCGCTGCGCCCGGTGATCGCACCGTCAAAGGCGGCCATCACGTCGGGCGACAATAAGGGCTTCAAGGCGTCACGGTCGCCGCGCGCGAAGGCATCCACGATCATGGTGTAAGCCTGCTGCGCGCCGCCGAGGAAACGGGCCGCATCGAAACTGCGGTCGGCGAGCTGGATCTCCAGCAACCCGCCCTTGGCGGTGGGGGGCGGGGGTTCCAGCGCGGCGGGTACCGGCTGCGCCACCGGTGTGGGCGCGCTCAGGGGCGAGGGCTTTGCCTGCGGCGGCGGCTCATGGCCGGTACGCCGGCCCAGGACCATGTACAGGCGAAAACAGACAATGCCGGCCAGGGTGGCGGCGATGAAAAGTCCCAATGTTTGCGAATCCGGCATTGATGCAACCTTTGACTACCCGGCCCGCCCCATATGGCCGGACCCTAGCCGCCCAGAACAAGGCTTGTGAAGTGCTTTTCCTTGTCAGCCCCGCGCAATCCATGGTAGCGCGCGGGCCGCATTCAGCCACAAGACCCGTCGGGCGGCCCCGAGTTCACACAGGAAGATTACCATAATGAGCAGCGAAGGAACCACGTCTAACGCCCCCGCGGTGCCCAACCTCCAGGTCATGGCCCAGTACATCAAGGACTTGTCCTTTGAAAATCCGGGCGCGGTGACGGAAATCGCCCAGCGGCCCCAGATCGATCTGGCCGTGGACCTGAACGCCAAGCGGGTCGAGGACGAGATTTTCGAGGTCGAGCTGAAGATCCGCGTCGACGCCAAGAACGAGGAAAAGGCGCTTTTCCTGCTCGAAGTGGCCTATGCGGGCGTGTTCCAGCTGCGCAATGTGCCCGATACCGCCACCCAGCAGGCGATCCTGCTGATCCAGGCGCCGCACATGCTGTTCCCCTTCGTCCGCCGCATCGTGTCCGATGTGGTGCGCGACGGCGGCATGCCGCCCCTGATGATCGAGCCGATCGACTTTATGGCCTTGTACCAGGCGCGCGTGGCCCAGGCTGCGGGGCAGCCGGCCGGTGGAGTGCCGCAAGGCACCGCCTAAACCCGCTTGACATCCCCGCGAAAGCGGGGATCCATTTTTCAGCATGTGCCATTGGGCAAGGTGGATTCCCGCTTTCGCGGGAATGACAGGTTTTCTATGAATTCCAGAGATTCTTCTCGCCGATCTCTTTGGCGATGAAAGTGGCGTGGATTTCGATTTCCACGGCGGTGATCTGTGGCAGCAGCTTCTCGGGACGCTGGCGCGCCGCACGCACCGGCTCGCCGGCTTGGGCGGCGGCGATTTCCACCGGCGCCAGCATCAGGCCCTTCTGCCGGCCGCCCACCAGTTCCAGATAGATTTCTGCGGTCAGTTGGGCATCCAGCAGCGCGCCATGCTTGGTGCGCGCGGTGAGGTCGACGCCGAAGCGCTTGCAGAGTTCGTCCAGTGAATAGCGCGCCCCCGGAAACTTGCGCTTGGCGATTTCGATTGTGTCGATGGAGCGGGCCAGCGGAATGGGGCCGCGGCCCACCCGCTTCAGTTCGGCATTGATGAACTTGATGTCGAAGCTGGCATTGTGAACCACCAGCGGTGAGTCGCCGAGAAATTCCAGGAACTCGTCCACCACATGGGCGAACAAGGCTTTGTCGGCCAGGAACTCCGCCGACAGGCCATGCACGCGCTGGGATTCTATGGGAACGTCACGCTCGGGATTCAGGTAAAACTGCAGGGTGCGGCCGGTGGGGAAATGGTCCACCAGCTCAACACAGCCGATCTCGACGATGCGATGGCCATCACTTGGCTCAAAGCCGGTGGTTTCGGTGTCGAAAACAATTTCACGCATCTAACTTTGCCCGCACATCCGCCAGGATCATTTTCACCTGTTCGCGGGCATCATCCAAGCACTTGTCGGTCATCACCAGGTAATCGGCCTGTGCACGCTTTTGCGCGTCGCTCATCTGGCGCGCCGTGAGGGCGGCGAATTTTTCTTCCGTCATGCCGGGGCGGGCCAGGACACGCTGGCGCTGGACGGCTTGCGGCGCAGTCGCCACCACCACGGCATCCACCGGGGTAGCCGTTTCCAGCAGCAGGGGAATATCCAGCAGCACAATGGGCGCCTGGGTGTTTTCCAGGAATTTGATCCGCCGCTCGGCCACCAGCGGATGCATCAGGCTTTCCAGCCGCGCCAGTGCCGCGCCGTCGCCGGTCACCAGCCGTGCCAGCGCGGGGCGGTCCACCGCGCCGTTTTTCGTACTGCCTGGAAAGGCCGCCTCTATCATCGCCGCCGCCTCGCCGGCGTAAAGCGCGTGCACCACCGCATCGGCGTCGAACACCGGGATGCGCTCGCCTGCAAACAGTTTGGCGGTTTCGCTTTTGCCCATGCCTATCGAGCCGGTCAGACCGATCACAAAAGGCTTACTGCGCACGCAGCACCGCCACCAGCGCATCGCGCAGGCCTTGCGTTACTTCGGGCCGCACACCGAAAAACGCCTCGAAGGACGGTGCGGCCTGGTGCATCAGCATGCCCAGTCCGTCGATGGTCTGATGACCACGCGCTTTGGCGTCGCGGAGCAGCTCAGTTTCCAGCGGCTTGTAGACGATGTCGCAAACCGCCGACGAAGCGGGCAGCGCCGCCAGATCGAGATCGAGCGGCGGGTTGCCGCTCATCCCCGCGCTGGTGCAGTTGACCACAAGCGCAACGCTGCCAGCAACCGCGGGCCAATCGGTCAGCGCACCTGGAAACAGTTGCGCGTTGACGTGCGGGGACAGGGATTGCGCCAGGATTGCGGCGCGGCCCGCATCGCGGTTGAGAATATGGATCGACGCCGCGCCCACGCTTTCCAGCGCCAGCACCGCGCCGCGCGCCGCACCGCCCGCGCCCAGCAGCACCACGCTTGTCCCGGCCAGGGTGCCGAGATTTTCGTGCAGCGATTGCGCCAGGCCATAACTGTCGGTGTTGCGCCCTTCAATGGCGCCGTCATGAAATACCAAAAGGTTCGCCGCGCCCGCCACCTTGGCGGAAGCATCCAGCCGGTCGGCCAACGCAAAGGCACTTTCCTTGTGCGGCACGGTGACATTAACGCCCTTGAATCCCTCGGCACGGGCGCGCGCGATCACGGCGCCGAACTCTTCGGGGCTGGTGGGCAACCGCAGCATCTCGCCGTCGATACCGTGTTCTTTCAGCCAGTAGCCGTGCAGTACCGGCGACAGCGAATGCGTCACCGGCCATCCGACAATGCCCGCCTTCATCGTCATGACGTCAGCATGCCTTCTTTCCTGAGCGCGGCCAGGACTGCCAGCAGCGGCAGTCCCAGCACCGAGAAATAATCGCCGTCCACTCTATCGAAAAGCTGCGCCCCGCGCCCTTCAAAATGATAGCAGCCCACCGACGACAGGATCGCCATCCCTTCCGCCGCGATGTAATCGTCCAGGAATTGCGGGCTTAAATCGCGCATCGTCATCTGGCAGGGGCTGGCATGCGTCCATAGCAGGTCGCCGTCCCGGGCCAGCGCTGCCGCCGAAACCAGCAGGTGGGTGTGGCCGGACAGGCGCCGCAGCAAGGCCTTTACTTCGTCCAACGTGGCGCATTTGCTTAAGTGATCGCCGCCGAAACGGATCACGCTGTCGCCGCCCAGCGCGACCGCACCAGGATGGCGCGCCGAAACATGCCGCGCTTTTTGCTGCGCCAGGGTGGAGGCAACCGTCTGCGCATCCGCGCCGCGCAGCTGCGCCATCAGCGCCTCTTCGTCCAGATCGGCGGGATCGGTGATGAAGTCGACGCCCGCTGCCCGCAGAAGCGCGGTGCGGCTGGCGCTGGCGGAGGCAAGAACCAGCCTCACGCAAGCGCCTCTTTGCGCTCGGTCAAAATATTCATCACCGCCGCCGCGGTTTCCTCGATGGAACGGCGCGACACGTCGATCATCGGCCAGTCGTTATTCTCGAACAGCAGGCGAGTGGCGGCGATTTCGGCGCGCACCGCATCCGGTTCGATATAATCGGTGTCACGGGTCTCGCCCATGGTGTTGAGGCGGTTGCGCCGTACCTGCACCAGCCGGTCGGGCGACACCCACAGTCCGACGATCAGGGGTTTCTTCGCGGCCAGCAACTGGGGCGGCGGCGGCAGGCCCGGCACCAGCGGCACGTTGGCGGCCTTGACCCCGCGAATGGCGAGATAGACGCAGGTCGGCGTCTTGGAGGTGCGGCTGGCCCCGGTCAGGATCACTTCGGCTTCGTCAATCGTGTCCAGCGACTGGCCATCATCATGGGCGATGGTGAAGTTGAGAACCTCGATACGCTCCAGGTAACGCTGGTCCACCTGGTGCTGGCGGCCAACCTTGTGGGTTTCCGTTTTGCCCAGGAATTGCCGCAGCGCCAAAACCGGGCCTTCCAGGACATCGATGGCGCGGGTTTCCATGTTGTTGCAGCGCGCGATCAGCTTGTCGCGCAGCGCCTGGTTGGCCAGGGTGAAGAACACAATCCCAGGCATGATGGCGATATGATCCAGTGCCCGGGTCAGTTGATGCTCGCTGCGGACCAAGGCATAGGGATGGACATGGAGATCGACATTTTCGAACTGGGCCAGGGCTGCATTGGCCATGGCGTGCAGGGTCTCACCAGAAGAGTCCGACACGAGGTGAACGTGAAATTTATGATCCACAGAACTATCCCGAAAATTTCGTCCGGCTGGGTGTAAGCCCGTTTCTGACCACAGGCTCCTAGCCGGGAAAACCGCAACTGTGTAAACCGGTATGGTTTGGGGATGCTATCGTTAACGGTCAACACAGCATGACAAGCCCGCTTCCCCGCCCGGTCCTTCGCCAAGTGCTTGAGTCCATGCGGCCTTGGGCTTAAGCAAAAGCCGCTTTCACATTTTCACCCACAACTAACAGCCCTAACATCATCTTCATCATCTTAGGATTCTAGGAGTCTTGCTTGAGTAGTACGGCCAAGCTTGTGCGTGTTCTGGAAGGAACTTCCGAAAAGGTGCCGCCGGTCTGGCTGATGCGCCAGGCGGGACGCTATCTGCCGGAGTATCGGGAAGTCCGGGCGAAAGCCGGCGGATTTTGGGAGGTCGCCCTGACCCCGCACTATGCCGCCGAGGTCACCCTGCAGCCGATCCGCCGTTTCGGCTTTGATGCGGCGATCCTGTTCTCCGACATTTTGACGGTACCCGAGGCGCTGGGCCAGAAGGTGACCTTCACGGCGGGAGAGGGTCCCAGCCTGACGCCGGTGACCTCGGCAAAGGTTTTCAACGAAAACCGGGAACAATGGGGGGCCTATTTCGAGCCGGTCTATGAGGCACTGCGGCTGACGCGGGCCGGTCTGGCGCACGAGACGGCCTTGCTGGGTTTTGCCGGCGCCCCCTGGACCCTGGCAACCTATCTGGCGGCGGGCGCGGGCGGTGATGAGCAGAAGGCGGCAAAGCTGTGGGTGTATCGGGACCCGGTGGGCTTTGCATATCTTCTGGATATCCTGAGCGAGTGTGTCGCCTTCCACCTGATCCGCCAGCTGGAGGCGGGCGCCGATGCGGTGCAGATCTTCGATAGCTGGGCCAGCGGCCTTCCCCCTGTCCTGTTCGCGCAGGTTGTGATTGCCCCCACCCGGAAAATTGTCGCCGCGGTGCGTGCCGCCAGGCCCGGTGCGAAGATCATCGGCTTTCCCCGTGCCGCGACCCTGGCCGGCTACGAAGCCTATGTGCAGGCCACCGGTGTGGACGCGGTGTCACTCGACACTTCGGCGCCGATGCGGTGGGGGGCCAAGAATCTGAGCTGTGCGATCCAGGGCAATCTCGATCCCATCGCCCTGATCGCGGGCGGTGCGGCGCTGGACCGGGCGGTGGACGACATTCTGCAAGCCACCGTAGGCAAGCCGCATATCTTCAATCTTGGCCACGGCATCCTGCCCGAGACGCCGATTGCCCATGTTGAGCAATTGCTCAAGCGTATCCGCGGATGAAGCTGGCAATCGTTCTATTCAATCTCGGCGGGCCGGATTGCCCCGAGGCGGTGCAGCCCTTCCTGCGCAACCTGTTTTCCGACCGCGCCATCATCGGGCTGCCCGCGATCTTTCGCCTGCCGCTGGCTCGCTTCATCGCCTGTCGCCGGGCGCCTGTCGCGCGCGAAATCTATGCCCAGATCGGCGGGCGCTCGCCGATCTTCGAGGAAACCCGCAAGCAGGCCGACGCGCTGGAAGCGGCCCTGTCGCAGGACGGCGTCGAGGCCAGGGCCTTTGTCGCCATGCGCTACTGGCATCCGTTCAGTGATGGCGCGGTACGGGCGATCAAGGCGTTTGATGCCGATAAAATAGTGCTTTTGCCGCTCTATCCGCAATATTCTACCACCACCACCGCCTCGTCGCTGCAGGACTGGGCGCAGGCGGCGAAGAAGGCGGGACTGAATACGCCGACATCACAGATCTGCTGCTATCCCACGCAAAGCGGGTTCATTGCGGCGGCTGCGGCGCATATCCGCGAAGTTATGGCAGGCGCGCGCAGCGATATTTCCTATCGCCTGCTGCTGTCGGCGCACGGCCTGCCCAAGCGCGTCATCCAGAAGGGCGATCCCTATCAGCGCCAGGTGGAGCAGAGCGCCGCGGCAATTGTCGCGGCGCTGGCCATGCCGGGGCTGGACGCGCAGGTCTGCTATCAGAGCCGGGTCGGGCCGCTGGAATGGATCGGGCCGTCCACCGACGATGAAATCCGCCGCGCTGGCGCGCAAGGCAAGGGCGTGATCATCGCGCCGGTCGCCTTTGTCAGCGAGCACTCCGAAACCCTGGTGGAACTGGACATCGAGTATCGTAAGCTGGCCGGGGAAGCGGGCGTGCCCGATTACCGCCGCGCCGCCACCGCCGGCATCCATCTCGGTTTCATCGCCGGCCTGGCGGGACTTGTGCGCCGCGCCCTGGTGACGGAAATTGTGGCGGGACAGCCGGGTGGATGCACGGTCGGTCTGTGCGGTTGCAGGAAGAACTGATCTGATGCGCGATATCCTCGCCGGTTATTACAGCTGGATCCTGGCCACCCATGTCATCGCGGTGATCAGCTGGATGGCGGGCATGCTCTATCTGCCGCGGCTGTTCGTCTATCACTGCGAAACGCCGCCGGGTTCGGAAGGCAGCGAACGCTTCAAGGTTATGGAGCGCCGCCTGCTCAAGGGCATCATCAATCCTTCAATGATTGCGGTCTGGATTCTGGGGCTGACCCTCGTCTGGATCAGCGGGGTGCATCTGAAGACCTGGTTCCAGATCAAGTTTGTGCTGGTGATCGGCCTGAGCGGTTTTCACGGTTTTCTGGTGGCGCGCTGGCGCGACTTTGCCAATGACCACAACACGCGCAGCGCCCGCTTCTACCGGATTGCCAATGAAGTGCCTGCGGTGCTGATGGTGGTGATCGTGATCCTCGCCGTGGTCAAACCCCTTGGCGGATAAGCCTGTGTTCCGGCCTGAAACATTAATTGCTCGCCGGTCGGTTGGGGGATGTTTGCAAGCCTCGAAAATCGGGCTATAAGCGGATTGTTCTCCTAACCCGCGCGGCTGGCCTTGAGGCCAAGCTGAACCGGAACAACCGGTGCGGATCCAAACCAATCTCTTCGATGATCACGTCCGGGCAACAAGCCTCCGTTTCATCGGCCAATCCCCCCTTTTTCCAGGTGCCGATCACATGACTGTCCAAGATGGCTTGCAGGCGATGAAGCTGCAGGATCTCAAGAACAAAAAACCGGCAGATCTGCTGGCTTTTGCCGAGGAACTGGATATCGAGAACGCGTCGTCCATGCGCAAGCAGGACATGCTGTTCGCCATCCTCAAGGAGCTGGCCGACCGCGAGGTTGAGATCACCGGCCAGGGCGTCGTGGAAATCCTGCAGGACGGTTTTGGCTTTCTGCGTTCGCCGGAATCCAACTACCTGCCTGGCCCCGATGACATCTACATTTCGCCGTCCCAGATCCGCCGTTTCGGCCTGCGTACCGGCGACACCGCCGAAGGCCCGATCCGCGCCCCCAAGGAAGGCGAGCGCTATTTCGCCCTTCTCAAGGTCACCACCATCAATTTCGAAGACCCCGAGCAGATCAAGCACAAGGTTCATTTCGACAATCTGACGCCGCTCTACCCGACCCGCTGGCTGAAGATGGAACTGGACGATCCCACCATCAAGGACAAGACCGGCCGCGTCATCGACATCGTGGCGCCGCAGGGCATGGGCCAGCGCGCCCTGATCACCGCGCCGCCGCGCACCGGCAAGACGGTGATCCTGCAGAACATTGCCAAGGCCATCGCCGCGAACCATCCCGACGCCTTCCTGATCGTGCTGTTGATCGATGAGCGCCCGGAAGAAGTCACCGACATGCAGCGCACCGTGGTGGGCGAGGTGATTTCCTCGACCTTCGACGAACCGGCGACGCGTCACGTGCAGGTCGCCGAAATGGTGATCGAAAAGGCCAAGCGTCTGGTCGAGCACAAGCGCGACGTGATCATCCTGCTGGATTCCATCACCCGCCTCGGCCGTGCCTACAACACCGTGGTGCCGTCCTCGGGCAAGGTCCTGACCGGCGGCGTTGACGCCAACGCCCTGCAGCGCCCCAAGCGCTTCTTCGGCGCGGCGCGCAATATCGAGGAAGGCGGTTCGCTGACCATCATCGCCACCGCCCTGATCGATACCGGCAGCCGCATGGACGAAGTGATTTTCGAAGAATTCAAGGGCACCGGCAACAGCGAAATCATCCTGGACCGCAAGGTCGCCGACAAGCGCGTCTTCCCGGCCATTGACATCATGCGCTCGGGCACCCGCAAGGACGAGCTGCTGGTCGAGAAGGGCACCTTGGCCAAGACCTACGTCCTGCGCCGCATCCTGGCGCCGATGGGCACCATCGACGCCATCGAGTTCCTGCTCGACAAGCTGAAGTCGGCCAAGAACAACGCGGATTTCTTCGAGAGCATGAACACCTAACGGCGTTCGCGACAGGTGCAGGCCATGAGTGCAACCGTTCGTGTCGCGGGGTTTCAAGACCTCGATTTGATAGCTCCCCTGTTCGACGGGTACCGGCAGTTTTACGGTCGGCCTACGGACGAGGCGCTGGCGCGCGCATTCCTGGAAGAGCGGATTACCCGAAAAGAGTCGGTGATCTTCCTAGCGGAAGCGGAGGGCCGGGCTGCCGGCTTCGTGCAGCTTTATCCCAGCTTCACGTCAACCGGCGCTGCGCGCATCTGGATATTTAACGATCTTTTTGTGGACCCAGCCAGCAGGTGCAGCGGCATCGCAAGCCTGTTGCTCCAAGCGGCGGCAGATTTTTCCAAAGAGACGGGCGCCGTTAAGCTTTCGCTCTCGACAGCCGTGACGAACTAGAGCGCACAAGCGTTGTATGAGCGCCATGGCTGGAAAAATGATACCGCCTTCCTGAGCTACAACCTCGCCACATCCTGATCCTTACGGAATCAGGATCGTCGCGCCGGTGGTCTGCTTGCCGGTCAGGGCGTTATGCGCCTGGGCGGCATCCTTCAGCGCAAAGCGCTGGTTGATGGCGATCTTGATCGCGCCCGAAAGGATCACCGCAAACAGATCGTCGGCGGTGTCCTGAAGTTCTTTCGGCGTGATGGTGTAATGGCCCAGGGTCGGGCGGGTGACGATCAGGGACCCCTTGGCCGCCAGGATGCCGGGCGCGAAGGGTTCGACCGGACCTGAGGCATTGCCATAGGTCACCATGATGCCGCGCGGCTGCAAACAGTCGAGCCCGGCCAGGAAGGTGTCCTTGCCGATGGAATCATAAACCACCGGCACGCCCTTGCCGCCGGTGATCTCGCGCACCTGTTTTTCCCAGCCCGCATCCTTGCTGTTCAGCACATGGGCGCAGCCATTGGCCTTGGCCAGCGTGACCTTCTCGGGCGAGGTGGTGGTGCCGATCACGGTGGCGCCAAGATGTTTGGCCCATTGCACGGCGATCTGGCCGACGCCGCCGGCGGCGGCGTGAAACACGATGGTTTCGCCGGCCTTCACGCGATGGATCTGGCGCAGCAGATATTGTGTGGTCATGCCCTTGAGCAAAATCGCGGCAGCGATCTCGTCGCTGATGCCGTCTGGTATTTTCACCAGCCGGTCGGCCGGAACGTTGGCGGCCTGCGCATAGGAGCCGATGAAGCCGCTGGCATAGCCGACCCGGTCGCCGACCGAAAAGCCGCGCACGCCTTCGCCCAGCGCCTCGACCACGCCCGCTGCTTCTGAGCCCAGGCCGGAGGGCAGCGGCAAGGGATACAGGCCGGTACGGTGATAGGTGTCGATGAAGTTGACGCCGATGGCGCTGTGCTTCACCCGCACCTGGCCCTTGGCCGGCTGCGGCAGATCGAACTCGACAAGCTGCAGCACATCGCTGCCGCCGGACTTTTCGAAACGGATCGCCTTGATCATCATCTCAGTTCTGCTGGACCTGCTGGCGCATTTGCGCCGGGAGGGTGAGGGCGTTGGCCAGAATGGCTGCATCGGTGAAGCCGTCTGAGCATTGACCCGACTGGCAGATATAGGCGGTCGGATGGCCGCCCTGCATACCGCGCCCGGTGGCGGGATGGCCCGGCGGCAAGGGGTCGCCCGGCTCGATCTGCACCACCATGCCGTTGGGGACCGGCTTGCCCCAGAAGGTGCGCACCAGTTCCTGGGTCTTGGCGTTACCCTTATGCCCCACGATCAGGATGATCAGGCTGTTGGCGAGATATTCAAAGCCGCCAAAGAAGCTGCCCGATCCGTTCATCACCCGGTTGGCTTCATCGCCAAAGGTGGCGCCGAGGGTCGAGGCGCGGCTCATATAGTCGGTTTCGCCGGTGAGCAGCGCCAGCCGCGTCAGCACCGTCAGCATGGTGCCGTTGGCGGACGGGGTGGGATTGTCGAACAACATGCGCGGGCGGATGAACAGCGGCTCGGCATCGCCGGCGGTGTAGCAATAGCCGCCGATCTGGGTGTTCCAGAAATGCGTGTCCAGCGTCTTGGTCCACAGCTTGGCCGGCGCCAGAAAGCGCTCGTCGCCCGTGACTTCCCAAAGCTGCAGCGCGGCGCGCGCCATATTGGCATAGTCATCGGCAAAGCCGCCGATGCCCTTCACGCCGCCACTGGCGACATGGGCCAGGCGGTCGCCCTCGCCCAGGGTCAGGGAGACATGGTCGAAGGCGGCGATTGCGGCCTGAACCCATTCCGGTTTCTCGAACACGATGCCGGCGCGCGCGATGGCGGCGATGGCAAGGCCGTTCCAGTCGGCCAGCAGGCGTTCGTCGCGCCGGGGCTTGGCGCGCTTTTCGCGCGCGGCCAGCAACATGCTGCGCTGCTTGGCCAGCAGGGCTTCGTCCGCTTCATTGGCGGGGACCGGATTGCCCAGGCGTCGCGGTAGGTTGCGGCCCTTGAAATTGCCATCCCGCGTCACGCCATAGACCTGCTTGAAGCGGGCCGAGAAAGTGCCCACCAGCGCGGCGTCGATCTCCGCTTCGCTCCAGGTGTAGAATTTGCCGTCTTCGGCTTCGTCACCCGAGCCGATCGCCGCAGCGAAGCCATCGCCGACCCGCATGTCGCGCAGCAGCCATTCGACGGTTTCGGTGACGCGCTGGCGGCACAGTTCATTGCGGTTGAACTGGGCGGCGCTGATGCAGACCTCGATAATCTGCGCATTGTCATACAGCATCTTCTCGAACACCGGCTCCAGCCAGCGCTCGTCCGAGCTGTGACGGAAGAAGCCGCCGCCGATATGGTCGTGGACGCCGCCGAACAGCATGGAGTCGAGGGTGGTAAAAATGATCTGCGAGAATTGCGGCATGCCGGTGCGCAGGAAGGCGCGCCACATCAGTTCCAGCAACAGGGCATTGGGAAATTTTATCTGGCCATTCAGGCCGCCGAAGAAGATGTCGTAATTCTGGGCGATGCGCAGTGCCGCCATGTCCAGGTTCATATTCTCCTGCGGCGTGGCCATGTCGCGATTGTAGAGATTCTCCAGGCTGGCGCGCACGGTGGCCGAGATCTCCGCCACCTTGACCTTGTCGGTCTGGTAGAGCGTGGCGACATCGCCCAGCACACGCGTGAAGGATGGAATGTCCTGCTTGTCTTCGCGGGGCAGATAGCCCGTCACCCAAAAGGGGGCGCCGTCGGGCGTCAGGAAGATATTGAGCGGCCAGCCGCCATTGTGGCGCATGGCGCCCGCAGCGCCCTGATAGATCAGGTCGAGGTCAGGCCGCTCCTCGCGGTCGGCGAGGATGGGAATGAAATTGTCGTTGATCTTGGCGGCGACGGCTTCATCCGAGAAGGCCTCGCTATTCAGGACATGGCACCAGCTGCAGCCGGTATAGCCGATGGACAGCAGGATCGGCTTGTCCGCGGCCCGGGCTTCGGCCAGCGCCTCGCCCCCCCAGATGCGCCACTTCACGAGATTGTCCTTGTGGGCGGCAAGATAGGGGCTGTTGCTGGCGGCGAGGGCATTGTTCATCGTCATGTTCCAATTGGGCGCGCACGGCTTCCCGCCGGCCCGCTTCTGTGATGTTTTTGGGGCGGGGTTACTTACCCTGAATGAACCCGGGCCGAAAGAGCGCCCGAAACCCCGCAAGAGGTACCGCCATGAAGGTGACGATCGAGATGGACATGACCCCGCAGGAGGCTCGGGCCTTTATGGGCTTGCCTGATGTCGCGCCTATCCAGACCAAGATGCTGGAGGAAATGCAGCAGCGGATGCGTTCGGCGTTCGATGCCGGCGACCCGGACGGCATGATGAAGGCCTGGATGCCGCTGGGCGGTGCTGAGGCCTTCGGCAAATTCCAGAAAATGATGTGGGACAGCGCCGCCGCCATGGGCAAGAAGGACGGCAAATAGCCTTGCCCGATACGATTTTTGCCCTGTCCAGCGCCCCGGGGCGGGCCGGGGTTGCGCTGGTCCGGGTTTCCGGGCCGCAAGCCGGTATTGCCCTGACGGCATTGGCCGGCCCCTTGCCCGCGCCGCGCCAGGCGGTGCTGCGGCGGCTGGCTTTTGACGGGGCCGGCATCGACCAGGCCCTGCTGTTGTGGTTCGAGGGACCGCACAGTTTCACCGGCGAGGACCTGGCCGAATTTCATCTGCATGGCGGACGGGCGGTGCGCGAGGCGGTGTTCTCGGCCTTTGCAGCGCTGGGCTTGCGGCCCGCCGAGCCGGGCGAATTCAGCCGGCGGGCGGTGGAAAACGGCAAGCTGGACCTGACGCGGGGCGAGGCCATCGCCGATCTGATCGATGCGCAAACCCCGGCCCAGCTGCGCCAGGCGCTGCGCCAGCATGATGGGGCGCTGGCCGATCTGTATGAGGGTTGGCGGACGGCGCTGATCGCGGCTCTGGGCCGGGCCGAAGCGGCGATAGATTTCTCCGACGACGGGGTGGGCGATGCCGAATTTGCCGCCGCTCGCCGCGCGGCGGCGGAAATATACGCGCAAATACAAATACATATGGATGATGCGGGGCGTGGCGAGGCGCTGCGCGAAGGCCTGCGCCTGACCATTCTGGGTCCGCCCAATGCCGGCAAGTCCTCGCTGATCAATGCGCTGGCCCGGCGCGATGTGGCGATTGTCTCGGACACGCCGGGCACCACCCGCGACGTGGTCGAGGCGCGACTGGACCTGGGCGGCTATCTGCTGGCCGTCGCCGACACCGCGGGCGTGCGCGAAACCAGCGAGGCCATCGAGGCCGAGGGCGTGCGCCGCGCCCTGTCCCACGCTAAGGGCGGCATGACCCTGCTGCTGCTCGACGGCAGCGTATCGGAGCCGCGCGCCGGGTTGCCGCCCGATCTGCCGCCGCCCGATTTGACCGTCTGGAACAAGTCGGACCTGGGCTTTGCGCGTGACGGAATCTGCATCTCGCTAAAGACCGGCGCCGGGGTCTCGCAGCTGATCGAAAGCCTGACGGTAACGGTGCGTGGCCGGTTGGAAACCGGCGATGCATCACCGGCCCTGACACGGCCGCGCCATCGCCATGCGCTGGGCGAGGCGATGGCCGCGCTCCAACACGGCCTCGCCGCGCCGGCCGGTCAGCCCGAATTGCTGGCGGAGGATTTGCGCCTGGCGACGCGTGCCATCGGCCGCATCACCGGCCGTGTCGATGTCGAAGAACTGCTGGACTTCGTCTTCCGCGATTTTTGCATCGGCAAATAATCTAGCGGCGCGGCGCACTCGTTTTCATCCAGCTTGATGTCTGCACATCGTAGGCGAGGCGGCGATAATTGCGGCTGAGCCTTGCGAGATAATCCGGTGTGGCGCGGTCCTGCATCGTCTCGATGGCCCGGATCATTTCGTCCTGACATTCGCGCTGATGATGGGCGGCGCGGTTGGCGCGATGGCGGCGATAGCCGCCCAGCGCACAGGTGGCATGCCATAGTTCGGTCTGCAGGAAAAAGCGCGTCCACAATTCGCCGTCCACCATGAAGCGATAATCTTCATTGATATGCGCGCCGGCCTTGTCCCAGAGCGCCCGGCGCCAGAACACTGTCTCCTGCTGGATCCAGGTGAAATTGCCGGAGGTGTAGTCAAAGATGTTTTTGAATTGGGGCTGCACGGACATCAGCGTGCCGCGATCATTCCAGAAGCCATGACAGCCGGCGATCCACATCACATCGGGATGGGCGTCGAAGATTTCGGCAACGGTGCGGAAGGTCCAGGGACAATATTTGTCGTCGCTGTTGAGCCAGGCCATGATCTCGCCGCTGGTTTTGGCAAAGCCCTTGTTCAGCGCATTGCCATGGCCCGTGTCGGCCTCGCTGACAAAATGGTGCAGCCGGTCTTGGTATTTCTCGATGATCTCCACCGAGCCGTCGGTGCTGCCGCCATCGATCACGACATATTCGAGATGCGGATAATCCTGGTCGAGCACCGAGCGCAGCGTGTCTTCGACAAAAGCCGCCTGGTTGAAGGACGGGGTGACAATGGAAATCCGGGCGCCGCTCATGGCCCGTCCGGTAGCACAGTTCCGCCCTGCTTTTGAGGGCAAGCCTTGCCGCTGGGGAAATCCTCGCCTATTCACCCCGGCCATGAGGTACGACGTCATCGTCATTGGCGGGGGCCATGCCGGCTGCGAAGCCGCAAGCGCGGCGGCGCGCTTTGGCGCCCGCACTCTACTCCTCACCCACAAATTCGAAACCCTGGGCGAGATGTCCTGCAATCCCGCCATCGGCGGCGTCGGCAAGGGCCACCTGGTGCGCGAAATCGATGCGCTGGACGGCTTGATGGGCCGGGTGGCCGATGCGGCGGGTATCCAGTTTCGCCTGCTCAACCGGCGCAAGGGCCCTGCGGTAAGGGGGCCAAGAGCGCAAGCAGATCGAGCGCTTTACCGCGCAGCAATGCAATCCATGCTGCGCAGCATTTCCGTTCTGGAAATTCGCGAGGGATCCGCCGAAGACCTGATTTTAAAGGACGGAATCGTTGTCGGCGTTTTGACCGGCGCTGGCGAGGAGATCGCCTGCGGCAAGGTGGTGCTGACCACCGGCACCTTCTTGAACGGACTGATCCATATCGGCGAGACCAAAATTCCCGCCGGACGCATGAAAGTCGAAGACGGTGTCGAGGCGCCGTCGCTGGGATTGTCGAAAACGCTCTATGACTTTGGCCTCGCCATGGGCCGGCTGAAGACCGGCACGCCGCCGCGGCTGGACGGCCGCACCATCGACTGGGCTGCGCTGGAAATGCAGCAGGGCGACGACCCGCCCTCGCCTTTCTCGTTTCTCACCAAGGCGATCACCACCCCGCAGATCGCCTGCGGCATCACCCGCACCACCGTGGCCACCCATGCGGCGATCCGCGCCAACTTGCATCGCTCGCCGATGTATTCCGGCCAGATCGCCTCGACCGGCCCGCGCTATTGCCCCTCGATAGAGGACAAGGTCAGCCGCTTCGCGGATCGCGAGTCACACCAGATTTTCCTTGAACCAGAAGGACTTAACGACAATACCATCTATCCCAACGGCATTTCCACCTCCCTGCCCCAGGATGTCCAGATCGCGCTTCTGGCCACCATTCCCGGGCTGGAAAAGGCCGTGGTCCAGCGCCCCGGCTATGCCATCGAATATGACTATGTTGATCCGCGCGAGCTTTCCCCGGCGCTGGAGGTGAAGTCCGTGCCGGGTCTGTATCTCGCCGGCCAGATCAACGGCACCACGGGGTACGAAGAGGCTGCTGCCCAGGGCTTGATGGCAGGCTGGAATGCCGCCCGGGCCGCAGGCGGCGCCGCGCCGGTTATCCTGGACCGCGCTCAGGCCTATATCGGGGTGATGATCGACGATCTGGTGACCAAGGGCGTGTCGGAGCCCTATCGTATGTTCACCAGCCGCGCCGAATACCGGCTGACCCTGCGGTCCGACAATGCCGATCAGCGCCTGACCCGGCTTGGGCAAGCCGGGGGGATCGTAGGCGCAGGCCGCGCCGCCGCCCTCGCCGCCAAGCTGGATCAGCTGAATGTTTCACAAAAAACACTTTCAGAACTGACCCTGACCCCCAATGGAGCCGCCAAGCACGGCATCGCCATCCGGCTGGATGGGGTCCGCCGCAATGCTTTGGAACTCCTGAGCCTTACGGACTTCACTTCCCTGACCCGCATTTGGCCCGAACTCAGCTCGTTGCAGCCCGAAATTGTCGAGCAGCTGGAGATAGACGCCCAGTATGCCGGTTATCTGGACCGCCAGGATGCCGACATCGTCGCCTTCCGCCGCGACGAGGATCGTGCCCTTCCCGCCGATCTCGATTATGGCGCAGTCACTGGCCTGTCCAATGAAGTGCGCCAGAAGCTGGAACGCATCCGCCCCGCCACCTTGGGCCAGGCGGCCCGTATCGAAGGCGTCACGGCCGCGGCGCTCACCCTCGTTCTGGCCTTTGTCAAAGGCAGCCAAAAGGCCAAAAATGCCCTTCGGGCCTGAGGAATTCGCCCTGCAGGCGAATGTTTCACAAAAAACAATGGTGAAGCTGGAGGCCTATGCCGACCTGCTCACAGACTGGAACGCCCGGCGTAACCTGGTCTCCAAGAACAGCTTGGACGACCCTTGGCGGCGGCATTTCTGGGATTCCGCCCAGCTGGCCCCCCTCATTCCACCAGACGCCAAAAACCTCGCCGATCTAGGCTCGGGGGCTGGCTTTCCCGGCCTGGTGCTGGCCGCAATGCGCCCGGACCTCGCGGTGACGCTGTACGAGGCCACCGCCAAGAAATGTGCGTTCCTGCAAGCCGCTGCAGACCGCATGGACCTGCACGTCACCATAGAAAATGTCCGGATGGAGGACTTGTCGCGCAGCGCCTTTGACGTCGTCACGGCCCGGGCCTGCGCCCCCCTGCCCCGGCTGCTGGAATATGCCTACAGCTTCGTCGGACCGAACAGTGTTTGCCTTTTCCTCAAAGGACAAAATGTAGCTCCTGAATTGACCGAAGCCACTAAATATTGGAATATGCAGGTCTCTCAGGCCCCAAGCCAGACCGATCCGTCGGGTGCTATAGTGAGTGTGAGAGAGCTGGGTCCCCGTCATGTCCAACCCCAAAAAACCGCGCATCCTGGTCGTCGCCAACCAAAAGGGCGGCGTCGGTAAGACCACGACCGCGATCAATCTGGGCACGGCGCTGGCCGCCGTCGGCGAGCCGACCCTGGTGATCGACATCGACCCGCAGGGCAACGCCTCCACGGGCCTGGGCATCCACCGCCAGGACCGCAAGCTCACCACCTATGAAGTCCTCACCGGCGAAGCCAGGCTGGCCGAGGCCATTGTCGCCACCCGCATCCCCGGCCTCTCCCTCGTCCCGGCGACGGTCGACCTGTCCGGCGCCGAACTGGAGCTGGCCAGCATGCCCCGGCGCAATTTCATTTTGAAGGACGCGCTGGAAGAATATTCCGTACACGGAGAAAACCAATTCTCCTACATCCTGATCGACTGCCCGCCTTCCCTCACCCTCCTCACCTTGAACGCGATGGCCGCGGCGGATGCGGTGATGGTGCCGCTGCAATGCGAGTTCTTTGCGCTGGAAGGTTTGAGCCAGCTGATGAAGACCATCGAACTGGTGCGCGAGAAATTGAATCCCACCCTGGAAATCCAGGGCATCGTCCTGACCATGTTCGACAAGCGCAACAAGCTGAGCGACCAAGTCGCCGCCGACGTGCGCGAGACCTTGGGCGAAAAAGTCTACACAACCATGATCCCCAGAAACGTGCGTGTTTCCGAGGCGCCGTCGCATGGCGTGCCGGTGCTGGTGTATGATCTGCGCTGTCCCGGCAGCCAGGCCTATATCAAGCTGGCGGGCGAACTGATCCAGCGCGAACGGATTCGGGCGGCAGCATGAATCCTCCCTCACAGGATCGTCCGCGCGGTTTGGGGCGCGGCCTCTCGGCGCTGATCGGCGATGAAGTTGCGGCCGTGAAGGGCGAGCCCGTAAGCAAAAAAGATACGCGCACGCTGCCGGTCGCGTTCCTGACACCGGGGCGCTACCAGCCCCGCGAGACCTTTGATCAGGAGCCGTTGGCCAACCTCGCAGCCTCGATCAAGGAAGTGGGTGTATTGTCGCCCATCCTGGTCCGGCCCATCGGCCCGGACCGCTATGAGATCGTGGCGGGCGAGCGCCGCTGGCGCGCCGCCCAGCTCGCCAAATTGCACGATGTGCCGGTGGTGGTGCGCGAACTGGCCGACGACCAGGCGCTGGAAATCGCCATCATCGAAAATGTCCAGCGCGCCGATCTCAACGCCATAGAAGAGGCGACAGCTTATCAGGACCTGATCCAGAAATTCGGCCGCACCCAGGAAGACGTTGCCAAGGAGATTGGCAAAAGCCGCAGCCATGTCGCCAACACGATCCGGCTGCTAAAGCTGCCGGAAAGCGTCAAGACATGGGTCCGGGAGGGCAAGCTGACGGCGGGTCACGCCCGGGCGGTACTTGGCGTCCCTGACCCGGAAGCGCTGGCAAGGGAGTTGATGGCAAGCGACTTGACGGTGCGCCAAGCTGAACGCCGTTCGGACGCCAGGAAGCATCCTGGAACGCCAGCGCCCCGCGATCCCAACATCACAGCCTTGGAAACCAGTATTTCCAATGTCTTGGGCTTGAAAGTTCACATCACCCACAGAGTGAATAAAGGCGAGGACAAGGGTGAGGTAAAAATTGCCTATACCAGCCTCGAACAGCTGGACGACCTCACACGGCGCTTGAACAAGCCCGACTAATCGCCTCAACCCATTGTAAACGAATGGTTAATTTCCCGAGCCGGCGGCGGCTGTCCGCGCCAGGGCGGCCGGAACGTCGATCCGCCCGTCATACAGCGCCCGGCCCACCACCACGCCTTCGATGCCCGGCTCGTTGGCCGCGATCAGGGCGTCGATATCGGCAATCGAGCCGACCCCGCCCGAGGCGATGACCGGGATGGACAGGGCCCTGGCCAGCGCCGCGGTCGCCCCGACATTCACCCCCTTGAGCAGCCCATCGCCGTCAATATCGGTGAACAGGACGGCGGCGACGCCGGCATCCTCGAAGCGCTTGCCCAGCTCGACCGGGGTCAATTCGGAGATCTCAGCCCAGCCCTGGGTGGCGATCCTGCCGCCCTTGGCGTCGGCCCCGACCACGATCCGGCCCGGATAGGCCCGGGCGGCGCTTTTCACAAACTCGGGATCGGTCAGGGCAGCGGTGCCCAGGATCACGCGGGTGATGCCGGCTGCCAGCCAGCCCTCGACTGCGGCCATGTCGCGGATGCCGCCGCCCAGCTGGATGGGAAGGTTGATGGCGGCGCGGATGGACTTGATCGCGTCGGTGTTGGCGCTCTTGCCGGCGAAGGCGCCGTTGAGATCGACGCAATGCAGCCACTGAAAGCCCTGCGCCTGAAACGTTTTCGCCTGGGCGGCGGGGTCGGTGTTGAAGACGGTGGCGTCGGCCATCACGCCCTTCTTGAGGCGAACGCAGACGCCGTCTTTGAGATCGATGGCGGGAAATATGATCATCTTCTTTTCACTCTAGGCCTCATGCTTCGACAAGCTCAGCATAAGGATTTTTGCTATTGCCTCACCCTGGGCTTGTCGAAGGGTGAAAAACGCCGACTGTCTAGGGACGCCATTTCAAAAAGTTTTCCAGCAGCTTCAGGCCAGTGGCCTGGCTCTTTTCTGGATGGAACTGGGTGCCGGCAATATTCTCGTTGCCCACCATGGCGGTCAGCGGCCCGCCATAATCAGTGGTGGCGATCAGGTCTTCGGGCAGCACCGGCTTGAACTGAAAGCTATGCACGAAATAGGCGTGCGCACCGGGCGCGATGCCGTCCAGCAGCGCATGAGGCTGCTCGAATTTCAGTTCATTCCAGCCCATGTGCGGAATCTTCATCCCTGTATCGTCGGGCGTGATCTTCACCACTTCGCCGGCGATCCAGCCCAATCCCGCCTGGCGACCGAACTCCACGCCCACCGTCGCCAGCAACTGCATGCCGACGCAGATGCCCAGAAAGGGCGCGCCTTCTTTCAGCACTTTCTCGCGCAGCGCCTCGACCATGCCGGGCACGGCGCAAAGCCCTTTCATGCAGTCAGCAAAAGCGCCGACGCCGGGCAGCACCACGCGCTCGCTGGTCAGCACCACGTCCGGATCGGCGGTGGTGACGATCTCGCATGTTCCGTTCGCGGCGTGCGCCAGCGCCTTCGCTGCGCTGGCGAGGTTGCCGGAGCCATAATCGATCAGGGCGGTGACGGGCATAAGAACTCGCGAAAATCGCGCGCTTAATACCGACTTACTGCCCGTTTGTCGAAGAGCCTCCCCTTTGCGCGTAGCGCATGGAAGGGGAGGTGGCTGTAGCTGGCCCTCGGGCCAGCGAAAGCCGGAGGAGTTATCTAGAAGTAAGCGCCGGGCAGGGCAGTTCGGCGGTTTGCGCGGGCTTGGCGCTAAGCCGCATGCCAGAGACCAGCAGGTCGCGCCAGCCGGGCAGGGGATCGGTCAGGGTGAATCGGCCGCTGCGCAGGGACGCCAGGGTGCCGCGGCAGGAGGGCGATGCAAAACTGGCGGCTGCCGTCCAGCCCTGCTCATTTTCCTTCATCCCCGCCGCCCACCAGCGCGCATCGGTGCCATAGACCAGCAAAATCTCGTTTGTGCCGTCACGGTCCAGGTCCAGGAACCAGGCATCGCAGGACAGAGCGGGCCTGGTCAGGCAGGGCGGAACATTCTGGCCCGCCCCAGACCAATCCTGGGCCAGCAGCGACGAGGGCAGCCGCGCCCCCTGTGTGTGGACAATGATATTGGCACCGATCTCGGTGGGGGTGGGCGCATCGCCGCCCCGCACCGAGGCCAGCGTAACAGAGGCGTGGCGCGCGATCTCGGGCGAGCCGCTTTGCGCCATGCCCGCCAGCGCCTGCTGGCCGAAGCGCACGCCGCGCTGGCGCAGATAATCGAAATCAAACGCGGCGGGATTCACCTTGCCGGTCTCAAGCCGCGCGGTCTGCGCCGTCACCGCCAGCCGCAGCGGATCGGCCATGGGGCTGGCCAGCGCCAGGCAGGCGGCGATCAGCTGCAGCGCCATGATCCGGTTGGCTGGTTCGATGCGCTGCATCCAGCGTCCGCCGCCAATGGAGATCATCGCCGCGCCGCCGTAGCAGAGGCCGTACAGGCCCAGCATCGTCAGGATCGCGCCGGCATAGATGCGCGCCGAGGTCCAGCCGAACTCCGCCACCCGCGTCCACAAGGCCGCCCATGCCAGCAGCACCAGCGCGACGATCAGGAAGGCGGCGACAAATTCGGACCATCGGCGCCATGCGCCTCTTGGCATCTCGCCGCGATAGGAGGCATTGACGGCGATCACCAGCAGCAAAGCTAGGCTCAGCGACAGCGCCAGCAAGGGCGGGCCCAGGACAAAACAGGCGATGACGACTGCGCCAGACGCCGCCACCAGCATCGGCAGCGCCACGGTGCAGCAGGCGAGGAGGGCATTGCGGGCCTGCCGCCGCAGCCATGTCCCGCTGCCGGTCAGGTGAAGGGCGACAGCGCTGACCAGTCCGACCAGCGGCAAGGTCAGCAGGGTCGGCTCGACCGTCAGGCGCAGCATCGGGTAATGCGCGCGCAGCCAGTTGAACAGGCTGTTGCCCGATCCCACCACCGCCCACACCGTGCCGGTGATCAGCAGCCATACCGCCAGCCGCGCGAGCAGGGTCCAGGTTGCATCAAAGCTGGTGCGGTAACTGGCAATGAGTTTTCCGCCGCGCACGACCGCGCGCAGCAAGGCATGCGCCGTCACCAAAATAAGCGCCGCCAGGATCGCCAGCGCGAGACCGGCATGGGCCTGTTCCGGCCCTTGGATGCGCCAGTGATTATAAAGCCCCAGGCTGGCCAGCGCGGCGGCGACAATCCCGGTCCATAGCGCCAGCAGCGGCGCGGGAATCTCGCCAAGCGCTTCCAGCAGGACAATGGGCGCAAACAGGCCGGCCAGTGCCAGCGCAGCAAAAAGATAGGGATCGCTGCCCGGCCAGACGCCCGCCACGCGTAGCTGCAGCAGCATGTAGAATCCAAAACCGTGCGCCAGCCCGATGCCAAGTCGGATCAGCAGCAGGTGCGCCGCGCGGTTGGTATTGGCGGCCTTGACTGGTTTGGCCGGCGTGATGCGCTCCGGCGCATCGGCCTTCGGGAAATTGCCGAAGGACTCGTCGGAGGCAAAGCCGGAGCCGTAAAACAGCGGCTATTCGGGCGTCCAGTGCAGGTTGGCACTATCCACCCAGCGCGGCGCGGGTTCTTTGCGGAAGGAAAAACGCATCGCCGCTTGGTTAGCGTGGAAAGGAACGACAATCACGCCGCGTTAACAGGCGTGGTTAATACGCGTCTCTAGGACAATAGAGGCACGTCCTGGGAGGTCGCTTGTCATAGCTAAACTTTCACAACCAGACATTGCCGTTCGAGCACTGTGAGGTCTTGCGTCCAACCCGTTCGTAGCAGCATCGCGCCAAGTAAGTTTAAGCAAATGGGTGTGACTAAAGAACTTTCCAGCTCGACTAGATTCGAAATACATTTTTGAAAAGCTGAAATCGCCAACTTGGCATCGTCAGTGTGCCGATTAGGTCCGCTGCCCCGTTGATTGGAAACAAACGCCTCGAAAAGCAGCAAGCTATTGGCAGAAACTGGCGCTCGCCAATCCAAGGTCGCCTCAGCGTGCGGCATGATTTCACGAATTTTCGCAAGGACGTAAGGGATCACGACCAATCCGGTAACAAGTACTGATGCTCCAGGAGCGGCCGAAAACGGTCTATTGATAGCATTTGCGCACTCTCCTACGCGTGCTTTGGTTAAATCTGACGCTACTTGCCGCATTGGCACAAACAACGGCGATTCAAAACCCAATGCGAGTGGGCCATCGCGTAAAGCATCGCATAGCATGGCGACGCATGCGTCGAGGTTGCTGCCGCAGCAAGAAAAGCGCGCTCCATCAATTGCCCAGCCCAAATTCTTGTCGGGCTTTCCAATATCAATAACGGCTACATGCATTGCGGCTCGCCTTGACTAGGTAGCCCGGTGAGTAATTGGCTCAGTTGTCGTCCATCTTGAGGGCGGCGATGAAGGCCTCCTGCGGAATTTCCACCTTGCCGAACTGGCGCATCTTCTTCTTGCCCTCTTTCTGCTTGTCGAGGAGCTTGCGCTTGCGGCTGATGTCGCCGCCATAGCATTTCGCGGTCACGTCTTTGCGCAGCGCCGAAAGGGTTTCGCGCGCGATCACCTTGCCGCCGATGGCCGCCTGGATCGGAATCTTGAACATGTGGCGCGGGATCAGGTCTTTGAGTTTTTCGCACATCGCCCGGCCCCGGCCTTCGGCACGCTGGCGGTTGACGATCATGCTCAGCGCATCCACCGGGTCGTCATTGACCAGGATGGACATTTTCACCAGGTCGCCTTCTTCGTATTTCTCGATGTGATAGTCGAAGCTGGCATAGCCGCGCGACACGCTTTTCAGGCGGTCATAGAAGTCGAACACCACTTCGTTCAGCGGCAGCATATAGATCACCATGGCGCGGTTGCCCGCATAGGTGAGCTCGACCTGGCGTCCGCGCCGGTCCTCGCATAGCTTCAGGACACTGCCCAGATACTCATCGGGCACCAGCACCGTGGCTTTGATCCACGGTTCTTCGATGCGGTTGATGTAGGTGACATCCGGCATGTCGGCCGGATTGTGCAATTCCTTCATCGTGCCGTCGTTCATGTAGATGTGATAGATCACGCTCGGCGCGGTGGTGATCAGGTCGAGATTGAATTCGCGCTCCAGCCGTTCGCGCACGATTTCCAGATGCAGCAAACCCAGAAAGCCGCAGCGGAAGCCAAAGCCCAGCGCCGCGCTGCTTTCGGTTTCGTAAGTAAAGCTGGCGTCATTGAGATGCAGCCTGCCCAGCGCTTCGCGCAAATCTTCGAACAAAGCGGCGTCCACCGGGAACAGCCCGCAAAACACCACCTGCTGCGCCGCCTTGAAGCCGGGCAGGGCCTGGGCGGTTCCCTTGCGCTCGTCGGTGATGGTGTCGCCCACCTTGGTGTCGGCGACCTGCTTGATCTGGGCGGTGATGTAGCCGACTTCGCCCGGGCCCAGCTTTTCGACGCCGACCTTCTTGGGCTTGAAGACGCCGATCTGCTCCACCTGATAGACCGCATCGGCGGCCATCATGCGGATCTTCTGGCCCTTCTTGATTTCGCCATCGATGATGCGCACCAGAACCACAACGCCCAGATAGGCGTCGTAATAGGAATCGATCAGCAGCGCCTTCAGAGGCGCGTTCAACTCACCCTTGGGCGGGGGCAGGCGCTTGACCACCGCTTCCAGCACCAGCTCGATGCCGATGCCGGTCTTGGCGGAAATCACAATCGCCTCGCTGGCGTCAATGCCGATCACATCCTCGATCTGGCTCTTGACCCGCTCCGGCTCGGCGGCGGGCAGGTCGATCTTGTTGAGGACCGGCACGATGTCCAATCCGGCATCAATCGCCTGATAGACATTGGCCAGGGTCTGGGCTTCCACGCCCTGGCTGGCGTCGACCACCAGCAGCGCGCCTTCGCAGGCGGCCAGGCAGCGGCTGACCTCATAGCCGAAGTCGACATGGCCCGGCGTGTCCATCAGGTTCAGGACATACATCTCGCCATCGGCGGCCTTGTAGTCGAGCCGGACGGTCTGGGCCTTGATGGTGATGCCGCGCTCCCGCTCGATATCCATCGAATCCAGGATCTGGTTGGTCATCTCGCGGCTGGAGACGGTGCCGGTGAACTGGATCAGCCGGTCGGCCAGGGTGGACTTGCCATGGTCGATATGGGCGACGATGGAAAAGTTGCGGATTTTGGACAGGTCGGGCATTTGGCTCTTTTAATGGCCTATCGCTTCGCTACATGAGGCCGGCCGGGGTCTAGCAGACTGCGGCCCCCCATTCCAACGCCTTTTCCGGCTATAACCACGCCATGTTGCACTACCTTTATCTCGACTATGGCGGCCAGCCGAAATACCGGCGGGAGCTGCGCTACAGCCTGATTTCCCTGCGCGCGGAACTGGGCGAGACGGCGGCCGCCCGGATCGTCATCTATACCGACGCCCCCACCGTCTATGCCCGCTGGCCGGTCGAGGTGGTGGACATATCAGGTCAGATTCCGGCCTGGTCGGGCGAGGGGCTTTACCATCACCGCATCAAGCCAGCCGTGGTGCTGGACGCCCTGACCCGCTTTGCGGGGCCGGTCTGTTTTGTGGATTCCGACTCCATCATACGGCCCGGCTTTCATGCCGAGGTGACGCAAAAGATGGCGCCACAGGAAAACTGGTCAGTGACCAAGGCGGCGGTGGTGATGAACGGCTTTGAGCTGATGGACCCTTTCCCGCCCCTGAAGGGCTTTCGCACCCACCTGCCGCATCTGGGGCGCTATCACTATGACGTGGCGCAAAGCTGGATGTTCAATTCGGGACTGATCGGGGTATCGCCGGTGCATGTGCTGGTGATGGAAGACACCCTGGCCTTCATCGACGTCTTGATCGGCCGGGCCAAGAAATTCCCCACCCTGGAACAGTTCGCCCTCAGCGAAGTGCTGCGGCTGAGCCAGATTCCGGTGGCGGAGGTGAAGGACACCTTCCTGCATTACTGGCAGGGGCGACGGCGCATCTATATGGCCAATGAGATCGAGAAGAGTCTTTCGGCGGACTGGAACGACCTGACGCCGCCGAAAGAATGGGCGCAGATGGATTACTGGAAGATCCGCGCTTACAACTATTATCATGGAGTCTCCCATTTCTTGACCGGCTTCCACAGATGAAAAAGACCGACAATGCGGTTGCCCGGAGCATCGGCGAGAGCCGGAGCGACCAAACGAAAAAGGGAGCGAGCGTTGCGAGCGACCTCTGGCCCGGCCAATCGCAGCCGCTTCTGAAGGCCCTGCACATCCTCACCCACAATGGCGGGCTGAATGCGGACTCGCGGCGCAAGCTCAAGCAGGTGCAGCACCTGGCGCAGCTGATAAAGCCCGCGATCGACGCCGCACTGGCAGAGAAAGACCAGCCGACGCTGGCCGATCTGGGCGCGGGCAAATCCTATCTGGGCTTCATTCTCTACGACCTGTATTTCGCGCCCGCCGGGCGCGGCAAGGTGATCGCGGTGGAGGCGCGGCCCGAGCTGATCGAGACGGCCAAGAAGATTGCCGCTGAGAGCGGTTTCGACCGCATGGATTTCGTGGAAGGCAAGATCGCGGAAGCCGCGCTGGGCGCGGTGGACATTGTCACGGCGCTGCATGCCTGCGACACCGCCACCGACGAAGCCATCCTGTTCGCGCTCAAACATGAAGCGAAGTTCGTGGCGTTGGTGCCCTGCTGCCAGGCGGAAGTGGCGCGCGAACTGGAACGCGTCAAAGGCCCGCTCGACCAACTATGGCGGCACGGCATTCACCGCCGCGAGCTGGGCTCACATCTGACCAATGTGCTGCGCGGCCTGTATCTGGAAGCCCATGGTTACAAGGTGCGGGTCACCGAGTTCACTGGCTTTGAACATACCCAGAAGAATGAAATGATTTTCGCCGAACGCCACCAGCGTTCCAACCCGCGCGCCAAAGCCGAGTTTGAAAAGCTGGCCAAGGAGATGGGCGCAAGCCCCAAGCTGCTGCCGTTCCCCTGAATGTCATCCCCGGCGAGCGATGCATAGCATCGCGAGGGAAGGGGACCCAGGTGCTGAAACCGCGCGTTGTTGAATAGCTGGCTTCCCTTCCCCTTACATTGCGAACGCAATGCTCGGCCGGGAATGACAGATGGAGACTAGCTTCTGAGCGTCGCGCCGAGCTTGATCGTGGCGGCAACGATCTTCTGTGCCAGCGCGTCGATCTCTGCCTCGGTCAGGGTGGCATCCTTCGGCTGGATGCGCACGGCCACTGCCACCGACTTCTTGCCGTCTGGCACGCCCTTGCCTTCATAAACGTCGAATACCGTGACGCTATCGATCAGGTTGCGGTCGGCCAGCTTTACCGCCTTGACAATCTCGCTCGCCGCAAGCTTGGCGTCCACCACAAAGGCGAAGTCGCGTTCGATGGCCTGATAGGGCGAGGGCAAGAACAGCGGCTTGGCCTTGCCCTTGCCCTTGCCCTTGGTTTTCGGATCGGGAATGGCTTCGAGGAAGATTTCGAATCCGGCGGCCGGACCTTTGAGATCAAATGCCGCCAGCACCTTGGGATGAATCTCGCCGAACTGGGCGATCACTTTGGGGCCCATGGCGATAGTGCCGCTGCGGCCCGGATGATACCAGCCGGGACCGCCCTGGGTCATGGGTGCCAACATGGGCGCGCCGGTAATGGCTTCGAGGGCCGCCAGCAGGTCGGCTTTCACTGCGAACAAGCCGGAAGTTTCGCCGCCCTTCTGCCAGTGCCGCTCACCGGTGCCGGCGCGAATAGCGGCGGCGACATTTTTCTGTTCACCGGGCACGCCGCTGTCGAACGCCGCGCCGATTTCGAATAATTGCAGATTGGCGAAACCGCGCGCCACATTGCGCGAAGCCGCCGCCAGCAGCGACGGCAGCACCGACGGACGCAGCGCATCAAGGTCCGAGGCGATGGGATTGGAAAGCTGGCGGGCACCGTCGCCACCGCCGAACAATTTGCCCTGGCCGCGGGCGATGAAAGAGAAAGACACGGTCTCATTGAAACCGCGCGCCGCCAGCGCCCGGCGGGCGGTGCGGGTGCGGCGCTGGGCCTTGGACAGGACCGGCGCGGCCACGCCGCTGGTTCGCGGCAGCGGCACCGAAGTGACGCCCTGCAGGCCATGGATGCGCACCACTTCTTCCACCAGGTCGGCGGGTCCGTCCACGTCATGGCGCCAGCTCGGCGGCCCCACCAGCCAGTTACTATCGACCACAAAGCCCAGTGCTTCCAGGATGCGCTTGATCTCGCCTTGCGGCACGGTGATGCCGCCCAGCGTCTGGACAAAGGCGGGATCGAAGGGGATCGGCTTGTGCGGCGGCGGCAGTTCGCCGGCGATCACCACATCGGAGGCTTCGCCGCCGCACCATTCCAGGATGTATTGGGTGCAAAGCTCCAGGCCCGGCAGCACAAATTGCGGATCGACGCCGCGCTCGAAACGATAGCGGGCGTCGGAAATGATGGCCTGCTTGCGACCTGTGCGAGCGATGTGGGCCGGATCGAACCATGCGGATTCGATGAAGACGTTCACGGTGTCCGCGAAGCTGCCGGTGTCCATCCCACCCATGACGCCGGCGATGCCGCGCGCGAAACTGTCATCGGCAATGACGATGGTGTCCGCATCCAGCACATAGGTCTTCTCGTCCAGCGCCAGAACCTGCTCGTGGTCGTTAGCCATGCGCGCATGCAGGTTGCCGCTCAGCTTGTCGGCGTCGAAGACATGCAGCGGGCGGCCGCGATCCTGCGAAATCAGGTTGGTGGCATCCACCAGCGCGGAGATGGACTGCATGCCCACGCTCTTCAGCCGGTCCTGCACCCATTTGGGGGCGGGACCATTCTTGACACCGCGGATCAGCCGGCCGGCGAAGATCGGGCAGGCCGTTTTGTTCTCGGGCGCAAAATCGAGCGTGATTTTCTTCGGGCTGGGAAATTTGCCCGCCATCGGCTGGACCTTTTCTGTCTTCAGCGTGCCCAGCCCACTGGCGGCCAGGTCGCGGGCGATGCCGAACACCGACGCCGCATCGCCGCGATTGGGCGTGATCGACACATCGAACAGCGGAACGTTGGCCAGCAGCCCCGCCTCTTCCAGCGCGGCGCTCACCGGCGCGCCGACCTTGGCGCCCGCCTTCAGTTCGATGATGCCGTCATGATCTTCGCCCAGCAGCAGTTCGCGGGCCGAGCACATCATGCCGCGCGATTCCACGCCGCGGATATTGCCCAGCTTCAGCACGTCGCCGCTGGCGGGAATGACCGTGCCGGGTCGCGCCAGCACCACCTTGATGCCAGCCCGGGCATTGGGCGCGCCGCAAACGATCTGCAGCGTCTCTTTGCCGTCACTAACGCTGCACAGCCGCAATTTGTCGGCATTGGGATGCTTGTCGGCGGTGATGACTTCGCCGACCACGAAATCCTTCAGCGCGGCGCCCGGATCGGTGATGCTTTCCACTTCCAGCCCGATGCTGGTCAGCTTGTCGCCGATGGCGGCGGCATCAGCATCGGTGTCGAGATGTTCTTTCAGCCAGGATAAAGTGAACTTCATTTGCTCAGCCCACCATCAAGGGTGGGAATATCCAGCGGCTGAAAGCCGTAATGCTTCAGCCAGCGCAAATCTGATTCAAAGAAGCTGCGGATGTCGGGCATGCCGTATTTCAGCATCGCCATGCGGTCCAGCCCGAAGCCGAAGGCAAAGCCCTGATACTTGTTCGGGTCGATGCCGCAATTTTCTAGCACCTTGCGATGGACCATGCCGCTGCCGCCCAGCTCCAGCCAGTCATCGCCGGTGCCGAAGGTGATCTTGCCCGGCACGCTGCGATCGCAGCGCATGTCCCATTCCAGGCTGGGCTCGGTGAAGGGAAAGAAGCTGGGACGGGCGCGCAGTTCGATCTGGTCGATCTCAAAGAAGGCCTTGCAGAACTGCTCCACCGTCCATTTCAGATGGCCCAGGTGAATGCCTTCATCCACCACCAGCGCCTCGACCTGGTGGAACATGGGCGAATGGGTAGCGTCGGAATCCACGCGATAGGTGCGGCCCGGCGAAATCACGCGAATGGGCGGCTTGGCGTTCAGCATGGTGCGCACCTGCACCGGCGAGGTGTGGGTGCGAAGGACGTGACTGGCGCCGTCCGCCTGCGCCGCGACATAGAACGTATCCTGCATCTGGCGGGCGGGATGGTCGGGCGGGATGTTCAGCTTGGTGAAATTGTAATCGTCGAATTCCACGTCCGGGCCTTCGGCGACGCCAAAGCCCA